>NZ_OZ038523.1:752500-1352500 GCF_964036595.1 Tenacibaculum sp. 190524A05c | reverse complement strand
AATTAAAAAAATAACCTGAATAATTAGATATTTAATCATAAAAAAACTCACCTTAAAAAGATGAGTTTTGATTTTTTATTGAAAATAGAAGGATTGAATTACTCCTTTTTTACTTTCTTAGAATCTATTAAAGCTATTAGTTTAGTTAAAGCACTTTTAATAGAATTTGATTCTGTCTTATTTAGCATTAAACTCGCTTTTTCCTTAAGAGAATCGTATTTTGCATTAGGATAAAGTTCTACTAAATCTGTGAAATATTTTGAAATTCCATTAGCATAAATATCTTGTTCCTTTTTTGTCAAAGATTTTTCTTCATTTACTAAACTCAAGTAATATGTATAATTTGTAGTAAGTGTATTCACATTAGAGTTTACAAGATTTCTTATCTCTTTAGAATTAGGATCATCCGAACCTTCTATAATTTCATCATTACCTAGTTTGAAATATCTCAGCTGTAACCCTAGTCCAAACTGCCAAACAGCTAACATTTCCTTTCCATAGACATACATGTCTTTTCTATCTCTCTCTTGATAGATTGATGACATATCTTTCCAGTGGGAAAAGAATTCAGTAGCAACTTTGTTTTTATGTTTTAAACCTAATTCAGTATCGTCAAGAACTACTTGGAAGTTTTGTTCGTCAGTTAGTTTTTGAACAATTATTCGTTGTTCGGGATCGTCAAATGTTGGTTTCTTTTCATCGTTTAAATATCCAAATCTTAAATCAAGAATAGCTTTGTCATAATCATTTAAATCCCAGAATCTTTTTTCAATTGGAAATTTGTGTTTTTCTTCTGCACAATTTGCAAATCCAATAGCAATTAAAAGTATTAGTATTACTTTATTTTTTTTCATGTAATGTAATTTTTGATTTTTTAAAATGATTCAGCAAAGTTAATAAACTATCTATTTCTCTTTCATATCGTTTTTGTTCGCTATGTACATAACTGTGAAACGTGTTATAGTCATATTCTTGTTGATATTTACTTTCTTCTTTTTCAATAGAATTGAGAATATAATCTATATTACTTTTATTTTTAGTCTTCAATTTAGAAATTCTTTCTTTGGCTTTTCTTACAAAAAGCTCGGTAATCTTGAAGTGATATTTTTCATGACTTAAAAGGTCTTTACTATAAGTCTTTTTATTATAAACGAATGATCTCGAAGGATGAAAAAGTGCATCTATAGAAACTGAATCTTCCTCTATATCTGAATCAATACTAGTAACTATATATGCAAACCTTGTATTTCCGTATAAAGACTTTTTAAAGAAATTTAATCCTTTAAAATTTTCAAAAGTAATTTTATCGTATTCACTAAATTTCATTGGTTTTTGATAATTTAAATAATTAGTATGACTAATTATAATAAAGAAAACCAATGAAGGTATTAGCACAAGCATACTAATTTTTAAAAAACGATATAACTTTTTTAAGGGTAGTTTATTCCCTTTTTTACTTTCTCTTATTACAATCGTAAGTTGATAAAAAATAGGAGAGAAGTAAATTAAAAGAATTAAAGCAGCGACTAAATTTTCATTCAAATGAGTAAAGTTTTACTATGCATTCGTTTGCTTCAACTTGATAAAGTTGATTGATTCTAATAAGGCAGTTAAAGAAGTTTTAATTTCTTTTGATTTAATTTTCTTCAAAACTGCATTTGCTTTCTTTTCAACACGAGCGTAATCAGCTTCAGGATGTTGCATGATTAATTCTGTGAAATACGTGTCAATTCCTTTAATGAAAAACTCCTTTTCGTTTTCATAAAAAGCATCTTCATCACGAATTAAATCCATGTAATTACTAAAGTTTTTCACTAATTCATTCATGTTATGATTAATTCTATTAATCACTTTTTCATCATTTGCATTTGCAGAAAAAGTACGGATTGCATTATCCCCCACAGTAAAGTAATCCATATGAAATTGTAAACCAAAATGCCAAACAGAAAGTAATTCTTTCCCATAAACATACTTGTCATTAACATCTTTTTGGTTGTAAATACCAGTCATGTTTTTCCATTGATCAAAGAAATCATGCGCAAACTTATTTCTTTGTCTAATGTTGATTGTAGTATCGTCTAAAATTACTTTATAATTTTGCTTATCAATTAGCTTTTGAACGATAATTCCTTTCTCTAAATTATCTAAAGTTGGTTTGGTTTCATTGTCTTGATAACCATAACGTAATTCTCTAATAATTTGATTGTAATCATTGATATCCCAGTATTGTTTTTCAACAGGGAATTCGTGACTTCTTCCTGTACAATTGAAAAGTGGTAAAGTACATATGAATAAAAGTAATAGCTTACTGATTTTCATGGTGTTAATAGTTTAGTTTTTAAATTATGCCGCAAAAGTAATTAAACTATCTGTTTAACAAAGAATTAATTGCATTAAAAACCGAATTATAATATGCACTATACTCTGGTAAAAGTACATTCTCATATTGAGAAGTGTTATTTAAAATATCTAAATCAAAAAGTTTCAATTCCGCTACTTCACTTTCTTGAATCCTAAGAGCTGAAACAGGAACGGTTAACTCAGAAATAAATACATGATGGAATTCATTATCTATAATCCCATTAGCATGATTTACTTGATGTTTTCGTGTTCCTATTTTAATTAGGTTCTCGGGAAGAATATTAAATCCGATTTCTTCGTCAACTTCACGAAGAGCAGCTGTTTCTATAACCTCTCCGGCAGCTATATGTCCGGCAACGGAAATATCCCATAAACCAGGAAACACTTTTTTAGTTAAAGCTCTTTTCTGAAGTAATATTTTTCCTTCTTTCGTAAACAACCAAATATGAACCGTAGGGTGGAAGTAGCCAAATTTATGAGCTTCAGATTTTAAACAGGTTTTACCGGTATAATTTCCTTGTTCATCAACAATATCAATTAATTCATCCATAATTAAGCTAATTCAGTAATAATACAATTAGTTAGTTTTTCTATGTCTTTTTCAGTATTGAATACGTGACATGATATACGAATATAATTTCCTCTAAAGGAAACAAAGATGTTTTCTTTCGCTAATCTCTTTTTCAAAGAAACAAGGTTTATTGAAATAGGCATTTCAACGCCGAATAAATGTTTGGCTCTAAAGTCTGAATCTTCAATAAAGCAACCAGCTTCTTTTAATTTGGAGACACTTGATGAAGTAATTATTTCACAGTAGTTTTGAATATCCATTTGCTTCCATCGCAATAATTCTGTTAAAGCAGCAATTTGCATTTCAACATAAATAAAACTTCCATGTTCACCTACCGAATATCGATTAGCAAGTGGTTTGTATTCCGATTGATAATTGGTTAAACCACTTAAATTTTCGCTATCTAACCTGTTTGTCCAGTTCTCTTCAATTGGATTTCCATTATCAAAATAAGAACCAAAATAGGCATAAGCACATCCATATGGTCCAAATAACCATTTGTATCCAGCACAAATTAAAGCATCGGGCTGAATTTCTTTCACGGAAAAAGGTAAAGCTCCAACAGATTGACTTCCGTCTATAATTAATAAAGAATTGTGTTCTAAAGTCTTTTTTCTAATAGCTTTTACATCGAATAATGTTCCATTCGCCCAATGAATATTTCCCATTGCTACGACTGCTGTTTTATCAGAAATTGCGTTTAAAATATTTTCGTTCCATTGTTTTCCTTTGCCTTGAATAGCATCTGGTTGTTTTGCAATTTTAATAACAGCTTTATATCGTTGCGCTAGTTTCTCCCAAACATAATAGTTGCTAGGGAATTGTTCTTCAACTAAAACTATTTCATCTCCTTCCTGAAATTGAATATTATTAGCAACTGTTGAAAGGCCGTAAGACACTGAAGGAATACAAGCAATACGGTTATAATCTTCGACTTCAACTATTTCAGCAAAAAGTTTTTTCAGTTGTATTATAGGATCAAAATAACGAGAAGTAGTAATTAAGTAAGGTCGAGTTTTCTCTTTTACTGCTTTTATTCCTGCAGTTTCACTTGATTTAAATGATGGAGATTGACTCGCTATATTAAGATAGGTTATTTCTTCAGGAATATCGAATAAATGCTTTTGGTTGCTTAAGCTCATATTAGATGTATTTTCCATAAAAATAAAAAATGTCATTCTGAACAGTTGTTAAATCTTTCCTAGATTTTCGAACTTGTTCAAAATGACACAATACTATGTTTGTTGTTATTTATTTGAAGTAAGAGAAATCTTCTCCGTTTTCAATTTTTAATAACGCGTGATAAATCATTTTAATAACGTTTTCAACATCTTCTCTGTGTACCATTTCTACAGTTGTATGCATATAACGAAGTGGTAAAGAAATTAATGCAGAGGCAACACCACCATTACTGTAAGCGAAAGCATCTGTGTCTGTTCCAGTAGATCTTGATAATGCAGAACGTTGGAATGGAATATCATTTTCTTCAGCTCCTTCAATAATTAAATCTCTTAACTTTTGTTGAACTGCTGGTGCATATGCAATTACTGGACCTTTACCAATTTCTTGATGACCTTGCTTTTTCATGTCAATCATTGGCGTAGTAGTATCATGAGTTACATCAGTTACAATAGCTACATTTGGCTGAATTGTTTCTGTAATCATTTCGGCACCACGTAATCCAATTTCTTCTTGAACAGAATTTGTAATGTACAATCCAAATGGAAGTTTCTTTTTGTTTTCGTGTAATAAACGAGCAACTTCTGCAATCATAAATCCACCCATTCTATTGTCTAAAGCACGACAAACAAATTTGTTTTCATTTAAAATATGAAACTCATCCGGATACGTAATAACGCAACCTACATGAACTCCAAGAGCTTCAACTTCTTCTTTGTTTGAACATCCTACATCAATAAAAATGTTGTCTGGTTTTGGTGGAGTTTCTTTTCCTTTATCTCTCGTGTGAATAGCTGGCCATCCAAAAACTCCTTTTACAATTCCGTTTTTAGTATGAATATTAACCACTTTACTTGGAGCAATTTGATGATCACTACCACCGTTTCTTACCACATAAATAAGTCCTTTATCAGAAATATAATTTACATACCAAGAAATTTCATCAGCATGACCTTCAATTACTACTTTATATTTTGCATCTGGATTGATAACTCCAACTGCACTACCATAAGTATCTGTAATAAATTCATCAACATACGGT
This sequence comes from Tenacibaculum sp. 190524A05c, assembly GCF_964036595.1. Lineage (NCBI taxonomy): Bacteria > Pseudomonadati > Bacteroidota > Flavobacteriia > Flavobacteriales > Flavobacteriaceae > Tenacibaculum > Tenacibaculum platacis. The sequence continues at coordinate 1,347,347 of NZ_OZ038523.1, read as the reverse complement.
TTTAAGTAGTCCATCCAAATTTTTTGACCTTCCCACTCATAACCTGTTGGAGCTGCATTATTTAAATATTTCTCTAAAAAATCAATTGAATCTTTAGTTAATATGGTTTTATTTTCTGACATAATTTATTCTTAATATTCTTCTGTGTTTTCTTTATCTTTCTTTTTGTTATCTACGCCCCAAAAACTTCTACTTTCAATAAACTCTTCTTGTTCTTTTAACTGTTGAGGAGTTAATACTTTTAAGAAAGAAGGGTGTTGTTCAATAGCAAATTCAATTTTCTCCACAATACTACTAACGTCTTCATTTTCGTAATCAATTTCCAAAGGCTCTTTAATTACCATTGATTGTAAAACATTACGTTTCTTTATCATCAATCCTTTTTTATCGAAAGATCTTCTAAAACCATCAATAACAATAGGAACTACTGTCGGCTTGAAAGTTTTTATAATGTGCGCTGTTCCTCTACGAATTGGTTTAAAAGGTGTAGTTGTTCCTTGTGGGAATGTGATTACCCAACCGTCTTTTAAAGCTGTTCCGATATTTGAAATATCCGACATTTTTACTTGTCTGTTTACATCTTTACCAGAGCTTCTCCATGTTCTTTCAACAGAAACAGAACCTACATAGGCAAAAATTCGAGGTAATAACCCCGATTTCATTGTTTCTCCCGCAGCAACATAATATAAGTTTAACTTAGGTTTCCATAAATACCCAACATTCTTAATATTATCATCTCTACCTTTTAAAGAAGCATTGAATACATGAAACATTGCTGCTACATCTGCAAAGTATGTTTGATGATTAGAAATGAAGAGAACATTTTTATCGGGTAATTGTCTAAGTACTTCTGATCCTTCAATTTGTAAATTGTTAAAACTTCTATATCTACTATGAGATATTGCTCCTAAAATTTGAATTAGAAAACGTTTAATAAATAAAATATGTCCAAAAGGATTCCTCTTAAATAAGGGCATAAAAACTATTTTAGTTAAACAAATTTAAAAAAACATTTTCATTCAATTTCTTTCAATAAATCTTTTATTTCAGATAACATCATTGCAGTTGCTCCCCAAACAATATGATCGGAAAACTTGAAACAAGGAACTTCTATTTCTTTCATATATGAAGTTTCTAATACTATTGATGATACATTTGAATTGTCTAACAAGTCTTTAGCTCCAATTTCAAGAAGTTCGGCAACTTCCTCATTTGGTATGAATTCAGGTTTTTTTTCAAGAAAACCCATGAATGGAGTTACTAAAAAATTACTTGGAGGAATATAGGTGTCTGATAATTGACGAATAATTTCTACAGAGTTTTGTAAAACACCAACTTCTTCTTCCAATTCTCTCAAAGCGGTCTCCATCATAGAATCATCTACTTCGTCGTATTTACCGCCAGGAAAGCTAATTTGAGCCGAATGTGTGCCATTATAACTTGCACGTTTTGTCAATAAGAATTGAGTATCTCCACTTTCATCTGGATAAAAGAGTGCCATAACAGCTGCTTTTCTAGGATTACTTTTCCTTATTTTTTCTTCAGAAATTTTAATTCGTAATTCTGGAACTAATTTGAATTGCGATTTTAAACCTCCTAAAGAATTGCTTTTTAATTGATTAATTTGATTTTTGAAATAAGAAAACTCCATTGATACTGTTACTTTTATCGAATTTTGTGTCTAATAAGTGGCTTGAAAATTGATTTAAGCAATTTACGAACTAATACAGAATATGAATAAAGAAAATAAATATTTAAAATTACTATTAGGAATTGTATTCGATCTCATAGGTTATGTATCATTTATAATTCCATGGTTTGCTGAAATTACAGATGTTATCTGGGCACCAGTTTCTGCTTATTTAATGACTAGAATGTATAAAGGAAAAAAAGGAAAAGTAGCAGCTGTAGTGTCCTTCGTAGAGGAGGCACTTCCATGGCTTGATATCATTCCAACATTTACATTAATGTGGATTTATACTTATGTGATTTCTTCAGAAAATAATGATGTAAAGAAAACTATAGAAGTTTAGCTTTTTTTGTTGAATAAGAATCCAAATCCTAATCGGCTTAAAAACTTCTTTTCAAATTCCCAGAAAAAACTAAACTGCCCGAATAACCAACCAATAATTGGTAAAGTAGTTTGATAAATAGGGAAAATTAAAAGAATTCGAAGTGGATAATAAATCCAAGGATTTAATGTTTCTGGAGATAATCCTAAAAAATGAGTAACAGGTTTTGCTATGTAAGCAGACAAAGATCCATTAATTGCAAATACAATAAATACTGCAATAACATCCCAGTTTGTTTTTAAACCCCAACGTGCTTTTAGTTTTTCCACGAAAACATTAATTTAAACTTTACGGGCGCAAAAGTATATAAAAGAAAAAGGGTAAACAAGTGTGTTTACCCTTTTGTTATTATGTAGATTGAATCTTATTTCTTTCCGAATAATCCACCTAAAAGTCCACCAAGTAAACCTCCAGATTTCTTTTGGCTTCCACCTAAAACCATACCAGCTACATCATCGATAACGCTTCCGTCACCATCTGCATCTAAAATTTTCTCAAGGAAACTTTGCTCTTGTTGAGAACTGTTACCACCTAACATTCCGCCTAGTAAGTCACCAATTCCTCCTGAATTGCTTAATCCACTTTGTCTAGATTGTTTTCCTAAAACTCCCATTAAAATTGGAGCAGCCGTTTTAAGAATATTTCCAACAGCACCAATATCCATTCCTGTTTTTTGTCCAATTACTTGCTCAACACCTTGTTGTTTAGAACCTAAAACATGACCTAAGATTTTACTTCCGTCAGAAATAACATCTTGATTTACTCCACCATTGAATAAATCTCCAAGATTATCTAAAATTCCTCCATCATGTTTGTTTAAAGCACCCATTAAACCTTCTGCACCTTGAGGAGTAGCAGCGTTACGTTGCATTGCTTTCATTAATACAGGTAAAGCCATTGTTAAAACGCTTCCTGTTTTTCCACTGTCTTGTCCAGTAGATCCAGCAACACCGCTAATAATAGTTTTTCCCATTGGGCTGTTTAATAAGTCTAAGATTCCTTCCATTTTCTAATGTTTTTTTGATTTTTATTAATACTCATACAGTTATATTGACACAAGATACAAAAACAAAGTCACAATTTTTTTGAATTTTCTTTGTAAACAAGGTATATTTTTAATTGTGATCAATTTTATATTTTTACACACATTACTCAAACCAAAATAATCAAATGAAGAAATTAGCATTACACTGGAAAATATTAATAGGAATGGTGCTTGGTATTGTCTTTGGAGTTGTAATGACTTCAATTGAAGGCGGAGCAGGTTTTGTTGGAAACTGGATAAAACCTTTCGGATCTATATTCGTAAAATTATTAAAACTAATTGCCGTACCGTTAATTATCGCTTCCTTAATCAAAGGTATTTCCGATTTAAAAGATATTTCAAAGTTTAAAAATATCGGATTAAGAACTATCGGAATTTACATTGGAACAACCGTAATTGCTATTACTATCGGATTATTACTAGTTAATATTGTTAAGCCAGGAGAAGGTATTTCTGAAGAAACAATAAATAAACTAACTCAAACTTATGCAAATAGTGATGGTGTACAAGCTAAAATAGCTGAAGCATCGCGTCAAAAGAATAGTGGTCCATTACAGTTTTTAGTAGATATGGTGCCAGACAATGCTATGAAGGCAATGAGCAATAACAAAGCAATGCTACAAGTAATTTTCTTTACTATTTTCTTTGGTATTTCTATGTTATTGATTGGAGAAAAAAAATCACAACCGTTGAAAAACTTCTTTGATTCTTTAAATGAAGTAGTACTAAAAATGGTTGATTTAATCATGTTATTTGCACCTTATGCAGTTTTTGCATTATTAGCAAATGTTGTGGTTTCTTCAAATGATCCAGATTTATTATTTGCGTTGTTAAAATATGGATTAACCGTAGTGTCAGGATTGTTATTAATGGTTGTTTTCTATACGGTTATTATGAGCATCTTTGTAAAGAAAAATCCATTTTGGTTCTTAAAACAAATCAGTCCAGCTCAATTATTAGCGTTTTCAACAAGTTCAAGTGCGGCAACGTTACCTGTTACTATGGAAAGAGTAGAGGAGCATGTAGGAGTTGATAAGGAAGTTTCAAGTTTTGTATTGCCTGTTGGAGCAACTATTAATATGGATGGAACAAGTTTATATCAAGCTGTTGCAGCGGTGTTTATTGCTCAAGCATTAAGTTTTGATTTATCATTTGCAGATCAATTAACCATTATATTAACAGCATTATTAGCTTCAATTGGTTCTGCTGCAGTTCCTGGAGCAGGAATGGTAATGTTGGTTATTGTACTGGAAGCTGTAGGTTTTCCAGCTGATAAATTAGCAATAGGATTAGCACTAATTTTTGCAGTGGATAGACCTCTTGATATGTGTAGAACAGTTATTAATGTAACAGGTGATGCAACAGTAGCAACTTTAGTTGCAAAATCTGTTGGTAAACTTGGTGATCCAAAGCCTCAGAATTGGGATGATAACTATGATAAAGTAAAGTAATTTTATTTCTTTTACATATTTAAAAAAAGATTATTTTTATGAACACCAATGCTGAAAAAGCATTTGGTGTTTTTTTAGCAAATTAGCTTAAAAAGTAAACTAACTAAAACTTTGTATTGCAGATGAATATTTGTTTTTTAATGTATCCTTGGGAAGAAATTGAACCAGAGAATGATTCTTCTTTAACGTTAATTCATGAATGTGCAAAAAGAGGGCATGGAGTAGCAATATGTACGCCTTCTAATTTGACTATTAGAAATAGTGTTACCAATGCATTTTGTACGATTATAAACAGAATGGAAAAAGTTCCTTCTTCTCATAAATCGTATTATAAAAAAGCCACAACAAGAGAAGAGATGCTTCCTCTAGCTGGTTTTGATGCAATTTTTATGAGAGCAAATCCACCATTAGATCCATTAATGTTGAATTTTCTTGATTCGGTTAAAGATGATGTTTTTATTATCAATTCTGTTCAAGGATTAAGGGAAGCAAATAATAAATTGTATACGGCAGTTTTTGAAGATCCAAATAATGAAATCATACCTATAACTCACGTATCTAAAAATAAGAATTACTTGATTAGAACTATTGAGGAATCTACAGCGGATAAAATGATTTTGAAACCACTGAATGGTTATGGAGGTTCAGGAGTTATTTTAATTGAGAAATCAGCAATGGGAAATATTAACTCATTGTTAGATTTTTACATCAGTAAAAGTGATGGATCATCAGATTATGTAATCTTACAAGAGTATATTGAAGGAGCAGAAAAAGGAGATGTAAGAATATTAATGTTGAACGGTCTGCCAATTGGCGCAATGAAAAGGATTCCAGGAGAAAAAGATCATCGATCTAATGTTACAGCCGGAGGTAGAGTGGAAAAACACAGATTAACTCAAGCAGAGAAAATTTTGTGTAAGAAAATTGGACCAAAACTGGTTAAAGACGGACTTTATTTTGTTGGTATTGATGTTATCAATGGAAAGTTGGTAGAAGTAAATGTAATGAGTCCTGGAGGAATAACATATATCAATAAAGTTTCAAAAGTTAAACTTCAAGAAAAAGTTGTTGATTTTCTAGAAAGCAAAATTTTAGAGAAGAATGCAGCTTTTAGAAGAATGACTGATTTAAAGAAACAAGTGAATGAAGCTTAATATTTCTTCACCAGTTGTAACCGTTGAATGGTTACACAAGAATATAGATGCTGAGAATTTAGTTCTTTTAGATGCAACTATTAAAAAAGTGGGATCATTTGAGGAATCTTCTGAAAAAGTTCAGATTTCTGGTGCGATTAACTTTGATTTAAAAGGTGTATTCTTAAATAAAGAAGGCGAGTTTCCTAATACAGTCCCAACTTCGGAACATTTTGAGAAAGAAGTACAGAGATTAGGAATTAATAATGATTCTTGTGTTATTATTTATGATGATTTGGGAGTGTATTCATCTCCAAGAGCTTGGTTTTTGTTCAGGTTATTTGGTTTTACAAATGTTGCTGTTCTTAATGGAGGATTACCGAAATGGAAAGGAAATGGTTACAAAGTTGTTCAACCAAATGAAATGAATTTAAATAAAGGGAACTTTGAAATTAAAGAAACTTCAGGCAAAGTCGTAGATTTTAATGTGGTTTTGGAAAATATTAATTCTCAAGAATTTTGTGTGGCTGATGCTAGATCCAATGATCGATTTTTAGCAAAAGTACCTGAACCAAGAAAGGATTTGAAAGGTGGTCATATTCCGAATTCTTTAAGTTTACCTTATACGGAAGTACAGCATAATGGCGAAATGAAAAGTCAGGATGAACTCCAACAAATTTTTAATTCAATTAATACAAACAGTAAAAATTATATATTTACCTGTGGGTCGGGAATAACAGCTTGTATATTAGCGTTAGCTCTTGAAATTACAGGAAACACTAACTACTCGGTATATGATGGTTCATGGACAGAATGGGCAAGTATACCAAATTTACCTATCGAACAGTAATTATGATAATAGAATGGACAAGAACTGAGTTCGAAGCATATGTTTTACTATATGCAGCACAATGTAACTTTTTAGAAACAGAGGAGGAGAGAAAGTATATTCTTTCGAAAGTGGATGAGAAAACATTTAATAAAGTACATACTCAAATAGTTTTTGATAAGGAAGAAGATATTATTGAAAATATTAAAGAGTATTTATTAATGAATAAATATTCTGACCAAGAGAAAAGAAGTTTAATTAACGATATCAAAGAAGTGTTTTTTGCCGATGGTACTGTTGATAAAATGGAAAAGCAAATCTTTGCTGCACTTCAAAAAATTCTGAAGTAAATGGAGAAGTTATCGGTAAAGGAAATTATTCAAAAAATTAATGCTGAAGAGTTATTTGAGGCTGTTGCTTCTAATTATTCTTTTACAATAAAAATTGAAGAATATGTTCCTTTCGTATGTGCTGCGGTTCATGATGGTCATCAATTCAGAAAAGAACTTTGGGATAATTGTTTACACTCAGAATATGAACGTTGGTACGAGGAAGATCCTTGCACGAAGGAAATGGTAGACTCAAACCCAATTGTTATTGCTGGTCTAGATTCTCGTTTCGAATACGATTTAAATAGAGCTCCAGAATCTGCTATTTACGATGATGCATGGGGTAAACAATTATGGAAGACTTTTTTACCAGAAACAATGAAAGAGAAAAGTTTGGCAAAACACCAAGCATTTTACAGAGTGGTTGAAGCTTTAATTTCTAAAATAGAAGAAAAGCATAATCGTTGCATTGTTTACGATATGCATAGCTATAATTGGAAACGTTGGGATAGAGAAGTGCCAACTTGGAATTTAGGTACAGCAAATGTTGATAATGATAGATTTAAAGAGGATATAGAAAATTGGCGATTGCTATTAGAACAAATGCCATTACCAAACGAAATTAAATCCACTTCAAAAATTAATGATACTTTTGAAGGAAACGGATATTTTTTAAAATTCATCACTGAAAAGTTTGATCATACTTTAGTGTTAGCTACTGAAATAGCAAAAGTTTATTGTGATGAATTGGAACAAGTTATTTATCCAGAAGTAGTAAAAGCTGTAAAGGTTTATTTAGATAGAATGTTAAAAGAACACGCAAAAGATTTTTATACTAGACATAAATCATAAATTTGCAGTGTTGATTTTTTGAAAATGATGATTGATTCTTCTGTAAAAACACAAAAGTTATTCGAAATTGACAAGCGAATTGATAAGCTTGTAAAAGAGATAGAACTTCTTAGATATGTAAATCCTGTTAATATTGAAGAGGAAAAACAAAAGTTTTTTGCTTCTAAATATCTAACAGACCCAAACTTTTTATATCCCGAACGAGACTTTGATAAATTCAAATTACATAGTGAGTTTTTTGCATTGCCTTTAGAAGATATTGAGGATGAAAAAATTCGTAATTTATATGAAGAAATCATCTATTTCTATTCAGGTTTAATTCAATGTATTGAAACCATTGGAGAAGGAAAAAAGTTTTATTACAATAGTTTAAGATCTTTTGGTTCACCCACAGAAGCAGATGTTGAAAATGCAAAGTTTATACTTCATTTTGAAGATGAAGATGTTTTAGACAGTTCATTTGAACCTCGATATACTTCAAAACAAGCAGAGCAATTATTTATAGATTACGGTAAAAATTACGATTTTGATTTTAACGTAAAGCATTCGAAAAAAATGAGTGCTATTGCCATGGTTTTAAACAGCACAAGATCGTTAGTGCTAAATGAAAATTATACCTATTCAGATAATGAGATGGGAATTTTAACTAACCATGAAATTGGTGTTCATATGGTCACAACAATGAACGCGTTAGAACATCCATTAAAAATATTTTCTCATGGTTTTCCTAATAATGTTGAAACTCAAGAAGGATTAGCAGTATTTAGTGAATATATGTCAGGAAACTTGACTCTAAAACGATTAAAGGAATTGGCGTATCGTGTATTAGCAGTAAATGGTTTAGCAAAAGGATATTCTTTTTCAAAAACATTTAGGTCTTTACACAACACTTTTGATTTGAACAGAGAAGATGCGTTTTATATTACAGCAAGAGCTTATCGTGGAGGTGGATTTACAAAAGATTACTTGTACTTAACAGGCTTAAAGAAGATATACAATTATTACACTGAAGGCAAAGATTTAAGTAATTTATTGACGGGAAAAGTTACTTTGGAGTTTTCTGATGATATAGAATATCTAATAAAAGAAGGTTATGCAGTTTCTTCAAAGTTTATAACAGATTCTTATGCTGTAAATAACAATACGAATAAAACGATAAATTTTATTCTAGATAATTTAAAATAAAGCGATTCGACTACTAGATGACGCACTTGTAGAACTATGATTCTGTAATTTACTAACCACCGTGTTTTTACTAGAAACCAATAAAGCCATCCATTCAGGTAAAGTTTTCACCATATGTTTGATGATTTTATCATCATAATTATAGTAAACTAAAGACCATTCACCTTTATTATCTGCTCTGTCTGTTACCCAATACCAAGCTCCATTATCATTATTCCTTTTAGTAAAAGAAAGTAAGTTTTTACTCTGAAAGGTTATCGAATCTAACTGAAGTTCTTCTTTGATATCATCAAATTGATTTGATAAAAAGTCTACTTTTTTACTATTGTAAATAGGAGTGTTATACACTAAATCTGCACCATCACCAAAGTACTTTAGAAACAACTTATATGATTCTGGTAGTTGTTTGTTTAATTTTTCTTCCGTTTGTGAGATTTCTTCATCAGATAGTTTAGCTCCAACATTTTTATGTTTAGAATGATCGTCAGCTAAACTTATGATTAACTCCATCATTGAATCTTCAATTTTTGAAGATTGTTTGATAGAATCAATTTGTTCTTTTGCTTTTTTAATCAGCATTTTATCAGAAACATTATCCTCTAAACTTTTTGATGTATCCTTACTTTTTAAATACATAAATCCCATAACCGCTATAAGCAGTGTAGAAACAATAAAAGCTTTAAGTGTAAATTTCCCCATTAGCACATTTCAATTAGTTCTTCATAGTTAGAAATTACCATGTTGGCGTTTTCTAAAGTTTGATTCGTAACTAAAGGATTTTTATATCCTATAGCAAAAATACCTGCATCATTTGCAGCTTTAATTCCATTATCAGAATCTTCAATTACAATACAATTATTTCTGTCATGGCCACCCATAACTGCCGCTTTCTCAAAAATTTCAGGATGAGGTTTAGAGGCTTTTAAATCAGCACCACTAATTTTAGCTGTAAAGTATTGATGTAAATTAAAACGATCGAAAACCCTATTAATGTTAACCATTGCCGAAGAAGAAGCAAGAACTAAAGTATATCCTTTATCAAAGAAATACTTTATTATATTCTCCACTCCGTTAATTAAGCTTAGGTTTGGGTCATTCTCAAAAAAGTTTACGTATCTCTTTCTTTTATTTAAGACAAGCTCTTCTGGGTTTTCGTTTAAATTAAAGTGCGTGACTAATTTTTGAAAAGCATTTAAGGTAGATGAACCCGTCATAGATTTATATAACTCTTCTGTTACATTTAAATCTAGAGATTCAAATACTTCATAATATGCTTTTCTGTGTAACTCTTCCGAATCTATGATTACACCATCCATATCAAAGATTACACACTTTAAGTTTTGTATCATTTAATCTAAAAATTTTGATAGTAAATCAGGAGTAGGAATCATGCATTGATCTTTTTTACCAAACCACTTGTATCGATTTTTTGCAATGATATCGTATACAAAGTCTCTGATAAGAGGGGGAAAAAACAATAGAAACTTACTAACCTCCCAAATTCCTCCAAAGTTACCAATTATTTTTAAAGCAGCAGAAGATTTTATGTAATATGCTTGATTTGGCTCATATAAAATGATTGAATCTACCTTAGAAGTATCAATTCCGAGATGATTTATTATCGCTTTTCCAGTTTCAGATTGAAGAGAAGTAAATCTGAATTTATCTTTTTTATCTAGCTTAATTACTCGTAAAACCGTTTGGTTACAAAGGTTACAAACCCCATCAAATAAAATAATTTTTTTGTTTTTAGGAAGCTCAATCATGGCTTGATATTTTTTTTTTCAAAATTACAATAACTTTCTGTAACATATTTTAAAAATGAGCGTCTAGTGTGTGTAAGTAGTTAAAGCTTATGCTTTTTTAATCTGCTTCTTAGAAAAATTAACTAACTATATGATAAAAATAGAAGGACTACACAAATCTTACCCAATTGGTAAAGATTCTCTTCATGTTTTAAAAGGACTTGATCTACATATTAAGGAAGGTGAATTTGTATCTATTATGGGATCTTCTGGATCTGGAAAATCTACTTTGCTAAATATTGTTGGACTTTTAGATTCTCATGATGAAGGTAATTACTTTTTAAACGGACAAATAATTCAAGACTTAAACGAAAAGAAAGCTGCAATACTTAGAAATAAGTTCTTAGGTTTTGTTTTTCAATCTTTCAATTTAATATCATATAAAACAGCATTAGAAAATGTTGCTTTACCTTTATATTATAAAGGAATGGGAAGAAAAGAAAGATTAAAAATTGCACAAGAATATTTAGAAAAAGTAGAGTTAGGACCTTGGGCAAACCATTTACCAAATGAACTTTCTGGTGGACAAAAGCAGCGTGTTGCAATAGCAAGAGCCTTAGTAACAAATCCAAAAGTGATTTTAGCTGACGAGCCAACTGGAGCATTAGATTCTAAAACAACAGATTCTGTAATGGATTTATTAAAAGGAATTAATGACGAAGGAATGACGGTATTCGTAATTACACATGAGGAAGATGTTGCAGAGCAAACAAATAGAATCGTAAGATTAAAAGATGGTGTAATTATTAGTGATGAGTTAACGCCTACAGGTAAACTTAAACAAGTAAACTAAAAGCTAAGCTATGTTTGATTTAGATTCTTGGCGAGAAATATTCCAGAGTATAAGTAAGAACAAGCTTCGAGCTGTACTTTCTGGTTTTACGGTTGCCTTTGCAATTTTACTGTTTACATTACTTTTTGGTATTGTAAGTGGTTTGAAAAATACATTTGCTGATGCTTTTGTTGATGATGCTGCTAACTCGATGTTTGTAAGAGTATGGAAAACTTCAAAACCTTATAAAGGATTACAATCAGGAAGAAGAATTCAGCTAAAGAATAAAGACTACAATTATGTAGCTGATAAATACAATAACAAAATTCAATATTTAACAGCAAGAATATATAAAAACGTAAGTATATCTTATAAGAATAAACAAGATGCTTATAGTTTAAGAGCTGTTCATCCAGACCATCAATTTTTAGAAAAAACAATTATTACTGATGGACGATATATTAATGAGTTAGATTTACGACAAGCGTCTAAAGTTATTGTAATTGGAAGACTAGTTAAACAAGATTTATTTGGTGAGCGTCCAGCTTTAGGAAAACAAGTAAATGTAAATGGATTATCGTATAAAGTTATTGGGGTATTTACTGATGATGGAGGTGATAATGAAGAACGATTAACATATATGCCAGTTACAACAGCTCAGAAACTTTATGGTAATAATGATTATATCAGTCAAATTAATATTGGATACGATCCAAAATTGAATTTGAATCAGGCTATCGCTTTCGGAAATAGTTTAGAAAGAGATTTAAGAGAAAAGTTAGATATTCACCCAGACGACCAAAGTGCGTTATCTGTTAGAAATATGGCAGAAGCTAATAAAGGAGTAAATCAATTTATGTTGGCACTTTACTTTATTGTAGTTTTTGTGGGATCAGGAACCTTAATTGCAGGCATCATTGGAATTAGTAACATTATGATTTTCTCAATTAAAGAAAGAACCAAAGAGTTCGGGATTCGTAAAGCGTTAGGAGCAAAGCCTTCTTCTATTATTGCAATGGTTGTAAAGGAATCGCTATTAATTACCGCCTTAGCTGGATATCTGGGATTATTATTAGGAACTTATATTCTTAATCAAATTGGAGACAGTTTAGAAGAATACTTTATAAAGAATCCTGGAGTAAACACAGGAATTGTAGTAGGAGCAACAGTTACATTAGTAATTGCAGGATTAATTGCAGGATATTTACCTGCAAAGAAAGCAGCTCAAATTAAACCAATTGTAGCCTTAAGAGCAGATTAATATGTTTAAATTTTTATTTGATTCAGATACTTGGCAAGAGATTTATGGAGGAATCCGTAAGAATAAAACGCGTACAGTAATTACAATTATTGGAGTTTTATGGGGAATATTCTTGTTAGTGGTACTTTTAGGAGCTGCCAGAGGAATGGAAAACAATTTTAAAAACTTGTTCGGAGATTTTGCTACAAACAGTGTTTTTATGTGGGCTCAAAGAACAGAAAAACCTTTTAAAGGATTTCAAAAAGGACGAAGAATTCGTTTAACTACTTCTGATATAGAAATTTTAAAAAGAGAACACCAAGATATTAAGTATTTAGCTCCAAGGAGTCAAACTAATACGAACATTATAAATGGGTTTAAATCGGGAGAGTTTAACATAAGTGGAGATTATCCTGTATTAGATAAAGTTCAAAAGAAAGATTTAATCTACGGAAGATTTATTAATAATAACGACATCACTAATAAATCAAAAGTAATTGTAATTGAAGAAACGGCTTATAAGCAATTATACGAAAAGGACGAGTTTCCAATTGGTCAATATGTAATTGTTGATAATATAAATTACAAAGTAGTTGGGGTTTACAAAAGAGGAAATATTGGTATTGATGGAGAAGCTGCTTACATTCCTTTTACAACATTCCAACAAGTTTACAATAGAGGAAACAATATCGATTGGATGATGGTTACTGGTGATACCGGTGTTGACATTAAACAATTAGAGAGTGATATTAAATTAACACTTAAAAATCTACACAAGGTTGATCCAGAAGATAATAGAGCTTTTGGTAGTTTCAATCTAGCTGTACGAATTAATAAAGTGACAGGGTTTTTAACAGGAATGCAATTCTTAACTTGGTTTGTAGGAATAGCAACACTTATCGCTGGTGTTTTTGCGATTGGAAATATCCTTTTAATTACAGTGAAAGAAAGAACTAAAGAAATTGGAATTAGGCGTGCTCTTGGAGCAACTCCAATAGAGATTAGACAGCAAGTAGTATTAGAATCAGTATTCTTAACAACAGTTGCGGGTATGTTAGGAATAGTATTTGGAGGATTTATTCTCTACATTCTAGATACTACAGTTGGTTCAGGACCAGATCCGACCTTATTAAACCCAACAGTAAACATACCAATTATACTATTTGCATTTTTCATTCTAGTAGTATTAGGTACATTAATTGGATTAATTCCAGCATATATGGCAACTTTAGTAAAACCTATTGAAGCTTTAAGAGAAGAGTAAAAAATAATAATCAGACTATATAAATAAATACCATGAGTAAAAGAGCAAAAATTATATTAATATTTGTAGCAGTGTTATTTGCAACCGTATTGATTTGGTTAGCTAAAAAGAACAAGAAAAGTATTGTGCAATTCGAAACAGAAAAAGCATTTAAAACTACTATTGTTAAAAAGACTGTTGCAACAGGAAAAGTAGTTCCTTTAGAAGAGGTTGAAATTAAGCCTCAAATAGCAGGTATTGTTGATAAGATAGTTGTTGAAGAAGGACAAGTAGTAAAAGCAGGTGATTTATTAGCAACAGTTAGAGTTGTGCCAAATGTTGAAGCATTAAACTCTGCTAATAACGAAATTAAAAATGCACAATTGGCTTTTGATAATGCGAAAACACAATTCGATCGTAACAAGAGCTTATTCGAAAAAGGAGTTATTGCACGTCAAGAATTTGAAAACTCTCAGTTATCATTCAACAATTCTAAGCAACGATTAGCAAATGCTCGTTCAAACATGGATATTGTGAAGAGAGGAACTACTGCAGGTTTAGGAAGTGCTGCAAATACTAATATTAGAGCTACTTCTTCAGGAATGATCGTTGAAATTCCTGTTAAAAAAGGATATCAAGTAATTCAAAGTAATAGTTTTAATGCGGGAACTACAATTGCAACTATTGCAGATATGAATAAAATGATATTTGAAGGAAAAGTAGATGAATCTGAAGTAGGTAAATTAGTTAAAGGAACTGAATTAGAAGTTTCTTTAGGAGCTATTGAGGATAAAAAATTTCCAGCATTATTAAATTTCATTGCTCCAAAAGGAACAGAAGAAGGTGGTGCAGTTCAGTTTAAAATTAAAGCGGATGTTTCTTTAGATGAAAATTATTTCATTAGAGCAGGTTATTCTGCAAATGCTGACATTGTATTAGAGAAAAAGGACAGTGTATTAGCTATCAAGGAAGCATTATTACGTTTTGACAAGAAAACTGAAAAGCCTTACGTAGAAATTAAAACAGGAGAAGATTCTTTTGAAAAGAAAGAGTTAGAGTTAGGTATTTCTGATGGTGTAAATATTGAGGTAAAATCGGGTATTTCTTCTAGTGATGAAATCAAAATTTGGAATAAAGCATCTAAGAAGGAAAAAGATAAGGACGAAGAATAATAAACTACGGTTTAATAAGATATAAAGGCATCTCATTGAGGTGCCTTTTCTTTTTTTATGTCATTCAGCATACGAAAATGTTTTTTTAGCAATACTTAAGTGCAAAACGGTATTTTTCCTGTGATTTTTAGGGTTCTTAATCGTAAATTGCTGATAACATTATTATTAACCCCGATATTACCATATTACCATGAAAAAAAATTATCCTCAAATCAAAAAATCCTTATTTATAATATTAATAAGTTTTTATTGTCAAGTATTAGTTTCTCAAACTACTCAGCCGTTTAATTGTGTAACTGAAGCCTATTTATTTCAAGCCAACGATGTATATGCACAGAACTTAGCTTCTGGTAATGCACTTTTAGATGGGATTGATTTAACCCCTTCAGTAATTAATGGTGTAGGATATAACCCAAAAGATGGATATATCTGGGGATCGTTAAAGTCTCCTGGAAATTCTATTGTTAGAATAGGGAACAATTATGAAATGACAACTTATACACTTGCGAATGCTCCATATTCTTACGTTGGAGATGTAAACCAAGATGGAATTTACTTTTTGAAAAATGGAAGTTCGTCGTTATATAAAATAGATTTAGATCCAGCTTCTCCGAATTATTTAACTAACATCGGATCTATGAGTTTGTCTCAAGCCATAACAAATCACGATTGGGCTTTTAATTCAGTAGATAATATGTTGTATACAGTTGAAAAGCATTCAAACGTTTTGTATAAAATTGATCCAGATACAGGAAATGTAACTACTCTAGGTGAAGTTCCAATTCTTGCTGGTTTAAATTATACTTATGGAGCAGTTTATTTTGATGTAGATGGGAATTTTTACATCTCAGCTAATCAAACAGGAACCGTATATGTAGTATATGCTGTACAGAATGTTGCAAGTAGCGCAGATATGGTTTCGAATCTTTTTGCATACGGACCATCAAGTTCACAGAATGATGGAGCGAGATGTCCAACAGCACCAGTACCGCAAGAAGATTGTACAAATGGTATTGATGATGATGGTGATGGCTTAGTAGATTGTGATGATCCTTCATGCTCTGGGGTTGCAGCGTGTCCAGAAAGATCAAGAACTTCATCGGGTAATGACGGAGGATTAGAAAGTAATAATCGTTTATCACAACAAATAAATCAAAGAAATTTAAATAGAGTAAAAGCAAATTATAAGTTTGATTTAAGCACAGCTAAAAGAGTATTCAAAAACGCTAACTATGGTAAGAAGTCAAGTAGTGCGGTTACACTTTGGGATTTTGTTCCAATGGATATCATCCAAAATACTAATGTTGTAGAGAGTTCTCCTGGAGACTTAGCCGATATTACCAATGCGGTAGACGTTTTATCTGTGGATTACATAACTAGTAATAATGAAGGAGTAGGGACTATTTTGATTTTAGAGACTGAGGAATCAGTATATGAACATACAAAGCATATTTGTGATCGTTTTAGCGGTTCTGAATTATTATCGGTATCTAATATGGAAATTAACGATGAGATATTTATAAAATCAATTGTTAAGAGACCTGACGGAGGAATTGAGTATGTTGCAAGTTTTGCAGTAGCTGAATCAGATGATAATTCTTCGTTTGTTGTTGAGTCTCACTGGAATTTAGATAAGTATTCTGATAAAGGATTTTATAATTTCCAAATTTGGGCGAGTACTATCGATGATTTATATAAACTTTCTTCTGAAGTAATAAACCTTATTGGTGTTCAAAAAGAAATTACTTCTTATGTGAGTTCTGAAGCTCCACCAGTTTTTATAAGAAAGGCTGCCTATAATAATGGTAAGATTGATATGGAAGTGGTGAGCACAATAGGAGCAACAAAAATATCTATTGACGGATATAAAAGAGCAACAGAAACTTCAGAGAGTGAAAGCTTAAAATTTGATATAGATTTAGAAAACTCATTAAATCAAATAACATTAGATACGCAAAACTTATATGACTTTGGTTTTAGATTATCAAATGAATATGATACCACTCCTGATGATTTATTCTTATCTGATGGAACTTGGGGAGTTGATTATAGTTCAGAGTCTTTTGTAAGTGATTTTAAAGTAGAACAAGGTACAATGTCTGTTTCAGATGAAGAGTACGGAGTTGAACGTAATATTGTCGCAGGATTTTTAACTAGTCAAGATGTATCAATATATAGGTCTCTTACACCAAGATTTGAGAAAGTTGATTTAACAGATTATAAGACATTATCGTTTACAGCTAAGGGAACAGGAAAATTAAAATTAACTTTTGTAAGAGAGAGCGTGTCATCTTGGGAAAACCAACCTTATGTAATGGTGGATTTAACTGAGAACAATAAAGACTATCAATTATCTCTTGATGAATTACAGTCAAATAGTAGTTCAAATGGCAGTACGGATTTAAATGATGTTAAAACATTATTCTTTACACTAGTATCTGAAACTGGCTTGACAGAGAATAAAGCTCTTGAGATCGCAGATATTAAGTTCACAAAAGGAGCTGCATTATCTGTAGATGATATAACGAATGAAAATATAGTTAAAGTAAGTCCAAACCCTGTAGTAAATTCAACAAGATTATCTTTTACTACTGATATCACAAGTAAATTCAATTTTGAAGTGTACAATGTATTTGGTAAAAGAGTTCATCAAGAGGAATATAACTCTAATTCAGGTAACAATACCATCGTATTTAATAGAAATAACTTGGCTTCGGGAATGTATTTCTTTAAAATATACTCAGGGAATAGTGAGTGGAAAGGAAAGCTTATTCTTAAGTAAAAAGTGTTGAAATTATTCAGCTTGCTCTTTGAATTGATGATTTATTTTTACTTATCGATAAATTAATACCATTTGTCGACCAAACGACTACTACAAGTCTAAAAATTAAAATTTAAAGAGTAAGTCTGTTGTAATTTAGCAGTGTGAAACAAAAGTATTAACCCCTAAAAAAAACTTTTAATATGAATATTTTAGAATCTTTAAACCAGTTAGTAAAAGCTTTATTCGGATTAGCAAATTCAGGATTAAAAGTAGAAAAGGTACCAGTTTACGTAAAGAATAATAGAAGCCCTTTCCATAAATAACATTCCCCCTTAGTTCCCCGAAATTCTCAAGTGTTTCCCCTTAAATCACACTTATAGGAACTAAACAAATATAATCCCCAATTAAAAAAAGAACTCAAATGAGTTCCTTTTTTTTTGTCTATATATAAAGTTGAAAAGTATTAGCTAAACATTTTTGCTACGTTTTCAGCTTTTCTACTTTCTGAATAATCATAGAATCCTTCTCCAGATTTTACTCCTAACTTTCCAGCAGTTACCATATTTACTAGTAGTGGACAAGGAGCATACTTAGGATTTTTAAATCCTTCATACATTACATTAAGAATAGATAAACAAACATCTAAACCAATAAAATCTGCTAATTGTAATGGTCCCATAGGATGAGCCATTCCTAATTTCATTACGGTGTCGATTTCTTTAACACCAGCAACACCATTATATAAGGTCTCGATAGACTCATTAATCATTGGCATTAAAATTCTATTAGCAACAAATCCTGGGTAATCGTTAACTTCAACAGGAACTTTTTTGATTTGGGTTGTTAAGTCAACAATAAAATCGTTAACCTCATCAGAAGTATTATAACCTCTAATAATTTCAACTAATTTCATAATTGGCACAGGATTCATAAAGTGCATTCCTATAACCTTTTCAGGTCTTGAAGTAACTGCAGCAATCTGAGTAATAGAGATAGAAGATGTATTTGTTGCCAAAATTGTATCTTCTGGACAAACCTCATCCAACTCTTTAAAAATTTTAAGCTTTAAGTCTATATTTTCAGTAGCAGCTTCAACTACTAAACTAGCATATTGAACACCGTCTTTAATACTAGTATATGTTGTAATGTTGTTTAATGTATTGGTTTTGTCGTCTTCAGATATTTTTTCTTTAGCAACCATTCTATCTAAGTTTTTAGAAATAGTAGCTACACCTTTATCTAAAGCCGCTTGAGAAATATCAATTAACTGTACATTAAATCCAAATTGAGCAAATGTATGGGCAATTCCGTTTCCCATTGTTCCTGCACCAATTACTGCAATATTCTTCATGAAAATTAAATTTTAGTTATGTGTTATTTAGAAAAACAATCAATTATTTTTTGTGCTACTCGTAGAGCTTCTGTTCCTTGAGTTAAAGAAACTACAGGAGTAATATTTTGATGAATTGCATCTGCAAATGAATTTAATTCATCTAAAATTGCATTGTTTTGTTCTATTTTAGGATTTTCAAAGTATATCTGTTTTTTTACTCCTTCTGCATTTTGTAGGATCATTGCAAAATCATCTGGAGTTTCTGGAGCATCTTTCATTTTCACTACTTCAGATTTCTTCTCAAGAAAATCAACAGAAATATATGCGTCTTTTTGGAAGAAGCGTGTTTTTCTCATGTTCTTCATAGAAATTCTACTTGAAGTTAAATTTGCTACGCATCCATTTTCAAACTCAATTCTTGCATTAGCAATGTCTGGAGTTTCTGAGATAACCGATACACCACTAGCTGAGATATTTTTCACTTTTGACTTTACAACAGAAAGAATAATATCAATATCGTGAATCATTAAATCCAATACAACAGGCACATCTGTACCTCTTGGATTAAATTCAGCTAAACGATGCGTTTCAATAAACATTGGTGTGTCAATAATGTCTTTTACCGCTGTAAATGCTGGATTGAATCGTTCAACATGACCAACCTGACCACGAACATGGTTTTGACTTGCTAGAGTTTTAATTGCTTCAGCTTCCTGTAACGTATTAGTGATTGGTTTTTCAATAAAAATATGCTTCCCTTTTTCTATAGCCTTTTTAGCACAATCAAAATGAGATAATGTCGGAGTAACAATGTCAACAACATCAACAGCTTCAATTAAGCTATCAATAGATTCAAATAAATGATATCCGAATTCTTGAGCTACTTTTTGAGCATAATCTTCATTTGGATCGTAAAACCCTACCAATTCATACTTGTCTGATTCTTGTAATAAACGAAGATGGATTTTTCCTAAATGACCCGCTCCTAAAACTCCGGCTTTTAGCATATGTAATTAAGTTTTAAATGATTGCTAATTTTTTCAAATCAGCGCTAACAAAGATACACTTTTATAGATTTTTTTTAGTGAATAATTACTACTTTTAAAATCCCAAAATTCAACTTTTTTTGAGAGATACTACCAAACATCAAGGGCTTAGAAATCAATTGGCTAACGTTTTATCTGGAAAGGGAATTACAGATGAAAAAGTTTTAAATGCAGTGCGGAAAATTCCAAGACATCTATTTATAGATAGTAGTTTTGAGGATCATGCATATCAAGATAAAGCTTTTCCCATTGCTGCAGATCAAACTATTTCTCATCCTTATACTGTAGCTTTTCAATCAGAAGTTTTAGAAATAAAGGAGGGAGATAAAGTTCTAGAAATTGGAACAGGCTCTGGTTATCAAACTGCTGTTTTATTAGAGTTACGAGCAGAGGTTTATACTATTGAACGTCAGCACGAATTATTTAAACGAACTTCTTTGTTTTTACCTAAAATAGGATACAGACCGAAGAAATTCATCTTTGGAGATGGATATAAAGGATTACCTGATCAGGCTCCATTTGATAAAATTATTGTTACGGCTGGTGCTCCATATATTCCGAATCCGTTATTAAGTCAGTTAAAAGTAGGAGGGAAGTTATTGATTCCTGTGGGAGACAAAACTCAAATCATGACATTGCTTATTAGAAAATCAGCAAAGGAATTTGAAAAACACGAATTAGGTGATTTCAAATTTGTTCCTATGTTGCAAAAGAGGAATTAATCATAAACTTGTTTGAAAACATCGCTCTCTTCAATTATCATTCTCTCTATAATTTTTTTATACGATAGTTTAATATAATTGGATTTTATATAGGATAACTCATTGTGATCAAAAGAAAAGACAGGGAGGTAGAGTTGAACTCTTAAACTGTCTTTACTAGTAATATCTTGTCTATCAAAAACTTTAAAAGTATTTTTTCTATGATACACAATCAATAAGGGTTTGTTATATAGTAAATCATTAATTGTATCTCCACTTTTATTGTTTTGATGATAAGCTCCCCAGTAATAAGGATTTAAAACTTGGTTATGTGTTACTTCTGAGGAGAATTTTTCAAATGGATTAATTGTAAATGAACCAGCCCCGGTCCCACAATCTAAACCATATTCATATTTATTTTTGAACTCAGGAAGATCAGGGATTAACCTATAATGGTACCTAAGAACTGAATCGTTTACTTCAAAGATGGTTTTATCATTTCTATAAGTCCAAACGAAAAATGGCTTTATCGATTTGTTTCTGAAATTAAAAAGATACTTGTCAGATTTTTTTAAAATTTCCAATGCTAAATCCTTTGATTGAACCTCCTTTGAAGCAATAGGTTTGTTTGAAAAAGGAAATAGATAAATATGCGAAAATTTACCTCTAAGGATATATAAATCACTCAGTATAAGTGAAATTACAAGAATTGTAACGTAAATAACAATTTTTACAAATTTTTTCATAGAATTAAAAATAACAAAAAAATCCGCCTAAAAAAGCGGATTTATTGAATTTGAAAAAAGAACAATCAACTTATTCTGCTGTTGCATCTGCAACAACAATCTTTTGTTGATAGTTTTGTTGAGTTTGCTTAGTTTTTGTGTTTTGTGATAAGCCACAAGGAGCCGTGCTCCCGCAAGAAATTAATCCTAAAGAACCAACAATACAAATTGCAATAAATACTACTCTTTTCATTATTATCTTATTTAGATGCTAAATTTACAAATTTTTAATTAATCTATCAGAATTAATCTTCTCCGATATAACGTTGAATCCAACCATTTTATTTTGAATACGAGTCAATAAATTTTTTGTGATTGGTTTTCCATCGTTCCATTCAGTAATAGAAAGCCATTCTTGAATATCTTCTAGTTGTTGTTCGTATCTGACAGACAGTGTTTTATCGATGTCAACAATCTTTTTAAAATCTTTAGTACAGTTATTAATAATATTTAAAACTGTTTTAATTTCTTCAGGATTTTTTTCTAATACCTCATCTCTAATGGCTACAACAAAACATGGCCATGGTGTAGGACAATCTCCTAATCGTCTAAAAGTTCCATTATCTACAAGAGGTTTTGTAGTAAAATGTTCCCACATAAAATAGTCTGCGTCACCATTGGTTAAAGCATCTATTCCACCTTGTAGGTTTTTGACTACTTTGAATTTGAGTTTGTCAATATCCCAACCATTATTGTAGGCATTTACAATGGCCATTAAATGAGAACCAGATCCATATCTACTAATAGCCACGGTAGCATTCTCTAAATCATCAATAGTTTTGAATTTCGATTTTGTACCAACATGAATTCCCCATATTAATGGACTTTTTACAAAAGTTTGAATAATTTTAGCGGGATTACCATCAATAATATCTTTAATAATTCCTTCGGTCAATACAATGGCAATATCAATTTCACCTTCTCGCAAAGATTTACACATGGCACCAGTTCCACCAGGGAAATCTTGCCATCGTAAATTGATTCCGTTCTGGGTGTATTCTTTATTTTTTAACGTAATGTACCAAGGATAGTTAAAATGTTCAGGGACACCACCTACTTTTAAATTCAGCATTTATTCAACTAATTTGTCTAAAGTATATTCTATTAATTCTGCTACTATTTTACCCGGTTCAGCACTAAATGTACCATTAGCTCTATTAGCCAAAATTGCATTCATTGAAAGTGCATTATGACCTAGTAATTTAGAAAGTCCGTAAATAGCAGAAGTTTCCATTTCTAAATTGGTTATTCTATTGCCATTAAAATTAAAGCTATCTATCTTTTTATTAATATCAGGATCTTGTAATGGTAGTCTCAAAACACGTCCTTGAGGTCCATAAAATCCACCTGCAGTAGCAGTAATTCCTTTGAATGTTTCATTTGAAGATAATTTATCTTCTAATTCCTGAGAATTTGCAATAATAATTGGATCTGCTTTTTTACTTGACCAGTTCGTATGTTTCGTGAACGCTTCTTCGATATCTGGGTGGGAAATTTCATCAATTTGATACGCATGAAGCATTCCATTGATATCTAAAGAATGTGTGCTAATAAGAAAACTATCAACTGGTATATCTTTTTGTAAAGAACCAGAAGTACCGATTCTAACAATATTTAAAGCAGTATGCTCTTCTTTTAAAGCTCTAGTTTCAAGATCTATGTTAACCAATGCGTCTAATTCGTTGATTACAATATCAATATTATCTGGCCCAATTCCTGTAGAAATAACAGATAATCTTTTGCCTTTGTAATATCCTGTTGTGGTTTTGAATTCTCTTTTTTGAGTTGAAAATTCAATTTTATCAAAGTGTTTGGTAACTTTATCTACACGATTTTGATCTCCAACAAAAATGATATCGTTGGCTATATGTTCAGGTCTTAAATTAAGATGATATATACTTCCATCTTGATTTAAAATAAGTTCAGAATTTTGAATGTTCATTAAGATGTTAATTTCAGCAACTTGTCATTAGCGTTTAAATACAAGTAGCTGTATTTTTTTGCCCCGCCAAGATACGAAAAATCAGAACGTAATTCTCTATAGTAGTTAATTTGGTTATTAAGAAGGCTAATTCCGTCTTCACTAAGTTTAACAGGACTAAGCGAAGTAAAAAGACTTTTCAATTCTTTTATTTTGTTTTTATATTGAATATCTCCAAATCCATAAGTCTCTTGTTCGGTCAATAATTTTCGAATTAAATCATTTTCAGTTTTTAATTCAGACTGATTCGCAGCTTTAATAATGGTGTTCTCAATTTGATTTAAACCGTTTTCAACTGAAGGAAAACGCTTTAAATGAGCACTTATAGCATCACTTAAATAAATAAATGGAGAGGAAGGATTGAATTTATGTACGGTTTCTAATCGTAATGGACTATCAGAGCAATATAGTTGCCAAATATAATCGGCATATTCTATGTCATCCTGTGTTAGTTGAATTCTGTTATTGTAAAGGTTTAAAAGTTCTTCTTTGGATAAATGACCAAACCCAACTAGCTTGTCATAGTTTTCTGAATTTCCCGCTTGGACAATTGTTATTTTTCTTCCCTTTCTGAACTTCTTCAGCCAACTTACTACGGCTAGCATATTCACTTGACAAAATAGATCGTAATCAAACCAAAGAATGATTTCATCTTGATTTTGTTTACATAGTTTTCTATACTCTTTTAAAGTAAAATCAATGAAAGTTTTTTTAGTTACTTGATAAGCATTACTAAAGAAATCATATCGTGTTTTCCAAAAATCTTCACTACCTACATCGGTAGTAGTTTTACCTTCACATAACATTTCACGCCAAGTAATAATTTCGCCTTCGATGTTAAGGTTGTTTAAAATTTCAGTTGTAACGTCACCGTTTGTAATATGTAAAAAAGAACTCATCTTTAGGGACTTAAAAAATAATTCATCAATATTAATAAAAAAAACAATACTCTTAAGAATATTGTTTTGTTTGTGTTTTATTTTTATTGTATTGATAAACTTTATGTTAAAAAAGTGATTTTTAAAAAATGTAGATAAGGCGTTTTCTTTAAAGTATTAAACACTTTAAAAATTTATCCACCAACTCTCTTTACTTTAAATCCTTTTTCTTTTAAAATATCCATGATTTTATCTCGATAATCTCCTTGGATAATTATTGTATCATCTTTAAAACTACCACCAACTGAAAGTTTTGTTTTAATTTCCTTCGCTAGTTTCTTAAAATCTGAAGTTGCTCCGTTATAACCATCAATAACCGTTGTTGGTTTTCCTTTACGTTTTTCGTATTTGCAAAGCAATGGTTCATCTTGCAACCAAACATCAGGTTTTTCCTCTGGAGTAGGTTCTTCAAATTGATGATCAGGAAAAAGGTTTTTAAGTTGATCTTGTAAATCCATAATTACTTAATTAAACCAAGTTCTCTTAAACGTTCGTTTAGGAAATCTCCAGCTGTAATATCTTCAAATTGTTTAGGATTTTTATCGTCGATACAGTTTTCTAAAACATCTAATTTCATTTCAGAAACAGGATGCATAAAGAAAGGAATTGAATAACGAGAAGTTCCCCATAATTCTTTTGGTGGATTTACTACTCTATGAATAGTTGACTTTAATTTATTGTTACTATGTCTCGATAACATATCACCAACATTAATCATTAATTCATCTGGTTCTGCAATGGCATCAATCCATTCTCCTTCATGGTTTTGAACTTGTAATCCTTTACCATGGGCTCCCATTAAAAGTGTGATTAAATTAATATCACCATGGGCAGCAGCTCTTACAGCTCCTTTTGGTTCTTCATGAATTGGAGGGTAATGAATTGGTCTTAAAATACTATTACCATTAAATATATATTGATCGAAATAAGTTTCGTCTAAACCTAAATGTAATGCTAAAGAGCGTAGTACAAACTTTGCAGTTTTCTCTAACATTTTATACGTCTGTTTTCCAACTTCATTAAATTCTGGAAGTTCTGCAACATCAACATTATTAGGATATTCTTCTTCTAATGCAGGATTATTTTCTACATATTGACCAAAGTGCCAAAATTCTTTTAAATCACCTTCTTTCTTTCCTTTTGCACTTTCTTTACCGAAAGAAACATAACCACGTTGTCCACCAATCCCAGGAATTTCATATTTCTGTTTAGTTTCTACAGGTAGTTCAAAAAATCTTTTTATCTGTTCATACAAGTTATCTACTAGTTCATTATCTAAAAAGTGTCCTTTTAGAGCAACGAACCCAATAGTTTCGTAGGCATGACCAATTTCATTAATAAATTTTTGCTTTCTACTTTCATCTCCAGACAAAAAGTCTCTCAAATCAACGCTAGGTATTCTATCCATTGTTAATAAGTTTGTTTATTACTTAATGTAAAGGTAGTAAAATAGGAGGTAAGCTCTAAAATTATTTATTAACAAAAGGAATTAAGTAGGTCAAAGTATAATTAAAACCAAATCCAGTACTACTATTTAATACTTCATTGAATCCAGGAGCGTATAACGTTTTAAATCCTGTTTGATCTTCAATTACCGTTGCGATTTTAAAAGATCCGCTAAATCCAATAAATAAATTCTTAAATGTTTCTGCTTTAATTCCAAATACAAACTCTAACCATTGAGCGTTTAATCCCGTTTCAGTTACAGGAGTTGTAATAGGAGTAGATGGGAAATAAATTGGAACACTTGTATCTCCAGTAGTAACATTTGGCGTATAACTATTAAGAGTATGATCGAATATAGCCACACCATATCTACCACCAACATAAATTTCATTATTCATATCTAGCCAATTATTATAGGTGTTGTAATTAGCACCAACTCTTATATAATTTCCCTTTGCAGTTGAAGTTGTGAAATCTTCAAAAGTAATTTCTTCTTCATGACCAATTTCCGCAGCAATATACCAACGTGAAGAAACACGATAATCACCAACGATTTCAAAACCAGTGTAGCTTTTATCGAAAAAGCTTAATCCTGCTTTACTTAAGTCAACACCTACGCGTAAACCATAACCTGTTTTATATATAACAGTATCTTTTGGTTGCTCTTTGTTAATTCCAATATTTTGAGCACTAACAGAAAGTATAGAAAGAAATAAGCTAAGATTAATGAAAAATGTTAACGTGCGCATTCTCTTGTGAGTTTATAGTTTCTAAAGTAGTTATTGATAAGCTGTCGATCCAACCTGTTTTTTCTAAAGTAATGTTATTAAATATAAATCTAAAACCACACGATCTTGACAGGTACTGTTCTTCTGGTGTATATCTTATTGTTAATGTTGCTGTTTCATTATCTGCAATATTACCAGTAGCTTCGTTTCTCTTTATGGTGTAAATCGTTTCCGTAGCATTTGTATTTAATGGAATAGCAATACTATCAACCGTTCTGTTCATATATAAACTATCAGTTTTTCCTTGAGCAATAATTGATAATCGTTGAACTGATTTCAGATCGTCATTCACATCTTTATCGTAAAATCTTAGCACTAAATTTGGAGTAGGAGAACTAAACTCACAAAAATCATCCTTTTCACAAGATATAGCCATAGAAATAAGGACTGCACAAACAATTAACTTTTTTAAGATTTTCATGTATACTTATTTTTCAAACAATACAACAGTTTCAATATGAGAAGTGTGTGGGAATTGATCTACCAAACTAATCTTTTTCAAGTTATATCCCGCTTCAATCAATTGCTCTGTATCTCTTGCTTGAGTTGCTGGGTTACAAGATACATAAACCATTCTATCTGCATTTAGATTTATGATTTTTTTAAGTGTTTTTGGAGCAATTCCAGCTCTGGCTGGATCTAAAATTATGGTTCTAATTTTATTCTTAAATTCAGGATGTTCGAATAAGAATTTACCAACATCAGCAGCATAAAACTCAACACCTTCTATGTTGTTTCTTTTTGCGTTTTTCTTTGCGTCAGCAATAGCAGAAGCTACAATATCAACTCCAATAATTTTTGTGTTACTTCCTTTTGAAGCTAATATTTGACCAATAGTTCCTGTTCCACAGAATAAATCCATGACAACAGTATTATCAATTGCGTCTTTATTTTCTAAAGCATAATCAATTACTTTAGAGTATAGTTTTTCTGCAGATTTAGGATTAGTTTGAAAGAAGCTTTTCATGCTGATTTCAAAATTCAATCCCAATAATTCTTCAACGATTTTATCTTTACCATATACTAATTGAATACTTCCAGAAGTAGCAATAGTTCTATCTCCAGTTTCATCATTTATAGTATGTAATAATCCAGCCACACGATCACCAAATAGTTCAACTAAATAATTGGCGAACTTATCTAAGTTAAATTTGTCTAAATCTCCTGAGGTGGTAACTAAATTGAATAGTAATTCATTTGTTTTGTATGATTTTCTAACTACAAAGTATCTGAAAAAACCTTCTTTTCTAGGTCCATGCCAAGGAGCTAATCCTGTTTCCTCACAGTAGGTTTTTATATTTTTGATATTGTCTTCAACAGCTTTATCAAATAAACCAGAATCTTTTTCAAGATTCACGCCCATCCACCAAACACCACGTTTTTTAAAACCAAGTGTAAATTCATCTACATCGGTGTTTTTTTCATGATCAAAGCCAATTGCTGAGAAACTATACTCCATTTTATTTCTATAATGAAATAGGTTTGGAGAACTTACAAACTCATCAAATAAATCTTCAATATTAGCAACTTTACCAATTCTTTTAAATAAGTCTAAAGTGCTTGTGTATTTGTAGTTATGCTGTTTTTCTACTGGAAGTTTTATATACGGTGCCCCAGGAATTTCTTGATAATCCATGGCAACTTCATCTTCAGAAGGTTTAAGAACTTCAATTAATTTGCATTCTGCATATTTCTTTTGAGATTTTGCAACTCTGGCTTTTACTAATTGACCTGGTAACGTATTAGGAACAAAAACTACAAACTCTCCTAGTTCTGATCTTATTTTCCCGATACCTTTTCCACCAAAAGCATAATCTTCAATTAGTAACTCAATTACTTCTCCTCGTTTTACAAATTTATTGCGTTCTCTTCTTGGCATCTATAATAATTTTAAGGACTGCAAAATTAGTAAAACTTAGCAGTTTGAATCGTTTATTTTGAAATTTAAAAAGTAATTTTAAAAAGATTTGAACCTTTTTATTTTTTCATCGTCCATACTATGAATTCTAATTAATGAAAAACAAGGATAAAGAAATAGATGCAAAATTGATTTTAGACTATCAGTCCGGTAAGTCTTCAGCATTTATTGTATTAGTAAAACGTTGGCATGTTCGGTTTTGTAAACTGGCTTATTTTTATGTGAAGGATAGAGATATAGCTAAAGATATTGCTCAGGAAAGTTGGACGATTATTTACAGTAAACTTAACGGTTTGAAAGATCCAATGAAGTTTAAAAGTTGGGCAATTAGTATTGTAAACAGAAGAGCAATAGATTTTTTAAGAGCTCAACAACGTGAGCAACAAAGAAAAACTGAGTACAAAGCAATTGTATCGAATAATCAAGATGAAACAGAAGATGATAGAGAAGAAATAAAACGAGTTCTTCTTCAAGAAATACAAAAGTTAAGTAGCGATCATCAGCAAGTATTGCAGTTGTTTTATGTTGAAAGTTATTCTTTGAAAGAAATAGGAAATACAATAGGAATATCTGTTGGAACAACAAAGTCAAGATTATTTCATGCAAGAGAACAGTTGAAAAAAGTAATATTAAAATATAGAAAAAATGGAAGAATTTAAAGATTTAGATGAGTTAATAAAAGAAACATTAACTAAAGAAGAAGCAAAGTTTTATGATGAACTTGATGAGCAAAATATGTGGCAAATGATGTTTGGTATATTTAAAGGAAAAAATAGTTGGGTTACTATATTAATAGCAATTGTTCAGCTACTTTGGTTTGGAGTATTTGTATACTGTGCAATTCAGTTTTTTAACGCGACAGAGACCAATGATTTAATTCGTTGGGGAGTATTTGGTTCTTTAAGTATAATGGCTTCTTCAATGCTGAAGTTTTATACGTGGATGCAAATGGATAAAAAGGCATTATTAAGAGAGATAAAACGTTTAGAACTACAAGTTTCTTCTTTATCAGGAAAATTATCGAAGTAACATTTTACAGCGGAGTTAATATTTAATAAATTGCGCATCTCTTAGGGATGATTTCTCTCCCACGCTGCTTTTTCGAAGCTTTTCGAAAGAATAAAGGTACAGTAGGAATGGTTATTTTATGAATTTTTAAAAAAATTAAGGAAATGGCTGTTTTAGAAAAATTAACGTCACAGCAAGCAATCGATTTAGAAAACAAGTATGGTGCCCATAACTACCATCCGTTACCAGTGGTATTAAGCAAAGGTGAAGGAGTTTATGTTTGGGATGTAGAAGGAAAAAAGTATTATGATTTCCTATCGGCATACTCTGCAGTAAATCAAGGACATTGTCACCCAAAAATTGTGGATGCAATGGTAAATCAAGCAAAAACTTTAACCTTAACATCTCGTGCATTTTATAATGATATGTTAGGTCAGTACGAAAAGTTTGCAACTGAGTATTTTGGTTTTGATAAGTTATTACCAATGAATACAGGTGCAGAAGCTGTTGAAACTGCTTTGAAAATTTGTAGAAAGTGGGCTTACGAAGTGAAAGGAATTGATGAGAATGAAGCAGAAATTATTGTGTGTAAGAATAACTTCCACGGAAGAACAACAACAATTATTTCGTTTTCAAATGATCCTGTAGCACGTAAAAATTTCGGACCTTTTACTAATGGGTTTATCAAAATTGAATATGATAATCTACAAGCATTAGAAGAAGCATTAGCGAATAATAAGAATGTAGCTGGTTTCATGGCAGAGCCAATTCAAGGTGAAGCTGGAGTTTATGTTCCATCTGAAGGATATTTAGCGGCAGCAAAAGCATTATGTGAAAAGTATAATGTATTATTTATTGCGGATGAGGTTCAAACAGGAATTGCTAGAACTGGTCGTTTATTAGCTACTTGTGGAAATTGTTCTTGTGATAACAAAAACTGTTCTGGAACGCCAGATGTAAAACCAGATATTTTAATTTTAGGTAAAGCATTAAGTGGAGGAGCTTATCCAGTATCTGCTGTATTAGCAAATGATGAAATTATGAATGTAATTCGTCCTGGAAATCATGGTTCAACTTTTGGAGGAAATCCTATTGCAGCTGCAGTTGCAATTGCTGCTTTAGAAGTTGTAAGAGATGAGAATTTAGCTGAGAATGCAGATCGTTTAGGGAAAATCTTCCGTGAAGAAATAGGGAAATTAGTTGACGAGACTGAGTTAGTAACTTTAGTTAGAGGAAAAGGATTGTTAAATGCAATTGTAATTAACGATTCTGAAGATAGTGATACAGCATGGAACATTTGTATGAAGTTACGCGATAATGGTTTATTAGCTAAACCTACTCATGGTAATATCATCAGATTTGCTCCACCATTAGTAATGAATGAAGAGGAGTTAAGAGATTGTATTTCTATTATCAAGAAAACAATTATGGAATTCGATAAATAAAAGAATCACATATAAAATAAAAGCCTCACAATTTGTGAGGCTTTTTTATGCTATTACCTAGCCATTTCATAAATGTTTAGGTGCTTCTTTAAAACGCCAGAAGGAGTATTTTTAGTTTCGTCGAAAATTCGAGTATCACCAAATAAAATAAAACTGTCCTTAGCTCTAGAAACTGATACATTCAACATATTCGGTTTATTATCTTTTTCAAAAAACATTGTTCCTTCGTCATCATTCGTATAAACAGAGCTAAATAAAATTATATTTCGTTCTGCACCTTGTAACGCGTGTACTGTTCCTAGTTTAATATCATTTACTTTAAAACCAGCTTCCATAAGCGCTTTTGAAAGTTCACCTTTTTGACTAGCAAATGGAGTAATAATTCCAAGAACTTCTTCAATACGATCAACATTGTATGCGTCTTGTATTTTTTCTTTGTTCTGTTGCAACCAAGTAATAATTGCTTTTACTTCTTGCATGTTTTGGCGGCTATTGTACTTTCGTTCACTATAACCTTCAATATGATATGCCATCATAGAAGGAAAAGCTTGTCCTTCTCGAGCTTTACCTTTCATTGGCTTTAAAATTCCTCCGTATGCCAGTTCATTACAAAAGTTAATAATTTCGTCATTACATCTTCTGTGTTCCAATAATATTAAACCTTGTTCTCTTTTATCATCAATTGGAGTTTCAAACTCACAGGAGTTTTGCGCCATTTTCATGATACATCCATTTGAAGCTAAAAATCCTGATTCTTCTAAGTAACGAATATCTTGATCTTGCTGGATAATATTTAAACTGGATAAATTCCCTCTATCTATTCTTGAAGGAATAGACCAAATAGGTTCAATTTGTTTTAGATCGCCAATAACAAAAGCTTTTTTGGCAATAGCAAAAACAGGGATACTTACTTCAGGAGTAACCTGACCGGCCTCATCAATTATAAGTAAATCCAAAAAGTTATATAATGGGAAATATTCGAAAATAGGTTTACCGTTTTCATTTTCACCTTGAAACTGACTATATAAAAAATGACTTGGAGCAGTATAAAATGTAGCTACAAAACATGGAGTTAACATAGCTCTGCGTTTCCATTTTAACATTATAGCTTGCTCGCCAGTTCCTCTTTCTGTATTTTCTTCTAAAGCCTCTCTTGTAGCAATTAACCATCTTCCTTCCCAATAATGTGTGGCTAATAAAAATGCTTTATGACGTAGAGTGACATCTATTTCATCATAATAAAAGCGAGGAGTAAGATTTTTAGTTTCTAATTTTTCAAACTCAGAACTCCATAATTCTTCTTCTTTAAGAATTGGGAAACTATTGATGTTTACTTTTTTGCGCCAATCTTTTAGTTTTAAATTCGCCTGTAAAGCTGTATTTAAATTTTTGATAAGCTCTTTAATTAGATGATTCGCTTTAGTCTTATCGTTAAGAATGGATTCATTAGTTTTAAAAATATAATTTTCATTATCTACTGATTGATTTTCAATAGCAATAAAATGTTTTTGAACTAATGAAAGGAAATCTGGTTTCTTAACAGCAGCTTTTAGCGTACTTAAAATTGTTCTCCATTCGTTAAGTTTAACGATGTTGAAATCATTACGATCAATATAATTTTCCTTGTTTACCAGTCTTTTATTTATAAAATCAATAGATCTTATATAGTTGTCTGGGAATGAAACACTATCTATTAAAAGTTCTTCTATAACTACAATTTCATCCTGAATATGCTCAATAGCATCTTCTATAGAATGTGCCGGTGAGTTGAAGTATTCATTGAACTTCGTTAGAAAGTAATATTCTGCTTCGTTTAAATATTCTTCATTTTCAAGATTACATAAAGTACCTTCATGCTTAAATAAATTACCCTTTAAGTAATTTATATCCGTTAAATACTTTTCATTTTTACCATTAGAAGGTAAATAAGTGGCATAACCTTTAAAATCAGGAATCCATCTTTCTGATAAATCTTCTAAACTACTTTTTGAATTAATGAAACTATCTATAATATTGGTAACTGCTTGGTTATTATTAGAACAAGCCAACACAATAGGAGCTTCATCTCCAATTATTGCACTTCTTACAACTTCTGTAGCTACTAAACTTTGGAGTAATGTTGTTTTTCCAGTTCCTGGAGGTCCATTAACGGCAGTAACAGAACTTTCTTCTGCGGATAAATAGGATAGTAAAGTTTTACGTTGTGTTACAGATAGAGGAAAATGATCTGACATTTGCCCCAAATGTAAATGGTTAAACTTTAAATAATCAATATCGGTTATCGCATCTCTTTTTTCAATTTGAGATGGATTTATAATTTTAGATAATAAAGGTAACTCATCCTCATGCTGAAGAATATTTTCATAGAGGAATAAAATACTTTTCGCAGTTGATATTTTTGAACTTACTGCGAAATAGGTCAATTGAAATTTGGTAGTATATCTTTCCGCTCTGTAATAGGGCATGTTTTTAAACGTTATGGCGTAAAAAACTTGATTGATATAATCCCAATATTCATCCCAAGGAACAATTTCATCTTCCTCTTCTGTCATAGGAGGTTCAATTTCTCTAGCATCTAAAACTGTATCAAAAGAAGTGAAAATGAAATCGTTTTTTACATCTGCCATTGGCGTCATGTAATTTCTAACGATCAGTGGAAATAAATCTTTTGGAGCTGACAATTGCCCTAGTC
This sequence comes from Tenacibaculum sp. 190524A05c, assembly GCF_964036595.1. Taxonomy (NCBI): domain Bacteria; kingdom Pseudomonadati; phylum Bacteroidota; class Flavobacteriia; order Flavobacteriales; family Flavobacteriaceae; genus Tenacibaculum; species Tenacibaculum platacis. The sequence goes on along the minus strand of NZ_OZ038523.1, from coordinate 1,313,374 downwards.
TGTTTACTTTGGCATTAATCCAAAAAGGATGGATTGTACGTTGTTTAAATTTAGTATTGTCTGTTTGGTACTCTAAGTGAAAAGGAGCAATTAAAATTCTGGTTTCATCAATATCATGCCATTGATTACTGTCTTTTTTTAAAACTCCACGTAATCTGTTTATTCTCCTTTCTTCTGCGTCAATTAATTGAACAGCTTGCTTTGGATTAATAAAAGCATTGCTTAAATCTGAATTGTTTTGATAATATAAGTTTTTAATCTTGGCAATATCTACAGCAAGATTTTCGCTATCTACTAAGCTATTTTTATAGTAATGTAACCAGTTTTTTTCTCCCATTATAAAATCCCCCAACTTTAATACAAGGTGACGAAAATAGGATATTTGATAAAGAAGAATTTATTTTTTTGTTACTTTTTATTAACGAAAAAGCAGACTATAAAAAGTCTGCTTTTTGAGTAGTATTGAAAAAGAGTAATTTACTCTTTGAATTTTTCAAAGAAGTAGTGAATAACATTTTACTCACGACCTATTTTATTGTAATTCGTTTATTCTTTCTTGCATTAATTCTGGATCTTGTAAAGCATCTAATCCGAAAAGTGATATGATCCAAAGAACATAGACTAAAAATAGTACGCTTAAAACAATTCCGATAATTGCTAAAATTCTTCCAGTATTTAAGTTATTGTAATTTTCGTAAACACTCGGGTTTTTATCATATAACTGTTTGTCTTGTTTAAACAAAACTAAAGCAATAACTCCGATTATAATTCCTAAAACACCATAACAACAACACGTTAGTATTGATAATATTCCTAAAACTAAAACAGGAGTTGCATTGGGTAATTTTCTTTGTTCAAATTCAAACATAAATTAAGGTTTTATTTAACTTAATAATTTATTCATTTTTATAATATATGCAGTTAAAATGACAACCACATTTATAATAGCCAAAATAATCAAAATTCTAGAGGTGATTTTTTTCTTTAAGACAAAATGAAAGACAACTGCAATTACAAATAGAATTGTAGTGTAAATGGCTGGAAACATATGAAAAGCTGCTTTAAACTCTCCTTTGGTAACCATTACAGTTGATCTTTGTAAACCACAACCCGGACAGTCAAATCCAAACATTTTTTTGTTTAGACATGGTAACATGTAATCTTCTGTCTTTTTGGTCGTAGGCGTACTCATTTAGATCTCTATATTTTCCAAGGTGGATTTAATCTGTTTTCGCCTCCAAAGAAAAGTATCAATTGATTTCCGTCTACATCTTTTAATCTGGCTTCTCTCCAAAGCCAAGTTTGATCTTTAGGCTCGTGGTCAAATTCAATTCCTTTCTTCTTTAAATTATTTACATGCTCATCTAAATTATCACATTCGAAATATACATTAACGCCATTTCCTGTAGGAAGTTTTTCAACTAAATGAATAGAAAATGTTGAATTGCCATCTGGACAAACAAAACGAGCATAATGTGGTAAGGCTTTAACAATGAGTTGTAAGCCTAATTTTTCATAAAAAGGTATAGATTTGGTTAAATCTAATGATGGAACTGTAATTTGATTTAAATTCATTTTTAAACCTATTTAAACATATCCATTCCTGGAATATTTGGCATTCCGCTTTTTGCAGCAACAGCCATTTCCTGTTCATTTATTTCTCCAGCTCTTTTTAAAGCTTTATTTAAAGTTAAGATCAAATAATCTTCTAACTCTTCTGCATCAGAAAGTAAATTTTCATTTACAGAAATCGCTTTAATTTCTCTATTTGCAGTTACAGTTACTTTAATATTTCCGTCAGCACTAGCTTCATCAATTAGTACTGTATTTAAACGTTGTTTTGTTTCTTCAACTTTTTGCTGCGCTTGCTTCAGCTTATCCATCATTCCTGATAAATCTCCAAACATAAATTATATGATTTAATAAAAAATTGCGTTACAAAATTACTACATTACTAAACCAAAATTAATCAAATGAAAAAAATTCTTTTATTCAGTATTGGTATAAGTGTTATTTTTGCTTCCTGCAAAAAAGAGAAGATGACAAACAATACCACTCCGCCAGTAGCTGAGAAACAACCAAAACAACTAGAAAAACACGGAGATGTTCGTACGGATAACTATTTCTGGATGCGTTTAACAGACGATCAAAAAAACGCAGAAAAGAAGGACGAACAAACTCAAAAAGTTTACGATTATTTAAATTCTGAAAATAAATATTTTGAGGATGTTATGGGGTATACCAAAGACTTCCAAGAAAACTTATTTCAAGAAATGAAAGGTCGAATTAAGGAGGATGATGAATCTGTACCTTATAAAAGAAATGGTTACTTCTATATTACTCGATATGAGAAAGGACAACAGTATCCTATTTACTCTAGAAAGAAAGAGAATTTAGAAGCTGCTGAAGAAATTATGTTCGATGTGAATAAAGAAGCTGAAGGACATGATTATTTTCAATTAGGAGGATTAAATGTTTCTCCTGATAATAAATTACTAGCCTTTGCAACAGATACTGTGAGTCGTCGTCAGTATTTTATTCAAATAAAGAATTTAGAAACTGGTGAAATCTATAAAGATAGAATCAACAATACAACAGGGGGAAGTGTTTGGGCTAACGATAATAAAACGTTATTCTACACGAAAAAAGATCCTGTAACATTACGTAGTTCTCAAATTTACAGACATATTTTAGGAACAGATGAATCTGAAGATGTGTTAGTATTTGAAGAAAAAGATGAAACTTTTGGGGTTTTTGTTACGAAAACAAAATCTAAAAAGTACTTAGTAATGGGATCTTACAGTACTGTTTCAAGTGAATACCAAGTATTAGAAGCAGATAATCCTACTGGAACATTTAGAGTGATTCAACCTCGTGAGCGTGATTTAGAATATGATATTGCTCATTATGGAGATCATTTCTATATTAAAACGAATAAAGACGGAGCGACTAACTTTAAGTTAATGAAAACTCCTGAGGACAAAACAACCAAAGAGAACTGGGTTGACGTTATTCCTCATAGAGAAAATGTGTTCTTTGAAGACTTTTCAATATTTAAAGATTACTTAGTTTTAGAAGAAAGAGATAACGGTTTATTCAAAATTAGAATCAAGCGTTGGGACGGTAAAGAAGATTATTATTTACCGTTTGACGAGGAAACATATTCTGCAGGAGTATATTCTAATCCTGATTTCGATACGGATGTGATTAGATATTCATACAACTCTATGACAACTCCAAGCTCTGTGATTGATTTCAATATGAAAGATCAGTCTAAAGAAATTAAAAAAGAGCAAGAAGTTTTAGGAGGAAAGTTTAAGAAAGAAAATTATGTAAGTAAGAGAATTTGGGTTACTGCTAGAGATGGTAAAAAAGTAGCTTTATCAATTGTGTATAGAAAAGATACTAAGATTGATAAAAATACTCCTGTATTACAATACGCATATGGTTCTTACGGATATACTATTCCTGATGGATTCTCAACAACGCGTTTAAGCTTATTAGATCGTGGATTTATTTTCGCTCTTGCACATATTCGTGGAAGTCAATACTTAGGAAGAGAATGGTACGAAGACGGTAAAATGTTAAATAAGAAAAACACATTTACTGATTTTATCGATTGTTCTAAATATTTAATTGATAACGGATACACTTCTCCAGAGCATTTATATGCAATGGGAGGTTCTGCGGGAGGATTATTAATGGGAGCTATAGTTAATATGAATCCAGAATTATATAACGGAGTTATTGCAGCTGTTCCTTTTGTAGACGTTATTTCTACAATGTTAGATGATAGTATTCCTTTAACTACTGGAGAATATGACGAATGGGGAAATCCTAACGATAAAGAATATTACGATTACATCAAATCGTATTCACCATATGATCAAGTGGAAGCTAAAGAATATCCAAACATGTTAGTTACTACTGGTTTACACGATAGTCAAGTACAATATTGGGAACCTGCAAAGTGGGTTGCTAAATTACGTGAATTGAAAACGGATAAAAATTTATTATTCCTGCATACAAATATGGAAGCAGGGCACGGAGGAGCTTCTGGAAGATTTAATTCTCTTAAAGAAACTGCTAGAGAATATAGCTTCTTTTTAGCTTTGGAGGATAAGTTAGAAAAATAATTATATTTTTGCACCGATTTTAAACCTGATGGTAATCACTATCAGGTTTTTTTATGAAGCAATTTTTGATGGAAAGAAATAAAGCGATTGTAGATTCTGTACTAGACTTAATAGGTCAAACCCCCGTTGTGAAACTTCAGCGCATTACAAAAGATTTGCCGGGGACATATTATGCCAAGGTAGAAGCCTTTAATCCTGGTCATTCTGCTAAAGATAGAATTGCTTTACATATTGTAGAAAGTGCTGAAAAAAAGGGAATTTTAAAACCTGGAATTAGCACAATTGTTGAAACTACTTCTGGTAATACAGGATTTAGTTTAGCGATGATTAGCTTAATTAAAGGATACAGATGTATTCTAGCCGTTTCTGATAAATCTTCAAAGGACAAAATAGAAGTTTTAAAGACAATGGGAGCAGAAGTTCATGTTTGTCCTGCAAATGTACCTGCTGATGATCCTAGATCATATTACGAAACAGCAAAAAGGCTGCATAAAGAAACACCAAAATCTATTTATATCAATCAGTATTTTAATGAGTTAAATATAGAAGCTCATTATACTACAACTGGACCTGAGATTTGGGAACAAACGAAAGGTAAAATCACACATTTTATTGCTGCAAGTGGTACTGGAGGAACAATTTCAGGAACAGGTAGATATTTAAAAGAACAAAATCCAGATATTAAAATCTTGGGAGTTGATGCGGTTGGATCTGTAATTAAAAAGTTTCATGAAACTAAAGAGTTTGATCCAAAAGAAATTTCACCTTATAAAATTGAAGGTTTAGGGAAAAACCTAATACCAACAGCAACGGATTTTGACATTGTTGATGTTTACGAAAAGATCACTGATAAAGATGCTGCATTTGCATGTAGAGATTTAGTGAAGCAAGAAGGTATGTTTTGCGGTTATACATCTGGAGCTGTTGTTCAAGCAACTAAACAATATGCTGATAAAGATATGTTTGACGAAAATAGTGTTGTGGTAATGGTTTTACCAGATCATGGAATCAGATATATGGATAAAGTATATTCTGACGATTGGATGAAGCAACAAGGATTTATGTAAAGTTTTTTGATAAGTGTTTTATATTCTTGCAACCGTCATTACGAATGAAATGAAGTAATCTATATATCTTAAGTTTTATTCAAAATAAAACATAATATTTAACCTACAGTGAGATTACTTCGTCGTGATCTCCTCGTATTGACAAATCGATGTTATGTTTTTAGAAAATCTATAGTTTATTTATAAAGTAGATACTTACTTCTCGTCTTTTTAAAGTTTTCCAAGTCTGCCTTCCACGATTGTTCAATTTTACTTACAGTTGCACCTGCTTCTATTTGTTGTTGTAATTTTTGCGTTCCAGCAAGTTTTACAAAGAAATCATTAAAGAATTTACTTTTGTTCGTGGTGTTTGAATAAGCTTTTAATAACCAACTTAAATCCATTTTAGATAAGTAATTCGTCTTTCTTAGATCTTCACCATAACATAATTTATTTTTATGTTTAGGATACTTAGCGCCTTCATTTGGTTCTGGCGTAAAGCTGTAATCCAATCCTTTAAGAAAAGGAGATCCATAAATCTGAAATTGTGAATTAGTTCCTCTTCCAGCTGAAACATTAGTTCCTTCAAAAAAACAAAGGCTAGGGTAGAGGTTTATTGAAGTTGCATTAGGTAAGTTTGGAGAAGGTTTTATTGGTAATTCATATGTTGTATTATGTGTGTAATTTTCATTTGTAATTACTGTTAAATCACATTGAATACCATTCTTTAACCATTTTTCTCCGTTTATCATTTTACCGTATTCTCCAATCGTCATTCCATAAACTACAGGAACAGGATGCATTCCAACAAAACTTTGATGTTCTAGTTCTAGCAATGGTCCATCAATATAATGAGCGTTTGGATTTGGTCTATCTAATAAAATAACAGGAATGTTATTTTCTGCGCAAGCTTCCATAACATAATGCAGTGTAGAAATATAGGTGTAAAAACGAACGCCAACATCTTGAATATCAAAAACAACAGCGTCTATATCTTTTAGTTGTTCACCAGAAGGCTTTTTATTTCTACCATATAATGAAATAATTGGTAACCCTGTTTTGGTGTCAATTCCATCTTTAATAACTTCTCCTGCATCGGCTTTTCCTCTAAAACCGTGTTCAGGAGCCAATACTTTTACAACATCTATATCTTTTGAATTATGTATGTAATCTACCAAATGAAAAGAAGAAACATCTGGGTTGTATTTTGATTTTTTTTGAATGACAGAAGTTTGGTTGGCAACAATTGCTATTTTTTTTCCTTTTAAAAGCGGAATATATTCAGCGGTTCTGTCTGCGGCTGTTCGTAATGTTTTTTCTGACTTTACTTCTTGGTTACTCGTTTCAGCTTCTTTTTCTTCTGAAGTTTTAACTGTTGGTTGTTTACAAGATACATCACAAAAAATACTCAGAATAAACAAGAATAAATATGTACTTTTGATGGTGTTATAAATCATGAATTTTTGAATTACGAATTATTTATTGCCAAGCGAATTATTGCAGGTAAAGAGCATAAAAATAGTATATCATCTCCAATTATAAAAATAGCTATTGTAGCTATTACTTTGGGAATTGCCATTATGTTAATAGCTGTTGCAGTAAGTTCTGGATTTCAACAAAAGATACGTGCTAAAATTGCCGGTTTCAAAGGTCATATTCAAATTACGAATTACGACAATAATAATTCTGATGTTTCAACGGTACCAATTCTTTTAAATCAAGATTTTTATCCAACTTTTAAAGGTATAGAAGGAATACAAAAAGTTCAACCTTATATTAATAAAGGAGGGATTTTAAGAACTCCCAATGATTTTCAAGGAATTGTATTTAAAGGAGTAAACTCAGATTACGATTTTTCATTTTTCAAAGAGTTTTTAGTAGAAGGGAAGTTGCCGAATTATGATCAACCTAGAAATCGAGAAGTGTTGATTTCAAAAACAATTGTAGATAGGTTACAGTTGAAATTAAATGATACTTTACAAGCTTGGTTTGAAAGTGCTACATCAACTGGATTTAAAATGAGAAAACCTGTAATAGCAGGAATTTATGACACAGGATTTGAAGAGTTTGATAATGCTATTATTGTTGGAGATTTAAAAGAAGTACAACGAATTAATAAGTGGAAAGAAAATGAAGTAGGAGGGTTTGAGGTTTTGCTTGATGATTTCGACACCTTAAAAGAAAAAGGAGATCAAGTATATAGTAATATTGGAGCAACCTTAAATTCTAATACCATCATTGATAATTATCCAGCAATTTTTGAATGGGTAAAATTATTCGATAATAATGTGTGGTTTATTATTGGGATAATGGTTGTAATTGCAGGAATTAATATGATAACGGCTTTGTTAGTTTTAATTCTCGAGCGAGTTCAAATGGTTGGGATATTAAAAACTTTAGGAAGTTCTAATTGGGAGATTCAGAAAGTATTTTTATACAACGCTTCTTACTTAATCCTAAGAGGATTATTGTTTGGTAATTTAATAGGTTTAGGATTACTGCTGATTCAAAAGTTTTTCAAAATAATTGAATTGAATCCTGAAACGTATTATGTTTCAACAGTGCCAGTTAATATTAATATGCTACACTTTGTGTTGTTGAATTTAGGAACCTTGGTGTTATGTTTAGTAATGTTAATTATTCCTTCTATGATAGTTTCGAAAATTCATCCTTCAAAATCAATAAAGTTTGAATAAAAAAAAGCATCCATTTATTATGAATGCTTTTTAATAGTTTATTTGATAATTGTTATTCTTTAATTCTTAGAATAAGCAATTGCAGCTTCTATAAAACTTAAGAATAATGGATGCGGATTTAAAACCGTACTCTTATACTCAGGATGATATTGAACTCCAACAAACCAAGGATGTGTAGGGATTTCAACAACTTCAACTAATCCTGTTTTTGGATTAATTCCAGTTGCTTTCATACCAGCTTCTTCAATTTGAGATTTATAGTCACTATTAAATTCATATCTGTGTCTATGACGTTCGCTGATGTTTGTGTTTTGATAAGCTTCGTATGTTTTAGATTCAGTTTCTAAAGCACAATCCCAAGCTCCTAAACGCATAGTACCTCCCATGTTAGTAATTTCCTTTTGTTCTTCCATAAGGTTAATTACTGGATGAGCTGTATTCTCATTCATTTCTGTTGAGTTTGCTTCTTTTAAGCCTACAACATTTCTTGCATATTCAATTACAGCCATTTGCATTCCTAAACAAATTCCTAAAAACGGAATGTTATTTTCTCTTGCATATCTTACAGCATCAATTTTTCCTTCTATACCTCTTTCACCAAAACCAGGAGCAACTAAAACTCCATCTAATCCTTTCAGTTGTTTTTCTATGTTTCCGCTTTCTAATTCTTCAGAATGAATCCAGCGAACATTTACTTTAGTTTCGTGTGTTGAGCCTGCATGAATAAATGCTTCTGTAATTGATTTGTATGAATCGTGCAATTCTACGTACTTTCCAATTAATCCTATTTCAATAGATTGTTTTGGATTTTTATATTTTTTTACAAAGCAATTCCATTCGGTAAGCGCAGGTTGTTTCTCAGAGGAAAGTTCTAATTTTTTTAGAACAACAGAATCTAATCCTTCTTCGAACATTAAGTTAGGCACATCATAAATAGTTTCTGCATCTAAAGATTGAATTACATCTTCTTTCTTTACATTACAGAATAATGCTAATTTACGTTTAATATCTTCTGAAATTTCATGTTCAGAACGACAAACTAAAATGTTTGGTCCAATTCCACTTTGCATTAACATTTTTACAGAGTGTTGCGTTGGTTTTGTTTTCAACTCTCCAGCTGCTGCTAAATAAGGAACAAGAGTTAAGTGAATAACAATTGCATTGTCTTCTCCTAATTCCCATTGTAACTGTCTTACAGATTCTATATAAGGTAAAGATTCAATATCACCTACAGTTCCTCCAATTTCAGTTATAACGATATCATATTTACCTGTATTCCCAAGTAATTTTATTCTACGTTTAATTTCATCAGTAATATGAGGAATAACCTGAACAGTTTTACCTAAAAACTCTCCTTTACGTTCTTTGTTAATTACAGATTGATAAATTCTACCTGTAGTAACATTATTCGCCTGTGAGGTTGGAATGTTTAAAAAACGCTCATAGTGCCCTAAATCTAAATCAGTTTCAGCGCCATCATCTGTTACATAACATTCTCCATGTTCATATGGATTCAATGTCCCCGGATCTATATTAATATATGGGTCTAGTTTTTGTATTGTAACAGAGTATCCTCTTTCTTGAAGTAACTTTGCTAAAGAGGCCGCAATAATTCCTTTTCCTAAGGAAGATGTAACTCCTCCAGTTACAAATACATATTTTGTGTTGTTCATGCAGTATTAGGTTTGCGCAAAAGTAATAACATTGATAGTTTTCGCAATAAAAAACATAGAAAATTCGATGAGTATAACGTTAAAAAAAAATATCTCGAAAAAAGTTATTTAATAACTTGTCAGGTTGAAAAACAGTTGTATATTTGCAAACGCTTTTAGCAGTAGGAATTTCACTATTAGCAACAATTAATTTTTGAATATTTCAAGTTTTATTTAAAATGAGTAAAAGAACTTACCAACCATCGAAAAGAAAGAGAAGAAACAAACATGGTTTCAGAGAAAGAATGGCTTCTGCTAATGGTAGAAAAGTATTAGCTAGAAGAAGAGCAAAAGGAAGAAAGAAATTATCGGTTTCGTCTGAATCAAGACCGAAAAAATAATGATTTAGAGTTGTTTATATCAAGGTGTTACTGTTTGTTAGTAACACCTTTTTTTATACCTAATCAATTTATATTTATATTTTTACAACGCACAAAACAAAACACACAAAAACAAAACAACACAAATGCCTAAGAGAAAAGACCTAAAATCGATTTTAATTATTGGATCAGGGCCGATCGTAATTGGACAAGCATGTGAGTTCGATTATTCTGGTTCTCAAGCTTTACGTTCTTTAAGAGAAGATGGAATAGAAACGATTTTAATCAATTCAAATCCAGCTACAATCATGACAGACCCTTCAATGGCTGATCATGTGTATTTATTACCTTTAAAAACAAAGTCTTTAATTCAAATTTTAAAGGAGCACCCACAAATTGATGCTGTATTACCTACAATGGGAGGACAAACAGCTTTAAATTTATGTATTGAAGCAGATGAGAAAGGTATTTGGGAAGACTTTGGAGTTGAAATTATCGGAGTAGATATTGATGCCATCAATATTACAGAAGATAGAGAGAAGTTTAGAGAGTTAATGGGACAAATTGATGTACCAATGGCTCCTCAAGCAACAGCAACTTCATACTTAAAAGGTAAAGAGATTGCTCAAGAGTTTGGTTTTCCATTATGTATTAGAGCATCATTTACATTAGGTGGAGCAGGAGCTTCAATCGTTTACAATGAAGATGAGTTTGAAAAATCATTAACAAGAGGATTAGAGATTTCTCCAATTCACGAGGTAATGATTGATAAAGCGATGATGGGATGGAAAGAATACGAATTAGAGTTATTACGTGATGATAACGATAATGTTGTAATTATCTGTTCTATCGAAAATATGGATCCAATGGGAATCCATACTGGAGATTCAATTACTGTAGCTCCAGCTATGACACTTTCTGATAAAACATATCAGAAAATGCGTGATATGGCAATTAAAATGATGCGTTCAATTGGTGAATTCGCAGGTGGATGTAATGTTCAGTTTGCTGTTTCTCCAGATGAGAAAGAAGATATCATTGCGATTGAGATCAACCCACGTGTATCTCGTTCTTCTGCATTAGCATCTAAAGCAACTGGATATCCAATTGCAAAGATTGCTGCTAAATTAGCTATCGGATATACTTTAGATGAGTTAGATAATCAAATTACAAAATCTACTTCGGCATTATTTGAGCCAACATTAGATTATGTAATCGTGAAAATTCCACGTTGGAACTTTGATAAGTTCGAAGGTTCTGATAGAACTTTAGGTTTACAAATGAAGGCTGTTGGAGAGGTAATGGGGATTGGACGTTCTTTCCAAGAAGCATTACACAAAGCAACTCAGTCTTTAGAAATCAAACGTAATGGTTTAGGTGCAGATGGTAAAGGTTATAAAGATTACAACCAAGTAATTGAGAAATTAACTAACGCAAGTTGGGATCGTGTGTTCGCAATTTATGATGCTATCGCAATGGGAATTCCTTTAAGTAAGATTTATGATATCACAAAAATTGATATGTGGTATTTAAAGCAGTACGAGGAATTATTCCAATTAGAAAAAGAAATTTCTACATATACAATTGATACTCTTGATAGAGAATTATTATTAGAAGCTAAGCAAAAAGGATATGGTGATCGTCAAATCGCTCATATGTTAGGATGTTTAGAAAGTGAAGTATATAAGAAACGTGAGGAGTTAAAAATTAAGCGTGTATACAAGTTAGTTGATACTTGTGCAGCAGAATTTAAAGCTCAAACTCCATATTATTATTCAACATTCGAAAACGAAGTTGAAACAGCAGACGGAGAAAAATTACCTGCTAACGAAAGTATTGTTTCTGATAAGAAGAAAATTATCGTTTTAGGTTCTGGACCAAACAGAATTGGACAAGGAATCGAATTTGATTACTGTTGTGTTCACGGAGTTTACGCCGCGAAAGAATGTGGTTATGAAACAATTATGATTAACTGTAACCCAGAAACTGTTTCTACAGATTTTGATACAGCAGATAAATTATACTTCGAGCCTGTATTCTGGGAGCATATCTATGATATCATTAAGCATGAAAAACCAGAAGGTGTAATCGTTCAGTTAGGTGGACAAACAGCTCTTAAATTAGCTGAAAAGTTAGATAGATACGGAATTCCAATTATCGGAACGAGCTACAAATCTTTAGATTTAGCTGAGGATAGAGGAAGTTTCTCAACATTATTAAAAGATAACAATATTCCTTACCCAAGATTTGGTGTAGCAACAAATGCAGATGAGGCTTTAGCTTTAGCTGATGAGTTAGACTTCCCAATCTTAGTTCGTCCATCTTATGTATTAGGAGGACAAGGAATGAAGATTGTTATCAATAAAGAAGAGTTATTAGAGCACGTAGTAGATTTATTACGTAAGATTCCAAATAACAAATTATTATTAGACCACTATTTAGAAGGAGCAATTGAGGCAGAAGCTGATGCAATTTGTGATGGAGAAAATGTGTATATCATTGGTATTATGGAGCACATCGAACCATGTGGAATTCACTCAGGAGATTCAAATGCAACATTACCTCCTTTCAACTTAGGAGAATTAGTGATGGAGCAAATTAGAGAATACACTAAGAAAATCGCATTATCACTAAATACAGTTGGTTTAATAAACATTCAGTTTGCAATTAAAGACGACAAAGTATACATTATTGAAGCGAATCCAAGAGCTTCTCGTACAGTTCCATTCATTGCAAAGGCATACAAAGAACCTTATGTAAACTATGCAACTAAGGTAATGTTAAGAGAAAATAAAGTAACTGATTTTGATTTCAAACCTGAATTAGAAGGTTATGCAATTAAGCAACCAGTGTTCTCTTTTAACAAATTCCCAAATGTTAATAAGAAACTAGGACCAGAAATGAAGAGTACTGGAGAAAGTATCTTATTCATTGACAGTTTAAGAGACGATGACTTCTATGATTTATATTCAAGAAGAAAAATGTACTTAAGTAAATAAGCTTAGTATTTATAGATTTTTAAAAAAGCCTGAAGAATAATTTCTTCAGGCTTTTTTGTTTTTTAACAGAAACTTAACTAGTTGTATATGCAACTAAATTAAACTTTTGGGTTAATTTCGCGTCTTAAAATTCAGATATATATGGATTTAGAGAAAACATTAGCACCATGGTTGGGTAAAACAATGAAAATGATTGATAATCATATTCAAGACCTGTTTTATGAGCAAAATATTAGCTTAACCAAAACGCAATGGATTTTATTAAAGAAGTTACATGAGAAGGATGGAGTAGCACAACAAGAACTCGCTTTTTTAACTGGTAGAGATAAAACTTCACTCACCAGATTAGTGAATACAATGGAAAAGAAGAATCTTGTAGCAAGAATACCATCAAAATCAGATAAACGAATCAATCATATTTTTTTAACTAAGAATGGAGAATCTTTATTTAAAGAGTCTTTACCAATTATTGAGAAGTTTATTACGGCCTTACAGGAAAATATTTCTGAAGAAGAAATCAATTCAACTATAGCAGTTATAAAAAAAGTACAAGAAAACTTAATATCAAAATCAATAAAAGGTTGCAATAGCAACTAAATGTTTAATATGAGAAAACTAATCATTACTGGAGCAGGATTGACCATTTTGGCTTTATCATTTTTACTGTCGAATTTCTTTAAAAACAGTAAGAAAAACCCTAAACCTAAAGCAACTAAAATAGAGAAAACGGTTTTTGTTGATGTTGCACAAAATTCAGAAATCCCTGTTGAAATTACCGCAAATGGAAATTTAACAGCGAAAAATAAAGTAGATATTTATTCTGAAGTTCAAGGAGTGTTACAAACTGCAGGAAAGGATTTTAGAGTAGGTACAACTTATCAAAAAGGACAAACTTTACTCAGAATTAACAATCAAGAATTTTACGCTTCAATACAGTCACAAAGAAGCTCTTTGCAAAATTTAATTGCATCGGTTATGCCAGATATTCGTTTGGATTATCCAGAATCATTTGAAGCTTGGAATGCGTATTTACAAAATTTTGATATCAATAAAAGTTTATCTGCTTTACCAGAAGCAAAAACAAGTAAAGAAAAATATTTTATTTCTGGAAAGAACATTTATACAACGTACTACAATATCAAGAATCTTGAAGTTCGTTTAGGTAAATATAATATCAAAGCTCCGTTTAGTGGAGTGCTAACAGAAGCTTTAGTAACAAAAGGTACTTTGGTGAGATCAGGTCAGAAAATGGGAGAGTTTATTGATACTTCAATATTTGAGCTGCCATTATCTGTTAGTGCCAGTTTTGCGGATGTTTTGGTTAAAGGTAAAAGTGTAGAGTTATTTAATCTTGAGAAAACAAAAAGTTGGAAAGGAACTGTGGCTAGAATAAATGGAAAGATTGATCAAACTTCACAAACAATTCAAATATTTATTGAAGTAAAAGGAGAAGGTTTAAGAGAAGGAATGTACTTGGAAGCGAATGTTACCACTAAATCAGTTCCTGAAGCTTTAGAACTCAATAGAAAACTACTAGTAGAAAATAAATCTATTTATGTAGTTAAGAATAATGTTTTAGATCTTATTACTGTTAATCCTGTTCATTTTAATGAGAACTCTGTTGTGATTAAAGGAATTACAGATGGAGAACAAATAGTTTCTAAACCAATTGCGGGAGCTTATGTAGGTATGCCAGTGAAAATCTTTTCTGAAAAAGAACAATCTGATAAAAAGTAAGAAATGAAGAAAATAATAGCATATTTCATAAAATATCCTGTTGCGGTAAATATTATCATTATTGCTTTTGTAATTCTAGGATATTTTGGTTTTTCAACCTTAAAATCTTCTTTCTTTCCATTAACACGTGCAAAGTTTATAACAATCAATGTTGTGTATCCAGGGGCATCTCCTCAGGAAATAGAAGAAGGAGTTGTTTTAAAAATAGAGGATAATTTAAAAGGATTAGTTGGGGTTGATAGAGTTACTTCAACTTCATCTGAAAATGCTGCCAGTATTACGGTGGAAACGTTAAAAGAGTATGATATAAATGTTGTTTTAGCGGATGTAAAAAATGCGGTAGATAAAGTTCCTAATTTCCCTACAGGAATGGAACCTCCAGTTGTAGCTAAGAGAGAAAATGTTGCAGAAACAATAAGTTTTGTAGTTACAGGAGATCAAGTTCCTTTGAAATCACTAAAGTCTATTGCCCGAGACATTGAAAATGATATCCGAAGACTTGATGGGATTTCGCAAATCACCGTTTCAGGATATCCTGATGAAGAGATTGAAATAGCCGTTAGAGAAAATGATTTATTAGCTTATAATTTAACGTTTAATCAAGTAGCAAATGCGGTTTCTTCAGCCAATATTTTAACTACAGGAGGATCGGTAAAAACAGATGCGGAAGAGTATTTAATTAGAGCAAATAATAGATCATATTATGGAGATGAGTTAGATAATTTGGTGGTAAGAGCGGATGCTTCAGGAAGAATCATTAGATTAAAAGATGTTGCCACGGTTAGAGATATTTGGAATGAAACACCAAATAGAAATTATTACAACGGTAATTTGGCGGTTCGTGTTCAAGTAAGTAATACCAACAGTGAGGATTTATTGAGTTCGGCAAAAAAGATTAATGAATACATTGAAAAATTTAATGCGGAACATCAAAACGTAAAGGTTGAAATAACAAGAGATTCTTCCATTACTTTAAATCAGCGTACGAAATTATTATTTAAAAATGCTTGGCAAGGAATGTTGCTTGTGATGTTGTTTTTATCACTTTTCTTGCGTCCTCGATTGGCATTTTGGGTTGCAGCAGGTTTACCTGTAGCTTTCTTTGGAATGTTTATGTTAGCTGGCTATTTTAATATTACAATCAACGTACTATCATTATTCGGAATGATTATCGTAATTGGAATTTTAGTAGATGATGGAATTGTAATTTCTGAAAATATATACCATCATTTCGAAAAAGGTAAGAACCCAATTCGAGCAGCAATAGATGGAACAATGGAAGTTGTTCCGCCAATCATTTCTGCTATTACAACGACTGTTTTAGCGTTCTCGGTATTTTTCTTTTTAGATGGAAACATTGGAGAGTTCTTTGGAGAGGTCGCAACAGTTGTGGCGCTTACATTAATTCTTTCTTTAGTGGAAGCATTAATTATTTTACCTGCCCACGTTGCACATTCAAAGTCATTAGATAGAAATCAAAAACTATATAAATTCAATAAATATGCTGAAGATGTAATGGATTTTATGAGAGATAAAATTTATGCTCCAGCATTAAAATTCGTTTTAGAGTTTAAGTTCTTTGGATTGGTAATTCCAGTGGCGTTGTTAATGATTACTATGGGAGCTTTTCAAGGAGGAATTATTAAAGGAACATTTTTCCCTTCAATTGCTAGTGATCGTGTTTCTGTAAATTTAACAATGCCTCAAGGTACAAGTGAGAAAATTACGGATAGTATTATTTCTGTAGTTGAAGATAAAGTTTGGGAAGTTGAAAAAGAATTCACAGAAAAATATGGTATTGAAGGAGAACCTGTAGTCGAAAATGTTTTAAAACAAATCGGTCCAGGTTCTGCACAAGCTTCTTTACGAATTAATTTATTACCAGGAGAAGAAAGAACATTTGGTTCGAGAGAGATTACGAATGAAATAAGAGATCGAGTAGGAGAAGTATATGGAGTTGAATCTTTAACGTTCGGTTCAGGAGGAAATTTTGGAGGAAGTCCAGTTTCAGTTTCTTTATTGAGTAATAATATTCAGGAACTAAAAGCTGCAAAGACTGAGCTGAAGGAAGAGCTTAAAAAGAATCAAGAACTTAAAGATGTTACTGACAATGATCCACAAGGAATTAAAGAGATAAATATCAAATTAAAAGACAATGCGTATTTATTAGGGTTAACATTAAATGATGTGATGTCTCAAATTCGAAGTGGTTTCTTTGGAAGACAGGCGCAACGTTTTCAACGTGGACAAGATGAAATTAAAGTTTGGGTTCGTTACGATAGAAAAGAAAGATCTTCTATTAAGAATTTAGACGATATGCGAATTGCTACTTCTACGGGAGCAAGAGTTCCACTTAGCGAAATTGCTACTTATGAGATTGAAAGAGGTGAAATTTCTATTAACCATTTAGAAGGTCAAAGAGAAATTAAAGTTGATGCGGATATGAAAGATGCACAAGCAAGTGCAACAGATGTTCTTACTGATATTAAAGAGAGAATAATGCCGCAAATTACAGCTAAATATCCTTCTGTTACAGCTTTGTATGAAGGACAGAATAGAGAAGCTTCAAAGGTTTCTAGTTCTGCTTCAGTTGTTGGTCCTGTGATTTTACTATTAATCTATATTGTAATTGTATTTACATTCCGTTCTTATGGTCAACCATTTATGTTATTAGTCATGGTGCCATTTAGTTTAATAGGTGTGGCTTGGGGACATTATATACATGGTTTTGCGGTGAATATACTTTCACTTTTAGGAATTATAGCACTTATTGGAATTATGGTAAATGACGGATTAGTCCTCATAAGTAAATTCAATAGTTTCTTAAAAGAAGGAATGAAATACGAAAAAGCTTTATTTGAAGCGGGAAGATCAAGGTTTAGAGCAATCTTCTTAACTACGATAACTACTGTGGCAGGATTAGCACCGCTAATTTTTGAAACGAGTAGACAGGCACAATTTTTAATTCCAATGGCAATCTCAATTGCTTACGGTATTATGATTGCCACTTTCTTAACGTTATTGACATTACCAGTTTTACTATCAATTTCTAATTATGTAAAAGTGTATTTCTTTTGGTTGTGGGAAGGAGAAAAACCAACAAGAGAAGAGGTTGAAAGAGCAATAAAAGAATTAAAATCAGAAAACGAAGAATTAGCATAAAAGATAAAATGATGAGAAAACAAATAATAAGTACACTCGGCGTACTTTTAGTTAGTACTTCTTTTTATGCACAAGAAGTTTTAAGTAAAGAAAAAGCCTTTGAACTAACCATGGCTAACAACTATGATATTAAGGTTACAAAGAACAATCTTGCCACTGCAGAAAATAACAAAAGTATTTACAATAGTGGATATTTACCTACCGTAACAGGAAATGCTGGAGCAAGATATACTAATAATGATACTGATCTTGAGTTTCAAGATGGAACTGTGAATTCAGTAGCAGGAGCAGAGTCTGAAAATTACAATGCTTCTATTGGTTTAGATTATGTGATTTTTAATGGTTTTAGCAGACAGAATACGTTTAAACGTTTAAAGGAAAGTTATAATTTATCTGAATTGCAAGCACGTCAAGTAATGGAAAATACCATCATTACTTTGTTTATTGCATATTATGAAGTAGGAAGACTTACAGAAAATGAAAATACTCAGAAAGCAGCATTAACTATTTCAAAGAAGAGATTAGAGCGAGCAAAGTACGGTTTTGATTACGGACAGAGAACTAAACTAGACGTTTTAAATGCAGAAGTTGATGTTAATAACGATAGTATAAGTTACATCGATATTCAAAGACAATTGAATAATGCTAAGCGCGATTTAAATGTAGTTTTAGGTAGAGATGTAAATACTCCTGTTACTGTTGATACGAAGGTGTTATACGATGTGAATATTAACTTAGCTGATATTCTGACTGAAGCGAAAACTAAGAATGCGAATTTATTACAGTCGAAAAAGAATATTGAGTTAAGTAAGTTAGATGTTAAGATCAATAAATCTGGTTGGATGCCAAATGTTAGTTTAACTAGTTCTTATGCTTGGAACAGAAATACAGGAGATGCAACGAATGCCTTTAGTCCAATTAGTAATACACAAACGGGTTTAAGTGCTGGTGTGAATTTATCTTGGAATCTTTTTGATGGTGGTAGAACTAGAACGAATGTGAAGAATGCTAAAATAGCAGTAGAGAACCAAGAAATTAGAAAATCACAGTTACAAGATCAGTTGGAACGAGATGTTAATAATGCTTGGGAAACCTATCAAAATAGATTATTTGCTTTAAAAGCTCAGGAACAAAATGTACTAACGAATAAGTTGAATTTTGAGCGATCAAATGAAAGATATAAGTTGGGTCAAATTTCTTCAATTGATTTTCGTCAGGCACAAATTAATTTGATAAATGCAAAGTTAAGTAGAAATAACGCAAAGTTTGTAGCAAAAAATGCAGAATTACAATTGTTACAATTAGCAGGAGTTATTCTAGAGCATAACAATTTTTAGTTCCTACTAAGTTGCTTGTTAAATATAAAAAGCAAAAAGCCGAAGTTTGTACTTCGGCTTTTCTTTTGGTGTCTAATTAATCTATTACCCTTCAATTAAAAGAAGCCACCACCTCCTTGTTTTTCGTTACTATCTCTTCTTCTTCTAGATTTCGCTTTGTTTTTACCACCACCAAATCTGTAGTTAAATCCTAAGTAAGCAGTTCTACTTTCCCATTTAAATCTACCGTTTTGAGTGAATGGATTATCTGATGCAAATTGAAATTGCATAGTGTTGAATATATCATTTACTCTAAATGTAATGTTTCCTTTTCCTTCGAAAACAGAGTAGTTTGCTCCTAAGTTTACCATTTTCATTGGATCTACTTTCCATTGAATATCTTCTACTGATCCACGATACATAGCAAATAATTGTAATCTTAACTTTTTAGAAACCGTAAAGCTGTTACTAATTCTTGCGTTAAAAACT
Source organism: Tenacibaculum sp. 190524A05c (assembly GCF_964036595.1). Taxonomy (NCBI): domain Bacteria; kingdom Pseudomonadati; phylum Bacteroidota; class Flavobacteriia; order Flavobacteriales; family Flavobacteriaceae; genus Tenacibaculum; species Tenacibaculum platacis. Next base: position 1,293,761 of record NZ_OZ038523.1, on the reverse strand, counting down.
TCATTCTGTACTTCTAATCTAGGTGCAGAAGGATTAGTTAAATCTGCTACTCCAAATTGCTTTTGAGAATAAAAATCCATACTTGCATTAGCTCTCCACCATTTAGCGATTCTATAATTTGATGATAATTCAATACCATAAGCATCAGTGTCATCAAAGTTTTGGAATGTTAAAATCTGACGAACGTTAGAAGGATCTGCAGGATCTCTAAAAGTTACTCTAGAAATTACATCGTTAATATTTCTATAGAATGTTCCTAATGTAATAGAACCTCCTTTGATTTTTCTTGTATAGTTTACTTCAATTGAGTTTGTGAATTGAGGTAATAAATTTTCGTTACCTACAGACGTAATTAAAGGCGTACTCCATTCTCTAATTGGATTTACTTGTTGAATATTCGGTCTGTCTACACGTTTACTATAACTTAATTGAAATTGATTCTTTTCAGATGGATTATAAGTAAAGAAAGCTGAAGGATAAATTGTGAAAATATCATCCGTTACTGTTTCTGTTCCAACTGTTTCTACATTGAAAGTTCCATCAATATTAAATTGTTCTAATCTCGCTCCTAATTGCATGGTTACTTTACCAAAAGTATGACCATAGTTTGCGTATCCAGAAAAGATTTTTCTATCATAACTAAATGATGAATTATTAAAATTAGTTTGGTTAGTGATGTTTGTGTTATCAGTTCCATCAGCACGATATTCTAATCCTAACTCAAGTTTCCCTTTCTCAGAAATTGGGTTTGTATAATCTAAGTTGATTAAAATATTATCTCGTTCGTTATTGATGTCATTGAAATAATTTAACTCACCATCGGTAGCGTTTAATAAATCATTGTTAACTAATACCTGTGGAGAATCGTTTACAGAGTATGTTGATTCAAATTCGATATTGTGTCCTTTTTTGTCAAAATCGTGCTTATAGTTTACATTATAAGTCTGATTATGGCTACTGTTATCTTGTACGTTTGGAGCATTACTAATTAAAGTATTTGTAGCATCCGTTACTAAAACTCTACCGTTAGCATCATTGTTCGACCAGTTTTGAGTGGTATAGAATGAAAACGTGTTTTTATCATCGATATAAACATCAGCACCAATTTTAAATAAGTGAGATTCGTTATCATTTTTAAATACAAAATCTTGAAAATTAACTCCATCTCTATTGATAAAACCAAAGTTGTAACGATCTCCACCATTAAAACCATAGTTTCCAAAGAAGTTTACACTTCCTGTTTTATAGTTCATGTTTGTAGATGCATTGTAACGAACATAGTGTCCTGTTTCAACACCAGTATTTAATGAACCATTGAATCCCATGTTAGCATTTTTGTTTAAAATGATATTGATAATACCACTCATTCCTTCTGGATTATATTTTGCAGATGGATTGGTAATTAACTCCACACTTTTTATTGAAGATGAAGGTAATTGTCTTAATAACTGAGCAGCAGGAACGTTTGTAGGTCTACCATCAACCAATACACGTACGTTTTCGTTTCCACGTAAACTAATATTTCCAGTTTGGCTGTCTACACTTACAGATTGAACGTTATTTAATAGCTCAGAAGCTGTTGCACCTGCAGAAGTTAAGTCTTTACCAACATTAATTACTTTTCGGTCTACTTTTTGTACCACAGTAGAAGTTTCGGCTCTTACTTCAACTTCATCTAATGTTGTAGAATCTTCTTCAAGTGAAAATGTTCCCAATTTCACATTTCGGTTTTTCTTTCCAATAGTAACTTCTCTAGAAATTGTTTTGTAACCAATAAATTGGATTTCAACAATGTTTTTCCCTTCAGGAACTTTAGGTATTGTAAAAAGTCCTTGTTCATCGGTAATACCTCCAGTTAATACCTTTTTAGCGGCATCTCTAATAATAATATTTACGTATGGTAATGGTTCTTTGGTAAGTTTGTCTATAACTTTTCCTGAAATTTTCCCGGGCCTGGGTAAATTGTCATTTTCCTTTTTTGCAAAAGCACTTGTACTTAAAATTAATACAAGTAATAGTAAAATTCTTCTCATCTCTTATGTTGTTTATTTGTAGTTCTTCAATGCATAAGAGACTAACAGAAGTATTATTTTGTTACTTCGTTTAACACTGTTTAACGAATCATTAACAAACTTCTTATAATAAAAATGAGGTGTAATTTACACGTGAACTGGTACTGAAGTATTACAAGTAAATACTTCTCCAACCCTTGCTAATTCTACGTTTTCAAATACTGTTTGCGCTTCTTCTCTAAAGCACTCAATATCCGAATAACGGCTAGAGTAGTGGCCTAAAATTAATTTACCAGCATTTGCATCTTTAGCAATAATTGCTGCTTGTTCAGCTGTAGAATGTTTTGTTCTTTCACAAAGATGTTCTAGTTCTTTCAAAAACGTCGCTTCATGATATAAAAGATCAACATCTTTTATGATTGGAACAATATCTGGTTTATACATTGTATCACTACAAAATGCATAACTTTTTGGTTTCTCTGGAGAAATCGTTAATTCTGAATTAGCAATGATTTCTCCTGAACTTAACATGAAATCTTTACCTGCTTTTAAATTATGATAATCGCAAATTTCAATTTCATCGTACTGTTTGATATTGTCTAAATGTAGATTTCGTTGTCTTGGTTTTTCTGTAAAAAGATAACCATTGGTATATACTCTGTGATGTAAAGGAATAGTATGAACTGATACCTTATCATCTTCAAATATTAATTCGCTTTTGTTGGAAGTTAACTCATGAAAAACAATCTTATATTTCACATGAGACATAGACAGTTTTAGTTGAAGTTCAGTAACTTGTTTGATACCTTTTGGTCCGAAAACATGTAAATCTTTTTCACGATTTAGAATTCCGAATGTAGATAACAAACCAATTAGACCAAAAAAGTGGTCTCCATGTAAATGAGATATGAATATATGATTGATTTTAGAAAAACCAACTTTATACTTTCTCATTTGACGTTGTGTTCCTTCACCGCAATCTATCAAGAAATGTCTGTTATTTATTTCTAGATACTGTGATGTTGGATGTGCATTTACTCTTGGTGTTGCTGAATGGCAACCTAATACTGTTAATTTTAAACTCATCTAATTACAAAACGTTTAGAAATTACTTCTTTGCCAGTTTGAATAGCGTAGATGTACATTCCCGAACTTAAATTGTTTCGTTTGAAAGGCAGCTCATTTTTACCTTTATGAGCGGACAGCTTTTTGGTATAAACCGTCTTTCCTAGAACATTTCTAACGCTAATTAAAACTTCTTGTTGGGTAGTTGAGTTAAAAGTTATAGTGGTTGAGTTATAGAATGGGTTTGGTGATGCCACCAATTTATTCACTGATTTCTCTTGAGAGAAAAGCACTGAAGCACATAATACAGAAAAGATAAAAAGTAGTTTTTTTATCATACTAAAGGGGATATTATTTGTTAAAAACCTAAATCTCTTTGGATATTTTCCATTTCTAACACGTCTTCTGCTTCTTGTAAAGTAGGAACTATGTTAAAAGTCTCAGGGAATTTATCCACGTCAACATTCTGATATACAACTACAAAAGTTGTGCCGCTTTCTTGATGCATATCAGCACATTCCAAAAATAACGAAATTTCTTCCTCATTTGCAACAAGATTCGATGAAATGTTGATAATTACGTTGTTTTTTGTTAATTCTTTATGTTGATTAGAAAAAAAAGTATAAAATTCTGAAAAAGATGCTTCTTCGGAATTAATTAAAGTATATCCTTCTTTATGTTCTGTTTTCATATTAACTATCTTTTTATTTGTTGTGCTAACAAATAAATAACAGCCATTCTTACGGCAACTCCGTTTTCTACTTGATTAAGTATGATAGACTGTTTACTATCTGCTACGTCACTTGTTAATTCAACACCTCTGTTAATAGGTCCTGGGTGCATTATAACAATATCTTTGCCAAGATTATCTAGTATTTCTCTATTTATACCGAAAAGTTGTGTGTATTCTCGTGTAGAAGGGAAATATTTAATATCCATTCTTTCATGTTGTACACGTAATACATTTGCAACATCACACCATTCAAGAGCTTTCTTTAAGTTTGTTTCTACTTCAGCGCCTAAACTCGATATATATCTCGGAATTAAAGTAGTTGGTCCGCAAACTTTTACTTGTGCTCCTTGTAATTGAAGAGCGAATATGTTTGATAATGCTACTCTCGAATGTAAAATATCTCCAACAATTACAATCTTTTTTCCTTTTAAGTTAGAATTTAAAGCTTCTCTCATAGAAAAACTATCTAACAGCGCTTGTGTTGGATGTTCGTGAGTACCATCACCAGCATTGACTATCTTTGCATCAACATGCTTAGATAAGAAAACTCCAGCACCAACATTTCCATGACGCATAACAACAATATCAACTTTCATTGATAAAATATTGTTTACCGTGTCAATAAGTGTTTCTCCTTTTTTAACAGAAGATTGTCCTGCAGAAAAGTTGATCACATCAGCAGATAAACGTTTTTCTGCTAATTCAAAAGATAATTTGGTACGTGTACTATTTTCAAAAAACAGGTTCGCTATGGTAATATCTCTAAGAGAAGGAACTTTCTTAATCGGACGATTAATTACTTCTTTAAAATGAGCTGCGGTCTCAAATATCAGCTCTAAATCATTTTTGTTTAGATATTTAATTCCTAATAAATGTTCTACACTTAACTGCTTCATTATTATTCTTTCTTAGAGTTTTTGGATACTAAGTATATTTCGTCTTTTGAATGTGTGTCTTTCCAGTTGACAAGAACTTTTTCTTCATTTATAGCATCTACTTGTCTTCCTCTATAATTTGGTTGAATAGGTAAATGTCTACTAAATCTTCTGTCAATTAAAACTAGTAATTCAATGCTTATTGGTCTTCCGAATGCTTGTAAAGCGGTTAATGCCGATCTTACGCTCCTTCCTGAGTATAAAACGTCATCAATTATAACCACTTTCTTATTTTCAATTAGAAAATCAATTTTGGTTGGGGTAGCTTCTAAAGGTTCATCATTTCTTCTAAAATCATCACGATAAAAAGTGATATCTAATAATCCTAGTTTTAAATTTTGAATGTTATAATCTTCAACTAAAATCTTTTTTAAGCGTTCTGCTAAAAAAGTTCCTCTTGGTTGTAAACCTATTAAAACCGTATTAGAAAAGTCGTTATGATTTTCGATTAGCTGACATGCTAGTCGATGCAGAATAATTTCAATTTCTTTAGAAGTAAGTAGTGTTTTTCTGCTCATTTTATGCTATCAATTTGCTTGATAGTTCCAAGGTTCAAAAGTAGTACAAAAATGCCTCAGGGCAAAATTAAACTTTAAGAAACCTTTAACGATGAAATAATATCTATATTTGCCCTCTTTTAAAATTAAGAAAACAATTATGACTGAGTTTATTACCAAACGAGTAGGGAATATTAGAAATGATGTTTTATCTGGAATTACAGTTGCATTAGCATTAGTTCCAGAAGCTGTAGCATTTGCTTTTGTTGCAGGTGTTGATCCTTTAGTAGGATTATATGCAGCTTTTATGATTGGATTAATTACTTCGATTTTTGGAGGAAGACCAGGAATGATTTCTGGAGCAACAGGAGCATTAGCTGTTGTAATGGTGAATTTAGTAGCGGAAGGAAATGCGATGGGAGCGGCTGGAGAAAACCTTGGCTTGTACTATTTGTTTTTAACTGTGATGTTAATGGGAGTTATACAAATGTTAGCTGGAGTTTTTAAACTTGGAAAATTTGTTCGTTTAATTCCACATCCTGTAATGATGGGATTCGTAAATGGTTTAGCAATTGTTATCTTTTTATCTCAATTGGGAATGTTTACGAAGAAAGTTGCTGGAGAGAAAGTTTGGTTACAAGGAACAGAATTGTTTTTAATGATTGGATTTGTTGGGTTAACAATGTTGATCATGTGGGGGTTACCTAAAATTAAAGCGACAAAGAAATTACCAGAAGCGTTAATCGCAATTTTAGTAGTTTCTGCTATTGTGATTTTTGGTGGATTAGATATGGCTACAGTAGGATCTTTTATTAGAGAAGGTGGAGGAGAAGGATTAAAAGGAGGTTTTCCTGTGCCAGTTTTAGAAACATTCACTAAAATTCCATTAAACTTTGAAACATTCACATTTATTTTTCCTTACGCTTTAATCTTAGCGGCTATTGGATTAATTGAAAGTTTAATGACATTAAACTTAATTGATGATATTACTGAGACTAGAGGAAATACAAACAGAGAATGTTTAGCTCAAGGTGGGGCTAACATTATTACTGGTTTATTTGGTGGAATGGGAGGTTGTGCAATGATCGGACAATCGATTATTAACATAAAAGGAGGAGGTCGTGGAAGACTTTCGGGAATTACAGCTGCAGTTTTCTTATTGATGTTTATTCTGTTCGCTTCTTCTTTAATTGAGCAAGTTCCAATCGCAGCTTTAGTAGGTGTAATGTTTATGGTAGTTATAGGAACATTTGCTTGGAGTAGTTTTAGAATTGCAAATAAAATTCCAGTTGCTGATTTAATCGTGTTAATTTTAGTTTCGTCATTAACTGTTATTTTCGATTTAGCAATTGCTGTTATTGCAGGTGTAATTGTAAGTGCATTAGTTTTCTCTTGGGAGAATGCTAAAATGATTAGAGCTCGTAAACGAATGAGAGAAGATGGGACTAAAGTTTATGAAATTTGGGGACCATTATTCTTCGGTAGCATTTCTTCTTTTAATGAAAAGTTTGATGTAAAAAATGATCCAGATAATGTGCTTATTGACTTCGTAGAAAGTAGAATTTCAGATCATTCAGCTTTAGAAGCATTGTTTGTTTTAGTTGAGAAGTATCAATCTGCAGGTAAAACAATTAAATTAAAGCATTTAAGCGAAGATTGTAAAGTTTTAATGTACAAGGCTAGTGATAAATTTCATAATGTAATTATCGAAGATGTTGATGATCCTAGATATCATTTAGCGGCAAATCCAGAGGCATTTCCAAAACCTTTGAATGAATATAAATTTTAAATAAAAAGCTCCTGATTTTTCAGGAGCTTTTTATTTTTTGAATAACCAAACATCTTGTTGTGGTTTTCCATTAGTTATTTCTCCAGGAATATGTTTCAATATTTCTAATTTGTATTGCTGTGCTATTTCCTTCATAAAAGCTTCAGGTTGATAAGAAGAGAATAATCGGTTTCCTTCTTTTTTAAAATCATGAACGATTAATTCACCATTATTATATTGCTGAGATTCTTTTTCAGTTAACTTAAACTGATGTGCATTTCCATGAGTTGTTAAGAACAAAATTCCATTCGGTTTTAATATTCTATAAAGCTCTTCGAACCAAGAATAATGTTGTTCTAAAGAGAGATGAGTGAATATTGAAATTCCATAAATTAAATCAAATCCATCATTTTCATAGGATAGAGGAGGAGTAACCTGATTGAGTTTGAAATCAATATTATGTAAATTCTCGGAACACCATTTTACATATTTAGGATTATAGTCACATCCAAAATATTCGTTCGTGTTACCGGCAATTTTTGGTAAATGACGTAATATTCTTCCTGTACCACAACCCCAGTCAAGAATCCTGGAATTTTCTAACTTTTTAAATTCAGAAACATGATTTACCAACCATTCAGCCGTAGGAATTCCATTTGTATAGAACTTTTCATAGTTGAGTTGAAAAGTTTCATAGATATAAAAGTCTGGAGGTAACTTTACGTCAGGATTGTTTTTTTTGAAGACATAATTACTTTCCTTGTTTTTAAATTTTTGAAGATAAAAATTCAATTGTTCTACTAAAGGAAGTAAATTAAGATGTGCTAAAAAACGTTTGACTACTATCTTTTTCATGTGTCAATACTATTGATTTTGTGTTTCAGTTTGACTGAACTCCTGTTCGGTAATTAGCTTATTTAAGTACCAAAATTGTTCTTTCCATAGAGTTCCGTCCTCATGAAATATTTTCCACTTTCCATGCTTCAAGCCATCTTTAAAACTTCCTTCTGCGCTTAATTTACCATTTTCACGATTATATACTTTCCATAGCCCATTTCTTTTGTCATTTTTCATAGGACCTTCACCAGCAAGAAAACCATTGTCATGAAACCATTTCATTTGGCCGTTGGCTTTTCCGTTTATATAAACTCCTTCTGTGGCTAATTCACCATTTTCCCAATAATCTTTCTTAATTTCTTTAATTATTTCTACAGCAGGTTTTTGCTCTTTTGCTTTTTGTTCTTGCTTACAACCAAGCAAGCAAAGAAATGTAAAAGAAAGTAAGATTACAGAATGACGCATTAATTCTGAATTTTAAAAATAGGTAACCTCATATGAGCCGGTTCGTAATGAGGTGTTTGCATATACACCCAGTTTAATTGGGCTCTAGGGTTTTTAGCGAATGTGGTATCCGTTTTTATTTTTGTGTCGAACTCCGCTTTTAATAAAGGATTTGAATTTAAAAATTCTTCTGCTTTATCTTCAAAAACATAAGGAGAGAATCCTTCTTTTCGTTGTAAAATAGTATCAAAAAAGTTCCAATTAAAGAAACTATCTACAGCTTCTGCTTCTAAAGTTTCTAATAAATATCGAACTCCATTTTGGTTTGTTGAAATTAAATAATCTCCTTTTGAAAATTGAATTTCTTGAATTGACGACTTTACTTCAGTATTGTAATGTAAATAATGGCCTTCATAAGGAGAACTAAGCGTTTTAAAGTTTTTAATATGATTAACTTCAACACTTAAGATTGTATCCTGTTTAAATCGAGTGAATTCAATTTGGTTATCTTTTAATCTATCAATTACTTCACTCCAACCTTGTGGAATTATATATGCTTTAGGAATTACAACTTCTTTAGTTGTTTTGAAGTTGTTATAATAGTTTATTTCCTTTTCGAAAGGCTTTGACTTGTCATAAAACAATCTTTTTCCAGTAGTAACTTTACTATCAATATAAGAACCTTCATATCCTTTAAATTTAAATTGAGAAGGATTTTCTCTATCTACAGAAAACTTAATAGGATATATTTTACTATCAATTATGTTGCGAACCGCATTATTACGTAATTCTTTAACTTTTTTAGAGTTTTGTTCTGTAAAGTCCAGCATAGATAGCATTAACTCATAAGTTTGTTCTACTCTAATTTTATAAGGTTTTAACATATGAGTTTCAACCATCATCCCAAAAGTGTTAAAAAGAGTAGTATAACCTGTAGAATAACGTGGAGAATCCATAAACTGAGACCAACCTTTATCTGGAGTACTTCCCCAAACATTTACATAAGGAGTAATTGGTATATTTTTTTGTTCCAATGAAGTCTCTAAATATGGTCTAATTTTCGTTTCAAGAAACTGTCCAAGTTCACCACCTAACTTATTGTGTTGTGTAAATAAATGTGTAATTGCATATTGGTAGTCTGCTCCATTACTCACATGGTTATCAATAAATATATCTGGATTTACAGCATGGAATATCTCAGCAAAAGATTTTGCATTTTTAGTGTCTTGCTTTATAAAATCTCTATTTAAATCAAAGTTTCTTGCATTTCCTCTAAATCCGTACTCTTTAGGACCATTTTGATTTGCTCTAGTGTGAGAATTTCTATTCAAAGCTCCTCCAATATTATAAATTGGAATTACACAAATTAAAGAGTTTTGATAAGCTTTTTTTAATGAATCGTTTTGAACAATATCTCTAAGCATCATCATTGATGCGTCAATACCATCTGATTCGCCAGGATGAATTCCATTATTGATTAAAATTTTATTCTTTTTAGAGTCTTTAATTTCGTTTTTATTGATTTTTCCATTTGCATTAAAAACGACTAAGTGTAATGGATTTCCACTATCTGTTTCTCCAAATTCAAGTAATGATATTTCTGAATAACTTGAGGCTAAGTCTTTATAATAGGAGATTACATCATTGTAAACTGGTGTTTCTGTTCCTTCAGATTTTTCGAAAGCGGTAGTGAAATCCACTTCTTGTTTTGTTTGACAAGCATAGCCTATTAAAAGAGCAAGAATTATTAATTTTTTCATTTATTCAATATTGTATGTGATTGGTAAAGAATAGCCTACTCGGACATTTTGTCCTCTGATTTTACCTGGTTTCCATTTCTTTAGAAGTTTAATAACTCTAATAGCTTCTTGATCACAAGGATCACATAATTTTTTTAGAATTTTAATATTAGAAATTTCGCCACTCTTTTCAATTTTAAAGCCAACAACTATTCTTCCAGATATTTTGTTAGCGAAAGCATAATCTGGCACTTTAAAGTTCTTGATAACATGTTTTCTAATTCCTTTGTTACCTCTTGGATAATAAGGGTTTACAAAAGTGCTTTTATAAGAGTATTCTTTCCCTTTATCATCCCAACTAGTTCCTTTTATTAATTTCCCTTTTTTGTAATATTCCTCATATTTTTTCTTTCCATTTAATAAACTCACGAACTTGCCATGTTTTTTATTCTTTCTGTAAAACCCTTTTTTTAGAATGGAATCATTTTTAAATATATACGTTCCGTTTCCATCAATAATTGTTTTATTTCCGTTTCTATCCCAATAAGAAATCATTTCTGATTCTTTTCTGTTCTTTGATAATGACTCGTGTTTATGGTAAAGTTTTACGGATTTTTGATTTCCATTGTCATACCAAAATTTCCATTTTCCATATTTACTTCCATTAGAAACATAACCTTCTGCAGATTTAATACCGTTTTCATGGAAGTATATTTCTAAATATTCAGATCCTTTAAGATTAGGATGAATTGCATGGTAAATTGAACTTTTATAAAAGTGTTTTTTGTCTTTGTTAAGTTCATATTCCATCATTTTATAAAGCGTTTTGTTATTTACTTCAACAGTCTTTATGAAAATGGAATATGAATCGTAATTTTTATTTGTTACAGGAATTCGATTTTTAAAAAAAATAGTATCTCCGACTGTATAGTTTTTCGTTTCTTGCCCAAATAAAACTGTTGCGGTAAATAGGACAAGAATAAATAAAATTTGCTTTTTCATAGTTATAATAAATTAGGACACTCTTACAGAATCAGGAACTAAACCAGTATAATCACCATTGTTTCTAATAACATCTCTAACAATAGAAGAAGAAATATAACTTTTACCTGATGATGTTAATAAGAACACAGTCTCAATTTCTGATAATTTTCTGTTGGTATGAGCGATAGCTTTTTCGAATTCGAAATCAGCAGGATTACGCAAACCTCGTAGAATAAAATCAGCTTCAATTTCCTTGCAAAAATTAACCGTTAATCCTTCATAAGTAACTACTTTGATTTTTGGTTGATCTTTAAAAGCTTCTTCTATAAAACGCTTACGTTCCTCAAGAGTAAACATGTATTTTTTATCGGCGTTAATACCAATAGCAATAATTAATTCATCAAAAAGAGTAACTCCTCTTTCAATAATATCAAAATGACCTAAAGTAATTGGGTCAAAAGATCCTGGAAAAATGGCACGTCTCATATGTGTTTAGTTTAATTGAGTTTGTATTGCGTTATCAAATAATTCAGCTAATGAAATTCCAGCTTCATTAGCTTGTTGTGGTAAAATACTTTCTTCTGTAAGTCCTGGAACAGTATTCATTTCTAGGAAGTGTGGTTCACCATTTACTAGGATATATTCAGATCTTGAAAAACCACTCATATTTAAAACAGTGTAAACTTTCTTAGCGATAGTTCTAACTTTATCTTCTTCTTCTGATGAAATCCTTGCAGGTGTTATCTCTTGAGACTTCCCTTCATATTTTGCTTCGTAATCAAAGAAGTCGTTTTCAGAAACAATTTCTGTGATTGGTAGTACCGTAATTTCATTATTATATTCGATTACTCCTACAGATACTTCGGTTCCTTCTAAAAAACTCTCGATTAAAATCTCGCTGTCCTCTTTGTAAGCTACTTCAATAGCTTCCGAAAGTTTTTCTTCTTCATGTACTTTTGAAATCCCAAAACTAGATCCTGCATTATTAGGCTTAACGAAACAAGGTAAACCAACTTTTTCAACAATATCAGAAGTATCAATTGTATTGCCTTTGTTTAAATAAACAGATTTGGCAGCTGGAATATTATATTTTTTAAGAATACTTAAAGTGTCTCTTTTGTTAAATGTTAATGCCATTTGATAAAAAGGCGCAGAGGTATGTTTGATTCCTAATAAATCAAAATAAGCCAGAATAACTCCATTTTCTCCAGGAGCACCATGAATAGCATTAAAAACACAGTCAAAAGTAATTTTTGAATTTTCAATTTCAACAGAAAAGTCATGCTTATTTACAGGAAATTTGGTTTCGTTTTCATCAACATAAAACCAGCCTTCTTTTAAAACATGAATTCTGTATGAGTTGTATTTTTCTTTGTTTAAATGTTTGTGAACAACATTCCCACTTTTAATAGAAATAGCTACTTCAGATGAATAGCCTCCCATAATAATGGCTATATTTTTCTTCATTATGATTTATTAGGTATTACAAACTTACCAAAAAAAGTATTTTAAAAATTGATGTTTTCAATTTAGTATTATTTTTAATGTACATTTGTCTCAACTTACAAAAAATAGATTATGAAGATTATTCAATTTTTGAAAAGTAAAACGTTTTTAATTCAAATTGGATTGGCAATAGTTTCACTTTTATTATTTGTTTTTTTATTGCAATGGTGGTTAGGATTTACAACAAACCATGATCAAAAAATTCAGGTTCCAGATTTAAATAAAATGGGCTTATTAGAGGTTGATAGAAAACTAGAAGAATTGAATTTAGCTTATGAAGTTATTGATAGCGCGAGCTATAATCCTGATTATCCTGGGAAATCTGTAATTGAACAGAATCCGGAAGCCGGTGATTTTGTAAAAGAGAAAAGAAAAATATACTTAACATTAAATCCTACAAGATATAAAGATGTCGCTATTCCAGATTTAAATGGAAAAACTAAGAGACAAGCAATAACGCATTTGGTTTCTATTGGGTTTTTAGTAGGAGAGAAGTTTACTTATGTTCCGGATCTTGGAAAAGATGTTGTGAGAGGATTAAAGTTTAAAGGTAAACAAGTAGGATTAGGAGATAAGTTACCTAAGAAATCAGTAATTGAATTGATTTTAGGAGACGGAAGAGGAAATTAAGATGAAAACCATAAAGATAGATGCAGGAGGAGAATCACGATATACAAGAAGAGAATTCCGAGTTATACGAACATTATAGATTTACAGCTACGGATGGACAAGAACCATTACGAGTAGATAAGTTTTTAATGAATTTTATTGAAAACGCAACACGTAACAAAATTCAACAAGCTGCAAAAGCTGGAAATATTTTAGTAAATGACGTTTCAGTAAAGTCTAATTACAAGGTAAAACCTAAAGATGTAGTAAGAGTTGTTTTAGCTCATCCACCACATGAGAATTTATTAGTTGCAGAAGATATTCCAATAAACATAGTTTATGAGGATGATGATGTAATTGTCGTAAATAAAGAGCCTGGAATGGTAGTGCATCCTGGTCATGGAAATTACACAGGAACCCTTGTAAATGGTTTAATTCATCATATTGAAAATCTACCGAAAAATAGTAATGAACGCCCAGGTCTAGTCCATAGAATTGATAAAGACACTAGTGGTTTATTGGTTGTAGCAAAAACTGAATACGCCATGGCACATTTATCTAAACAATTTTTCGATAAAACAACGGAACGTTTATATTATGCTTTAGTTTGGGGGAATGTTGAAGAAGATTCAGGAACTATTGAAGGACACATTGGTAGAAGTTTAAAAAATAGATTACAAATGTCTGTTTTTCCTGATGGTGAATTTGGTAAACCTGCCGTTACACATTATAAAGTTGTAGAACGTTTTACATATGTAACTTTAGTTCAATGTAAATTAGAAACAGGAAGAACTCATCAAATTAGAGCACACTTTAAATATATAGGTCATACTTTATTTAATGATGAGCGTTATGGAGGTGATCAAATTTTAAAAGGAACAACTTTTACAAAATACAAGCAATTTGTAGATAATTGTTTTAAAGTTTTACCGAGACAAGCACTTCATGCCAAAACTCTTGGATTTGTGCATCCAACATCAGGAGAGTATATGGAGTTTAATTCTGAGATACCAGACGACATAGAACAGTGTTTGGAGAAATGGAGAAGATACTCTATAAATTCAACAGATGTAGAATAAGAAAATGGGCAAAACCGAATAAAATGCCTAATCGCTGAGAATCGCGTATTTGAAAACGATTAGGAGATTATACAGAATATTAAAATCTCATAAAAGTGGAATAACACGTGTTATTCCACTTTTTTTGTGATCTTATAAATTGTTTTGGTTCTTAGTTTTTTCTGCCAATCTATAGCTTCAATATTTTTAATCCATTCAGGATATTCGGAATATACTTTTTCTAAGTTGTAGTTTTCCAGCTTTTCTTGAAAATCAAATTTTTCATGTAATAAGTAACATTCATTAATATTATTATGAATTAAATGATTTTCTACTTCTTCAGGTTTTACGACTTCATTTCTAATGTTTTCTGAAGTGTAAAATGAAGTTTGTAAGTTGACCAGCATGGTATATAAAGGTCGTTTAGTGCTAATTAAATAAGTGTTTTCAGAATTTAAGTTGTGATAAGCAAAAGAAAATAATTTCACTGTTCCATTCATAGGTTTAATTGTCATAATAAGTAATAATATGACGTTTACATAAATACTAAACTTGAATAGTTTTTTCTGCCAGTTCTTTATTTCTCTAGTTTCGAAATACTTCATTAACCCTACAATACTTATAAAAATGAATAGGTAGTTTACCGGGAATAAAAAGCGAACTTCCTTGTGAGCTACTAAAGAGTGAATTAAAATAAAAGGAATAATAGCCCAAACGAATATGTGCTTTTTTAGTTTTACTGTTCCAGAAATAAAACCAAGAAATAATAATAAACTAATTGGAGGTATAGCTTTACCTAAGAATAAATATAGGTAGGCAAAGAAAGGAGATGTTCCAAAATTAGAAGCCTTATCATCAAAGATGTTAGCTTTTAAATAGTTATACGGAGCAATTGTAAATTCATCGTAAAATAATGTATCTAAATAGGTTCCGAATAGTAAAATTAAAAATAGAGGAACGATACTAATTATAAGTTTGCTTATTGGAGTTCTTTCTATAAATAACAGAAAAACATAAGCTCCAAATACAGCTATTCCTGTTTGGTATCTGAACAAAAATGAAAGTCCCCAAAAAATACCAATAAGAGCAAAGTTTAGGTTTGTTTTTTTTCTATATAAAGTTAAGAATCCTAGTAAAAGGAATAGAGCGGAAATATTTTCTGATGAAAATCGTACTGAAGTAAAAGGAATATACCATAATAGCAACGTTGCCGCGTAAAATAGGTTAGACCATTTTTTGTCCTTAAAATATTTAGGAATAATGAGATCATTTAATCTTGTAATTACTGTCCAAAGTAAAAGTCCACTTAATAATCTGAAAATAAATGTAATTACAAAAGGATTTTCAATTCCTAATAAATGAAAGAATTTGATTGCTGAATATGCTATCCAAGGCTGTAATGATGGACGCATTTTTTCTCCAAATTCCCAAGGTAAATCGGCTGCTGAAATTTTCCCTAATTTATATTGAGCAAATTCCAGTATTTGGAAATGTTCATCAGATTGTAAGTGACCTACACTAAAAAATGCTGTAATTACAAAAAGAACAAGAGATGCAATTTTAATGTTCTTTTGAAAATTTTCTTTAGATATGATCATTTACCAAACGTATTATTCTTTCGAATTGCTCTTCTAATCCCATGTCTGAATTATCAAATTCCACAGCATCATTCGCTTTGGTTAATGGAGAATCAGTTCTTGTAGAATCGATATGATCTCTCTCTTGAACATTATGTAAAATCTCTTCGTAATTTACTTTATCACCACGATCAATTAATTCTTTGTATCTTCTTTTTGCTCTTTTATCAGCAGATGCAGTCATAAATAATTTTAGTTCAGCATCAGGGAAAACAACTGTTCCGATGTCACGACCATCCATTACAATTCCCTTTTCTTTACCCATTTCTTGTTGTTCAGAAACTAGTTTTTTACGTACTTCTGAAATAGCTGAAACTTTACTAACCAATTTTGAAACTTCAATAGTTCGAATTTCTTTTTCAACATTCTCACCGTTTAAAAACATTTCCGCAAATCCTAAATTGGCATTGAATTTAAAATTTAGCTGTACCGAATTTAAATTTAAGATCAGTTTTTCCTGGTCAAAACTTTGGTTATTAATGTAGTTGTTCTTCATAGCAAATAGAGTTACTGCTCTATACATTGCTCCAGTATCTACATAAATATAATTTAAATGTTTAGCCAATTGTTTGGCAATGGTACTTTTACCTGTTGATGAGAAACCATCAATGGCTATTATTATCTTTTTATTGCTCATATACTAGTTTGAAAGCAAAGATAATTAAGTTAATAATTAGTAGAAATATTTCGTTTATAATCTTTATCGAAATTAATAGATATTCCAAATGTGCTTACATTAGAAGCCGAATGATATCTAGAGTAAGCGTAATTTAATTTTACTTTATTCATTCGTAAACCAAATCCAAAAGAAATTCCTCCAAAAGTCCTAACATTTTGTACTTGAAGTTCTTTTCCTCTCCTGAAATTATATCCAACTCGCAAGTTAATCGCTCTTTTTGGAAATAATTCAGCACCTATAATAACATGTCTAAAAGCATTATCAAGGAATGAAATTTCTTCTTCCGTCACATTTCCATCTAAATCAGAAGTGGCATTAGAAGGATTCGCGGCACTTATGTTCCATTGTTGCAGATTGTCAACAGTGGCATACCAACGTAATGGAACATTTTCTAATAAATATGAAGCTCCAATTGCTATTTCAAAAGGAATTTTTTCTGCAGTTCCATTGAATGTGCTTAATTGCATTCCAATATTTCTCAAGACTAAAGAGAAAATATATGGTTTTTCAATGTTGTAATAAACAGCTCCTAAATCAACAGTGAATGCACTTGAAGAGAAATTAGCTATTGAAGAATATATTAACCTAGCATTTGCTCCAATATGTATACTTGTATTAGGTATTTGGTACGAATAACCTGCAGATAAAGCAACATCACTAGCTCCAAAAGTTCCAGTTTCATTACCTTCTTCATCAGCTTGAATTAAGGTTCCATAATTTATATAGGTAATATTAGAATGAATAGTTCTAGAATATCTACTAAAACGATGCGCATAAGATATTGAACCAATAGAAATATCAGCTAAGTAACTTGTATAGTTCACAGATAATCTTCTATCTAAATCTAAATTTATTGTAGCTGGATTCCATTTCGGTTGATCCACATCATCAACCAAAGTAAGTACTTTTCCTCCTAAAGCAATTTGTCTCGCATCAGTTGCCGTATTTAGGAAAGAAAAAACATTTCTTCCCGCCACTTGTGAAACTGAATTTGTTACAACGAAAAAGAATAAAATCGAGGTAATTTTTTTCAACATTATTTTAATTACATATAATAACTCAGCTAAATTAACGTATTAATTATAACTATAGTGTTTTAAAACGGAATAAGGCTAAAATAAATTAGGGTTTTACCAAAAAATAAATATATTTGTATGTTAGGTATACAGTATATCTAATTTTTAATAGTCCCCGTCTATTATGTGTAAGTACTTGAAAACAAATCCTAAATCAATTCTCGGGCTGGTAATTCTATTACTAAGCCTTAATGTCTATGGGCAAACTATAGATAAACCTACATTGAATTTTACTTCAGCTTGTGCTACTGATGGGTTTAATAATTTTACCTTCAGTTTTATGTTTCGGGATGGACTTTTTGCCGAAGGGAATAGATTTCGAGTGTTATTATCCGATGGGAACGGTGACTTTTCTTCTGCGACTGAGATTTTTAGTATACTAGATCGTGATACTAATTTCATGCCTCTATCACCTATTGATGGTTCTTTTTCTGTTCCTGATGGTGCATACGGAGATAATTTTAGAATACGAGTTGTTGCAGATGACCCTGAAGTTACTAGTCCTGATTCGGATGCTTTTGGAGCATATGATATTACTTCCGAACAATTAGTACTAAATAATTTTGATACGGATGTAGTATTGTGTAACGGTTCTCCCGTAACCGTGACTTTAAACGAAATTGATCCAGCATTTACATATAAATGGTATAGAAATGGTGCTCAAATAATTGGTGAAACAGGTATTTCATTGACTATTAATCAACCCGGTGAATATTATGCTGAAATAAATTACGGTTCCTGCTTGGGGCCTGAATCTACCAAGGTAAATGCTCGGATTATAAATTCTTCGAGTTTATCTATTCTAGGAGATGATACTGTAGATTTGTGTGCTGATGAGTCTTATACTTTAGAAGCAAGTATTGATGATAATACATTTACATATAGGTGGTTTAAAGATGATGTAGAAATTACAACACTTCCTCCATATTCACCAACTTATACAACACCTACAACTGATCAGTTTGGTGTGTATCGTGTAGAAATAGAGGTTTCAGGATGTTCTAGTCGTTCACAGGATGTGACTTTACAGCAAAAATCAGATGCCACAATTGATGTTGATATTTCTGGAGTTCCAGTTGATATAGTATTTCCAGGAGAAACTATTGAATTGGTGGTGACTCATAATGCAACAGGTACTGTTGATATTACATGGTTTGAAACGATGGGTGGTGAAATAGCGGGTGTTTCTGGGGACACCTTAATTGTTCCTGGGCCAGGAGAGTATTATGCAGTGGTTACAGAAACATCGGGAGATTGCCCTGTTTCGGGAACTTCTGAGACAAGACTGTTTTTAGGAGTTTCGGCTATGGATGTAGCTATTAGGCCAGGAACTGATTATGAGGAATGTATGTCCGAGAATACCGAACTTGCTATGGTTGGTATCAGTGTTACTGCAACCGATGGAAATGATTATGATCTTTCACAAGAAAAAATTGATAAATTATTAGCTCCAGATGCAGGAGGAGCTATTATTATGAGATTACAATGGTTTAAAGATACTGTTGCAATTACTGGAGCGGAGGCTCAAACGTTTAATGTGAATTCTTATACAGAGAATGGAGAATATTACTTGAATGTCACGGTCGGACCATTAACAGATGATTCAAATATATTGGACGTATTATTAGGTGTAGGAGATGTAGAAATTACTTCATCATCGCCATCTAATGCATTATGTCCGGGCGAATCAATTTTTTTAAGTTTTCCAGATTTTCCAGGCTATACGTATACATGGTTTCAAGATGGAGCTGCTATGACAGTTGCAGATCCGTTAAATGTAGAAGTTAGTGCTATTGGAACATATAGTGTGACTTTAGACGGATTTGGTTGTCAAATAAACATAACGGAAGTTGAAATCGTAGAATTTGACGATACAGTTTTAGAAGTTAGTCCTTCTACTAATGCTGTGTTACCTGTTGGAGGGACAGTAACATTAGAGGCAAGTGGAGCAGATTCTTACGAATGGTATGATGAAGCAGGGAACCTATTATCAACAAACGAGACTTTAGATGTTAGTAATTTAGGGACTTATACTGTTATAGGTACAGTAGGAGGTTGTACGGCTCAAAGAGAAGTGAATGTTGTTGAGGATGATGGAAAACTTATAATACCAAATATTATTACGCCTTTTAATGGAGATGGTGTAAATGATACTTGGGAATTACCGAATAGGTTTGCTTTTCAAACCAATGTTCAGGTAATTATTTTTGATTCAAGGGGACAAGAAGTATTAAACACCAACGATTACCAAAATAATTGGCCGGTGGACAATAATTTAAAAGATGGGATGTTATTCTACTTTAAAGTTATTAGAGATAATAGCTTAATTAAAGCGGGAACTATTTCAGTATTACAATAATTTATATGGTAAAAAACATTACTTTATTTGTATTATTTGCGTTACTTCACTTTACATGCCTTTCTCAGGTAAGTATAAGTGAAGATGAGTATAATGGGTTTTCTTCAAGAAGTTTTATGCAATTTAATAACTTCATGACGGTACCTACTTTTTCTATTCTACATAGGGAAACCGCAACGATAGAGGCTATATCAAGAAGTTCAAATGTTCAATTTGAAGACGCTTCAAGACTACATATTTTAAGCTATTCGGGTAGAATGCGTTCAAATGTGGGTGCAGGTATTGCCGTTTTTCAACAAGAAATTGGTGTTTTTAAAGATTTTGGTGCTGTAGCGAATTACGCTTATCAATTAAAACTTGGAGGGAATAAAAAATTAACTTTCGGTTTTAATTTCTTTTACAGTAGAAGAAGTCTTGACAATCCTAGAATATTATCAAATGGTGATGATCCATTAATAAATAATTATCAAGATAAGCCTGTAGTTGTCTTTCAGCCAGCAGCTACAATGTCCTTTGGAGATCTAGATGTAGGTTTATTCTTTGAGAATTTAGGCGATTTCAATTTGAAATCTAGTGAGTTTGTTACAGAATTTGGAGATAAAACAATTTCTGGTCACGTTGCCTATACGTATAGATTTCAAAATACAAGCGGATTACTTCAAAATATGTCCCTTAGAGGATTAGGAGTTGGAAGAAAATTAAAAGATGATTTTTCTTATGCAGGTAATTTATTATTAGAATTACCGAAGGCTGGATGGGTTAAATTCGGTTATGATAAGATTTTCGGATTAAATGCTGGTTTTGGAATTAACTTAACAAAAAACCTAGGTATTGGATTTTCTTACGAGAAACAGGATAACCTAGGAGGGACAAATGAAGTTGGAATTTTATACCGATTTGGTAGAAATAGAGGTAGAGGTGTTGCTAAGAGAACACCAAAAGTAGATATCATTTTACCAGAAGATGAACCAGAGATTTTAGATACAAGAAGAAACGAATATGAAGACCCTGAGCATAATGACTTATCTGATGAATTGAAAACAGCTCAAGATTCTATCAATAGTCTTCATAAAAAGGTTGATGAGTTATTAAGATTGGTTAAGAATCAGCCGACTACAAAAGAAATTATTAGAGAAGTTCCTGTCAATACGCCTAGAGCAGATAGAGATCAGTCTATACCTAGAAGTAAAGCTACACCATGGAGAGAGAAAACGATTACTCGTTCTGGAGGAGGAGCTGGAACTATGTATTACACTGCTATTGAACAATATAAATCGCTTGCAAGGGCCAAAGCAGAAGTGAGAACATACAATAAAAGTCCAAATAATAAGAATAAGGCGAGATACGTTAAAGATCCTAAGTACAATGTTTATGTTGTCTATATAGATAGACATGCGAAGGAGGAAGATGCAGAAAGACAAAAAGATGAGATCAATGGGGCTATAAAAGGAGCAAGAGAAGCAGAGGATGCTGGGAATGACTTAGGTATCAAGAAGAAAAATGGTTCTGATAGGGTGTATGTAATGAAGATTACATTAGGTGCTAAGGGAGAAACTTACAAAGAACCAAAAAGTCAGCCACCAGCTAGAGTAAGAACTATGAAAAACCCAACAGGTGAAATACCTTCAGGTATTTATCTTGTAGTAAATGTGTTTGGTAAAAAAGCATATGCAGATAAGTTCTTAGATGAATTAGAAAATGATGGCATCGATGCTGGTTTCTTTATTAATCCAGAGACAGGAATGAGACACGTGTACATTTTAAAAACTAATGATAGATCAGAAGCTATTAAATTATATAACAATAATTTAAATGGTTCATATTATAATAGAAAGAATATAGTTGAGATTAAGTAATTGATAATTAAATAGATAGTATTTATCTGCTTGATTTTGTGAAATTCTTTTCATATATTAAATGAGAGTCAAAATATAATATTCAAATCCCCAAAAATGAATAAAAAAATACTTTTACTAATCGTATTTCTTGCAAATGCAGTTTTGTCATTCTCGCAAGTTGATGGTGCAAGGAAAAAGGTTATGCAGAAGGTTTCGCCTTCTAGCAGCTTTAAAACCAATGCTTTTAAAGAAAGGGTAGATAGGTCCTTACTTAAGAAACCTGATGTGGCTTTTACTCAAAGATTAACTACGGGAGGAATTAATGTTCAGGGTAATATGACCTTTGTAGGTAATAATATCTTGAATAGAGATACTCAGAATACGAGTTTCCCTCTTTATGAAGTTGATCCAGCAACATTATTATTAGGACCAGCGATTACTACGCAATTAACTCCAGACGACCCATATGATTCTGATTTAGCATTGGAAAGTGGTGGCAGTTTTTTTGTTATTAATAATGGTAACTTTTTCATGGATTATATCGATATTGACGATATAGAGGGGATCTCTGAAAATAATACTACGTTTTCTTCTTCGAAATCTACTTTAAATCTTCCTAACTGTTCTCGTGTAATTTATGCAGGTTTATATTGGGCAGGAGTATTCCCATATGATACTTGGGAAAACGCAGGTTCAAGACCTGGAGATTATAGAGATATTAAATTTAGATTACCAGGACAAGGTTATCAAGATATTACAGCAGATGAAGTAATTTATGATAATGGTATTGCTACACAAAGACCTTATGTTTGTTTCAAAGATGTAACTACGGATGTACAAGCATTAGCTAATCCAAATGGTGACTATTACGCGGCAAATATTAGAGCAACTACCGGATGGGATTCTAATAATGGTCTTGGAGGTTCTGCAGGATGGGTGTTAGTTATAATTTATGAAAACTCAACTGAGTCAAGTAAGAATATCTCACTTTTTGATGGGTTTTCTACAATTGATGGAACAAATAGCACAGATATTAATTTCTCTGGATTCAATACAATTCCTTCAGGTCCAGTAAGAACCCAGTTATTAACTGCAACTTTAGAGGGAGATACATATATTTCAGGTGATAGATTACGTGTACAAGATGTATCTGGTACATACACAGGTATTTCTACTCCAACTTTAAATCCAGCTAATAACTTTTTTAATGGTAGTATCACACAATATGATAATTATGTCACTACCAGAAATCCTGATAGTGAAAATACTTTAGGTTTTGATATTGATCTCTTTGATCTAGATAATCCATCCAACTCTTTAATTGCAAATAATCAAACAGATCTTGATATTAGATTTGCAACTGGAGGAGATGTATATTGGCCGTTCTTAATAGGAATGGCTATTGAAATAATTGAGCCTGATATTCAGATGGTTAAGAGTATTGATGATGGAGCAGGTAACGATATAGCAGGGACAAATGTTGGTTTAGGTAGTGATTTATGGTATAATGTGAGCTTTCAAAATGTTGGTACCGACGATGCGCAAAATACAGTAATTACAGATAGACTTCCTGTTAACGTAGATTTGATTCCAGCGGACATTGCAGTTCCAACTGGTGTTACATATACATATGATCCTCCAGCATTAGCAAATGGTTTTAGAGGTGAATTAGAATTTACAATACCAGATAATTTAGTTGAAGAAGGAGGAGCTGTTCATAATATTCGTTTACACGTACAAGTTGTTTCTGATTGTAATGAGTTAAGAGATGTCTGTTCGAACGTAATTGAGAATCAGGCTTTCGCGAGGTATGATGGTATTCAAGGAGGAGTAAGTGTAAACAACGAACCAAGTGTTTCAGGAATTGATGCTTGTAATTTTGGTATTGCAGGAACGTCGAACTTCTTGGTGGATACTGCAGGATGTACATTTACGCAAAATGTATCATTGTGTGGGCCATCAGTTGAATTAATTCCAGGTTCAGGATTTGCTTCTTACGAATGGAGAGATTCTGGAGGAAATATTATTGGAACGGGACCAACTCAAGTAGTTACGGCTCCTGGTACATATACAGTTACAAAAGTTAACCCTGCGGGAGTTCCTGCAGCCTGTGTTAGTTCAGATGAAACATTTATTGTAGCACCATTTGGTACGGGAGTTAATCCAATCGCAGCGTTTGGTGATAATATTAGAACTTGTCCTAACGATGGTACTGAACTAGTAGAAATATATTTATGTGGAGACACTGACTTTAGAGAAATAATTACTGGAGTAACAGCTCCAACTACAGTAAGATGGCAACAACTAAGTTCTAGCTGTAGTCCAGATCCAGATCCAAGTTGTCCTAATCAAACACCGACGTGTTGGGAAGATGTGGCAACAGATGTGAACGCTACTACTAGGAGTTTTTCTGATGCCGGGCAATATCGTTTAGAAGTAACAGAACCAGGAGGATGTTTTGATAGATATTATTTCAACGTATTCAAAGCTACAATTACACCAACAATTGTAACAGAAGATATTTTATGTGGTAATGCAGGAAGTATTACAATAAACAATGTTCCTTCAGGATATGAATATGCAATTGTAACAGCTGGCGGTCCAACACCACCAGATTCATCTTACCAAGCTTCAAACGTTTTTTCAATTACAACAGCTGGTAATTATGATATCTATATTAAAAATGATGCTACTTCATGTGTGTATCCTTACCCAGGATATCCTGTAACATCAACTGATATTGATGTAGATGTAACAACAAGTCCAATTTTATGTGCGGGAGATGCAGGAAATATTAATGTTCAAATCAACAGTAGTATTCCAGGTCCATATACCTATAATATATTAAATGGAGCTTCATTAGTTGCAACGTTTGGTCCAACATCAGATACTGCACGTGATTTTCCTGTTACTGGTTCAGGAGTTTATACCGTTCAAGTAACTACAGCGGAATGTAGTTTTTCTGAAGACACGCCGGCATTTACAGTTCCACCTGCCTTAAATTTATCGGCAGTTGTAACTAAAGATATTAATTGTACTGATGGTATTATAACTTTATCCGGAAGTGGTGGTACGCCAGGAGCGGGTTATAATTTTGCAGTTTGGTCTTACACAGGATCCGGAACAGCAATTTCATATGCAAGTGTTTCTGATATTCCAGCAGCTGAATTTTTTACCGGCACAACTTTTACAGTGCCAAGCGGACAAGAAGGAACATATGAATTTATAATTGTAGATGATAATAACTGTACAGAAATTTCTTCACCAATTACAGTTGTATTGGAAGATCCTTTACAATTTACAACAGTTGTTAATAATCCAAGTTGTAATGGAGCAACCGATGGAAGCATAACTGTTAATACTACTACACCGCCTGGTTTAATAGGATATAGTTTAGAATATAGTATTGATGGAGGTGCAACTTATGGGGCATCAAATAATTTTACAGGTTTATCTCCAAATACCTATACAATAGACATTCGTGCTTCAAAAGGAGGCTCATCATGTAGTTATTCAGTAGGTCCAATTGATATAACTAATCCAAGTAATTTATCAGGTAGTGCAAGTTTAACACAGACCTATACTTGTGCTCAAAACGGACAAATAACTTTTGTAGCAGCTACTGGAGGTACAGCACCATATACTTACGGAGTTAATGGTGTGTACTCAACTGATTTAGTATATAATAATTTAACTGAAGGAACTTATGTTTTAACAGTAAGAGATGATAATGGATGTGAAATAAGTTTATCAGATATAGTAATTGATCCGTTACCAACTGAACCAAACTTTACATATAATGTAGTATATAATTGTGATGGTACAGGTAATGCTACAATTACACCAACAGATCCAAGTTATACCTATACAGTTGGTGCAAGTACACAAACATCTAATGTATTTAATAATTTACCAGTAGGAAATACTACGGTAACAATTGATTATGGAAGTTCTTGTACAACAGATGTGATTATTGGTGTTTCACCAAATCAACAATTTACTGGTTCTGTTTTAGGTAGTACAAATCTTACTTGTTTTGGATCAGATAATGGAACAATTGAAGTTTCTGCTTCGAATCTTACTGGAAGTACATATGAAGTTTCAGTTGATGGAGGAACAAGTTGGTCTACTACAGGAGATAACCCTTACAGAATTGTAGGATTAGGAGCTGGAACATATGATGTATTTATTAGAGAAACATCAGGTTCAATTGTGTGTGACGTAGATTTAGGTCAAGTTACTTTAACGCAACCTGACTTATTACAAGTTACAGGAACAATTACTACAGTTCCAACATGTTCAGGTCCAGGAACCGCAACTGTAACTGTTTCTGGTTCAGGAGGTGTTCCGCCATACGAATATAGTATTGATAATGGAGTTACTTGGCAAACTTCAACAGTATTTGCAAATGTAGCACCAGGAACTTACACTGTAAATATTAGAGATTCAAATTCTTGTACGGAGTGTGGTTGTTCTACCGATCCGTTCGAAAATGGTGGATTTGAATTACCTGTTATTCCAGCCACATCATTCAGTATTCGTGATGAGAATACAATTCCAGGATGGGAAACAACTGCAACAGATAATAGAATTGAATTATGGAGTACTGGTTTTAATGGTGTTCCTGCTTCTGAAGGAAATCAATTCGCTGAATTAAATGCAAATTTGGTTTCGTCATTATATCAAGAATTCTGTACAAGAGAAGGAGATGTAATTAATTGGTCTGTAGATCATAGAGGAAGATCAGGAGTTGACGTTGCCGAAGTAAGAATTGGAGGAACTTTAGCAACCACAAGTGTTGTTCAAACTATGTCAGATGGTACTTCTGCCTGGGGTTCATATTCAGGTAGTTATACAGTTCCTGCGGGGCAAACTACTACGATTATTGCCTTTGAAGCTGTGTCAACTGCTTCAGGAAGTAGATCAATAGGAAATTTCATTGATAATGTAAGAATGACCGTTAACCAAGTAGGTTGTACACCATTTGAAATAGTAATTCCTAACCCTACACCTGTAACGCATACTGCAGTTCCAACGGCATGTTATGATGGAACAAATGGTCAAATAGTTGTTACAGCTAATACAGGAGGTGGAGACTATAATTTCAGTATTGATAATGGAGCTACATGGCAAGTACCTTCACCTACTACAGCTACAACATATACATTTACTGGTTTAGCACCAGGAAGTTATGATGTAATTGTAAGGGATGGTTTAGGTTGTGTATCAACAACATCAACTGAAGTAATCAATTTACAATTAACAGCTACAGTTGCAAGTACCCCAGTTACTTGTAATGATGGAAGTGTGACTGTAACAGCAAGTGGAGGAGATGGTAGTTACCAATATTCGGTTGTACCTACAGGAAATGCTGCATCATTTGTAGCAGGAAATACTTTTACTATTGCTACTGCAGGAGATTATGATGTTACGGTTCGCGATGGATTAAATTGTACATACACAGAAACAATTACAGTTGGTTCGATTACAAGTCCAAGTGTTGCAGCTACGCCAACTCAGCCTAGTTGTTCAGGAGATACTGGATCAATTAGTATTAATATCTCAGACGGAGTTGCAGATTATACAGTAACAGTTACGAGTACAGGAACAGCGATTCCAACAGTAACTTCAAGTGATGTTGTTCGTACGTATACAGGATTAGCAGATGGAGATTATGATTTTGTAGTTACAGATGCAAACGGATGTACATCTACTACAACAAGTGTTACGATTACTACACCAAATCCAATAACAAGTAGTGCGAGTTTAACACAGACATATACATGTTTACAAAATGGTCAAATTACTTTTGTAGCCGCTACAGGAGGAACAGCACCATATACATATGGAGTAAATGGAGTTTACTCTACAGATTTAGTTTACAATAATTTAACTGAGGGAACTTACGTTTTAACTGTAAGAGATGACAATGGATGTGAGATTAGTTTACCAAACATTGTTATTGATCCATTACCAACGGAACCTACATTTACGTATAGTGTTTCATATAATTGTGATGGAACAGGTAATGCTACAATTACCCCTACAGATCCAAGTTATACCTATACATTAGGAGCAAGTACACAGACTTCAAATGTATTTAACAATTTACCAGTAGGAAATAGTACAATTACAGTTGACTATGGAAGTTCATGTACAACAGATGTAATTGTAACAATTGATGCAAATCAAGAATTATTAGGCTCAGCAGCATTAGATTCAGATGCTACGTGTAACGGAGGAAGCGACGGAAGTTTCAATTACAGCGAGTAATTTTGGAACTTCATTCGATTATAGTATTGATGGCGGAACTACTTGGGTAACAGGAAACACTACAAGTCCAGTAGTTGCTACAGGATTATCAGCGGCGAGTTATGATGTTCGTATCCGTACTACTATTAATAGTAATACATGTGATATTTCATTAGGATCAGTAACAGTTGGAGAGCCAACAGTTGTTGTAGCGAGTGCTACAATTACAAAAGAAGTTACCTGTAATCCAGCAACAGGAGCAACAATTGATCCAAGTGCTACAGGAGGAAACGGTCCATATACATATCAATTAGATGGAGCAGGAGCATTCCAATCAGGTCCATTTACAGATGTAGCTGCAGGAGCTCACACGATTATAGCTCAAGATACAAATGGATGTTTATCAGCAGCATTTAATATTACAGTAAATCCTTCTACCAACCCAACACATACAGCTACACCAACAGCATGTTATGATGGGACAAATGGTCAAATAGTTGTTACGGCATCAGGTGGATCAGGAAGTGATTATAATTTCAGTATTGATAATGGAGCTACATGGCAAGTACCTAGTCCAGTTACAGCTACAACATATACATTCACTGGTTTAGCACCAGCTACGTATACAGTTTTAGTTAGAGATGGATTTGGATGTGTGTCAGTATCTTCATCAGAAGTAATTAATTTACAATTAACAGCTACAGTTGCAAGTACCCCAGTTACTTGTAATGATGGAAGTGTGACTGTAACAGCAAGTGGAGGAGATGGTAGTTACCAATATTCGGTTGTACCTACAGGAAATGCTGCATCATTTGTAGCAGGAAATACTTTTACTATTGCTACTGCAGGAGATTATGATGTTACGGTTCGCGATGGATTAAATTGTACATACACAGAAACAATTACAGTTGGTTCGATTACAAGTCCAAGTGTTGCAGCTACGCCAACTCAGCCTAGTTGTTCAGGAGATACTGGATCAATTAGTATTAATATCTCAGACGGAGTTGCAGATTATACAGTAACAGTTACGAGTACAGGAACAGCGATTCCAACAGTAACTTCAAGTGATGTTGTTCGTACGTATACAGGATTAGCAGATGGAGATTATGATTTTGTAGTTACAGATGCAAACGGATGTACATCTACTACAACAAGTGTTACGATTACTACACCAAATCCAATAACAAGTAGTGCGAGTTTAACACAGACATATACATGTTTACAAAATGGTCAAATTACTTTTGTAGCCGCTACAGGAGGAACAGCACCATATACATATGGAGTAAATGGAGTTTACTCTACAGATTTAGTTTACAATAATTTAACTGAGGGAACTTACGTTTTAACTGTAAGAGATGACAATGGATGTGAGATTAGTTTACCAAACATTGTTATTGATCCATTACCAACGGAACCTACATTTACGTATAGTGTTTCATATAATTGTGATGGAACAGGTAATGCTACAATTACCCCTACAGATCCAAGTTATACCTATACATTAGGAGCAAGTACACAGACTTCAAATGTATTTAACAATTTACCAGTAGGAAATAGTACAATTACAGTTGACTATGGAAGTTCATGTACAACAGATGTAATTGTAACAATTGATGCAAATCAAGAATTATTAGGCTCAGCAGCATTAGATTCAGATGCTACGTGTAACGGAGGAAGCGACGGAAGTATTTCAATTACAGCGAGTAATTTTGGAACTTCATTCGATTATAGTATTGATGGCGGAACTACTTGGGTAACAGGAAACACTACAAGTCCAGTAGTTGCTACAGGATTATCAGCGGCGAGTTATGATGTTCGTATCCGTACTACTATTAATAGTAATACATGTGATATTTCATTAGGATCAGTAACAGTTGGAGAGCCAACAGTTGTTGTAGCGAGTGCTACAATTACAAAAGAAGTTACCTGTAATCCAGCAACAGGAGCAACAATTGATCCAAGTGCTACAGGAGGAAACGGTCCATATACATATCAATTAGATGGAGCAGGAGCATTCCAATCAGGTCCATTTACAGATGTAGCTGCAGGAGCTCACACGATTATAGCTCAAGATACAAATGGATGTTTATCAGCAGCATTTAATATTACAGTAAATCCTTCTACCAACCCAACACATACAGCTACACCAACAGCATGTTATGATGGGACAAATGGTCAAATAGTTGTTACGGCATCAGGTGGATCAGGAAGTGATTATAATTTCAGTATTGATAATGGAGCTACATGGCAAGTACCTAGTCCAGTTACAGCTACAACATATACATTCACTGGTTTAGCACCAGCTACGTATACAGTTTTAGTTAGAGATGGATTTGGATGTGTGTCAGTATCTTCATCAGAAGTAATTAATTTACAATTAACAGCTACAGTTGCGAGTACCCCAGTTACTTGTAATGATGGAAGTGTAACTATAACGGCAAGTGGAGGAGATGGTAGTTACCAATATTCGGTTGTACCTACAGGAAATGCTGCATCATTTGTAGCAGGAAATACCTTTACTATTGCTACTGCAGGAGATTATGATGTTACGGTTCGCGATGGATTAAATTGTACATACACAGAAACAATTACAGTTGGTTCGATTACAAGTCCAAGTGTTGCAGCTACACCAACTCAGCCTAGTTGTTCAGGAGATACAGGATCAATCAGTATTAATATTTCAGATGGAGTTGCGGACTATACAGTAACAGTTACAAGTACAGGAACAGCGATTCCGACAGTAACTTCAAGTGATGTTGTTCGTACGTATACAGGATTAGCAGATGGAGATTATGATTTTGTAGTTACAGATGCAAACGGATGTACATCAACTACAACAAGTGTTACTATTACTACACCAAATCCAATAACGAGTAGTGCAAGTTTAACACAGACATATACATGTTTACAAAATGGTCAAATTACTTTTGTAGCTGCTACAGGAGGAACAGCACCATATACATATGGAGTAAATGGAGTTTACTCTACAGATTTAGTTTACAATAATTTAACTGAGGGGACTTACGTTTTAACTGTAAGAGATGACAATGGATGTGAGATTAGTTTACCAAACATTGTTATTGATCCATTACCAACGGAACCTACATTTACGTATAGTGTTTCATATAATTGTGATGGAACAGGTAATGCTACAATTACCCCTACAGATCCAAGTTATACCTATACATTAGGAGCAAGTACACAGACTTCGAATGTATTTAACAATTTACCAGTAGGAAATAGTACAATTACAGTTGACTATGGAAGTTCATGTACAACAGATGTAATTGTAACAATTGATGCAAATCAAGAATTATTAGGCTCAGCAGCATTAGATTCAGATGCTACGTGTAACGGAGGAAGCGACGGAAGTATTTCAATTACAGCGAGTAATTTTGGAACTTCATTCGATTATAGTATTGATGGCGGAACTACTTGGGTAACTGGAAATACTACAAGTCCAGTAGTTGCTACAGGATTATCAGCAGCGAGTTATGATGTTCGTATCCGTACTACTATTAATAGTAATACATGTGATATTTCATTAGGATCAGTAACAGTTGGAGAGCCAACAGTTGTTGTAGCGAGTGCTACAATTACAAAAGAAGTTACCTGTAATCCAGCAACAGGAGCAACAATTGATCCAAGTGCTACAGGAGGAAACGGTCCATATACATATCAATTAGATGGAGCAGGAGCATTCCAATCAGGTCCATTTACAGATGTAGCTGCAGGAGCTCACACGATTATAGCTCAAGATACAAATGGATGTTTATCAGCAGCATTTAATATTACAGTAAATCCTTCTACGAACCCAACACATACAGCTACACCAACAGCATGTTATGATGGGACAAATGGTCAAATAGTTGTTACGGCATCAGGTGGATCAGGAAGTGATTATAATTTCAGTATTGATAATGGAGCTACATGGCAAGTACCTAGTCCAGTTACAGCTACAACATATACATTCACTGGTTTAGCACCAGCTACGTATACAGTTTTAGTTAGAGATGGATTTGGATGTGTGTCAGTATCTTCATCAGAAGTAATTAATTTACAATTAACAGCTACAGTTGCGAGTACCCCAGTTACTTGTAATGATGGAAGTGTAACTATAACGGCAAGTGGAGGAGATGGTAGTTACCAATATTCGGTTGTACCTACAGGAAATGCTGCATCATTTGTAGCAGGAAATACCTTTACTATTGCTACTGCAGGAGATTATGATGTTACGGTTCGCGATGGATTAAATTGTACATACACAGAAACAATTACAGTTGGTTCGATTACAAGTCCAAGTGTTGCAGCTACACCAACTCAGCCTAGTTGTTCAGGAGATACAGGATCAATCAGTATTAATATTTCAGATGGAGTTGCGGACTATACAGTAACGGTTACAAGTACCGGAACAGCAATTCCAACAGTAACTTCAAGTGATGTTGTTCGTACGTATACAGGATTAGCAGATGGAGATTATGATTTTGTAGTTACAGATGCAAACGGATGTACATCTACTACAACAAGTGTTACGATTACTACACCAAATCCAATAACGAGTAGTGCAAGTTTAACACAGACATATACATGTTTACAAAATGGTCAAATTACTTTTGTAGCCGCTACGGGAGGAACAGCACCATATACATATGGAGTAAATGGAGTTTACTCTACAGATTTAGTTTACAATAATTTAACTGAGGGAACTTACGTTTTAACTGTAAGAGATGACAATGGATGTGAGATTAGTTTACCAAACATTGTTATTGATCCATTACCAACGGAACCTACATTTACGTATAGTGTTTCATATAATTGTGATGGAACAGGTAATGCTACAATTACCCCTACAGATCCAAGTTATACCTATACATTAGGAGCAAGTACACAGACTTCGAATGTATTTAACAATTTACCAGTAGGAAATAGTACAATTACAGTTGACTATGGAAGTTCATGTACAACAGATGTAATAGTAACAATTGATGCAAATCAAGAATTCCAAGCACAAGTAATTACTGCAAGTATTACTGATGCTACGTGTAACGGAGGAAGTGACGGAGAGTTTACAATGAATGTTTTAAACTTCACTGGTACCTATGAATATAGTACTGATGGAGGAGCAACTTACACTTCAACTTCAACTTCACCAATTACAATTACTGGACTTTCGGCTGCAACATATGATGTTAGAGTAAGACCAGATGCAGCATCAGCTGCTTGTGAAAGAACACTTTCTGTAACTATAGGAGAAGCTACTCCAGTAGTTGCAAGTGCTACAATTACAAAAGAAGTTACCTGTAATCCAGCAACAGGAGCAACAATTGATCCAAGTGCTACAGGAGGAACGGGTCCTTATACATATCAATTAGATGGAGCAGGAGCATTTCAATCAACTCCATTTACAAATGTTGCGGCGGGAGCTCATACAATTATAGCTCAAGATACAAATGGATGTTTATCAGCAGCATTTAACATTACAGTTAATCCTATAACAACTGTTGCTTTCGATGCAACACCGACTAATTGTTATGATGGAACAAACGGACAAATAGTTGTTAACGTTACTTCTGGTAATGGAGACTATCAATATATATTAAATGGTGGAGCACCTCAAGTTCCTGGAGCTTCAACATATACATTTACAGGTTTAGGAGCTGGTTCTTATACAATAGACGTAATTGATGGTAGAGGATGTACAACGACTCAATTAGTTAGAGTAATTAACGATGAGTTGACTGCAACAGCTAATGTTACGGATGCGAGTTGTAACGATGGTTCTATAAATGTAACTGCTTTAGGTGGTGATGGATCTTATGTTTATTCTGTAACAAATGCAGGGGCAGGAACTCCAGCGGACGGAACATTTAATGCGACAAATCCAATAACTAGACCTGCAGGAACTTATGATGTATATGTTAGAGATAATGCAGGAGCAGCAGGATATTGTGAATTTATTATTACAAACGTGACAATTAATTCGGTGACTACTGTTTCAATTTCTTTAACAGATGTACAACCAACTTGTAATGGAGATACAGGAAGTATTGAAGTAGCTATTGCAAATGGATTATCTCCTCATGATATTTCTTTAACTGGACCAACTACAGACTCTGTGACAGGGTTTACAGGTACTAGTTATACATTTAATAATTTACCAGCAGGTAATTATACGGTAAGTATAACGGACGACTTAGGCTGTACAGATTCTCAATCTGTTACATTAGTTGATCCACCAGTATTAACAGCTACTTTAGATCCTATTTTACCTGCCTGTGGTACACCATTCGTAGGTAATGAGTCATTATTTGGTTTTGAGTTTACAGGTTATCCAACAGTAACGCCTTATACATTAGAATTTAGTTCTGACGGAGGTGTAACTTGGCAGACTTCTGATACATTTACTGGAATCAATTCAGGTACTACTGTAAATCCTGTGATTAGAATTTTAGATACAGATGGAGTTACAGTAAGATGTATAGAAAGCTTAGGAGCTTACGAAGTACCGTTTACAGTAGAAGGATTAATTGTTAACCCGGTTGCTACTCCTGGTACTTGTGTAGGAGGATTTAGCGTAACTGTAGAAGCTATTGGTGGTGTAGGACCATTTAAGTTTGTATTAAATGACCCAACTCTTCCATTAAGTTCTTGGTTAGACCCTGATTTAGTGAGTCCAACTCCTCCGACACAAGATAGAACATATACATTTACAGGATTAATTCCGGGTCAAACATATACTTTTTATGTTGTTGATTTGAATGGAACCCCTGCAGATACAACTGATGATTGTATTAAGCAAAATATTGAAGATATTTACGATGTATTTACTCCGTCAGTCCCAATTACAGCATCCGTAACTAGTGATGAGTGTAATGGAGGGAATAATGCGGAAATTGAATTTACAATAGATAATACTTCAGGAGATCTTACAATTCCGTTTGATTGGACATTATTTGTGAGAGATCCAGTTACAAATACAGGAACAGCTGTTACTTCAAATGCAGGAGAAACAAGTTTAACAATAACAACTTCTGGTTTAGGAGCCGGAGATTATTATATTGAATTAACAAATACAAGTGGTGGACCACCTTTATGTCAATTTAGTGGTTTAGATGTAACAGTTGATGAAAATTTACCAATATCTGGTACACTTACTGTTGTAGATAATATTACTTGTAGTTCAAACGGAGTAATCCGTGTGGATAATGTTTTAGGAGGAACACCACCGTATACATATACAGTTGCTTCTTCAACGAATTTTGCTCCTGGTGATGCTACGGTTACAGGAAATGTTATTGAATTTGCGTATGCTGATGTAACGAATAACACTTTAGATGTTACAGGAATTAATGTTACAATTACGGATAGTAATGGAAATGCATGTACAACAACAATAGGGCCTGCATCTTTAACAGTTAGTCAACCACCAGTGTTAGAAGTTGCTGATGTTACTACAAGTACATGTGGTGCTAATAAGTCAATTACGATTGATACAACTAATGGAGGTCAAACAATAGGAGGAACAGCTCCATATCAATATTCAATTGATGGAGGAACTACCTATAGTACAGCTACTACAAGTGTAACACACACAGAAAGTGGTTTAACACCGGGTAATTATAATGTTATCATAAGAGATGCTAACGGATGTACAAGTGCTACAGTTCCAGTTACGATTTATGAAGAATTAGATTTTAGTTTAGCAATCCAACAAAACTTAAATTGTGTTCCTGGTAATGCATTAATTAGAATTAATGTAGTATCTGGTGCTAATTTAGGTACAACAGGAAACTTTACATATACTATAAATGGTGTTCCGAGTAATCCACCTTTAACTACTGGAAGTATTACTGTCACTGATACATTTACAGATCATACTGTTACTGCAGCAGGTGTATATACTGTTGTAATGACTGATGTTACTTCGGGATGTATGGTTACAAGAGATATTACTGTAGATGCTGCAATTACACCTACTTTCACTGCCGTTGCTATTGACAATGATAATTGTGATGGAAGTGATTCAGGAGTAATTGAGATGACAGCTACGGATAATGGATTATTACCGTTAAGTTACACGATTAGTCCAGATCCAAATTCAGTTGGAAGTATCACTACGAATCAGTTCACGAACTTACCACCAAATACATATACAGTAACAGCTACAGGAAGCAATGGATGTACAACAGATGTAACTAACATTGTTATTACAGAGTTAGCTCCAGTTGCCTTTACAGTTGCACCGGTTGTAACCGAGTTTGGATGTACAACGGCAAACATTACAGATGCAGCAGTTGTAACAGTAAACACAGCGAATGTATCGGGAGGAAGTGGAACTTATGTAAGAGCAGTATTTACATATACACCAGCAGTTGGAGCAGTAGAGACACAAGATAGCGCAAGCTTCACGTTCTCAACTACGAACACTTCAGGCGGTACAGTAAGTATTGATGTTTATGATGATGAAGGATGTACGGCTAATACAAGTGTTAACATCGCAGCATTTAACGCATTAAGCGCACCAGTTGTCACTGTTGATAAAGCTATTGATTGTGCAACCGGAGAAGATATTACAGTAACGTACACATCAACAAGTGCACTTACAGCAGACTTTGCAATAAGTGGAGCGAATACAGGATTTAGTGCTACTAACACTACTGGAGTATTTACAAACTTAGCAGAGGATATTTATACGATTACAATTACTAATCCAACAACAGGCTGTGTATTAACAGAGAGTCATCAAGTTAATGCAGCACCAACGTTCAACTTAGATATTAGTTTAGATAGTAATGTTGTTTGTTTAGGAGATACTAATGGAGCTATCACATTTGATTTTGCTACAAGTAGTCCATATGCTGGATTATACGATTACCAAGTAATGAACACTAATGGTACACCAGCTACAGGAGACGACACAGTTGAAACCTCGGCTACAGGTGTAACAGGATCTACGACTGTTAATACATTAGGAGCAGGAACATACTATGTTAATGTAACAATGACAGCAAGTCCATTCTGTCCAGTAGTATCACCAGAGGTAACAATTAGTCAACCAACAGCAGTATTAGACTTTACTACAGTTGATGGAGCAGTTAGTTGTAACGGAGGAAGTGATGGAAGTATCACAGTAAATGCTACAGGTGGATGGGGAAGCTATGAGTATGAGTTAGCAGATGCAGCAGGAACAACGATTATTACTGCTTATGGAACAAATAATGTGTTTAGCGGATTATCAGCAAATACTTATACAGTACGCGTAAGAGATGC
Organism: Tenacibaculum sp. 190524A05c; assembly: GCF_964036595.1. NCBI lineage: Bacteria > Pseudomonadati > Bacteroidota > Flavobacteriia > Flavobacteriales > Flavobacteriaceae > Tenacibaculum > Tenacibaculum platacis. Next base: position 1,256,463 of record NZ_OZ038523.1, on the reverse strand, counting down.
TAATGGATGTATCGATACAGATACAGTTACTTTAGCAGATCCTACACCAGTTACCTTCACGTTAACGAAAGATGATAATGCTTGTGATTTAACAGGAGGTGGAAGTATTACAGTAACAGCAGTTGGTGGAACAGGAATTTATACTTACATCTTATTAGATGCTACAAGTACAGAGATTCGTAACCAGACGACAAATGTATTTACGAACTTACCAGCGGGTACTTATACCGTTCAGGTAGTTGATAGTAATAGTTGTCCAGGAACAAGTCCAAGTCCATCGATTACGTTATTACCGAATTTAGAGTTCAGTTTAACAGAGACGAAGAAGTTAGATTGTACAGTGAGTCCAGATGCTACGGTTGAATTATCGATTAGTTCAGGATCTGGAAGTTATGAATACGAAGTTTTAGATAGTGGAGCAGGTACAGTTGTAGCACGAGTTGCTATTGTGGGAAGTACAGTTACGTTCTCAGTCTCTACAGCAGATACATATACAGTAAATGTTTATGATGTTGGAGTTACACCGAACTGTTCAAGAACACGAGATATTACGATTGATCCTATCATCAATCCAGTGTTTACTGCCGTTGCTATTGACAATGATAATTGTGATGGAAGTGATTCAGGAGTAATTGAGATGACAGCTACGGATAATGGATTATTACCGTTAAGTTACACGATTAGTCCAGATCCAAATTCAGTTGGAAGTATCACTACGAATCAGTTCACGAACTTACCACCAAATACATATACAGTAACAGCTACAGGAAGCAATGGATGTACAACAGATGTAACTAACATTGTTATTACAGAGTTAGCTCCAGTTGCCTTTACAGTTGCACCTGTTGTAACGGAGTTTGGATGTACAACGGCAAACATTACAGATGCAGCAGTTGTAACAGTAAACACAGCAAATGTATCGGGAGGAAGTGGAACTTATGTAAGAGCAGTATTTACATATACACCAGCAGTTGGAGCAGTAGAGACACAAGATAGCGCAAGCTTCACGTTCTCAACTACGAACACTTCAGGCGGTACAGTAAGTATTGATGTTTATGATGATGAAGGATGTACGGCTAATACAAGTGTTAATATTGCAGCATTTAATGCATTAAGCGCACCAGTTGTCACTGTTGATAAAGCTATTGATTGTGCAACAGGAGAAGATATTACAGTAACGTACACATCAACAAGTGCACTTACAGCAGACTTTGCAATAAGTGGAGCGAATACAGGATTTAGTGCTACTAACACTACTGGAGTATTTACAAACTTAGCAGAGGATATTTATACGATTACAATTACTAATCCAACAACAGGCTGTGTATTAACAGAGAGTCATCAAGTTAATGCAGCACCAACGTTCAACTTAGATATTAGTTTAGATAGTAATGTTGTTTGTTTAGGAGATACTAATGGAGCTATCACATTTGATTTTGCTACAAGTAGTCCATATGCTGGATTATACGATTACCAAGTAATGAACACTAATGGTACACCAGCTACAGGAGACGACACAGTTGAAACCTCGGCTACAGGTGTAACAGGATCTACGACTGTTAATACATTAGGAGCAGGAACATACTATGTTAATGTAACAATGACAGCAAGTCCATTCTGTCCAGTAGTCTCACCAGAGGTAACAATTAGTCAACCAACAGCGGTATTAGACTTTACTACAGTTGATGGAGCAGTTAGTTGTAACGGAGGAAGTGATGGAAGTATTACAGTAAACGCTACAGGTGGATGGGGAAGCTATGAATATGAGTTAGCAGATGCAGCAGGAACAACGATTATTACTGCTTATGGAACAAATAATGTATTTAGCGGATTATCAGCAAATACTTATACAGTACGTGTAAGAGATGCTAATGGATGTATCGATACAGATACTGTTACTTTAGCAGATCCTACACCAGTTACCTTCACGTTAACGAAAGATGATAATGCTTGTGATTTAACAGGAGGTGGAAGTATTACAGTAACAGCAGTTGGTGGAACAGGAATTTATACTTACATCTTATTAGATGCTACAAGTACAGAGATTCGTAACCAGACGACAAATGTATTTACGAACTTACCAGCGGGTACTTATACCGTTCAGGTAGTTGATAGTAATAGTTGTCCAGGAACAAGTCCAAGTCCATCGATTACGTTATTACCGAATTTAGAGTTCAGTTTAACAGAGACGAAGAAGTTAGATTGTACAGTGAGTCCAGATGCTACGGTTGAATTATCGATTAGTTCAGGATCTGGAAGTTATGAATACGAAGTTTTAGATAGTGGAGCAGGTACAGTTGTAGCACGAGTTGCTATTGTGGGAAGTACAGTTACGTTCTCAGTCTCTACAGCAGATACATATACAGTAAATGTTTATGATGTTGGAGTTACACCGAACTGTTCAAGAACACGAGATATTACGATTGATCCTATCATCAATCCAGTGTTTACTGCCGTTGCTATTGACAATGATAATTGTGATGGAAGTGATTCAGGAGTAATTGAGATGACAGCTACGGATAATGGATTATTACCGTTAAGTTACACGATTAGTCCAGATCCAAATTCAGTTGGAAGTATCACTACGAATCAGTTCACGAACTTACCACCAAATACATATACAGTAACAGCTACAGGAAGCAATGGATGTACAACAGATGTAACTAACATTGTTATTACAGAGTTAGCTCCAGTTGCCTTTACAGTTGCACCTGTTGTAACGGAGTTTGGATGTACAACGGCAAACATTACAGATGCAGCAGTTGTAACAGTAAACACAGCAAATGTATCGGGAGGAAGTGGAACTTATGTAAGAGCAGTATTTACATATACACCAGCAGTTGGAGCAGTAGAGACACAAGATAGCGCAAGCTTCACGTTCTCAACTACGAACACTTCAGGCGGTACAGTAAGTATTGATGTTTATGATGATGAAGGATGTACGGCTAATACAAGTGTTAATATTGCAGCATTTAATGCATTAAGCGCACCAGTTGTCACTGTTGATAAAGCTATTGATTGTGCAACAGGAGAAGATATTACAGTAACGTACACATCAACAAGTGCACTTACAGCAGACTTTGCAATAAGTGGAGCGAATACAGGATTTAGTGCTACTAACACTACTGGAGTATTTACAAACTTAGCAGAGGATATTTATACGATTACAATTACTAATCCAACAACAGGCTGTGTATTAACAGAGAGTCATCAAGTTAATGCAGCACCAACGTTCAACTTAGATATTAGTTTAGATAGTAATGTTGTTTGTTTAGGAGATACTAATGGAGCTATCACATTTGATTTTGCTACAAGTAGTCCATATGCTGGATTATACGATTACCAAGTAATGAACACTAATGGTACACCAGCTACAGGAGACGACACAGTTGAAACCTCGGCTACAGGTGTAACAGGATCTACGACTGTTAATACATTAGGAGCAGGAACATACTATGTTAATGTAACAATGACAGCAAGTCCATTCTGTCCAGTAGTATCACCAGAGGTAACAATTAGTCAACCAACAGCAGTATTAGACTTTACTACAGTTGATGGAGCAGTTAGTTGTAACGGAGGAAGTGATGGAAGTATCACAGTAAATGCTACAGGTGGATGGGGAAGCTATGAGTATGAGTTAGCAGATGCAGCAGGAACAACGATTATTACTGCTTATGGAACAAATAATGTGTTTAGCGGATTATCAGCAAATACTTATACAGTACGCGTAAGAGATGCTAATGGATGTATCGATACAGATACAGTTACTTTAGCAGATCCTACACCAGTTACCTTCACGTTAACGAAAGATGATAATGCTTGTGATTTAACAGGAGGTGGAAGTATTACAGTAACAGCAGTTGGTGGAACAGGAATTTATACTTACATCTTATTAGATGCTACAAGTACAGAGATTCGTAACCAGACGACAAATGTATTTACGAACTTACCAGCGGGTACTTATACCGTTCAGGTAGTTGATAGTAATAGTTGTCCAGGAACAAGTCCAAGTCCATCGATTACGTTATTACCGAATTTAGAGTTCAGTTTAACAGAGACGAAGAAGTTAGATTGTACAGTGAGTCCAGATGCTACGGTTGAATTATCGATTAGTTCAGGTTCTGGAAGTTATGAATACGAAGTTTTAGATAGTGGAGCAGGTACAGTTGTAGCACGAGTTGCTATTGTGGGAAGTACAGTTACGTTCTCAGTCTCTACAGCAGATACATATACAGTAAATGTTTATGATGTTGGAGTTACACCGAACTGTTCAAGAACACGAGATATTACGATTGATCCTATCATCAATCCAGTGTTTACTGCCGTTGCTATTGACAATGATAATTGTGATGGAAGTGATTCAGGAGTAATTGAGATGACAGCTACGGATAATGGATTATTACCGTTAAGTTACACGATTAGTCCAGATCCAAATTCAGTTGGAAGTATCACTACGAATCAGTTCACGAACTTACCACCAAATACATATACAGTAACAGCTACAGGAAGCAATGGATGTACAACAGATGTAACTAACATTGTTATTACAGAGTTAGCTCCAGTTGCCTTTACAGTTGCACCTGTTGTAACGGAGTTTGGATGTACAACGGCAAACATTACAGATGCAGCAGTTGTAACAGTAAACACAGCAAATGTATCGGGAGGAAGTGGAACTTATGTAAGAGCAGTATTTACATATACACCAGCAGTTGGAGCAGTAGAGACACAAGATAGCGCAAGCTTCACGTTCTCAACTACGAACACTTCAGGCGGTACAGTAAGTATTGATGTTTATGATGATGAAGGATGTACGGCTAATACAAGTGTTAATATTGCAGCATTTAATGCATTAAGCGCACCAGTTGTCACTGTTGATAAAGCTATTGATTGTGCAACAGGAGAAGATATTACAGTAACGTACACATCAACAAGTGCACTTACAGCAGACTTTGCAATAAGTGGAGCGAATACAGGATTTAGTGCTACTAACACTACTGGAGTATTTACAAACTTAGCAGAGGATATTTATACGATTACAATTACTAATCCAACAACAGGCTGTGTATTAACAGAGAGTCATCAAGTTAATGCAGCACCAACGTTCAACTTAGATATTAGTTTAGATAGTAATGTTGTTTGTTTAGGAGATACTAATGGAGCTATCACATTTGATTTTGCTACAAGTAGTCCATATGCTGGATTATACGATTACCAAGTAATGAACACTAATGGTACACCAGCTACAGGAGACGACACAGTTGAAACCTCGGCTACAGGTGTAACAGGATCTACGACTGTTAATACATTAGGAGCAGGAACATACTATGTTAATGTAACAATGACAGCAAGTCCATTCTGTCCAGTAGTATCACCAGAGGTAACAATTAGTCAACCAACAGCAGTATTAGACTTTACTACAGTTGATGGAGCAGTTAGTTGTAACGGAGGAAGTGATGGAAGTATCACAGTAAATGCTACAGGTGGATGGGGAAGCTATGAGTATGAGTTAGCAGATGCAGCAGGAACAACGATTATTACTGCTTATGGAACAAATAATGTGTTTAGCGGATTATCAGCAAATACTTATACAGTACGCGTAAGAGATGCTAATGGATGTATCGATACAGATACAGTTACTTTAGCAGATCCTACACCAGTTACCTTCACGTTAACGAAAGATGATAATGCTTGTGATTTAACAGGAGGTGGAAGTATTACAGTAACAGCAGTTGGTGGAACAGGAATTTATACTTACATCTTATTAGATGCTACAAGTACAGAGATTCGTAACCAGACGACAAATGTATTTACGAACTTACCAGCGGGTACTTATACTGTTCAGGTAGTTGATAGTAATAGTTGTCCAGGAACAAGTCCAAGTCCATCGATTACGTTATTACCGAATTTAGAGTTCAGTTTAACAGAGACGAAGAAGTTAGATTGTACAGTAAGTCCAGATGCTACGGTTGAATTATCAATTAGTTCAGGTTCTGGAAGTTATGAATACGAAGTTTTAGATAGTGGAGCAGGTACAGTTGTAGCACGAGTTGCTATTGTGGGAAGTACAGTTACGTTCTCAGTCTCTACAGCAGATACATATACAGTAAATGTTTATGATGTTGGAGTTACACCGAACTGTTCAAGAACACGTGACATTACGATTGATCCTATTATCAATCCAGTGTTTACTGCCGTTGCTATTGATAATGATAATTGTGATGGAAGTGATTCAGGAGTAATTGAGATGACAGCTACGGATAATGGATTATTACCGTTAAGTTATACGATTAGTCCAGATCCAAATTCAGTTGGAAGTATCACTACGAATCAGTTCACGAACTTACCACCGAATACATATACAGTAACAGCTACAGGAAGCAATGGATGTGTTACACTAGGAACTCCAGTCACTATAACTGAGTTAGCACCAATTACCTTTACAGTTGCGCCAGTAGTAACCGAGTTTGGATGTACTACAGGTAATGTTACAGATGCAGCAATGGTAATTGTTGATACAGCGAACTTATCAGGAGGAAGCGGAACTTATGTTAGAGTTGTATTTACATATACACCAGCAGTAGGAACAGTAGAATCTCAGGATAGTACGACATTTAGTTTTGGAACTACGAATACATCAGGAGGTACAGTAAATATCGACGTTTATGATGATGAGGGATGTATGGCAACTACAAACGCAACAATAGCACCTTTTAATGCCATTACTGACGCGGTAATTACTGTTGATAAAGCTATTGATTGTGCAACAGGAGAGGATATTACAGTAACATATACGTCTGTAAGTCCAATTACTGCGGACTTTACTATATCTGGAGCCAATACAGGATTTAATGCAGCTAATACAACAGGTGTGTTTACAGGTTTAGCAGAAGATGTGTATACAATTACCATTACAAATCCTACAACAGGGTGTGTAATTACGGAAAGTCATCAAGTAAACGCTGAACCAACATTTAATTTAGATGTTAGTTTAGATAGTAATGTTGTTTGTTTAGGAGACTCAAATGGAAGTATGACATTCGATTTTGCTACAAGTAGTCCTTACACTGGTACTTATGATTATGAGGTATTCCAATCAGGAGGAACTTCAACTGGTATTACAGGTACTGGAGTAACAGGAGCAACAACTGTAAATACATTAGGAGCTGGAACATACTATGTTCAGGTGACAATGACAGCAAGTCCATTCTGTCCAGTTGTATCACCAGAAGTAACAATTAGTGAACCTGCTTCTCCATTAACTATTGGATATACAACAAACTTAATTAGTTGTATTTCTCCAACTAGTGGTGAAGTTGTTATTAATGGTTCAGGTGGATGGAGTAGTTATGAATATCAATTAGAGAATACAACAACAGCAACTACTGTTCAGAGTTTCTCAAATAACAATATTATTACAGGATTAGCTTCAGGAACTTACTTAGTTAGTGTAAGAGATGCTAATGGATGTATTGCAACAGATACATTTACATTATCTGATCCAACAACAATAACAGCTACAATTGTAGAAACAACATCTATTGCTTGTGAGGGAGATGAGACAGCTGAAATTAGCGTAAACGCAGTGTCGGGAGGACAAGGTAATCCAGCTGTTTACTCTTATAGCTTAACATTCCCGAATGGAGATGTATCAGCTATTCAATCTGGTAATACATTTACTGGTTTAGGGGCTGGAAGTTATACGGTTACGGTTTACGATGAATTTAGTTGTAGTAATACGTTCCCTGTTATAATAACAGAACCAAGTGATGTTACTGCATCAGCCGTAGTTACTTCAATTATTACTTGTACTTCTCCTAATGCAACAATTGAAGTTACAGGTGCTGGAGGAACAGGAGTTTATGAATACAGTATTGATGGAATGAATTTCGTAGCGAGTAACACATTTGCTGTTCCAGCAGGAGATTACGAATTATTCGTGAGAGATGCTAACGGATGTATTTCTATACCGTCTATTGTTTCGGTACCAGCATTAGTTCCATTAACGGCAACATTAAATACTGGTTCTGCATTTATAACTTGTAATGGAGATGCAAATGCAATCTTATCAGCAACGGCAGCTGGTGGATTAGGAAATTATATGTACGAATTATTAGAAAGCGGAACGGTTGTAGCCGGACCTCAATCTTCTGATACATTCGATAGTATAGGACCTGGTACGTATAGTATTAGAGTTACAAGTCAAGATTGTATCGTAGAAACGGGTACTTTCGAAATTGTTGATCCACCATTATTAGAAGTGACAGAAACACACGTAGATGTGAGCTGTAACGGATCTACTGATGGTAGTATTACCATAAATGCAACTGGAGGAACTGGTTCTTATGTTTATGAAATTGATACAGATCCAGGAAGATTCCAAACTAGTAACGAGTTTAATAATTTACCAGCAGGTACATATGTTGTTACTACTCAAGATGAGAGAGGATGTTTCGAAATTGTTACAGTTACAATTGAAGAGCCACCAATTTTAGAAGCAACAATTGACGTTACAACTGTTCAACAACAATTATGTGTTCAAGATACAGCACCATCGTTTGAAGTAGCAATTACTGGAGGTACACCTCCTTATTCTACAAGTTTAAACGGAGGAGCATTTATAGATGATAGAATTGTATTTGATAATTTAACAGCAGGTGAAACTTATGTTGTAATCGTTAGAGATAGCAGAGGATGTACTACGGTAACTTCTCCATTCACTTTCGATCCTGCAGTTGATTTACAATTCAATAGTGAAATAACTTATAATTGTGATGGTACAATTACAATTACAGGAACAGTAGCTGATATTCATGTAAATGATGTAGTTTACACGTTAACAGGACCTGAAAGTTCTAGTAACGATACAGGAGTATTTAATGTAACTGCAACAGGAACATATACGTTAGAAGTTGAACACGTTAACGGATGTACTAGAGTTATTACTCCAGTTGAAGTTGAAGTTATTGATCCATTACAAATAACAATTGATGATTCACAAATCAATATGTTGATAGCAAATGCTACTGGTGGAATTCCACCGTATGAATACAGTATTGATGGTAGTGACTTCTCATTTGAAAATCAATTTGTTATTACACAAACAAGAGATTATACAATTGTAGTTAGAGATAGTAGAGGATGTGAACAATCTATTACTGTTGAAGGCGTTTATATTACAATTGAAGTTCCAAATATCTTTACACCTGACGGTGACGGTATTCAAGATTACTGGTACCCAATTAATGTTCAAGATTACCACCAGTTAAAAGTTGTTATCTTCGACCGTTATGGTAGAGAAATAAGTAAGTACAACGGTGTTCAAGTTGGTTGGGATGGACTATATCAAGGACGTCCAATGCCATCTGGAGATTACTGGTATACTATTGAATTTGTTGAATTATCCGGAGAACAAAGACGTTTAATGGGTCACTTTACATTATATAGATAAAATTATTAGATGAAGAAATATAGAATAATCCCCATATTATTTTTCTTAGTAACCAAATTGTTTGGACAAGAAGTTGATTTACCGCAGTATGTCAACCACATGGCAGATAATCCATTTTTAATTTCACCAGCGTATGCAGGTATTGGATCTGGATTACAAGTTAGACTTAATGGAGTTAGTCAATGGATCGGAGTAGAAGATGCTCCAGATACACAGTCCTTAACAGTAGAAGCTCGTTTAGCTGAACGTTTTGGTGGTGGTTTAACAATGTTTAATGATCAAAATGGTTTCACTACTCAAAGAGGAGCGCGTTTATCATTAGCGAGTCACTTAATTTTAAGTGATGTTTATGATAGTTTTTTATCGTTTGGTTTAAGTTACAGTTTTATTCAGTTCGGTATTGATACTTCTCAGAATAATACTAGTCAACCCTTACCAGATAGAGTATTAAATACTTCTAACTTTGATATAAGTATGTTGTATCGTTTTGGAAGATTTGCTATCAGTGGTAATGTTGTTAATCTTTTAGATAAGAATGTTGATGACTTTAGAACAGGAGAGCCTAGAGTATTAAGAAGATATTCTGTATACACAAATTACAATTACAGAATTAATCGTGATACAGAACTTGAACCTTCTGCTTTTGTTGAGTACTTCGAAGCCAGTCAAAGATCTCGTACAGATGTAAACGTTAAATTAAGAAAGAGAATTTTTAACGGATATGTTTGGGGAGGATTAAGTTATACATTCTTAAATGATCAATTTTTTAAGCCTAACGCTATTGCGCCATTATTTGGTTTGAAAAAGGATAAGTTTTATGTTTCATATGGTTTCAGTATTACAGTTAACGAAATTGTAGGATTCAATAACGGAACACACATGATTACATTAGGATTCGATTATGATCGTCGTCCAAGTTTAGCACGATGTACAAGAAAGATGATTATGTTCTAAATTTTAGATTCATAAAAAAGATAAAAATTAAAACCTCAGCTTAAACTGAGGTTTTTTTAGTTTAATTTTGCCGTGATGGATAAGAATAATCAAGACTCGATTAATTTAAATAAATATATAAGCTCTACAGGAATATGTTCAAGAAGAGAAGCTGAACGATTAATTACTGCAGGTAGAGTTACAATTAATGGAAAACCTACCCAGTTGGGAAATAGAGTTTTTGAAGGAGATACGGTGAAAATAGATGGTAAACCTTTAAAGGCGAAACCAAAAACCTTATACATTGCTTTAAACAAACCTGTTGGAATTGTTTGTACAACTGATAGTAAAGAGAGAAAAAACATCGTAAAATTTGTCGGACATTCACAACGTTTATTTCCAATAGGAAGATTAGATAAACCTTCTGAAGGTTTAATATTTTTGACCAATGATGGAGATATTGTAAATAAGATTTTACGAGCAGGTAATAATCATGAAAAAGAATATATAGTAACTGTAGATAAACCGATAAACGATCGATTTATTCAGAGAATGAGTAATGGAATTCCTATTCTTGGAACAGTTACTAAGAAATGTAAAGTTGAAAAAATCAATTCAAATACATTTAAAATTATTCTAACTCAAGGCTTGAATCGTCAGATTAGAAGAATGAGCGAGTATTTAGGGTACGAGGTTACAAAGTTGAAAAGAACGCGTATCATGAATGTTGAATTGGGTAATTTAAAAGTAGGTGAGTGGCGAGAATTATCTAAAACAGAAATGGATAAAATAAATGCGTTGGTAAAGTCATCTAGCAAAACAGAAGAAGCGTCAAAAGAACGTTCTCCAGTAAAAAAGAATACCTCTTCAAAAGGAAAATTTAAATCTCGTTTTGGCCGTCAAAGAAAAAAATAGATTTAGAAACATTTAAGTTTTCACATTCTTCCAATTATGTATCTTTGTCACCTATGCAATTTAAATTAGAAACTACTGATCCAAAGAGTAAGGCGAGAGCTGGCGTTATAACTACAGATCATGGAACTATAGAAACTCCTATATTCATGCCGGTAGGTACTGTTGCTTCTGTTAAAGGAGTTCACCAGTCAGAGCTTAAAGATGAGATCAATCCAGATATTATTTTAGGTAATACTTACCATTTATATTTAAGACCAAAAACAGATATTCTTGAGCAAGCTGGTGGTTTGCACAAGTTCATGAATTGGGATAGAAATATTTTAACGGATAGTGGAGGATACCAAGTTTACTCGTTATCAGGAAGAAGAAAGATTAATGAAGAAGGAGTAAAATTTAAAAGTCATATCGACGGTTCTACACATTTTTTTACACCAGAAAATGTAATGGAGATTCAAAGATCTATTGGAGCGGATATAATCATGGCTTTTGATGAGTGTACACCATATCCATGCGATTACAATTATGCCAAGAATTCAATGCATATGACCCATCGTTGGCTAAAAAGATGTATTGAACATTTGGGTAAAGTACCACCTAAATATGGTTATGATCAAACATTCTTTCCTATAGTACAAGGAAGCACTTATAAAGATTTACGTAAGCAGTCTGCTGAGTTTATTGCATCTGTTGAAGCAGAAGGAAATGCAATTGGAGGTTTATCTGTAGGTGAACCTGCGGAAGAACTGTATGCTATGACGGATATCGTTTGTAATATTTTACCAGAAGACAAACCTAGATATTTAATGGGAGTAGGAACTCCAATTAATATTCTTGAAAATATTGCTTTAGGAGTCGATATGTTCGATTGTGTTATGCCAACAAGAAACGCTAGAAACGGAATGTTATTTACGGCGCATGGAACTATTAACATCAAAAATAAAAAATGGGAAAATGATTTTTCTCCGATTGATGAAATGGGAATCACATTTGTTGACACATTGTATTCTAAAGCGTATTTAAGGCATTTGTTTGCTTCTAAAGAATTATTAGGAAAACAAATTGCATCTATCCATAATTTAGGTTTCTATTTATGGTTAGTTCGCGAAGCACGAAAGCATATCAAAGCTGGTGACTTTGCACAATGGAAAGATAAAATGGTGAAACAAATGAGTAATCGTTTGTAATTTTGAGAATTCTCGATTGGTACATATTAAAAAGATATTTGACAACGTTTTTATTTACGTTGCTTATTCTAATACCTATTGCGGTAGCCATTGATATTTCGGAAAAAATTGATAAGTTTTTACGAAATGAAACACTTACACTTTTTGAAATTGTAAATGACTATTACAAGAACTTTATCATTTATTACGCAAATACATTCATGCCATTGGCATTATTTATTGCGGTTATTGTATTTACTTCTCGATTAGCAAACAACACAGAAATTGTTGCTATCAATAGTTCACAAATATCTTTTACACGCTTTTTATATCCATATTTTATTGGAGCAACTATTGTTACTATAATGGCTTTATACATGAACCATTATATTGTGCCAGCAAGTAGTAAAACAAGAAAGAGCTTTGAGAATACCTATTTAAAGAAGAAACGATATCAAGATCAAATGATCAATGATTTTAGTTTACAGCTAAATGATAGTACGTATATGTTTCTTCAAACTTATGATTTAAAACGAAATTCGGGACATCAATTTTCTACAGAAATGTATGATGGACTAAAATTGAAGTATAAGTTAATTGCAGATAGAATCACTTGGAACGATAGTACATTTACTTTATTAAACTGGAAAGAAAGAAAAATCTTTAAAGATCGAGACAGTATTTTTTCAGGGAATAAAATGGACACAACTTTTGCCTTTACACCTAAAGATTTTAATTATAAATCGGCTTTAGCACAAGAAATGCCTTCTCCTGAATTATCAGATTTTATCAAATTATCTCGAAAAAGAGGTGTGAAAAACTTAAATGCATATCTGGTAGAATTATACAAAAGAACAAGTTTGCCATTAGCATCTTATATTTTAACGTTAATTGCCGTTGTTTTAGCTCATCGTAAAAGAAGAGGAGGAATAGGAGTAAACCTAGCGTTAGGAATTGCTATTATGTTTGTATATGTATTCTTCTTAAAAGTTGCTGAAGTTTTAGGAGCAGTGGCTGGAGCAAATTCATTACTTAATGTATGGATGCCAAACTTTGTATTTGGTACATACGCGGTTTATCTTTATATCAATGCAAGAAAGTAAACTTAAAAACTATCTCTTACTACATTTTATCGTTTTTATTTGGGGATTTACGGCTATTTTGGGAGCTTTAATATCTATTGAAGCCATTCCATTAGTTTGGTATAGAATGCTAATTGCCGTAGTTTTCATTTGTATTTATTTCTTAATCAAAAAGAAGTCATTTTCTATTCCAAGAAAAGCAATATTTAAATTTTTTATCACCGGAGCTATCATTGCTGTGCATTGGATAACTTTTTTCAAAGCGATTAAAGTCTCGAACGTATCAGTGGCATTAGTAACGATGAGTACAGGCGCTTTTTTTACAGCTTTAATTGAACCCATATTTTTCAAACGAAAAATAAATCCTATTGAAATGCTTTTAGGATTATTAGTAATTGTTGGTTTATACATTATTTTCAACTTTGAAAGTCAGTATAGTCTAGGAATAATTTATGCATTAATTTCAGCATTTTTATCAGCGCTTTTCGCTGTTTTAAATGGAATTTTCATCAAAAAATATGAAGCTGATTCAATTTCACTTTATCAACTCTTATTTGGAGTGGTAGTAGTTACATTGTTTTTAGCTTTCTCAGGAGAGTTTACCACAAGCTTTTTTCAATTAAAAACTACAGATTGGATTTATTTAACAGTTTTAGGAAGTATTTGTACTGCTTATGCTTTTATTGCATCCGTTAAGGTGATGAAATATTTAACACCTTATACAGTAATGCTCACAATTAATTTAGAACCAATTTATGCTATTGTACTGGCGCTCATTATATTTGGAGAAAAAGAACAGATGAATATAGAGTTTTATTATGGGGCATTCATTGTATTATTTGTGGTATTATTGAATGGATTATTGAAAAATTCTTCAAAAATTAAAAAGAAATTACAACGATAATTTAGTATGTTTGCTTTACAAACAATTCGGAAATCAGACTTATAAAATGGAATATTTAGATTTTGAAATGCCAATTAAGGAACTAGAAGATCAGTTGGCAAAATGTCATGATATAGGAAAAGAAAGCGAGATAGACGTTACGGAAACGTGCAAGAAAATCGAAAAAAAATTAGATAAGGCTAGAAAAGACATCTACAAAAACTTAACGCCTTGGCAACGTGTACAATTATCACGTCATCCAAACAGACCGTATACTTTAGATTATATTAAAGCGATCTGTGGAGATACGTTTATGGAGTTACACGGAGATAGAAGTGTAAAAGATGATAAAGCCATGATTGGTGGTCTTGGAAAAATCGGAGATCAATCATTTATGTTCATTGGACAACAAAAAGGTTATAATACCAAAACTCGTCAGTATCGTAACTTCGGTATGGCTAACCCAGAGGGTTACCGTAAAGCATTACGTTTAATGAAAATGGCAGAGAAGTTTGGAATTCCTGTAGTTACTTTATTAGATACACCAGGTGCTTACCCAGGTTTAGAAGCTGAGGAAAGAGGACAAGGTGAAGCTATTGCTCGTAACATTTTTGAAATGACACGCTTAAAAACTCCAATCATTACTATCGTAATTGGAGAAGGAGCTTCAGGAGGTGCATTAGGAATTGGAGTAGGAGATAGAGTATATATGATGGAAAACACATGGTATACTGTAATTTCTCCAGAATCTTGTTCATCTATTTTATGGCGCAGTTGGGAGTTCAAAGAACAAGCAGCGGCAGCATTAAAGTTAACTGGTGACGATATGAAGAAGTTGAAATTAATCGACGGAATTATTGAAGAACCAGCTGGTGGAGCTCATACGGATA
Organism: Tenacibaculum sp. 190524A05c; assembly: GCF_964036595.1. Lineage (NCBI taxonomy): Bacteria > Pseudomonadati > Bacteroidota > Flavobacteriia > Flavobacteriales > Flavobacteriaceae > Tenacibaculum > Tenacibaculum platacis. The sequence goes on along the minus strand of NZ_OZ038523.1, from coordinate 1,241,149 downwards.
GAGACGGAGCATTTGAAGCAGTAAAAAATCAAATTCTAAGTGCTTTTGAAGAGTTAAAAGGATTAGATGATTCTTCACTTGTTGCAAAACGTATGGATAAATATGCAAACATGGGTGTTTACAAAGAGTAGATTTCTCATTTATATAAAATAAAAAAGCTCACTTTCAAAAGTGAGCTTTTTTATTTTATATAAATCCTTTATCCTTTGCAGTCAAAATAAGTTCTCTATCATCTGTAGAGTTTAATGCAAATATTTTTCTTAACTGTCGTTTACGTTTTTCGATGGCTGGCATAGATAAATGAACAATTTCAGGTAAATCTTTAGTTTTAGTACCTATTGAAATTTCATATAATATTTTTCGATCAATATCGTCCAATAGTAAATCGCTAGAAATTTGATTACGTAACAGCTTCATAACCGTTTTACTATAATATGGCGGATCTTCTAAAACTTCTTGTATAGCTTGAACCAATTCAGCTGGTGTTAAGTCATTTTTAACTAAGAAACCTTCTGGGTTAAGATTCTTCAAGATACTATGCACTCTGTAATTATCGTTAAACGTCGTAGAAACAATAATTTTAGTCTCAGGAAGCATTTCATTTATTTTCAAACCTAAGTCTTCTCCTGATAATAAAGTACCATCTTTAGAAGGAGGTAAGCGCATATCTAAAAAAACAATATCTAAATGATCGTTTTTAGCAACATATTCTTTTAAAATTTCACAGGCAGAATCGCAATCGGTAGCAGTTAAGATGTGAAAAGAAATATTTTCATTTTTGGTTTCAATAAATTTAAAAGCACTTTTGTAGGCTTCGGCAATTAAAGGATGGTCGTCAATAAGTAAAGCATTATATTTTTTAAGCTGCATTTTTGGGGATATAAGGTATTTTTATATATAATTTGGTTCCTTGGTTGATTTCTGACGAAAAGTCCACAGAACCGCTTAATTTTTCAACTCTGGTTTTAATATTCTTTATTCCTATTCCTTTTTTACCTTTTTTTGTGTCAAATCCTACACCATCATCGCTTATTGTAATTAACAATTCTTGATGTTGCAAAGCGAAATCCAAAGTTACACTTTTTGCGTTAGCATGTTTAATAATATTTTGAAGTGCTTCTTGAATAATTCGATAAACATTCGCTTTAGTAACTTCGTTGATACTTTTCCATGAAATATTTGGTTCGTAAGTAAAAGTATGGTTGAACTTACCAATAACGCTTTTATCTCTTAATAATTGTTCAATTATGGTGGTAAAGTTTACAGTAGCATCATCAAAATTTTCACTTAATCGATGCGAAACATCACGTATTTCTTTTTCGATGTTTTGTAGTTCATCTAAAAAGGTTTGATGTTGTTCTTGTGTGTCTGGTTGCATTTGCATACCTAAAAATCCTAAGCTCACACGAGTTCCGAATAACTTTCCTAAAATTCCATCATGTAGTTCTGCTGAGATTCGATTACGCTCATTCACACGTTCTTCTTCAAGTTTTGCTTGTTGTTGCAGAGTTAATACATAAACCTCTTCATTTGCTTTTTGCTGTTCTGCTTCCAATTGAAGTTTTTCATTTTGAACCTTTTGAACACGTAAAAAGTAGAGTAGTGTAGATATTAGTAAAATAGCAAAACTCCCAGCAAATATCCATACACGCTGTTCTGTTAAGCGTTTGTTATCTTCGATATGTTCATCAGTTTCAAACTCAATTCTGGTAAATTTGTTTTGTGCTCTTCGTTCCTCACTGATTAAACTATCATTGAATTGAATATAACGATCTAAGTATTTTTTAGATTTTTTAGGTTGCAAATCAGAAAGTTGTTGTAAAGTTGTCAGATAGTCTCCTCCATTTTTTAATTCTTTAGCTAATAAGTTTGCTTCTGTGGCAAATTTAATAGCCTGTAAAGTGTCATTGGTAAATTCATAATAATCGGAAATATGAATTTTAGAAGATGTTATAGCGATTTTATTTCCTAGGCTGTCCCTGATTCTCAAAGAGTTGAATAATTTGTTTTTTACATCTGTTGTGTCTTTAAGTAGTAATTGTGTATACCCAATATTGTCTATCACTCTGGCATAGTGAGTGATATCAATATCCATTTTTAGATCTTTTTTATAATACTCTAGGGCTTTATTATATTTTTTTTGAGCTAAATATATGTTAGCCATATTGTTAAAAGTACCGGCATAAAGTACGTCTTTATTTTTGTTGAAATATTCGAGAGATTTATTGTAGTATTTTATTCCCTTGTCATACTCCTTTATATCTTCCTGTAATAAACCTAAATGATTATAAGATAAATAAAGTTGTTTATTATTATCTAGTTCTTTGAAAATTTTAATTGCTTGAATAATTAAAATTTCACTTCCAGTATAATCTCTAAAACGGCCTTTAACATGTGCCATTCCATAAAGCATTTTGGCAGTTTCATACTTGTTTTTTGATTTACTAAAAGCTTTATAAGCCAAGTTGAAATGATAAAATGCTAACTTGTATTGTTCTAGGTTTACGTAATACGTAGCATAATTCCAGTTAACATCTCCTTCACTGTAGTAATCTTTTAACTTTAAAGATAGATCTAATGCTGCCTTATTAGTTTTAAAAAAGTTAGTAGAATCGTTTAATTTATAAAATTCATAAGCAATGGAGCTAAGTTTTAATGGATCTGAAACTTTATTATCTAATATATAGTTAAAAGATTTTGATAATAATTTTTGTTTTTCATTAACGTTAAGGTCTTTACTTTTTGACTTTGATATCCATATTTCTAAACTATCTTTTTCTTTTTGAAATGGATTTAAACCCAAAGAAAAGGTATTAATCGGTAATGTAAAAAAGAGAATAAGTAAGATAATATTTTTGATAGCTGTGTTTTTAGATAAATACAAATCTAAAAAAAACCTCTAACATTTTGTTAGAGGTTTTATTCATTATAGGATTATATTATCCTTTCCCATCCTTTCCACCGTTTGTTCCAGATCCACCAGTACCTCCGGTATCTGATCCAGCGTTATCAAAGGCATTCAGGTTTTCAGTGTTAGTGATTTCTGTATTTTGTGTTGTATCTGTAACTAGGTTTTCAGTGTTGTCTGTACAACCTATAGTTAATAATAATACAAATGTTAACAATAATAATTTAAAACTTCTCATAACTTGAATTTTTAATATTTGACAATAGTTTTCCTAGCCGTAAAAACAGCTTGTTTAGTTGATCGAATGAAATTTTCGATTGTGTAAGTCCAGAAAAATCTGGGCAATAGTCCTCCAGCCCGAGTAATTCGAGTGGTTTGTAGAATTAGATTGATGAAATATCAATCCGTGAAGACTTTGAACTACCAAGGCCTATTGAGTTAAGGCTTCAGGAAATTCTACATTGTCGTTAAATAAGGAAGCGTTCTTTGCAATTTTTAGGTAACGCTAGCTGATTTTTTAATTTAAATTATTCTGGATTTTATGTCCGTACAATTCAAATTGAGTAATCGCAAGGTTCCATTGAGTAAACGTCCTTTTTCATTTAGAATTAGCAATATTGATTTTTTCATAACTTTCAATTTCTTTTATTAAGATACGAAATATTAACGATATTTCAAAATTTTTAACCAACTTTCGTATCATAGCTTTATATAAAAAAAGGCACCTATTTATAGATGCCTTTGTACTTATATATGTTGAAAATGGATTTTAAACATTTTCAAAATAATTTAGCATACAAAAAACATCATTACTCATTCCTTCATCAAAATGAACACCTCTTATTGGAGAGCCATTTAAACCGTGAGATAAATAAATTGATTTCATAATACTTTATAATTTTTACTTTTTTATACTGACTAATTGTTGTTAATTAATCACAGTACAAATATATAATAATTCTATATTCCTACCAAATATTTTTTAATTTATTTTATTGATTTTCAGTCAGTTACGTTGTTTTTAGGTAATAGAATTGCTGTCCAGATATTATCTAGATATTGAAGATGTTTGTTAACCGATAATGCTCAATTGTTTATGAAGTAAACTTTTCAAACTTCTATATGTGAGTTATTTTTTTAATCATATTTTATTATATAAAAAAAGGCGTTCAAACTTTTTTGAACGCCTTATATATCTATTGATTTTTTAATTTATCATTTATGTAATATAGGTAATAGCGTCCAATTTCGGTTTAGATCTTTTTCTAACCCTCCGAAATTTAGAAGTGCGTTTGATGCACTAACTATTGTGTATGTATGTACTTTCCTCATTGTTGAACAAATATACGAAATTTATTAATAATGTTAAAAAACGTTAAAAAATTAACAATTCCTTAATTGAATAAAAAAGTATGGTTTTCCCATACTAAAAGTAAGGGAAAACCATACCCGAGTCTTTTGAAGTAGAAATATCTTTGTCCTGGTTACAAAAAAGCCTTACATATATAAGGTCAGATATAAATAGCTTTATATCATAGTCGACGGGGAAAATCTATGAGAAAAAGAAAACAAAAGTGTATCCTTTTACTCTAACCAAAGTAAAAACCACGGTACAAAAAAACGCCCATCTTGGGCGTTTCGCTTTTTATTAAGGTATGTTTAAGTATTTATGAGTTTGAAGTGAGATTTTCCATTTTGGATTTTTCATCACATAATCAATAATTAGCGGAATCATTTTATCCCTTTTACTCCATTCAGGTTGTAAATACAATAAACATTTATCATTTACTTTCGATGCTTCTTTTTCCGCGAATTCAAAATCACTCTTATTATGGATAATCATTTTTAATTCATCTGCTTCTTCGTAAGCTCTTTGTAACGGAAGTTTAGTTTTTTTAGGTGATAAACAAAACCAATCCCATACTCCTGAAAATTTATACGCACCAGAAGTCTCAATATGAGTTTTAATATTTTTCTCTTGTAACTGTTTTGTAATATAGTCTAAACTCCACATTAATGGTTCTCCACCAGTAACAACAACCGTTTCTGCATATGTATTAGCATTATCTACAATCAAATCTGTATGTGTTGGTGGGTGTAAATTAGCATCCCAACTTTCTTTAACATCACACCAGTGACAACCTACATCACATCCACCTATTCTAATAAAATATGCTGCTGTTCCAGTATGTGCTCCTTCTCCTTGAATAGTATAAAACTCTTCCATTAATGGAAGCATTTTTCCTTGTTTAATTAACTCTTGCGTCTTTGAATCCATCTGCTTTTACCGCTATTACGTCTATTTCAATTTTTGCCCCTACGAGCAAACCGGCTGCAAATGTAGTTCTTGCAGGCTTATTTTTAGGAAAATATTCACGGAAAATTTTATTAAATTCCTTAAAATCATCTGTTGTCGCCAAAATTACAGTACATTTTACAACATGTTCAAGGTCAGATCCATGAAGTTCTAATACTTCTTTAATATTTTCTAACGTTTGTCTTGCTTCGCCAGTAATACCTCCTTCAGGTAGTTTTCCGGTTTCTGGATTTATTCCTACTTGACCTGCTAAATACAGTGTATTACCCACTTCTACTGCATCAGAAAATGGAGCATTTTTTTTACGTTCAAGTTTTGAAGAATGAAAGATTAAATCGTCTTTTTCTGGAGTGACTTCTTTTTTATGACTAATTGAACAAGAACTTAGCATCATTAATAATGATAAACATGAGAATTGAAGTAGTTTCATATGATTTACTATTTGATCTTTAACAAATTTAACTAAAACAGTAGTATTCTAGTGGAAATTTAATTTTGAAATGCTGATTTTAATAGTATTTTTATCAAAAATAACATAAGATGAGTCAGACGGAAGCGTTTTTTAATTATATCAATGACGGATATAAATGTAAAGGTGATTTTATTACACTTGGTGCAGGAATGTTAGGTGAAGAAACTGTAACAAATGCATTAGTTAATATTCCGCTTAAAACATTGAATAGGCATGGTTTAATTGCTGGAGCAACTGGAACAGGTAAAACTAAAACGTTGCAAGTATTGGCAGAGAATATGTCTGAAAAAGGAATTCCTGTTTTATTGATGGATGTAAAAGGTGATTTGAGTGGTTTAGGTCAACCAAGTCCAGGACATCCAAAAATTGATGAACGACATGAGAAGATTGGAATTCCGTTTGATGCTAAAAAATTTCCAATTGAGATTTTATCTATTTCAGAACAAGATGGAGTTCGTTTAAGAGCTACTGTTTCGGAATTTGGACCTGTTTTATTATCTAGAATATTAGATTTAACTGAGACACAGTCTGGAATTGTTGCGATTATTTTTAAATATTGTGATGATAACCATTTACCACTATTAGATTTAAAGGATTTCAAGAAAATGTTACAGTTTGTAACTGCGGAAGGAAAGGAAGAAATCTCTGCTGAATATGGTAGAATTTCATCTTCTAGTACTGGTGCAATCCTTAGAAAAATTGTGGAGTTAGAGCAACAAGGCGGAGAGTTATTTTTTGGAGAAAAATCTTTTGAAGTAGATGATTTAACAAGAGTAGACGAAAATGGAAGAGGAGTAATTTCTGTTTTAAGATTAACTGATATTCAAGACAAACCAAAGTTATTTTCAACTTTTATGCTTCAATTATTAGCGGAAGTTTATGAAACTTTTCCTGAGCAAGGAGATAGTGGAAGACCTGAACTTATAATATTTATTGATGAAGCACATTTAGTTTTTGACGAAGCTTCTAAAGCGTTGTTGAGTCAAATTGAAAGTATTGTGAAGTTAATTCGATCTAAAGGGATTGGATTGTATTTCGTAACTCAAAATCCAAAAGATGTTCCTGAGGATGTTTTAGCTCAACTCGGTATGAAAGTTCAGCATGCTTTACGTGCTTTTACAGCTAAAGATAGAAAAGCATTAAAGTTAGCAGCTGAAAATTATCCAGATTCTGAATTCTATAAAACAAATGAAGTACTTACTCAATTAGGTATTGGAGAAGCTTTTATTACTGCTTTAAATGAGAAAGGTATTCCAACTCCTTTGGCAAGAACTATGCTTAGAGCTCCAATGAGTAGAATGGATATTCTTACAGAAAGAGAAATTCAGGAAGTACTGAATAATTCGAAGTTAGTAAACAAGTACAATAAGGAGATCGATAGAGAAAGTGCTTATGAACTTTTAGGTGAAAAAATAGAGAGAATCAATAAAGAAAAGTCTGAAGAAGATCGTAGAAAAGAGGAAGAAAAAATTAGAAGAAAAAGAAGTTCTAGTTCAAGTAGAAGAAGTACAAGACAAAATCCTGTAGTAAAAGTTTTAACTAGTGCTACATTTATAAGAGCAGTTTTTGGTATTTTAAAGAAAGTACTATAAACTAAATAATAAAAAGAAACGTTATATTTTGAAATTAAACTTACATGAAAAAATTAACTAAAATTGTATCAATACTTTGTGTTTCATTCTTATTTATTCAATGTGGAAAAGATAAGTTTACAATTGCTAAGGGTAAAGTAGGTCAACTAACAACAGAAACTACCGTACAAGATTTGGATAAAATTTTTGCAAACGATTCGCTAGTAAAGATTTTAAGTGAAGGAGCAAAAGGGAATAATTACTTCCAAGATGATGATGTATATAAAGTATATGAAAAAGGAGGGAAGCTTTTATTAAGTATTGTGCCTAAAGAACAACTTGATTCTTCTTCTGTTATAAAAAGTATTGAAATTTTTGATGAGCGATTTAAAACGGAAAAAGGATTAAACATCAATTCTACTTTTAACGAGATTAACGCGAATAACGCTATTAGTAAAATAGAGCCATCTTTTTCATCAGTTACAGTTTTTATTGATGATTTGAATGCTACAATCGCATTAGATAAAGAAGGATTAGGTTTGAGTGATTACAATATGAAAAAGGTAAGTATTGAACAAATTCCAGACCTGGCCAAAATGAAATCCTTTATCATTTGGTTCAATTAGAAAATATATAATCCGCTTAATGCGGATTTTTTTATATACCTACTCAAAACAAATTTCCAAACTTATATATTTGCACAACAAATCAAAAAGAATGAAGTACGCTAAGAATATATTAGAAACTATTGGAAACACTCCTTTAGTTAAAATTAATAAACTCGCAGAGGAATTACCATGTTTAGTATTATCTAAATACGAGACTTTCAATCCTGGAAACTCAGTAAAGGATAGAATGGCTCTTAAAATGATTGAAGATGCAGAGGCTGATGGAAGATTAAAACCTGGAGGAACTATTATTGAAGGAACTTCTGGTAATACTGGAATGGGATTAGCGTTAGCTGCAATTGTTAAAGGTTACAAATGTGTGTTTGTAATGGCAGATAAGCAGAGTAAAGAAAAGATTGATATCTTAAAAGCAGTAGGAGCTGAGGTGGTTGTTTGTCCAACAAATGTTGAACCAGACGACCCAAGAAGTTATTATTCTGTTTCTAAAAGATTAGCAGAAGAAACTGAAAATGCTTGGTATGTTAATCAATATGACAACCCAAGTAATGCTAAAGGACATTATGAAAGTACTGGTCCAGAAATTTGGGAGCAAACTGAAGGTAAAATTACACACTTTGTAGTTGGAGTTGGTACTGGAGGAACGATATCAGGAGTAGGAAAATATCTTAAAGAAAAGAATCCAAATATTAAAGTTTGGGGAATTGATACTTACGGATCTGTTTTCAAAAAATACCATGAAACTGGAATTTTTGATGAGAATGAAATCTACCCATATGTAACTGAAGGTATTGGTGAAGATATTTTACCTAAGAATGTTGATTTTAGTATTATCGATGGATTTACTAAAGTTACTGATAAAGATGCTGCAGTTTATACACAGTTATTAGCTAAGAAAGAAGGAATGTTTTTAGGAAATTCTGCCGGAGCAGCAATGAAAGGATTATTACAGCTAAAGGAGCACTTCACTAAAGATGATGTAGTTGTTGTTCTTTTCCATGATCACGGAAGTCGTTATGTTGGTAAAATGTTCAACGACGACTGGATGAAGAAAATGGGATATTTAGATTAATAGTAGTTTTACATGTTCCATTTATTTTGTGGAAGTCCTTAAGGAATATTTGGGTTATTCATTGTTTTACTAGTTTTTGGAACTCCAGTATCCATAATGGTAATAATTGCAAATATTATTTTAAGGGATACAGAATTTTATAAAAAGCATGTATATAATACTCTGAGAAAAGGACTGTATTTTACAGCTTTAAGTATTATTTCATTTCTGATTTGTGTAATTCTTACTATCGGTTTATAAGAACACAAATCAAACAAGATATAAGTAAAATCAAAAAGCCACCTCATTGAGGTGGCTTTTCGTTAATCAACTAATTCAAATAATTTACACAATGAAAACAATTATTATTGTTTAACAATTATATGTTTTCAATTTACGTGCCAAAATTAGTGATAATAACAACATAAAGTTGTTTTTATTTAATAATTTACACTTTTTTAACTTTTGAAAGCTGCTTTGTTAAGAAATTAATAATAAAATGTTAGCTAGCATGTTTGTGAGCTTTGTACGATGAACGTACTAATGCACCACTTTCTACATACATGAATCCCATTTCTTTTCCTAACGTTTCGTATTTCTTAAATTGTTCAGGAGTAATAAACTCTTTTACAGGTAAATGTTTCTTTGTAGGTTGTAAGTACTGACCAATAGTAATAATATCTAATCCAACATTTCTTAGATCTTTCATTGTTTCAATTACTTCATCTTCAGTTTCACCTAAGCCTAGCATAATCCCAGATTTAGTTCTCATTCCGTTCTCTTTTAAGTATTTTAAAACACCTAAACTACGATCGTATTTCGCCTGAATTCGAACTTCTCTAGTCAATCTTCTAACTGTTTCCATATTATGAGAAACAACTTCTGGATGAACATCAATAATTCGATCTATAAGTTTTGTATTTCCCTGAAAGTCTGGAATTAACGTTTCTAATGTAGTATTCGGATTAGCTCTTCTAATAGCATCAACAGTTTCTGCCCATATAATAGAACCACCATCTTTCAGGTCGTCTCTATCAACAGAAGTTATAACAGCATGCTTAATTTTCATGATTTTAATAGATCGAGCAACCTTTTCTGGTTCATCCCATTCAACAGTTTCTGGTCTTCCAGTTTTTACACCGCAAAATCCACATGAACGTGTACAAATGTTTCCTAAAATCATAAATGTTGCGGTACCTTCTCCCCAGCATTCACCCATATTAGGACAACTACCACTTGTACAAATGGTATTTAACTTGTATTTATCAACTAAACCTCTAAGTTCTGTATATTTTTTTCCAACAGGTAATTTTACGCGTAACCACTTCGGTTTTTTTACACGTTCCGAAGTTGCACTCTTTGTAACTTTAGTTTCTGTTGGTATAAGAATCTTTTCTGACATTCATCATTAAATTTGGAAATACAAATTTACGAAGAATGTTTTATTTTATTGCATGATTCCTAATTCTGAAGCTTTATCAATTGCAAGTTGAAGTAGATTGTCTTCAGTCTTAATAGTATTGACTACTCTACCTATTTTTTCAAGATCTTCCTTACTAGCGCTCCAAAAAGTTACACCAGTAACTTCAACTTTCATTTCAATTTCGTCAATTAAGTTGTTGTCACATAATTTAAAAGCACCATAAATAATTCCTAACCAAGAAGGCCCTCCACCATGATATCCACTTGCTTGTAAATCTTTAGCCATTGAATCTTGTTGATAAACATCGTGATAATCATAACGGAATTTACCGTTTTCTTGTTGTAATTTTCCTTGAAAGGGAACAGTTGCGTCAGATATTGCAGTTTGTAGCTTTTCTACTTGAGAATAGGTATTTTGGAAAGAAAAAAGTGTAAGAGCAAAAACACATACTAACTGTAAGAAAAATCTTTTTGTTTGCATTGTAATATTGGGATTTTATTATACGCTCTGGATAATACCAAAAAGCGTGCTAATTTAATTTTTTTTCTGATTTTTTTTGGTTTTTTTTATGGATATTTTGTTAAAAATCTGTGATTCAGTTTTTTAAAATCACAAAATGCTTAAATACCAGAGGCTGAAACAGAATAAAAATACGATTCCAGCAATACTTAGCACTTTTATAAAGGTATTTGGGTGCTGTGTTTTAGGAGTATATGTACTGGTAATTAGCTTATAGTTTAGAATAGCATAAATTGGAGCAGTTAAGAACGAAAATATCGTTGCAATTTTAACTAGGGTAAGCATGCTGTTTAAAAGTAAAAACAATATTAAAAGTGTTCCGAAAATTAAAAAGATAATCCAAAACCAGTAATTCAGTTTTTCTTTGTTAAACAACAATTTAGACGTTTTTTCCATGGCTCTTGGTGAAGCATCTAATGTTGTTATTGTTGTACTGAACATTGTTGTAAACGCGGCAATAGCGATTATAGGTTTAGCAAAATCTCCTAAATTATTAGTATATAAGTTTATTAATTGAAGAGCAAACTGGCCACCACTACTGGCGAATTTCTCTTGAGAAGAAAACATAACAGTTGCTCCGAGTAATATAAAGCACAAACCCAAGAACATTGTTCCAAAGTAACCAACGTTAAAATCGAAAATAGATTTTTTAACACCTACCTTTTCAGCTGTTGTTTTTTGTTTTTCTACTGACCATAAAGAGTGCCATATGGAAATATCCAGAGGAGCTGGCATCCATCCTAAAAACGCAATTAAAAAACTAATACCAACCGCATCATTAGGAATAACCTGTTGGTAGGAAAAACTAGTGTCACTTTTAATTAAGGCTATAATAACAGCTAATAAAGTACTTGCCGTAAGAAAAAGTATAATGTACTTCATTAGTTTATCAAGTAATTGATATTTACCGAAAGAAAGAATTAAAAAACTGATGAATAATATTATGGTTGCCCAATACACTAAATTGTCAGTAAGTCCAAACAATTGAGTCGCTAAACTTGCTGTAACTATAGTAACAGCAGCTTGGATAGTAAACATTGTAGCCAAGTTTACTACAAAATACAAAGCTAAATATCCTTTACCTAGTTTATGATATCCATCAAGTAAGCTTTCTCCTGTAGCAGAAGCATATTTAGGACCAAATTTGAAAAAAGGATATTTGAATATATGTACTAAAATTAAAGCCCAAATTAATCCATAACCATATTCTGCTCCGGCTCTTGTAGATTGTACTAAATGTGAAACTCCGATTGCGGCCCCAGCGAATAGCAATCCAGGACCTAAAGCATTGAATATGTTTTTTTTCATGATTTGTTTTTCTCAATAATTTCAGCAAGTAACTTTTTAGCTCTTAAAAGTTTAACTTTTACGTTATTCATTGGCTCATCAAGTTGTTCTGAAATCTCTTTGTAGCTTAATTCTTGAAAAAACCTTAAGTTAATTACTTCTTGATATTTAGGCTTTAGTTGTTTAATATCTCTAAGCAATTTAGCTAAGTTCTGTTCAGTAATGATTTTATCTTCCGGAGAAGGAGAATCATCAATAACTTTATAAGCTTCTTCGTCTACTTTTGAAGATTGAACAATTAAGGATGGTTTTCGTTTTCTAAGTATATCTTGATGGATATTTTTAGAAATGGCAATTAACCAAGTACTGAACTGATACTCTTTGTTAAAAGTATGAATTTTATTAAAAGCTTTAGCAAATGTTTGAATAGTGATATCCTCAGCGTCATTTTCGTTATTTACTTTTTTGAGCTGATAACCATATACATTTGACCAATAGGTATCTAAAAGATAATTGAAAGACATTTGATTGCCTTCCTTAGCTTTTTCTATATGTTGAAGAATTTCGTCTTTTATTGGTTGAAGTTTTATTGGTGCGTTGGTTCTGTACAAGAATCAAATTGATCTGGTGTTTTACCACAGAAACCACAAGCTTCTCCTGATTTATTTAACATTGGATTTTGACTAGCACAAGTACCTGCAAATTCTCCATCTTTCTTTGCCCAAATTTTAATTGCAATTCCTGCAAATGCTAAAGCTAATAATCCGACTGTTAATATAACTAATTTCATGAATAAAATTTTGATGCTACAAAGATAATGAAACTAATTTTTTTAGAAGGGTGTGACTTTTTAAATATTGTTGTGTCTTATTAGTGTAACTAAACCTAAAAAAGTATAAATATGAAGTTCATTCTAGAATTAAATAACACAACTAAAAAGATTATCGGTTTTACTACAAAAGAATACGAAAGAGAATTAAAGCCAGTATATATTAAAGTTAGAAATTCATCTCAGAAAAGAATGAGATAAGATATACAAATCCCTAATTTACCATTAATCAAACATTTATAGTGTCTTTTTCTATTTTTGTTTGATTTTTTTTTATATTTTAATGAGGGGTTTTAAACCTTTTCGATTTTCTACAGTCTAAGTACAAAACTATCAAAATGAGATTATTAAATTCCCCAATAATACTTCTCGTATTATTTCTATGTTCTTGTAGTAAAGAATCAGTAAATACGGATTCAAATCCAGATGATCCACAAAACATTAAACCCAATATTTTGTTAATAATAGCAGATGATATGGGATTGGATGCTACACCAGGTTATGATATAGGTGATGTAAAACCTAATGTTCCGAATATTCAAAATATGATTAATTCTGGAGTTAGATTTTCAAACTTATGGTCTTATCCAACGTGTACACCAACACGATCGAGTATTTTAACAGGTAAATACGGATTTAGAACAGGAGTAATGAAAGTTGATGATGAATTATCACTTTCGGAAACATCATTACAAAAATTTTTAGACAACAATAACACAGGTTATGATCATGCCGTGGTTGGTAAATGGCATGTTTCTAAAACTGCTAGTCATCCTACACAATTAGGTGTTGGTTATTATGCTGGATTATTAACCGGAGGAGTACAATCATATACGAATTGGAATTTAACTGAAAATGGAGTAACAAATGGTTCTAATGAATATACTACTACCAAATTCACTGATTTAGCTATTAACTGGGTTAAGGATAGGGAGAATCCTTGGTTTTTATGGTTGGCATATAATGCTCCACATACACCTTTTCATTTACCACCAAGTAATTTACACACTAAAGGAGATTTACCAAATGATCAGGCAAGTATTGATGCAAATCCACAACCATATTACATGGCAATGATTGAGGCAATGGATACTGAAATCGGGCGATTATTAAACACTTTACCTCAAGAAGAAAGAGATAATACAATTATCATTTTTATTGGAGATAATGGTACTCCAGGTGGAGTTGTTCAAGAATACAGAACTACAAGAGCTAAAGGATCAGTTTATCAGGGTGGAGTAAATGTTCCGATGATAATTTCAGGAAAAGGTGTAGGAAGATTTAATGAAATGGATAATAGCCTTTTAAATACATCAGATTTATTTGCAACTATTGCTGAGATTGCTGGAGTAAGTGTTTCTAGAATTAATGATAGCTATAGTTTTAAAGATTTACTGAACTCCAATAGTTCAAGTAATCCGAGAGATTTTGCCTACACAGAGCAAAGTAAATCTACAGGTGGGGAGGAGTACACAATCAGAAATGCTACACATAAATACATACTTTTTGTTGATGGTGAAGAAGCTTTATTTGATTTAAATGCAGATTATTTAGAAAAAACAAATTTGTTGAATGCCAATACAAATGCGGCAAATCAACAACAATTGAATACATTAAAACAACAATTAACAGATTTAAAACAATAGATTATTATTATGAAAAACGTGAAAATTTTGATGTTAGCTTTTATAGTTTTATCTGCCTGCTCATCGGACAATGATAGTAGTGGAAGTACGGAAACACCAGTAGATGATACATCTTATAATATTACTTCGATATTATCTAAATTTGATAATGTTTCGGGAGTGTCCTATGCGATAAATGGTGATTTTGTTGAAATCACAACCGATAATTTACCAGATCACGGAAGTCCTTACTGGGGAACAAACCATCCTATGTATGAAGCTTATAATGGATCTAATCCAAACTGGAATTTGAATCCAAATACAATTGGTACTCAAAACATAGTTTTTAGAATTCCATTAAGACCAAGTGAAGCTAGTAATAAAGAAGCAACAAGTTTAGGACCAATGGGAGTTTCGGTTAATGGAGTTGTATTTTATAATCAATATGCTGGGCCGAATAACCAACCGTTAACAAACGAAATTAATTCTTTTGATCAATATTTAGGTCATCCAGATGGAGGAAGCAGATATCATTATCATATTGAGCCATTATACTTAACAAGTGGAATTGGAAAATCAGCATTTTTAGGATTATTAGCAGATGGTTTTCCAGTATATGGTCCTGAAGAAAATGGAGTAACAATTACGAGTTCAGATTTAGACGATTATCATGGTCATGTTGGAGAAACTCCAGAATTCCCGAATGGAATTTATCATTATCATGTTACTGCTGATGCTCCTTATATTAATGGAAACGGATTTTACGGTACACCAGGAAATATTTCTCAATAAATGTTTAAAACACTTTTTTCATTCCTATTATTAACATTGCTGTTTTCTTGCACAAAAGAAACAGAAATTAAACAAATTGTGAAATACAACGAGGAAGATTTTAAGTTAAAACAAGGCGTATTGTTTTACGGTAATCTTCCTCTTACTGGTAAACTTATAAGGAATAATAAGACATCAAGATTGCAAAGTGAGGTTGATTATAAAAAAGGAAAAAAGGAAGGAGAAGAGATTGTAAAATATGCAGATGGTAAGCTTTATGAACAGCGGTTTTATGAAAATGGTATAAAAACAGGCATACACAAAGGCTGGTGGACTAATGGAAATTTAAGGTTTGAATATCATTTTAATAATGAAGGTGAATATAACGGCGAAGTTAAGGAGTGGTATACGAATGGCCAGTTAATGAAGTATTTTCATTTTATAAATGGAAAAGAGGAAGGAAGCCAAAAAATGTGGCAATCAAACGGGAAAATTAGAGCTAATTATGTGGCAAAAAACGGAGATCGTTTTGGATTAATTGGTTTAAAGAAATGTTATTCAGTAAATATTATAGATGAAAAAATTAAATAACACACTTGTTGTTTTTTTGAGTTCTACATTTTTCTTTTTCAGTTGTAAAAAGAAAGAAGAAGTAGATAAAACTATTACATTACCGTTTTTTAATTCAGCTTTAATGACTCCAGAATGGATCGCGCAGGATACAGAAGAGTATCGGAAAATTCATAAAGTAGCAAAGTTTCAGCTTACAAATCAAGAAGGAAAATTGATTACAAATAAAGCCTATAATGGCAAAATTTACGTTGCAGATTTCTTTTTCGTAACCTGTCCTGGTATTTGTCCCGTTTTGGAAAAAAATATGAGTATACTTCAAGAAAAGTATATGAAAGATGATGAGGTGTTTTTATTATCTCATACGGTTATGCCAACCAAAGATTCAGTTCCAGTATTAAAACAATATGCTGTTGAAAATGATATCCATTCAGAAAAATGGAATTTAGTTACAGGTGACAAAAAAGAGTTATATGATTTAGCAAGAACATCTTATTTTGCTGATGAGGATTTTGTGAAAACTCAAGATGAAGATGCTTTTATTCATACAGAAAATTTTGTTTTAGTAGATAAACAAGGGAGAATAAGAGGTGTTTATAACGGAACTATAAAATTGGAAATTCAACGATTAATTCGTCATATTGATATGCTAAAGAAAGAGGGTTAAGCAATTACGTTAACCTCAATTTCTAGATCAATTTTAAAATTTTCTTTAATAGTTTGTTGAATCTTTTGAGCAAGTTTGAAAATTTCTTCACCACTAGCGTCACCATAATTCACAAGAACAAGAGCTTGTTTTTCGTGAACTCCATAATCACCAAAACGTTTTCCTTTAAACCCGCTTTGTTCAATTAACCAACCTGCAGGAACTTTAATTTCACTATCAGATACTGGATAACTCGGAATTGTTGGGTATTTACTCTTAAGCTCATTAAAAAGCTCGATAGAAATTACTGGGTTTTTAAAGAAACTTCCACTATTTCCTATTTCTTTTGGATCTGGTAACTTAGATTGTCTAATTGCGATAACAGCATTAGAAACATCTTTAATCGTGGGATTAGTAATATTTTGATCAGTCAATTCTTTTTCGATAGCCCCGTAAGAAGTATTTAGATTATGGTTGTGCTTCGATAATTCAAAACATACTGAGGTAATTATGTATTTCCCTTTAGCATCATTCTTAAAAATAGAATTCCTATAACCAAAAGCACAATCTTCATTTGAAAATGAAACCAATTTATTAGTTGCAATTTCTATAGCTTCAACTTTGGTAATAGTGTCTTTAACTTCCACACCGTAGGCTCCAATGTTTTGAATAGGACAAGTACCCACATTACCAGGGATTAAAGATAAGTTTTCAATTCCTCCATATCCTTGTTCAATTGCCCATAACACAAAATCGTGCCAGTTTTCACCAGCATTTACAGTTAAATGTACAGAATTATCATGCTCTCTGTCGATGGAAATTCCTTTTATGTTAAGGTGAACTACAAGATTCTTAATGTCTTTTGTAAGTAGCATATTACTACCTCCAGAAAGTAAGAATAAATCTTTTTCTTGCTTTAAAAGTTCTTGTAATTCGTAAACTGAACCGATAGAAATAAAACGTTCGGCATTAACATCAATGCCAAACGTATTATATTTCTTAAGTGATATGTTTTCTTGAATATTCAAATTATTGATTGTATCGCTCTAAAGCTAATTTTAATATTTCAACAGAACGCTTTAAGTCTTTTTCATTTAAAACGTAAGCAATTCGAACTTGGTTTTTACCTTCTCCAGGAGTAGAATAGAAACCACTTGCAGGAGCAACCATTACTGTTTCGTTATTGTCATGGAATTTTTCTAAAATCCATTGTGCAAAATCATCAGAATCTTTTACTGGTAATTCAGCAACACAATAAAAAGCTCCTTTAGGATTAGCTACTTTAACACCATCGATTTTCTTTAATTCGTTGATTAAAGTATTTCTACGCTCAACATATTCTCCAATTACATCGTCAAAATAGCTTTGAGGAGTGTCTAACGCAGCTTCACTTGCAATTAATGCATACGTTGGTGGGCTTAAACGTGCTTGTGCAAATTTAATAGCAGTTTGAATGAATTCTTCATTCTTAGATACAATACATCCGATTCTCGCACCACACATACTATAACGTTTAGAAACAGAATCAATCATAATTGCATTTTGTTCTAAACCATCTTCTTTCATTACAGAATGATGTTCAGCTCCGTCATAAGCAAATTCGCGATATACTTCGTCAGCAATTAAAAATAAATCGTGCTTTAAAACGATTTGCTTTAATTTTTCAATTTCTTCTTTACTATATAAGTAACCAGTTGGATTACCTGGGTTACAGATTAAAATAGCCTTAGTTTTTGGCGTAATTAACTTTTCAAAATCTTCAATTTTAGGTAAAGCAAAGTTATCATCAATAGAAGAGATAACTGGTACTACTTTTACCCCAGAAGCAATTGAAAATCCATTATAATTTGCATAGAATGGTTCAGGAATAATAATTTCATCTCCTGGGTCAGTAATACTACCAATAGTAAAAAGTAAAGCTTCCGAACCACCAGTGGTAGCTATAATATCGTTAGCTGTTACATTGATGTTATTTTTTGCGTAGTAGTTAGAAAGTTTCTCTCTATATACTTCAGATCCTTCAGAGCGAGCATAAGATAATACTTCAATGTCATTATTCTTAACAGCATCTAATGCTACTTGTGGAGTTTTAATATCTGGTTGTCCGATATTTAAATGAAAAACTTTAATACCGTTTTTCTTAGCGTTTTCTGCATAAGGCACCAATTTTCTAATAGGTGACTGAGGCATTGATTTACCTTTAGATGAAATTGCAGGCATTCCTTTGTTTTTTTAGTTGTTTTAAGTAGGCAAATTTGCAAAATTATATTGATTTGAAATAGTATTTACCTACAAAAACTAACCTGATACCTAAAGAAATGGTTAAAACTATCTTAAAAAAAAATAAGTTCACAGATAAGATTGTATATTGTTATAAACGTAAAGTGCATAATTTGAGAAAACCATTACTATCCCTTTTATTTCTTTTTATAATTTTTAATGTACGTTCCCAATCTAAGTTTCAGTTTTATGGGAATGAAGATGTTAGGCAGAAAATTAAATTCACTTTAATTAATAATCTAATAATACTACCTGTACAAATTAACGGTAAAGAGTTGAATTTTATATTAGATACTGGAGTAAATAAAACCATTCTTTTTAATTTAAGCAAGAACGACAGTTTAGGATTAAACAATGTAGAGAAAATTCAACTAAAAGGATTAGGAGATGGTGAACCTGTGGATGCTTTACTTTCTAGAAATAATCGTTTTAGAGTTAAGGATTTGGTAAATCCTAACGAAGATTTATATGTAATTTTAAGAGATAATTTCAATATGTCGGCCAAAATGGGAATGACGATTCATGGCATTATTGGTTTTGATTTACTTAAAAGTTTAATCGTCAAGATTGATTATAGCACAAAATATATCACATTTTATAATCCTAAAAAATATAAACTCAAGAAGTGTGGAAGATGCGAAGAGTTTAGACTAGAATTTTACAGAAATAAACCATACATCAATACTTATGCACAATTAGATACAGTTGGAGATAAAAAAATAAAAACCAAATTGCTTATTGATTCTGGTGGAAGCGATGCTTTATGGTTTTTTGAAGGTACTCATGAAGATATAAATACACCTAAGAAGTATTTTAGAGATGTTTTAGGAGAAGGGTTAAGTGGAACTATTTATGGAAATAGAAGTAAAATTCCAAGTTTTCAAATAGGGAGATATACGGTGGAAAATCCAACGGTATCTTTTTTAGATACAACTTCAACTGCAAATGCCAGACAATTTAAATTAAGAAATGGAAGTATCGGAGGAAATATTCTCAAGC
The DNA here is from genome assembly GCF_964036595.1 of Tenacibaculum sp. 190524A05c. Lineage (NCBI taxonomy): Bacteria > Pseudomonadati > Bacteroidota > Flavobacteriia > Flavobacteriales > Flavobacteriaceae > Tenacibaculum > Tenacibaculum platacis. The sequence continues at coordinate 1,221,255 of NZ_OZ038523.1, read as the reverse complement.
GATTCAAAGTTTGGTTTGATTATGGAAATAGAAGAGTAATCTTTAAAAAGAATGGATCATTAAAAAGAGGGTTCTATTATAACATGAGTGGATTGTCTGTGATTTATGATGGTCAAGAATTAGTTAAAGAAAGTTCTGAAAATATTGTAGCCGATACTTATGGTTCTGGAGGGGTGTCAGATAACAAGACAATTTCATTTGTTACGAGTTATTTCTATCGTTTTAAACCAGCCTACAAAATTAGTAATGTATTAAAAGGATCACCTTCCGATTTAGTAGGTATTGAAGTTGATGATGTAATTAAAAGAATAAATGGAAGTCCGGCGTATACATATACTCTAAACCAGATAAATTCACTATTTCACGAAAGACCTGATAAGAGAATTACATTAGAAATCGAGAGAGCAGGTCAACGATATAAGTTTAAATTTAGACTTAAAAAGAGAATTTAAAGCATAAAAAAAGAGCCAATAGGCTCTTTTTTTATTGTCTATTCTTAAAGATTATGACTTTCCGTTAGCGTCACCACCTTTAGTAATGTATCCTTTGATCTTTAACATTTTTCTCTCTTGCTTAGCATTAGAGTAAATTGTAATTGCTTTAGAGAATCCTCCTAATCTTTTAGTATCATAAGAAACTTCAATCTGTCCTTTTTCACCTGGCATAATTGGCTTCTCTGGTTTACTTGGTACAGTACAACCACAAGTTGATTTAATGTCTTTTATGATTAATGGAGCATCTCCTACGTTTGTAAACTCAAAAACTCTTTTTCCTTCTGATCCTTGAGTAATTTTTCCGTAATTAATTAATTCGCTTTCAAATTTAAATTCTTGAGCGTTAACAGCTAAAGTTAAAAAGCAAATTGCGATGAATGATAAAATTGTTTTCATAATTCTGATAATTGTTTTAGGGATTTCCTACTATGTTACAAATCTAATATAAATTTTTAGTTATAAAAAATCAACTACTAATTTTATAACGTCATAGATAGTTGTATTTTTGTCAACTATATTCCAAAAATGATGCCAAAAATCATTTTAAGGGATAAACATAACCTAATAACAATTAAAATATTAAGTACGTCAAATGGGTATTCCATCTAAATACAATGCAAGCGAAGTAGAAGGTAAATGGTACGATTACTGGATGAAGCATAACTATTTTCATTCAGAAGTTGATGAAAGAGAACCATACACAATTGTAATACCGCCACCAAACGTCACTGGAGTCTTGCACATGGGACACATGCTAAACAATACAATTCAAGATGTATTGATTAGAAGAGCGCGTTTACTTGGTAAAAATGCTTGTTGGGTACCTGGTACAGATCATGCTTCTATTGCAACAGAAGCAAAAGTTGTAGCAAAGTTAAAGGAAGAAGGAATTAATAAGAATGATCTTACAAGAGAGGAATTCTTGAGTCATGCTTTCGAATGGAAAGATAAGTACGGAGGAATAATTTTAGAGCAGCTAAAAAAATTAGGTGCTTCTTGTGATTGGGAGCGTACTAAGTTTACCATGGATGATGATATGAGTGAAGCGGTAATTAAAGTTTTTGTCGATTTATATAACAAAGGTTTGATTTATCGTGGATACAGAATGGTAAACTGGGATCCAGAAGCGAAAACTACACTTTCTGATGAAGAGGTAATTTATGAAGAACGTCAAGGTAACTTGTATTATTTACAGTATGATATTGTTGGTTCTGATGAAAAGGTAACTATTGCAACTACACGTCCTGAAACAATTTTAGGTGATACCGCAATCTGTATCAATCCTGAGGATGAAAGATATTCTCATTTAAAAGGAAAAAAAGCGATTGTTCCATTATGTAATCGCGAAATTCCTATTATCGAGGATGAATATGTAGACTTAGAATTTGGTACTGGATGTTTAAAGGTAACTCCTGCGCACGATGAAAATGATAAAGTTTTAGGAGATAAGCACAAATTAGAGGTAATCGATATTTTTAACGAGGATGCTACTTTAAATTCTTTCGGATTACACTATCAAGGAAAAGATCGTTTCGTAGTTCGTAAAGAAATTTCAAAAGAATTAGAAGAAAAAGGATACCTAGTAAAAACTGAGCAACACACTAATAAAGTTGGAACTTCAGAAAGAACAAAAGCTGTAATTGAACCAAGGTTATCAGATCAATGGTTCTTAAAAATGGAAGATTTAGCAAAACCTGCTTTAGAATCTGTTCTTGGAGAAGGTAGAGATGTGAAGTTATATCCGCGTAAATTCGAAAATACATACCGTCATTGGATGGAAAATATCCGTGATTGGAATATTTCTCGTCAATTATGGTGGGGACAACAAATACCGGCTTTTTACTTCGGTGATGGTAAAGAAGATTTTGTTGTTGCTGAAACAAAAGAAGAGGCGTTAAAATTAGCGTGGAAAAAAACTAACGACTATGAAATCACAGCTGAAGATTTAAGACAAGATCCAGATGTATTAGATACTTGGTTTTCTTCTTGGTTATGGCCAATGTCTGTTTTTGATGGAATTAGAAATCCAGAAAACGAAGAAATTAAATACTATTATCCAACAAATGATCTAGTTACAGGTCCAGATATTTTATTCTTCTGGGTGGCACGTATGATTATTGCCGGATACGAATATAAAGATGCTCGTCCGTTTGAGAATGTTTATTTAACAGGATTAGTTCGTGATAAGCAACGTCGTAAAATGAGTAAGTCTTTAGGAAACTCACCTGATGCATTAAAGTTGATAGATGATTATGGAGCGGATGGAGTTCGTGTAGGATTATTATTGAGTTCGGCAGCAGGAAACGATTTATTATTTGACGAAGCGCTTTGTGATCAAGGAAAGAAATTCGGAAATAAAGTTTGGAGTGCATTTTATTTGACGACACTTTGGGAAGTTTCTGAAGATATTGCGCAACCAGCACATAGTAAATTAGCTATTGAATGGTATAAAGCAAAGTTTCAGCAAACTTTAGTTGAAATAGAAGATCACTATAGTAAGTATAGATTGAGCGATGCTTTAATGGCGATGTATAAGTTGATTTATGATGATTTCTGCGGATTCTTCTTAGAAGTAGTAAAGCCAGCTTATCAGCAGCCAATCGATAAGAAAACATATGATGAAATAATTGCAATATTTGAAGATAACCTAAGAATATTACATCCTTTCATGCCTTTTATTACTGAGGAAATATGGCAATCAATCTCAGAGAGATCTAAAGAGGAAGCTTTAATTGTTGCAAAATATCCAGCTCAGACTTCATTTGATGAAGAGTTAATTAAGAACATGGATTTTGCTTCAGAAGTTATTTCAGGAGTTCGTACCGTACGTAAAGAAAAGAATATTGCAAATAAAGATGCAATTGATATTTCTGTTATCAATAACGAGAAATCAACTGATTCTTTTGATGAGGTAATTAAGAAGTTAGTTAACGCTTCTCAAATAAATTATGTTGAGGAGAAAATTGATGGAGCTTCGTTTAGAGTAAAATCTAATGAATACTTTATTCCAATTGCTGTTGATAGCATTAATGTAGAAGAGGAAATAAAGAAGATTACGGAAGAATTAAACTATACTGAAGGATTCTTAAAATCGGTTCAAAAGAAGCTAGCAAATGAGCGTTTTGTGAATAATGCGCCAGATCAAGTTGTAGCTAATGAACGAAAGAAAGAAGCTGATGCTGTAGCTAAAATTGAAACATTAAAGGCAAGTTTGGCAAATTTAAAGTAAAGTAATTTTGTATAAATAATATTGAAAGCGTTCCAATACAGGAGCGCTTTTTTTATCTGAGTTTATTTCAGATGATAAACTTCTTTTAGATTATCTCGATAAATCTTTACTTTTTTAATTCGCAGAAAAAGTCTAATGTATTTTCATCACATTCTTCAGTAAGAAAATAGCTATTTTCATTAATGTGAGTTATAATTCCCGAGTGCTTTTTAAATAAGTTTGTTCTATTGAATCTATTTAGTATTTCATAAGGGAGCTTTAAAACAAACCTAGGAGCTCTTTTTTCTAATTTTAAAATATCCCATTTTAAAATTTTTGACACTGATTTTTTATTCTCTTCGTAGTATTCCATGGCAACGTCAGTCCCAGTGATACCATTTATTTTAGCGTCTTTAAAAATACTAGAACTAAGATTTTTTAATTCCGTAAAGGTATACTCTCTATAATGCCAAGGATTTCTACTTACCGAACGATTAGCGTTAGGTGTTGTTAAGAATAAGGTTCCGTTTGGTTTTAAAACTCGATAGATTTCATTTAAAAAGTGTCTATCATTTTTAATATGCTCAATTACTTGAAATGCTATCACAAAATCTTGACTATTAGATTCTATTTTTGACAGAGGAGGAACTCTTTGCTGTATAACATTTGCGTTTGGAAACTTGTTTTTAAGTCGTTGTATTGCATATTTTGATTTATCTACAGCGGAAATATTTAATGAATCATTTGCTGAGACTAAAATATCTAAACCATAACCTTCTCCAGGTCCAATTTCTAGAATGCTACCGTGTACTTTAGCTTTAATTAATTCATACGCTTTTCTAGTTCGCTGAAATAATGGACTATCGGATGATATATGAGAAGAAGTTACCTCGGTTGAGTAAAAAAACATAAAGAATAATTAATAAGGCCAGTTTCTCTTTTTCCAAATATCTAATCGCTTTTGAATCGCTTTTAAATCTTTAGTTTTACCTTCAAAATAATTCGCGTCAAAAGGTTTTATTTGACTAATCATTTGAGCATATATTTTAAAGAGATAATTTGCGTGTCTTACATTTATAATTGGGTTAGGAGGATTAAATGAAGTAATCCATCTTAGTTCATTTTCAATATTGTTAATGGAAGTTCGACAAATGCTTTCACCTTTTTTAGTTTTGTTAATTCTATAATATAGCTTACCTAAGGCAAATGAAAACTCACCATAAAGAACTTTATCGTTGGGAAAATGTTTTTCCGTAAACTCTATTACTTTTGTTGCTTTTTCAATTTTTCCTTCTTCCAGTAACGCTTGAGCTAGGAAATAGTATTGTCTTCTTAATACTGTCTTGGAAAGACCAATAGCTTCATCTGTTACTTTCGTGTTGATGTCATCGAGTTTCTTGAAACTAGATTTTTCAATTAAACTTTTATAAGATTTACTTGTGTTTACAATTTTAGGATTTTCATTGCTATTAGCAACTGTAGGAATAAGTTGATTTACTAATCCTTTTTGAACTAAATATTTATCTAATCCAACAGTATGAACATTTTTACCCATTTCTGTAAAACAAATAGGTCTTGATTCAATATTGTTAGCAATAATGTCTAAAACTGCAATGTCATTTTTTCTGTAAATATCTTTTTTATATTCCCAGCGTAACGTATCTACTTGTATTGTTTTTCTAGATAGTGATGCTAAATCAGAACCAAAATTAGATTTAGAATTATCAATTGGTAAAACTAGTTTTTCAGTAGGAAAGAAGGTTAGTTTTTTGTCCAGATATTTTATTCTATTATTTGTGTTTTCTAGAAAAGTAGAAATCTTTTTAATATTTAAAAACTGATTGGTAACTTTATTATAAGTGATTTCGTTAGTTATAGGTTGCGAAATAAACGTATCAGATAAAGATATTTTAATAGGTTCAGAAGAATTCATTTTTAATTTTAGCTTCTCTGTATACCAATCTAATAAAAGTTGGTCATAATTGATGACTCTAATATCAGTCCGATAATTTTCTACTTCTTGTAAATACCATAAAGGGAAGGTTATGTTATCTCCGTTTGTAAATAGTATGGCTTGTTCAGGACAAGAGTCTAAATAGGTTTTAGCTATTTGATAAGCAAAATTATCATTAGAACGATTTTGATTATCTAACCCTTTAGCAAATAACTGAAAAGGTGATGCTAGAAAGGCAATAAGTGATGTAATTATAACTCTAGTTGAATTTTTCTTTACAAATTTTAGAGAGTTAAAAATTCCGATAACAGATAAACCAATCCAAATCGCAAAGAAAATAAATGATGCTGCAAAAATATAATCTCGTTCTCTAATCATTAAACTTTGAGGAACAGGATTTACGTATAAGGTTATGCCAATTCCAAATGTTAGAAAAAGTAAAATAGAGGTATAGAAAAAGAGTTTATTTTTTCTAAGAAGAAATAGTCCCCATAACCCCATAAAAAATGGAATAAAATAAAAGGCATTTCTACTATTTTTTTTCTTATAATATTCTGGTATGTACTTACTGTCGCCAACATAAGTTCGGTCCACAAAATTTAGTCCAGAAATCCAATTCCCTTTTTTTATAGCTCCAGTTGCTTTCAGGTCATTTTGTTTTCCAATGAAATTATGATAAAGGTATCGCAAGTATAACCAATTCGCTTGATAATTGTAGAAAAATGAAAAGTTCTCCAAAAAAGTAGGTTTAGAAATTTTAACCTCTTGGCCTTTAATAGATGTAGTTATTGGTTTTCCTTTAATAGTAGCCCAAGTTCTGTAGCCTTCTTGATTTAGGCCTCCTTTATGAAAGACTCGTGGAAAAAACATGCTAAAACGATCATCATAATTTGGTATTTCAAACTTCGGATCGTTTATAACAACATATTTTTTTTCCGACTTACTGTATTTATATTCAGGTTTTCCATCGATGTAAGGTTCTCTAGCATCTAATGGCGCGTTAAATGAAGTTCCTTTTAATAATGGAATTTTATTTACTCCAAATTGTTTTGCTTGGATATAAGATAAAAGTTCAGATGCTGTATTCGCACTGTTTGATATTGGTGTATTAGCTTGAGATCTTATTATAGGTAATAAAAAACTACTACAACCAAGCGCAAAGAATAAAAAGCATAGACTTATATAATGTACAATGATTCTTCTTTTGTAATAAGTAAAAATTACAATTAGAATTGATATAGCTAATAGAAATACAAGAGTATATAAGGCTCCGTTGTTTACTGAAAAATTAAATGAATTAACAGTCCAAAAATCAATAGCTGCACAAAGTTTTATGATTCCTTGAAATACAAAGTTTAGAAGGAAAAAGAATAAAAATAATCCTGAAAATAATGCTATTCCAATGTGCTTGAGTGTAAAACCGAATTTTTTATGTGTAAAAATTAATGCTAAAGGAATAACAACTGCTATATTAATAAGGTGAACTCCAACTGAAATTCCTAATAAAAGAAATATCAAAAGGATGTATTTAACTTCCTTATTCGCATTTAATGAACTATGCCATTTGAATCCTATCCAAACGATTAACGTTAAGAGAAAAAAAGAAAAGGTATAGACTTCTGTTTCAGTTGATGCTGTCCAAAAACTATTACAAAATGCAAATGATAAAGCACCAACAATACCAGCAGTTATAGAAATTTTTTTATCTAAATTTTCTTGAATAAGCTCTGAGCTAAAGTGATAAGTAATTTTATAAATAAAAGGGATGGTAAGAGCACCAAAAAATGATGATATCAAATTAGATACCAACGCTGGCTTCATAAAGAAGAAGATTCCTAATACTACATTTGAAAGTATAGTATAAAATGGAGCTCCAGCTGGATGTGTAATTTGTAACTTATAATTTGAGGCAATAAATTCTGGACTATCCCAAAAGGTAATACCCTCTGGTATACACAATAAATATGTTAAAAATGATATACCGAAAAGCGTCGAGGAAATAATGTAGTTGGTTCGTTTCACTGGGGTCAAATATAAAATAATTAGTCAAAGGGAAATTGATAAAACAGGAAAAGTTAAAAAAATCATAGGGGATTTAAATGTTTATCTGTTGTTATTATGTATGCATATAAAAACAGAGGAGACAAATAGGGTATTTCAAGGTTAAATGGTTGTTTGCTAGTTTGTTATTTGTATATTAAAAACTTAAAATTATGTTAACAATTTTATCAAAAAAGTGTAAATTTGGAGCAACTAAACTAATAGAAAAATGAGATTTTCCCTACAACTACTATTAGGAGTAATGGCTATGCTACTTACTTCTATATCTTCATTTGCACAAACTTTAAATGAAACTTCAGGAACAGGATCAGGAGTAAGTATTACTACCGGAGATAACAATACCATGTACGGTGATAGTACTGGTTCATTTCTAACATCTACCAGTAGAGTAGTATTACTCGGTTATCAAGCAGGACGGTCCATAAATTCTACTCAGGCTAATGAAAACGTTTTTATTGGTTACCAAGCAGGATATTCTAATACAACTGGTTTTGATAATATATTCATTGGAGGAGAATCAGGTAGGTCAAATATTAATGGAGGAGATAATACTTTTATTGGTATGGAATCCGGAGAGTTTAATACAACGGGTTATGATAATACTTTTGTAGGAGAAGAATCAGGATCTTTAAATACTACAGGTTATGAGAATGTATTTATTGGAGAGGATGCAGGTTTTTCTAACATATCAGGATATAAAAATACCTTCGTTGGAAATGAAGCAGGATATAGTAGTAGATACGGATATAGAAATACGGGTATTGGAGATGAAGCCTTGGCAGATGTTGGAAATTATGGAAGTGTGGGAAACCCTGATGGAGGAGATCATAATACAGCCTTAGGAGATTCTGCGGGAATTGATGTAGGTAGAGGACGCTGGAATGTTATGGTTGGTGCAGCTTCTGGTGTGGCTACGGAACATGCTGATTACAATACCTTCGTTGGAGGAATGTCAGGTTGGGATAATAACCGTACCAATAGTACTACAAATGCCAATAGAAACACCTATGTTGGGTTCCAGGCAGGTTTTACCAACAGAGAAGGACAAGATAATGTAGGTATGGGAGCATTTTCTGATTTTGATAATACGAATAGAAGTAGAACTACATTTTTTGGAGCAGACATTAGAGTGTCTAATAATGATGTAATTGCCATGGGATATAATATGTTTGTTGATGGTCAATATTCAGTTACTATTGGAGAAAGTAGTGATACGAGAGCTCTTGGTACAGTTGCCATTGGTTATGACTTTGCTATTCCTTCTGCAGCTCAATATTCTGTAGCTTTAGGATACCAAGCTGATGTAAATGAAGATCATTCGTTAGCTATTGGTAGAGAGGCAACAGTTAATAATAATTATGGTATGGCTATCGGTTATCAATCGCAAGTAAGTGCAGATTATTCCGTAGCAATCGGTTATCAAGCAACTACAACAGTTGCGAATACAATGTTACTAGGAGGTTCCGTACAACCATTAAGTGTTGGTGTGGGTACAAACTCACCAAATACTAAAGCTTCATTAGATTTAGCGGATACTAATAAAGGTTTTAAAGTTAATAGCTTAACTAATGCTCAACGAAGTGGTTTAGGATTAACGGTAACTGAAGAAGGAATGATGGTGTATGACAATGAAGATGATAAATTGTACGTTTGGACAGGTTCTGCTTGGGTGGATAACTCTTCTCAAAACGTGGATACAGATAATCAAACTATCGATACGTTTTCTTTAGCTACGAATACATTGAGTTTGTCTTTACAGGATGATGGTGAAGCCGCAAAAACTGTCGATTTATCAGGGTTTTTAGATAATACAGATTCTCAAACAATCTCATTAGCAACAAATACATTAAGTATTTCAGGAAGTACATCTACAGTTGATTTATCAGGTTATTTAGATAACACAGATGATCAAAAGATTGATGCCTTTTCATTAGCAACGAATACCTTAAGTTTATCTTTAGAAGGAGATGGTGAAGCTGCAAAAACTGTTGATTTATCAGGATATTTAGATAACACAGATGATCAAAAGATTGACGCTTTCTCACTAGCAACTAATACGCTAAGTTTATCTTTAGAAGGAGATGGTGAAGCTGCAAAAACAGTTGACTTATCAGGATATTTAGATAATACAGATAATCAGGATTTATCATTATCCGGAAGTAATATTTTAAGTTTAACAAATGATGCAACATCAGTTGATTTATCGGGATATTTAGATAATACGGATGATCAAAAGATTGATGCCTTTTCATTAGCAACAAATACATTAAGCTTATCGTTAGAAGGAGATGGAGAAGCTGCAAAAACTGTAGACTTATCAGGATATTTAGATAATACTGATGCTCAGTCAATTTCATTAGCAACAAATACATTAAGTATTTCAGGAAATGCTTCCACAGTTGATTTATCTGGATATTTAGATAACACAGATGATCAAAAGATCGATGCTTTCTCTTTGGCTACAAATACATTAAGTTTATCGTTAGAAGGAGATGGAGAAGCTGCAAAAACGGTTGATTTATCGGGTTATTTGGATAATACAGATAATCAAGATTTATCATTGTCAGCTAGTAATATTTTAAGCTTAACTAATGATGCTACATCAGTTGATTTATCGGGTTATTTAGATAACACAGATGATCAAAAGATTGATGCATTTTCATTAGCAACTAATACATTAAGTTTATCGTTAGAAGGAGACGGGGAAGCAGCGAAAACTGTAGACTTATCTGGATATTTAGATAATACTGATGCTCAGTCAATTTCATTATCTACAAATACATTAAGTATTTCAGGAAATGCTTCTACAGTCGATTTATCAGGGTATTTAGATAATACAGATAGCCAAGATTTATCATTAACAAGTAATACGTTAAGTCTAACTAATGATGCTACATCAGTTGATTTATCGGGTTATTTAGATAACACAGATGATCAAAAGATTGATGCATTTTCATTAGCAACAAATACATTAAGTTTATCGTTAGAAGGAGACGGAGAAGCAGCGAAAACTGTTGACTTATCAGGATATTTAGATAATACTGATGCTCAGTCAATTTCATTATCCACAAATACATTAAGTATTTCAGGAAATGCTTCTACAGTTGATTTATCAGGATACTTAGATAATACAGATAATCAGGATTTATCCTTATCAGGAAGTAATATTTTAAGTTTAACTAATGATGCTTCTACAGTTGATTTATCTGGGTATTTAGATAATACAGATGCACAAAACTTAACGTTTACTGGAACTAGCTTAAGTATTGCAAATGGAAATTCTGTTGACTTATCAAGTTTACAAGATGGTACAGGAACTGATAATCAAGATTTAGCTTTAACAGGAAATACTTTAAGCTTAACTAATGATGCTACTTCAGTTGATTTATCAGGGTATTTAGATAATACAGATGCTCAAGGAATTTCATTAGCGTCAAATACTTTAAGCATTTCAGGAAACGCATCAACAGTTGACTTATCAGGATATTTAGATAATACAGACGCACAGACCTTAACATTGTCTGGAAATAGTTTAACAATTGCTAATGGTAATACAATTGACTTATCAGGTGTAGGTGGAACAAATACAGATAATCAAGATTTAGCTTTAACAGGAAATACATTAAGTTTAACTAATGATGCTACATCAGTTGATTTATCAGGATATTTAGATAATACAGATGCACAAACATTAACTTTATCTGGTAACAGTTTAACAATTGCAAATGGTAATACAGTTGATTTATCAGGAGTTGGTGGAACAAATACAGATAATCAAGATTTAACATTATCAGGAAATACATTAAGTTTAACTAATGATGCAACGTCAGTTGATTTATCAGGATATTTAGATAATACAGATGCACAAACATTAACGTTATCTGGTAACAATTTATCAATTGCAAATGGTAATACAGTTGATTTATCAGCTTATGCAAACACAGATAGTCAAAGTTTAACTTCAGCTACATTATCAGGAACTACATTAACTGTAGCTATCGAAAATGGATCTTCTGTTAACGTTGATTTAGCACCATTATTAAGTGCACAACAAACGCAAATTAATGATTTATTATTAAGAGTTCAGAATATTGAGAACTGTGCTTGTAATGGTACCTTAAGTGCCGATGGAGGACTTTCAGCGAATAGAAATCAACCGATTTTATATCAAAATATTCCAAACCCATTTAACGGTACAACTTCTATTAAATACTACGTTCCTGAATCAATGGATAACGCGGCTATTGTATTTAGTAATACTTCTGGTCAAGTTATGGATACTGTGAACTTAGAGAAATTAGGAGAACAAGAAATATTCTTTAATAGCTCATCATTACCAGTTGGTGTTTATTTCTATACATTATATGTAAGAGGTCATAAAATAGCAACTAAGAAAATGATTATTGAATAAATCGAATTATATATAAAAATAACAAAGCTTCATCGTATATTGATGGAGCTTTGTTGTTTAATACTATGATGAAACTAAACGTAGATACTTTAAATACATTTCTGATCCTACTTTCTTTAGTAGTTGCTTATATTTTACCATTTGAGCTGTTTTTAATCTCTTATGCTATACTTGGTCCCTTGCATTATATTACAGAGATAAATTGGATTAAAAACAAGTCATATTTTGTGAATGAAAAATATTGGTTAACCTTATGCCTAATTTTAACTTTTATCGTTGTTGTTCCAGCGTTATTTGGTTTAAATTTTATTGAAGATAATCTTCCAGAATCTTGGGTTACTAGTATCGATTATGTCAGACCATACACGAATATGGCAATATTTTTATGTTTAGTAGGTGCATTTATTGCATTGCTGATTAAGAATAAACGATTACAACTAGTTTTTTTTCTCGTTTTCGGAATACTAAGCTACTTTTTAATTGATCAATCTTTGTTTAATTTGATCGTAGGAATTTTATTACCGACATTGATTCATGTGTATTTATTCACACTATTGTTTATGTGGTATGGTGTACTTAAGAAAGAATCAAAAGTTGGTGGGTTTAATGTTGTTTTATTATTATTAGTTCCTTTGATCATTTATCTTTTACCTTCTCAAGAGAATTGGAAGATAATTTCAGATTATGTCAAAAATACTTATGTAGAAAGTAGATTCTATCTTTTAAATGTATATGTATCTAAAACAATGGGATTGTCAGATGGTTCTAATTTCAACTTTACTGATGTAATTACTAGTAAAATTCAACTATTTATATCTTTCGCATATACATATCATTATTTGAATTGGTTTTCAAAAACAACAGTTATAGGTTGGCATAAAACGATAAACAAACAAAAGTTAATTATCCTTATAACTATTTGGATAATCTCTGTGGCATTGTATGCTTATAACTTTAAATTAGGTCTAATTTTATTACTGTTTTTAAGTTTTATGCATGTCTTTTTAGAATTTCCAATTAATGTTATTTCTATTAAGGAAATAATAAAACATTACAGTAATAAACTCATTGGCTGATTAGAGTTAAGTATTAAGATTTTAATTTAATGATTTCAGCTACGGGTTTGTTTTCTACTTTACTTTCTAACCAAGATAGTATATCTAGATAGAGGAAAGCTCTTTTCTCATATGGATGGTTTTCAAAAGCTTTTAATCGCTTATGAATATTTTGAAATTCCTTTTTAAATTGATGCGGATATAAATCACCTAAAGATCGAATTGATTCAATAAAAATTTTCTGTACTTCTTGAAGATTTTCCATTTTTAATAAGAACTTATAAGTCTCTTTAAACTGGCGTTCTAAATGATAATCTAAACCACATTCATAATGTGCAATTAGATTTAGTACTCTCGCAAAACATTGTAAATCTACACCTACATATAGCTTCTTAGCTTCAATAATTTTAGACAAATATTCAATACATTTTTTATTATTACCCATTCCAAAATACAAACAGGCAATTTTATAGTAAAACTGAACAATATGATGTTTGTCTAGTCTACTACTGTAAAGGTTAATTTTATCGTTGATTTCATCGATTAGATATTCTCCCTCTTTAAAAGATCCTTCAATAAAATGTTTATGCAATTTGTTCGCATACAAATACTGGAACATTAATATTTCTGTATTACTGTTTAAGGTAATTTTATGATCTATAATCTCTTGTTCGAATACATCTAACTCACGAATAAGTTCGTTTTTCTGTCTAGTAAAAAACAGTGATTCTAGTAGATAGTTTTTCCCTTTTAAATAGAAAACAGGATTAATTAACTTCATTTTAGGATAAGCCTCAAATAAGGTATTCCACTTACTAGCATACTTATAGCCATTTACAAAATCTTGAGTTAAAAAACATCTCCATAAATGAGCTTTGTATAACCAAAGTTTCTCTCTAAACCCTAATTTATGATAATCAAATTCAGGAAGTCTAGCATTAAAGTAGTCGTTTATTTTTTTGAGTTCGTCATCATTTCTAGCATATCCAGTCTTTAATAAAATTCCATATAACTGTAACGACAAGTTAGATAATTTACTTGTAATCACATTTTGCTGACTTAATCCTTTAGCTTGAACGGTTAATTCATCAGCTCGTGTGTCAATACTTCTTGTAATGTATTGACTTTCTATAATTTTCTCTAACTCAACAATTTCATAGGCGATATTTTTTTCTTCATTTTCAATCGCCATAGTTTTTGCTTTGTCCAACAATTTTAAGCTTTGTTTGTAAAGTCCTTTTTGATATAACACAGTAGCAAAATCAAGTTGTTCACGAATTTGAACGCGAATATTCTTATGGGCAGGATTCATACGTAAACTGATTAAAATCTGTTTGTATAAATGTGCCTTTAAATTTGAAAGTTGTTGCTTACTTACAATACCACTATTTATGATTGCTTTTTCATCGTACTTTTTCTGTTTTTCTAAAAATTTAAAAAGAGCATAAAATTTTGCTTCATTATTACCAACCAACCTACCAACATATAGGTTAAACTGTCTTTTTTCAGATTTGGTTAAAGACTGAATAAGTGCGAATAATGTATCTTGAAATTGATTAGCTCTTGTAAATTTATTCATTGTAAATACTTGTAAAACAGTTATTTAAAAATGATTTTAGTTGTTTTTGATATCGTAAATAGTGATTCAAAAAATAAGATTTCTATATGACCAATATATACATTTGATATAGATAACAACAACTATTTTAAAAATGAAAGACGATAAGGTTCAAATTTTCGATACAACTTTAAGAGACGGAGAACAGGTCCCAGGTTGTAAATTAGATACGCAACAAAAATTAGAGATTGCAGAAAGATTGGATTCCTTAGGTGTAGATATTATAGAAGCAGGTTTTCCAGTATCAAGTCCAGGAGATTTCACGTCTGTAACAGAAATTGCCAAGTTGGTAAAGAATGCTACAGTTTGTGGATTGACCAGGGCAGTTCAAAAAGATATTGAAGTAGCTTCTGAAGCTTTAAAACATGCCGTAAGGCCGAGAATACATACAGGAATTGGTACCAGTGATTCTCATATTAAGTTCAAATTCAAAAGTACTCAAGCAGAAGTTATTGAAAGAGCAAAGAAAGCAGTGTCTTATGCTAAAAATTTTGTTGATGATGTAGAGTTTTATGCAGAAGATGCTGGTAGAACGGATAATGCATTTTTAGCCAAAGTATGTGAAGAGGTTATTAAATCCGGAGCAACTGTATTAAATATTCCAGATACGACAGGATATTGTTTGCCAAGTGAGTACGGTGAAAAAATAAAGTACTTAAAAGATAATGTAAAAGGTATCGATAATGTAATCCTATCATGCCATTGTCATAATGATTTAGGTTTAGCTACTGCAAATTCTATTGCTGGAGTTGTAAATGGAGCAAGACAAATAGAATGTACGATTAATGGAATCGGTGAACGCGCCGGAAATACAGCTCTTGAAGAAGTGGTAATGATTTTAAAACAACATCCGTATTTAGACTTACATACAGATATTAATACACAGTTGTTATATGATACAAGTTTAATGGTTCGAGAAAAAATGGGAATGCCGGTTCAACCTAACAAAGCAATTGTTGGAGCGAATGCATTTGCTCATAGTTCAGGAATTCATCAAGATGGAGTTATCAAGAATAGAAGTACTTATGAAATTATCAATCCAGAAGAAGTTGGTGTAACCGAAAGTGCAATTGTTCTAACAGCTAGAAGTGGTAGAGCAGCATTAGCTTACAGAGCTAAGAAAATTGGTTATGAATTAACTAAAATTCAATTAGATAAGGCGTATCAAACATTTTTACAGTTTGCAGATCGTCAAAAAGAAGTTATTGATGATGATATTCATTTAATTATGAAACAGGTCAATAAAATTTCAAAAATAGCAATAGCATAATGGGAAAAACATTATTTGATAAAGTTTGGGATGCTCATGTGGTAGAAACCATAAAAGATGGTCCTCAAATTATATATATAGATAAACATTTAATTCATGAGGTTACAAGTCCTCAAGCTTTTAATGAATTAAAAGAAAGAGGTATTTCAATAGCTCGTCCGGATAAGATTGTTGCAACGGCAGATCACAATACTCCGACTGAAAACCAACATTTACCGGTAAAAGACGAATTATCTAGAAATCAGTTAGAGCAATTAGAGAAAAATTGTAAAGAAAATAACATCACATTGTATGGTTTAGGGCATAAGTATAATGGAATTGTTCATGTTATGGCTCCTGAATTAGGTATCACACAACCAGGAATGACAATGGTTTGTGGTGATAGCCATACATCAACTCATGGTGCATTTGGGGCAATTGCATTTGGAATAGGAACAAGTCAAGTTGCTCAAGTATTTGCTAGTCAATGTTTGTTAATGCAAAAACCTAAAAGTTTACGAGTAAATGTAAATGGGAAGTTAAAGAAAGGTGTGCTGCCTAAAGATGTAATTCTTTATATCATTTCAAAACTGGGGACAAATTCTGGAACAGGATATTTCTGCGAATATGCGGGAAATGTGTTTGAAGAAATGTCTATGGAAGGCAGAATGACCGTTTGTAATATGAGTATTGAAATGGGAGCAAGAGGTGGAATGATTGCTCCAGATCAAACAACTTTTGAATATGTAAAAGGACGAGAATTTGCTCCAAGAGGAGAAAAGTTCAATGAGAAAGTTGCGTATTGGAAAACGCTTAAAACGGATGAGGATGCAGTTTTTGATCAAGAATATTCTTTTGATGCAGCGGATATAGAACCAATGGTTACTTACGGAACAAATCCTGGAATGGGAATTAAAATTACAGAGAACATTCCTACAAATGGAGATAAATCATTTGAGAAATCATTGTCTTACATGAATTTTTCTAAAGGTGAAAGTCTAATAGGTAAACCGATTAACTATGTGTTTATAGGAAGTTGTACAAATTCAAGAATAGAAGATTTTAAAGTAGCGGCCAGTTATGTAAAAGGAAAACAAAAGGCATCTAATGTTAATGCTTGGTTGGTTCCAGGTTCGCAACAGGTAGCAAAACAAATAAAGGAAGAAGGACTTCAGGAAATATTTGAAAATGCTGGTTTTGAACTAAGACAACCAGGGTGTTCGGCATGTTTAGCAATGAACGACGATAAAATACCAGAAGGTGAATATTGTGTTTCAACTTCAAATAGAAATTTTGAAGGAAGACAAGGACAAGGAGCAAGAACAATTCTAGCTAGTCCATTAGTTGCAGCTGCCACTGCAATTGAAGGGCAAATTATTGATGTAACAAAATATGTAAGCTAATGGAAAAGTTTGTAAAATTAATAGATACAGCAATCCCATTATCAATAAGTAATGTAGATACAGATCAAATTATTCCAGCTCGTTTTTTAAAAGCAACTGATAAAAAAGGATTTGGAGATAACTTATTTAGAGATTGGAGATTTAAGAAAGATGGTTCTGTGAATCAGAAGTTTGTATTAAACCATCCTGAATATAAAGGAAGAATTCTTATTGCCGGTGATAATTTTGGTTGTGGATCAAGTAGAGAACACGCAGCTTGGGCATTAGTTGGTTATGGTTTTAAGGTAGTGGTTAGTAGTTTTTTCGCAGATATTTTTAAAGGAAATGCACTGAACAATGGATTGTTACCAGTTCAAGTTTCTGAGAAATACTTGAACTTCTTGATTAAAGAAGTTGAGGAGAACCCTCACACAGCTATAGAAATATGCCTAGAGAATCAAGAAATAAGAGTTCAAGGAAGTCATTGTTCTGAGAACTTTGAAATAGATCCGTATAAAAAAGTATGTCTACTAAACGGATATGATGATATTGACTTTCTATTAAGTAAAACAGATAAAATTAAAAAGTACGAAGCCTCTTTATAAAATTAATTATGAAATTTAATATTACAGTAATACCTGGAGATGGAATTGGTCCGGAAGTTACGGAGCAATCAATAAAAGTATTAGAAGCTATCTCAGAAGTATACGATCACACATTTATCTATGAAAAAGTGTTGATGGGTGCTTGCGCTATAGATGAGACAGGGAATCCCTTACCAAATGAAACATTAGCTTCTTGTAAAAAGAGCGACGCAATTCTGTTTGGTGCAATTGGAGATCCAAAGTATGATAATGATCCAACAGCTAAAGTTAGGCCAGAACAAGGTTTGCTGAAGTTGAGAAAAGAATTAGGATTGTTCTGTAATGTCAGGCCAGTAAAAGCTTATAACTCGTTATTACAAAACTCACCATTAAAAGAGAACATCATAAAAAATACGGATATCACTATCTATAGAGAGTTAACAGGTGGTATTTATTTCGGAATAAAAGAATTGAGTGATGATGGTCAAATCGCTTTTGATGGTTGTTCTTACTCTGTTGAGGAAATCGAAAGAATGGGACATTTAGCTTTTAAAGCCGCTCAAAATAGGAGAAAGAGATTAACATTGGTGGATAAAGCCAATGTATTAGAAACTTCTAGATTATGGAGGAAAACAATTACTAAATTGTCAGAACAATATAAAGATGTTGAAGTAGATACCATGTTTGTTGATAATGCTGCAATGCAGTTGATTTTAAATCCTAAACAATTTGATGTAATTCTTACTGAAAACTTATTTGGAGATATTTTATCAGATGAAGCAAGTGTAATCGGTGGATCAATTGGATTGTTAGCATCGGCGTCTATAGGAGATAAAAGTGCACTTTTTGAGCCTATTCATGGTTCTTATCCGCAAGCTAAAGGTAAAGATATAGCTAATCCACTAGCATCAATATTATCTGCAGCTATGATGCTTAAACATTTAGCTTTATACAAAGAAGCCGAGGTTATCGAAAAAGCGGTTCAAAAGTCATTAGAATTAAATATTACTACTCAAGATATTAATTATGAAAACAGCTTTAGTACATCAAAAGTTGGAGATTTTATAGTGGATTATATCCATAACCAAGAAGATAGTAATATAAACTTTAAAAACGTCCATATGGGACAAAGTACAATAATTTAGTTGATTTTGTATTTGAAGGAAGAGCGCTCTTTTAGAGCGCTTTTTTTATTGTTTTTATTTTGATGAAAATGTAAAATAAACATCATTTTATTGCTGATAATTTAATAAAATGATTATTTAGATTTATTTTAATTAAGTAAAATTTCTAAAATCATATTTTTTTTGAAAAAAGTGCATTTTTATTCAATTCTTAATTTCAGACTTTGAAATTGAGTATTTAGTAATTGCAATATCAATTTTAAATCCCAAATTATCAGATTGCAATTTTTCCCGTCTTTTTTTTGAGGCTCTACTTTTTTTATATAACGTTTTCGTTTGTTTTACAGTGTGTTAGTTTTTGTTTTTTCCTTTTTTGCGTATAATTTTGGTAGTCACCGAAGCAACATTTTTTAGCTAAATTTCATTATAAAATGTGAAAGCATTTAAAAAATATCTTAATCAATATTGAATGTTGTTAGAATTAAACTTACAAACGAATTATTAAAATGAAAAAAATAGAAGCAATCATTAGAAAGTCAAAGTTTCTAGAAGTAAAAGAAGCACTTCACGAAGTTGGAGTTAATTTTTTCTCGTATTGGGATGTAACTGGTTTAGGAAACGAAAAGAAGGGACATGTGTATAGAGGAGTTTCTTATAGTACAAGTGATATTCAAAGAAGATACTTATCAATTGTAGTAAATGATGATTTCGAAGAAATAACAATTCAAACCATCTTAAAAGCAGCTTCAACAGGAAAAGTTGGTGATGGGAAAATATTTGTTAGCGAAATAGATAATGCCTACAGAATTAGAACAGGCGAAGAAGGAGGAAGTACACTGAATTAATATATATAATATGGAACAATTGACAACAAATAATGTATGGATGATGATTTGCACGGCTTTAGTGTTTTTCATGCATTTAGGGTTTGCTTTTTTAGAAATTGGATTAACAAGACAAAAGAATACTTTAAATATTCTTTTTAAAAATATATTCATTATTACCACAGGGTTATTAATGTATGCCGCATTTGGTTTTAATTTAATGTATCCTGGTTTTGCTGAAGATGCTCTTGGTGTTTTCGGATTTGCTGGATTTGGTTTAGAAGCACCAATGGTTAAAGACGTATTAGATTTAACATATAATACGGGATACACGTATTGGACAGATTTTCTTTTTCAAGGAATGTTTGCAGCAACTGCAGCAACAATAGTATCAGGTGCCGTAGCTGAGCGTATTAAAATTTTACCATTCATGATTTTTACAGTGTTATATGTTGGGTTTGTGTATCCAATAGCTGGTTCATGGAAGTGGGGAGAAGGATTCTTGCATACACTTGATACTCCATTTTATGATTTTGCAGGTTCTACTTTAGTGCATTCTGTTGGTGGTTGGGCTGCTTTAGTTGCGGTTTGGCTTTTAGGTGCACGTATTGGAAAATTTAGAAATGGTAAATCTCAAGCAATTCCTGGTCATAATATTCCACTAGCTACGGCTGGAGTCTTAATTCTTTGGTTAGGTTGGTTCGGATTTAATGGAGGATCAGTTTTATCTGCAGATCCTGCAGGAACTTCACTAACGTTAGTAACAACTTGCTTAGCTGCAGCGGCAGGAGGAGTGGTTTCAGCAATTGTTTCAACCATAATGTATAAGAATCTAGACTTAACAATGTTCTTAAACGGAATATTAGGTGGATTAGTAGCAATTACAGCTGGTGCTGATGTAATGAGTCCAATGGACGCAATTATTGTAGGAAGCGTCGGTGGAATTTTAATTGTTTTTGCTGTAAGTCTTGTAGACAAACTAAAATTAGATGATCCTGTTGGTGCAATTGCAGTTCATCTAGTTTGTGGTGTTTGGGGAACATTAGCAGTTGGACTTTTTGGAAAACTAGCAAGTGGTGCACAATTTTTAAGCCAATTGATAGGAGTAGGAACATATGCAGTATTCTGCACTTCTACTGCGTTCATAATTATTTTTACGCTGAAGAAAACTATGGGAATCAGAGTTTCTGAAAAAGAAGAGATAGAAGGATTAGATACTCATGAACATGGAATGTCGGCTTATCCTGACTTCAGATTGAATGAGCATTAGAACTCTAATGACGATAGAAACGGCTTTTTAGACCGTCGTGTTTTTTACGTTTTGCAAATTAGTAATACTGATGGGTTCAGTAAGCAAAACGCTTTCAATACTTTTTACAATAACAGTTCGAGAACAATATTATATCAATATCTGTTTTCAAAATAATACAAACAATTATGAAGGATCAAGGCTTATATTTAAATGAATTTGAAAGAGATAATTGTGGAGCTGGTTTCATTTGTAACCTTAAGGGTGAAAAATCAAATCAAATTATTCACGATGCTTTAGAAATTCTAATAAAATTAGAGCATAGAGGAGCAGTAAGTTCAGATGGTAGAACTGGAGATGGTGCCGGAATTTTAATTGATATTCCTCATGATTTCTTTAACCGGGTTTGTGATTTTAAATTGCCTGCAGCTAAAGAATATGCCGTAGGTCAGGTCTTTTTACCTAAAAAGTTCAATCAAAGTAGTTATTGTGAGCAGGTTTTAGAAAGCGAGCTTAAAAAACAAGGTTTACAAATTTTAGGTTGGAGAGATGTACCTGTTGATACTTCAAATTTGGGTGCAATAGCTGCAAAAACTCAACCAAAAATTAAACAAGTTTTCGTTTCAAAAGGTGAAGAATCGTTAACAGAATTACAATTTAACGCAAAACTATTTGCTGCTAGAAAAATTAGCGAGCATACCATTGCCAAATCAAAAATATCAGAAAGTAATTATTTCTATTTATCTAGTTTATCTACTACGACATTAATTTATAAAGGTTTATTAATGCCAGAAGATATTGGTCGTTTTTATGTAGATCTTAAACAACCAGATTTAGTTACTCGTTTAGCTTTAGTTCATCAAAGATTCTCAACAAATACATTTCCGTCTTGGGATTTAGCTCAACCTTTTAGATTTATGTGTCATAATGGTGAAATTAATACGCTTAAAGGAAATGTGAAACGTATGATTGCCAGACAAGAATTAATGGAGTCTGATTTATTTGGAGATGATATTGAGAAGTTGTATCCAATTATTACTAACGGAAAATCAGATTCAGCATCCATGGATATGGCAGTAGAACTGTTATTAATGACAGGAAGATCATTACCTGAAGTTATGATGATGTTAGTTCCTGAAGCTTGGGAGAGAGATGAAACAATGAATGAAGATAAAAAGGCATTCTATGAATACAACTCATGTATTATGGAGCCTTGGGACGGACCAGCATCTGTTCCTTTTACAGATGGAAACGTTATTGGAGCCGTTTTAGATAGAAATGGGTTAAGACCATCTAGATATACAGTTACCAAAAAAGGTAATGTTGTTATGTCTTCAGAAATCGGAGTATTAAATATTAAACCAGAAAACGTAGTAAAGCATGGTCGATTAGAACCAGGTAAGATGTTTTTGGTTGATATGAATGCGGGAAGAATTGTAGAAGATGAAGAAATCAAAAAAGAAATTGTATCGAAACATCCATATAAAAAATGGGTGAAAGACCAAACATTGCCATTAGCGGATATTCCATATACTCAAAATGAAATATCTCAAGAAAAAACGGATTACTTTACTCGTTTAAGGCTATTTGGATATACAACAGAAGAAATAGATCAAATCATTGCACCAATGGCAATGAATGGTAAAGAAGGAATTGGTTCAATGGGAACAGATACACCATTGGCTGTACTGTCAGATAGACCACAATTACTGTATAACTACTTCAAGCAGTTGTTTGCTCAAGTAACCAATCCTCCATTAGATGGAATTAGAGAAGAGATCATTACAGATATCAGTTTAGCTATTGGATCTGATAGAAACATCTTTGATATTATACCAGAACAGGCGAAGAAACTTCGAATTCAGAATCCTGTGATTTCCAATGAGGATTTAGATAAAATTAAAAATCTTGAACACGAGGATTTTAAAGCAACTACTATTCCGATGTTATTTCCACTAGAGAAAGGAGTAAATGGAATCGAAAATGCTTTAGAAGGAATCTTATACAAAGCAACGGTTGCAGTGGAAGATGAAGGAGTTAATGTCATTATTTTATCTGATAGAGGAGTAAATAAAGAATGGGCTCCTATTCCTGCTTTATTGGCATGTTCATATCTACATAATTCTATGTATAGAAAGAAAACTCGTTCTAAAATTGGAATAATAATTGAAAGTGCCGAACCGAGAGAACCACATCATTTTGCAACATTATTTGGTTATGGAGCAAGTGCAATTAACCCATATATGGTTAATGAAATTATTGCAAGACAGGTAAATAAAGGAATTATAAAAGATGTAGAAGTAGGAAAAGCGGTCAAGAATTTTAATAAAGCCATTGGAAAAGGATTATTGAAAATCATGAATAAGATTGGAATTTCCACGTTACATTCTTATCGAGCTTCACAAATTTTTGAAATTCTTGGTTTAAAAAAGACATTTACAGATAAGTATTTTCCTGAAACACCATCTAGAATTGGTGGAATAGGATTATATGTTTTACAAAAAGATATTTATAAAAGATGTACAGAATCTTTTAGAGATAAAGATATTGATGCCGTATTAAATTTAGAAGTTGGAGGAGATTATCGCTGGAGGAGAAATGGAGAACGACATATGTTCAATCCAACTACAGTTTCAAAATTACAACAAGCGGTACGCTCAAAAAGTAAAGAAAGCTATAAAGTTTACGCAGATAAAATAAATAAGCAATCTGAAGATTTAATGACGATCAGAGGATTGTTTGAATTTGTAAACTTAGATCCTATTCCAATTGAGGAAGTAGAACCTTGGACAGAAATTGTAAAACGTTTTAAAACAGGAGCAATGTCTTATGGTTCAATTAGCCAGGAAGCTCATGAGAATTTGGCTATCGCAATGAACAGGATTGGCGGAAAATCAAATTCTGGAGAAGGAGGAGAGAATAAAGAAAGATTCAAGAAATTATCTAACGGAGATTCTAAGAATAGTGCAATTAAACAGGTTGCTTCTGGTAGATTTGGTGTTACGAGTAACTATTTAACTAATGCCAAAGAAATTCAGATTAAAATGGCTCAAGGTGCAAAGCCAGGAGAAGGTGGTCAATTACCAGGTAAAAAAGTATTACCATGGATTGCAGAAGTAAGAAATTCAACACCTTATGTGGGATTAATTTCACCACCACCGCATCATGATATTTATTCTATTGAAGATTTAGCACAACTAATTTTCGATTTGAAAAATGCGAATCGTGAAGCTAGAATTAATGTAAAACTAGTTTCAAAAGTTGGTGTGGGAACTATTGCTGCTGGAGTCGCAAAAGCTAAAGCAGATGTAATTTTAGTTTCTGGTTTTGATGGAGGAACAGGAGCATCACCGTTAACTTCTTTAAGACATGCAGGATTACCTTGGGAATTAGGAATTGCTGAAGCGCAACAAACGTTAGTAATGAATAATCTTCGTGGTAGAATTGTTTTAGAATGTGACGGACAATTAAAAACAGGTAGAGATGTTGCTATTGCTTGTTTATTGGGAGCAGAAGAGTTTGGATTCGCAACCGCACCATTAGTTGCATCAGGTTGTATTATGATGCGTCAATGTCATCTAAATACATGTCCAGTAGGAATTGCAACTCAAGATCCTGAATTAAGAAAGAACTTCAAAGGAACACCAGAGCACGTAATTAATTTCATGTATTTCGTTGCAGAAGAAGTTCGACAAATCATGGCGTCTTTAGGGTTTAGATCTGTGAAAGAAATGGTTGGTCAAGTTGAAAAGTTAAACGTTAATAAAGCCATTGATCATTATAAAGCTAAAGGAGTTGATTTATCTGCAATTTTGCATAAACCAATAACTGAAGGAGATCCAATATTATACAATACAGAAAAACAAGATCATAATTTAGAGAAAGTATTAGATTTTAAAATTGTTGATGATGCAAAGGGAGCAATAAAGAATAAAATTAAATCAGAATTCTCTTATGAAATTCAAAACACTAATCGTTCAGTAGGAGCTTTAATGAGTAATGAGATTTCTAAACTTCATGGCGATGAGGGGTTACCTGAAGATACGTTAACCTTACGATTTAAGGGTTCTGCTGGACAAAGTTTTGGAGCCTTTGCTACGAAAGGGTTAACCATGATTGTTGATGGAGAAACTAACGATTATTTAGGAAAAGGATTATCCGGAGCAAAAATAATTGTAAAGAAACCTCAAGAAGCTGATTTTGTAGCTAAAGAAAACATCATCGTGGGAAATGTTTGTTTTTACGGTGCAGTGAAAGGTGAAGCCTATGTAAATGGAATAGCAGGTGAACGTTTCTGTGTTCGAAATTCAGGTATTACAGCGGTTGTTGAAGGAATTGGAGATCATGGTTGTGAATATATGACTGGAGGTAAAGTTGTTGTTTTAGGTAAAACTGGAAGAAACTTTGCCGCAGGAATGAGTGGAGGAATTGCTTATGTCTATGATCCTTCACATCAATTTAGAAATGAATTATGTAACCTGGAAATGGTAGAATTAGTTCATTTAGAAACTGAAGATCAACATGAAATTAAGAAGTTAATTTCTAAGCATGTTGAATATACCGAAAGTAATTTAGGAGCTACAATTTTAGAGGATTGGGAAGTAAATAAAATGGATTTCATTAAGGTGTATCCAACTGATTATAGATTGGCTTTAGAGCGATTAGCAAAAGAAGAAATAACGAACAAAATTACAGCATAATATTATGGGTGAATTAGGCGGATTTAAAAAATACGAGAGAAAGCAAGAAATTAATAATGCTGTTGCTGATAGAGTTAAAAACTATAAAGAGTTTACAGCTCCGTTATCTATAGAAGAACAACAAAAGCAAGGCTCACGTTGTATGGATTGTGGAATTCCTTTCTGTCATAGTGGTTGTCCACTAGGAAACCTTATACCAGATTTTAATGATATGGTTCATAAAGGTGAATGGAGAAAGGCCTTAGAAATTTTACATTCTACAAATAACTTTCCTGAATTTACAGGAAGATTATGTCCTGCTCCATGTGAAAAAGCATGTGTTCTAGGATTGATAGATGAACCAGTTTCAATTGAAAATATTGAAAAATATATTGTTGAGAAAGGATTTGAAAAAGGTTGGATAAAAGCGAAACGTCCAAGCTACAGATCAGGAAAAACCGTTGCAATTGTAGGTTCTGGTCCCGCAGGTTTAGCGGCTGC
Organism: Tenacibaculum sp. 190524A05c; assembly: GCF_964036595.1. Lineage (NCBI taxonomy): Bacteria > Pseudomonadati > Bacteroidota > Flavobacteriia > Flavobacteriales > Flavobacteriaceae > Tenacibaculum > Tenacibaculum platacis. The sequence goes on along the minus strand of NZ_OZ038523.1, from coordinate 1,194,862 downwards.
TCAGCAGTTAAATAGGGCTGGTCATATCGTTACTGTTTTCGAAAGGGAAGATAAGTTAGGTGGCCTTTTACGTTATGGTATTCCTAATTTTAAATTAGAAAAAGAAATCATAGATCGTAGAATCAAAATTCTAGAGGAGGAAGGTGTAAATTTTAGAACTAATGCCAATATTGGTGTAAATATTTCGGTAGAAGAATTAAAAGAATTCGATGCAACTGTATTATGTGGTGGAGCAACTCAAGCCAGAAATTTACCTATTCCGGGAAGTGATGCAAAAGGCGTACATCAAGCCATGGATTTCTTGACAAAACAAACGAAAGCGTTGTTTAATAAAGATTTAGAAAATGATATTATCAATGCAAAAGATAAAGATGTAATCGTAATCGGAGGAGGAGATACAGGTTCAGATTGTATTGGAACTTCAAATCGTCATGGTGCAAAATCAGTGACCAATTTTGAAATCATGCCAAAACCACCTGAGGCTAGAAGTGAAAAAACACCTTGGCCATTTTGGCCATTACAATTAAAAACAAGTTCTTCTCATGAAGAAGGATGTGATCGTAATTGGCTGATTAATACAAAGGAGTTTATAAAAAACGAAAAAGGTGAACTTATCGCATTAAAAACTGTAGAGGTAGAATGGAAAATTATTCCAGGTGAACGCCCTCAGTTGATTGAAAAAGAAGGAAGTGAAAAAATATGGCCTTGCGATTTAGTTTTTCTAGCTCTTGGTTTTACAGGACCTGAGCAAACGTTACCAGAAAAATTAGGACTTACTCAGGATGTAAGATCTAATATCAAAGCAAGTATTCATAATTACCAAACAAATGTTCAAGGAATATTTACAGCAGGAGATATGAGAAGAGGACAATCTTTAATTGTTTGGGCCATATCTGAAGGAAGACAAGCCGCACATCATGTTGATGCTTATTTAATGGGAAGTTCAACTTTACCATTAAAAGATTCAAATGATTTATTAAGTGCTTAAGAATAAAATTGCCCTTACTTTCATTTAGTTATAATTGAAATAAAACTGGTTTTATTAGTTTAGGCTTTTAAGCCAGTTTTACGTTTTTCTAACAGTATTTCCTGGAATTAATAGTTGTTTCCGAGTAAATTTTAATTGCAATATGTATTAAGAAAACACACTCTAGATAAATTATTTATCACCTTTTTTTGAAAATGATTAGGATAATTCAAAAATAATTAGCAATCTTTGTGACAACAAATGAGAAAACAAATTTTAAATATCATTTCTATTATTGTCGTTGTGATTATTATTTCACAAGGGTAAAGGAAGTGTATTTGTAAATTTTAAAATATAAAATCAAAAGGCTTCCTAAATTTAGGAAGCCTTTTTTAGTTTAAACATATGAACTTAATTCAGAACATCGTAATTATCATTATTGTCATTATTAGCTCACCACCGAGTTGATACAGATAGTTATTGTTCTATAAAAAGCCTGTATCTAACTCAGATACAGGCTTTTTTTATTGATGTGAACACCATGGTTTAAAATGGTTAAAACATTGAAAAACAAACATTTAAGTGTTTTTGAAAGCAATTAAGAATCATAGGTTGATAAAATATAGAAAGTGTATAAAAAAAGGATAAAATAAATTCGATTAACTAATTAATAAACAATGTATTTCAACGATCAAAGTGTAGTTTTTTATAACGGGAAATTTGTAAAGGCTAAAGAAGCTTCTTCAGACTTGTACAGTCAAAGTTTACATTACGGTAATGGTGTGTTTGAAGGAATTAGATCTTATAAAACAGACAATGGAGCTAGGATTTTTAAATCGTACGATCACTATAAACGATTAAAATTCGGAGCAGAGGTAATGAATATTAATCTTGAGTATTCTGAAGAAGAGTTAACAGAAATTACTTACAAATTATTGGAGTTAAATAACTTGGAAGATGCTTACATCCGTCCATTAATTACAACAGGAGCAAATATGAGTTTGCTTACTTCTCAGGAAACAAATGTGGTCATTCAATGTTGGGAATGGGGAAAGTACATGGGAGATAAATTATTGAAAGTGAAAACTTCAAAGTTTCAAAGACCAAATCCAAAATCTTGTTTTGTAGAAGCTAAAGTAACAGGTCATTATATAAACTCAATTTTGTCTACTAATGAGGCAAAAAGCGAAGGTTACGATGAAGCATTGTTATTAGATATGAATGGTAATGTCGCTGAATGTTCTGGTGCTAACATTTTCATGCAAAAAGATGGGAAGTTGTATACACCGCCAAGAGGTCATATCATGGCTGGTATTACAAGAGCAACTATAATAGAGATCTGTCAAGAAGAAGGAATTTCGGTTGAGGAGAAGTTTTTCACTCTTGAAGAATTAAAATCAGCCGATGCTTGTTTCTTTACTGGTACAGCAGCGGAAGTAGTTGGTTTACAATCATTAGATGAGTATGAATTTCCAATGAAATGGGAAGAAACTCATGGATTTGAATTGATGAAATTATACAAAGCAGAAGTTTTAGGACAAAGAGTTAAAGAAAACGCATTATAAAATGGAACTGAATAAGTTTAGTAAACGAGTAACACAAGATGATACACAACCTGCAGCACAGGCAATGTTGCATGCAATTGGATTATCAAAAGAAGATTTACAAAAGCCATTTGTTGGAATCGCAAGTACAGGATACGAAGGAAATCCTTGTAACATGCATTTAAACGACTTGGCAAAATTGGTGAAAAAGGGAACCGAAAATGTCAATTTAGTTGGATTAATATTTAATACCATTGGAGTTTCAGATGGAATTTCAATGGGAACACCTGGTATGCGCTATTCGTTACCATCTAGAGATGTAATTGCAGATTCTATGGAAACTGTAGTTCAAGCCATGTCTTATGACGGTTTGGTTACTGTAGTGGGTTGCGATAAAAACATGCCAGGTGCTTTAATGGCAATGCTAAGACTAAATAGACCTTCGGTTCTTGTGTATGGAGGAACAATTGCTTCTGGATGTCATGAAGGTCAAAAGTTAGATGTTGTTTCAGCTTTTGAAGCATGGGGAAGTAAAGTTGCGGGTACAATTACACAACAACAATATCAAAGTGTTATTGAAAAAGCTTGCCCAGGAGCAGGAGCTTGTGGAGGAATGTATACTGCGAATACAATGGCTTCTGCAATTGAAGCTTTAGGAATGAGTTTACCTTATAATTCTTCGAATCCAGCGATTAGTGATGATAAGGAAAATGAATCAGTAAAAGCAGGTGAAGCTTTACGAGTGTTATTAGAAAAGGATATTAAGCCATCTGATATTGTTACGAAGAAATCTCTAGAAAATGCAGTTCGTTTAGTCACTGTAATGGGAGGTTCTACAAATGCGGTATTACATTTTTTAGCTATTGCAAAAGCTGCTGATGTACAATTTACTCTTGAAGATTTTCAACGTATTTCAGATGAAACTCCATTTTTAGCCGATTTAAAACCTAGTGGAAAATATTTAATGGAAGATGTTCATAAAGTAGGTGGAACGCCTGCTGTTTTGAAATATCTTTTAGAGAAAGGATTGGTTCATGGAGATTGTTTAACGGTTACAGGAAAAACATTAGCTGAGAATTTGGCGGAGGTTCCGAGTTTAACAGACGGACAAGAAGTTATTAAACCTGTACATAATCCTATAAAAGAAACAGGACATTTAAGAATGCTTTATGGAAACCTTGCAAAAGATGGTTCTGTAGCAAAAATTACAGGTAAAGAAGGATTGTATTTCTCAGGAAAAGCAAAGGTTTTTGAAGGTGAATATGCAGCTAACGACGGAATTAAAAATGGAGAAGTAGAAAAAGGAGACGTTGTTGTAATCCGTTATGAAGGACCAAAAGGAGGACCTGGAATGCCAGAAATGTTAAAACCCACAGCTGCAATAATGGGAGCTGGTTTAGGAAAAGAAGTAGCATTAATTACAGATGGTAGATTTTCTGGAGGAACACATGGTTTTGTAGTTGGTCATATTACACCAGAAGCTCAAGAAGGAGGAGTATTAGCATTAGTTAAAGATGGAGATATTATTTCTATTAATGCGCAAACCAATACAATTAATCTTGAGGTTTCAGATGAAGAATTAGCTCAAAGAAAGAAAGAATGGAAAGCTCCTCCATTAAAAGTAAAAAGAGGAGTATTATATAAATATGCAAGAACAGTAGCATCGGCATCTAATGGATGTGTAACCGATGAATTTTAAATCACAACAACATGGAAACGAAAGCAAAAACAAGTACAGCTAAAGGTGTAAAAACTAATGTGACTATTTCGGGTGCTGAAGCGGTCATTAAATGTTTGTTGGCAGAAGGAGTCGATTTGTTATATGGTTATCCAGGAGGTGCAATTATGCCTGTTTATGATGAATTATTTAAGTATCAAGAAGAATTACATCATGTGTTAACACGTCATGAACAAGGTGCAACTCATGCTGCTCAGGGTTATGCCAGAGCAACAGGAAAAGTAGGAGTGGCTATTGCTACATCTGGACCGGGAGCTACGAATTTAATTACAGGTATTGCAGATGCGCAAATAGATTCTACTCCTATGGTTTGTATTACAGGTCAGGTTGCCGAGCATTTACTAGGAACTGATGCGTTTCAAGAAACAGATATCGTAGGTATATCTACACCAGTAACAAAATGGAATTATCAAATTACAAAAGCTTCAGAAATTCCTGAAGTATTTGCAAAAGCATTTTATATCGCTCGTTCTGGAAGACCAGGACCAGTATTAATCGATATTACAAAAAATGCGCAATTCGAAGAATTCGAATTTTCTTATGAGCAATGTACTTCTGTTAGAAGCTATAAAGCTGTTCCTAAGTTAGAATTAGAATCAGTACAAAAAGCAGCAGATCTTATTAATAATGCTAAAAAGCCTTTTGTAGTTTGGGGACAAGGAGTAATTCTAGGAAAAGCAGAAGAAGAGTTTAAAGCATTTATAGAAAAAGCAGGATTACCTTCTGCGTGGACAATTTTAGGAGCATCAGCGTTACCTACATCGCATGAACTGAATGTAGGAATGGTAGGAATGCATGGAAATTATGGTCCAAATAAACTTACAAATGAATGTGATGTATTAATCGCAGTAGGAATGCGCTTTGACGATCGTGTAACAGGAGATTTAAATCGTTATGCAAAACAGGCCAAGGTTGTTCATTTTGAAATTGATCCAGCTGAAATAGATAAAAACGTTAAAGCGGATGTTGCCGTGCTTGGAGATGCTAAAGAAAGTTTACAAGCAGTACTTCCTTTGTTAGCAAATAAAGATCATAAAGACTGGCTTCAAGAGTTTAGAAATCACGACGCAATTGAGTTTGATAAAGTCATTAAAAATGATTTGTACCCAACCAAGGAAGGATTAACAATGGGAGAAGTAATGAGAGAAATCAATACGGCTTCTAAAGGAAATGCAATTATAGTTTCAGATGTAGGGCAACATCAAATGATTGCATGCAGGTATGCAGATTTTAATCAATCAAAAAGTAATATAACTTCTGGTGGATTAGGAACCATGGGGTTTGCATTACCAGCTGCCATTGGAGCAAAAATGGGAACTCCAGAAAGAGAAGTTGTTGCAATAATTGGAGATGGAGGTTATCAAATGACTATTCAGGAATTAGGAACCATTTTACAAACTAAAGCAGCGGTGAAAATTGTAGTTCTTAACAATGAATTCTTAGGAATGGTACGTCAATGGCAACAGTTGTTTTTTGATAAACGTTATGCGTCAACTACAATGACGAATCCTGATTTTGTAGCTATCGCGAAAGGATATCATATTCCTGCAACTCGAGTTACGAAAAGAGAGGAATTGGCAAGTGCTGTTTCAGAAATGATGCAGTCTGAAGATGCATACTTTTTAGAAGTATGTGTAGAGAAAGAAGATAATGTATTTCCAATGATTCCAACAGGATCATCAGTTTCAGAAGTTAGATTAAGCTAAAGGTTATGAGCGACAAAAAAACATTTACAGTATCCATATATACTGAAAACAACATCGGAGTTTTAAATAGAATTTCAGCAATATTTCAAAGAAGACATATCAATATTGAAAGTGTCAATGTCTCAAAATCTGAAATTAAAAGTGTTTCAAGAATTACAATTTTAGTTCGAGTAACTGAAGATCAGATTAAAAAAATATTGGGTCAGTTAGAAAAACAGATTGAAGTAATCAAAGCTTATTATCACACTGATGAAGATACAGTTTATCAGGAATCATGTCTTTTCAAATTAAGCACAGATTTACTTACTGAGAACGATGAAATTCAAAAGGTTATTAATGGAAGTAAGTCTAGAGTAATCAATATAAATAAAGACTTTTTCGTATTAGAGAAATCGGGTACAAAAGAAGAAGTTGAAGAGCTATATCATTTGTTAGATAAACACGGAATAATGCAATTCGTTCGATCTGGTCGTATCGCAATCACTAAAGAAGAAATGCCAGTATCGGAATTATTAGAATCAATCAAAAAATAAACAAACACTAAGTAGAAAAAAATAACATCATGGGAAATTATTTTAACCAGTTATCATTAAGAGAAAAAATAGAACAATTAGGAAAATGTAGATTCATGGAATCTGAAGAGTTTTCTGAAGGAATTGAGGCATTAAAAGGTAAGAAAGTTGTTATTGTAGGTTGTGGTGCACAAGGTTTGAACCAAGGATTGAACATGAGAGATTCTGGTTTAGATGTATCTTATGCTTTAAGACCATCTGCAATTAAAGAACAACGTCAGTCGTATAAAAATGCAACAGATAATAATTTTGTTGTAGGCACTTATGAAGAGTTAATTCCAAATGCGGATTTGGTATGTAATTTAACTCCGGATAAGCAACATAGTAATGTTGTAAAAGCTGTGATGCCATTAATGAAAGAAGGAGCGACATTATCATATTCTCATGGATTTAATATTGTTGAAGAAGGAACTCAAGTTCGTAAGGATTTAACAGTAATTATGGTTGCACCTAAATGTCCTGGGAGTGAAGTTAGAGAAGAATATAAAAGAGGATTTGGAGTTCCAACATTAATTGCAGTTCATCCAGCTAATGATCCTGAATCAAAAGGTTTAGCACAAGCAAAAGCATATGCTTTCGCAACAGGTGGACATCGAGCTGGAGTTTTAGAATCATCTTTTGTGGCTGAGGTAAAATCTGATTTAATGGGTGAACAAACAATACTCTGTGGAGTATTACAAACAGCTTCAATTTTATGTTTTGACAAAATGGTAGAAGAAGGTGTAGAACCTCATTTTGCAAGTAAATTGGTTCAATACGGTTGGGAAACGATAACCGAAGCTTTAAAACATGGAGGAATAACAAATATGATGGATCGTCTTTCGAATCCAGCCAAACTTAAAGCATATCAATTATCTGAAGAATTAAAAGAAATTCTTCAACCATTATTTGACAAACATATGTCTGATATTATGTCTGGTCATTTTTCATCTACAATGATGGAAGATTGGGCGAAAGATGATAAAGATTTATTGTCTTGGAGAGCAGCTACAGCAGAAACTGGTTTTGAAAAAACAGAAGCTACAGAAGTTGGAGTTTCAGAACAAGAATATTTCGACAAAGGAACGCTATTAGTTGCTTTTGTAAAATCTGGAGTAGAGTTGGCTTTTGAAACTATGGTTGCTTCAGGAATTATTGAAGAATCAGCGTATTACGAGTCTTTACATGAACTACCATTAATTGCTAATACAGTTGCAAGAAAGAAGTTATATGAAATGAATAGAATCATCTCTGATACTGCGGAATATGGATGTTATTTATTCGATCATGCGGCTAAGCCATTACTAACTGATTTTATGAAAACGGTGACTACAGATTTAGTCGGAAAAGAGTTTTCAAGTTCAAACCATGTAGATAATGCACAATTGATTAAAGTAAATAAAGCCATTAGAAATCATCCAATAGAAAAGGTAGGAGAGCGATTAAGAGAAGCTATGACTTCTATGAAAGCGATAAAAGAAGAGAAAGTAGAGGAGGAACTAGTCTTATCATAAACAATGGAATCAGTTGTAAGTAAAATATATTTTCCAGAATTAAAAGCAATAAAGGAAGCTGCCGTTACATTGAAAAATGTTGCGGTAGTAACTCCTTTGCAGCAAAATTTTAATTTATCAAATAAATACAACGCAAATGTTCTTTTAAAAAGAGAAGATTTACAACAAGTAAGATCTTACAAAATTAGAGGTGCTTTTAATAAAATTAGCTCCTTATCAAGTCAAGAATTAGAAAAAGGAATTGTTTGTGCTAGTGCTGGGAATCATGCGCAAGGGGTGGCTTTGGCATGTAATAAAAAGAAAATCTTCGGAACTATTTTTATGCCAGCTCCAACGCCAAAACAGAAAGTTGAACAAGTAAAAATATTTGGTGCTGATTATGTTACCATCAAATTAGTTGGAGACACTTTTGATGATTCCTATAATGAGGCAATACAAAATGCTGAATTAGAAAATAAAACTTTTGTTCATCCTTTTGATGATGAAAAAGTAATCGAAGGTCAAGCTACGGTTGGTTTAGAAATATTAGAACAATCGGATGATATTATTGATTATGTTTTTGTTCCAGTTGGTGGAGGAGGATTAGCTTCGGGATTGTCTTCAGTTTTTAAATATATATCACCTCAAACCAAAATTATTGGAGTTGAACCATCTGGAGCTCCATCCATGCAATTAGCAATTGAAAAATCAGAAGCTGTAAAATTACCTTCTATAGACAAGTTTGTGGACGGCGCAGCTGTTCAAAAGGTAGGAGAACTTACGCATAAAATTTGTTTAGAGAATTTAGAAAAAATGATAACCGTTCCAGAAGGTAAAGTTTGTCAAACGATTCTGGAGATGTATAATAAAGAAGCTATTGTTGTTGAACCTGCAGGAGCTTTAACTGTAAGTGCACTTGATTTTTACAAAGAGGAAATTGAAGGAAAAAATGTGGTTTGCGTTGTAAGTGGTAGTAATAACGATATCACAAGAACTGCAGAAATAAAAGAGCGAGCATTACTTTATAATGGCTTAAAACATTATTTCATTATAAGATTCCCTCAAAGAGCAGGAGCCCTGAAAGAATTTGTTATGAACGTACTCGGAGAACATGATGATATTACGTTTTTCGAATACTCTAAAAAAACTACACGAGAAAATGGTCCGGCTGTTGTAGGTATTGAACTAGTTAAAAGTGAAGATTTAGCACCACTTATTGAACGAATGAAAAGTTTAAACTTTTTTGGAGAGTACTTAAATGATAAACCTAATTTGTTTGAGTTTTTAGTTTAAATATTTACATAGGTTAATAATTCTATAACTTTTTGAAAATCAGTTTGTTTTTAATTTTTGTTTAACTTATATTTGAAATAGGTTAAACAAACTTGTTTTTCCTGAAGAAATCGTCATAATACTAACTAAAACAAAGATCATGTTTACTTTTTTTAAAAAGAAATCAGTTGAGGATAAATTACGTGATCAGTATAATAGATTGATGGAAGAAAGAGAGCGTTTATTATCAATAAACCAAAAAGAAAGCTCCATTAAATATAATGAAGCTCAACGTATACTGAATCAGATAGAGAGTTTAAAAAATGCGGTGTAATCAAATTTTATGATTTTTAAATTCTGACTTTCAGTTTCTTATATTTTTTAACACTTCGTTAAGTCCTACTTTTAACATTTAGGAAATGATTTTTTTGTAATTTGGCTTCGCGAGAAAAAGAGTATTCTACTCAACTAATTAAAGTGTTGTTTAAAAATTGCTATAGAACACCACACTATTAAAATTTCGAATATTACCAGTTATAACGATTTTTTGTTATAAGTGTTTTGTGCTGTGCGTAATTTTAAAAACAACGCTGTAAAAACAATTAAAAAAGTTATCATATGGAAAAAAAACCGATTAAGTCTAATCTATTTAGATTCGTAACATTACGCTCACCGCAATTAGCTGATGATAGTAAAAAAAATCTATATTTCGTTACGTATCCAGAAGGTAGAGAGGATGATAGTAAGGCTCATGTTGCTGCAAGAAGTGTTACTACAGAAGAAGAAAAAGTAAATGCATTGAAAGGAGCTTATACCGAAGATACATTTACACCAATAGAAAGTACATATCAATTAAAAGAAAAAGGAACACCTTTATTTGGTTCTTACGGGGTATTGTATCAGTTTTCAAAATGGTTATTAAGAAATAAATACAATTTATCTCAAGAATTAGTAGCTAGTAATTTAGATACAATCATAAGAAGCAATTATGCTGAAGCTTTCCCACCAGTTTCTGATATTATTTTAACTACTGAAGAAGAAATAGTAGTATGGAATAATTTATTTTATCAAACAATTAATAAGAAATCTACAAGTGTACGAGAAGCATTAATTCAAATGCTAATTGCAAATCATTTTTTAAAGCATACCAATACAGTGCCTGTTGCCGTAATTGGGCAGCCAACTACAGGTATTACGTTTGATTCAGATACTTTATCAATTATTGCAAATGCTAGTGTTGTAATTCCAAAGGAAGTATTATATACTAAAAAAGATATAAATAATACTACCACTAATTCAGTAGCTTCATCTAGTACAACTGAATATATACGTAAGGTTAATACAGTAGAAAGAGCACAAGAAAAAATTTCAACGTATGAAAATGCGTTAAAAGAAATTAAAAGAGCAGAAGTTGTTTATAAAAAAGAAGAAGAAAAAGCATACCAAGAAGCGGTTGCTGCATATGAACAGCAAGTGGCTACAATTACTTCAGGAGATCCAACTCTTGTAACGATTACAGATCCTGAAACTGGAGAAACTACGCAAATAGAAACGTATCCAGCTTTGGAAGGGCTTCAAGTAAATTATACGAAATCAGACGAGTTTATCAGAGTAGATGATGAAACAGCAGGAAAATCATTAGATCCTCAAAACAAGTCATATGCACAGTTATCCATTGAAACTCAAGAGTTAATCAACTCTTCGGAGTTTGAAATCTATGATACATTTTCGGAAGTTTCTACGGTGTTACAACAGAATATCAACAACCAATTGCAAGTAATTTCTGATAGTACACCAAATACTTCACAAACTGCAACTATTGGAGGTGAAACAATAAGTTTACCAAATACAAGTACAGAATTATTACGAAGTTATGGTGGTTATGTAAACTCTATACAAAGAGGACAAGAGTTTATCATGATGTGGTTTACAATTCCAAATGCGAAAAGTTTATATGTAACTGCCGCTAATTACGAATTAACAAATAGTGTAGGAGGAGATGTTGCTTTTGCTGGAACTACATTTGGTACTATCAATAGAGATACTGGAAATACCTTACTTTATGTAAAATTATTTCCAGAAGGAATTGCACTTAGCGAAACTACCTATAAGCTAAAAGGTGAACTGACTTTAAATAATGAACAAATTATTTCATTCGATAATGAACGCGATATTACTGTATATAGTGATGTAGGTTTTTTAGAGTCGAGGCAAATAGGAGGTATTTACGAGTTTAAAACTGCTACGGATTCTACGGGTGATACCTCAGGAGATACTAGTGGAGGCGATGTTGATAGTTCTGAAGGGAAGGATACCAATATATACGGAGTATCGCAATTAGGAATTGCTGATTTTAGAAGAGTAGAACAAGAAGTATGTTGTTATGTGCCTGGTGAAGTTTCTCATATTGAAAATGTAATGGCTCGTGAATATAAAGAACGTGCTACTCGTAATTTAAGAGTGTCTGAAGTAACTTCAGAAAGATCTTCAGAAAGAGAAGTTGAAAACTTAACAGATACAACAACTACGGAGCGTAATGAGTTGCAAACAGAGGCTTCTTCAATAGTAGATCAAGATAATTCAACAAGTGTTGGAGCCAGTGCAAGTGTCACTGGAAGTTTTCCTCTTGGTAACGGTAGTTATAGTGCTGGAACTAATGTAGCAAATACCTCAAGTAGTGCAGTTTCAAATTCTAATTTACAAGCAAGAAATTACGCACAGGAAGTTACAGAGCGAGCTTTAGAACGTGTAGTTGAAAAAATCAGTACCAAAAGAACGTCTCGAATTTTAAAGGAATTTGAAGAAAACAACACACATGGTTTTGACAATAGAAAAGGAGACGAGCATGTTACTGGAGTATATCGTTGGGTAGATGTTATTTATAAAAATACCTTAGTAAACTATGGTAAGCGATTAATGTATGAATTTGCCATACCAGAACCAGCTAAGTTCTATATTGATAAGTATTTAAATTTTGATGAGGAAAATACGAACAAGTTAATTTCTCCAAAAATGCCTGTAAATCCAAAGAAAATTGAAGCTTTTGGATTGACAGGAGGGCTTTCTGAACCTAGTCAGTTGACAAAGGCTAACTATCAAAAAATTGCATCTTATTATAACGCTGAAGTTAATGCATATCCTGAAGATTATTCGATAAGTAAAAGTTATAAAATTTCAATAACTGGAACTCGTGATAGTCAAAAATATGCTTCTATGGCAGATGAAATAGAAATTCCACAAGGTTTTGTTTGTAAAAAAGCACAGTCAACAGGACAAATGATGTATCACTTATCAGGTAGAGAGTGGCCAAAAATTATAGCAACAGTTGGAAACATTTCAAAAGAACATTTATGTGTAGCTGATGTAACTAATGCTAACGGAGGAAATGTGAAAAAAAATGATGTAGAGTATCATAATTTTGACTTTAGTTACTCTGATAAAATCTCTGTTGCTGCAATGGCATATGATATGGAGCAAGAGTGCAATGTAAGTTTTGCACTTGATTTTGAACTTTCTGAAGAAGGGAAAAAGCAATGGCAAACAGAAACATTTAATGCCATTATGGAAGCTTATAATGAACGTGTAAGTGAATATAATGATTTCCAGAACCAAGATGTTGATGAAACTGGAGAAGAAAAGCAGAGAGAGTTTAGTTCTCAATTAAATAGAGGTATCGAAAAACGTGAGATTAAACGTACGGCTATCGAATTAATGACTTCACCTTTTGAGGATTTATCAGTAAGTGAAAGTCATTATGGAACAGATGCAACAAAAATTGAAGATAGAAAATCTTTAGAGCAACATGCTTCTGTAGTTAAGTTTTTTGAACAAGCATTCGATTGGGAAATTATGGCTTATACTTTTTATCCATATTTCTACAAAGCTAGTTCTAGCTGGGCAGAGAGCTTTGATTATTTAGACGGTAAAGATCCAATATTTAAAGCCTTTTTACAGAGTGGAATGGCAAGAGCTGTAGTGCCAGTTCGTCCAGGATTTGAACATGCAGTAAACTGGTTCATGGAAACTGGTGAAATTTGGAACGGAGAAAGCTTAGTAACAGATATTAATGACGATTTATATCTTTCTATTGCAGAAGAGTTAAAAAGCACGATTGGTGAAGTAGAAGGTAAACCTTGGGAAACAAGAGTGCCTACTTCCTTAACTGTTTTACAAGCAAGTTCTGTTGTTCTAAACGAAGACGGATTACCATGTAGTACAGAATGTAATGAAGGAAATACCTTCTTAGCTTCTAATGTAAAACTAGGAGATACATCTACAACTTCAACGCAAGATGGAATTGATTTTGACATTGTTGGAGAAACAAACACAATAGTTTAAAATAAAAAAACTTACCCAGTAAAACTGGGCTCTTCTGAAAAGAAGAGCTCTAGGGTAAGCTGTTATGAATTGGAATTAAAAGAAAGCTATGTACGCATATGAATATGGTGTAAAACATTTTAAGCATAAAACCAATTTTGAAAATTTGGTAGTGTTTTCAGATGTTTTACAGGATAAAATACAAGAAACAAAACCACCTAGTGAGAATATTTATATTGAAATAGAGGAAGGTTTTAAAAGTCCAGATAGATGGTTCATTCATTTTAATAGTAGATTATCAGGAGAGTACGGTGATTTTTTTCTTGAAAACAATGGACCTACTGGAGTAATTAGTGAACCGTTAGAGTCAATTCCTACGGAAGAAGTATTAGCATTTGTTAATGAATACATTGCTGACTTTTCTAATGAACCTGTACCTTATTATAAAATAAATGATAAATACTACATTAAAATAGATGGTAGTTTAGATTTGGATGAAATTATAATTCAAGCTAACCCTTCTCCTAAACCACGTCCTGAACAAAGTGTAGAATTTGATGCATTTGTAACTTTATTTGTTAGTGATAACGGAGCAAAGTTAGAAAGAGCTTACCAAAGTGTTGCAGATATAAATGCGCATCAGGTAGTAATTTTTGTTGAATCGGCTGGTGGAACAAATGCGTTTGGAACTGTATTTAGAATTAAGAAAGGTAAGAACGTAAAAACGTTACCAGAGGTAGATAGAATTTCTATATCACAAGTAGCTAGGGCTTATGGTGTTAGTTTAGAGACTAATGACCTTTCTACAATGATTCGAGAGGAGTTAAAAGATGAGACTAGTATTTTTTACTTTATAACACCCACCGAATTATTGTCAATAGGAGGTAGAGTATTACGCTGGGGATCAAACGAAGTATTTTCGGCTGTCTCAGGCACTTTTAAAACGATTAGTGAAGAAATAAATACATTAAAGTTAGGTGAACAGTATTGGAAAACGCTTGATAATGACAAGGAGAATGCAAAATTTACTTCTTTATTACCTAAAATAGATAGTGACGATGGGATTAATATTGAAGCTTTTGCTAAATCAATATTCAAAACTTATATAGAACCTTTAAGTGTTAAAGCGACTAATGCAGTAAAAACAATTTTAGAAAATGAACTGATAAGAAAAATAGTTCCTTTTAACTTAGATAAAGTAATACAAGTTCTTGAAGGTATTCCTGGAATATTAAAAGATTTCTTTGAAGCTGTTTTAGATAATTGGATAGATTTATATTACTTCATCAATGGTTTAATAGTTGGACTAATTAACAGTATTATAGATTTTATAAAATCTGTTTTTGATATCTTGGCATTACTATTTGATGTATTAAATGCAGTAATACAAGGTAGTACTAAGTTCTTTGAATCACCAGGTACTTATTTTAGTTTATTGGCAGAAAGTTTTGAAGGATTGATAGATGCTTTCAACAATGCTTTTACTTTAGAAAACCTGTTTAAATTTACTGGTTTTTTAGCTAGCTTACCAAGGTTAGCTTATGCAGCTGTAGTAAGCGCAGCTAATAGTATTGCTAATATTAAAATTGATCCAGGGGCAATTGGTTATCATTTAGGAGCAATTGTTGGTTTTATAGCTTCAGAAGTAGTAACTTTTATGGCTACAGGAGGTACGGCAAATGTTGCAAAGGCCTTAAAACTTGTATTAAAATCATATAAGGATTTATTAAACAGTACAGTAAGTAGAGTAAGAAAAACTGTAAACTTTGGTATTGATACATTTGTAAAACTAGTTGACACTCTTGTTGAGTTTTCTAAGAATATTGGTAAGCATATAGATACCTTAAAAACTTGGATAAATGAGTTTATTGCTGGTTTACAAGCAAAAGTTATATTAGTAGGTAAAGTTGCTTATACATTTGTTGACCCAATTTCAGTTTTAGGTAAAGCATTTTTTAATGCTGTTAGAACCAATGTTTGGAATAAACTAAAAAGAATTGGTGTTGCCATGCTGGAAAATGAAGAAGGAGTTTATGCTTTTTTCTATAATGGTAAGAATATTGAAGAAGGTTTAACCAAAAAACAAGCTGAAGAGTTTTTAAAAGATATTCTTTTAAAACTTAAAGATAAATCTGACGATTTTGTTAAGAAGTATTTGGATGAAATTCAAAATATAAAAAGAATATTACTTGAAATCACAGACGATGTAGTTAAACATGCTAATGAAGGAGAATTTTCGTTACCAGCAAATCCTAAGAAAAGTTTATTGCCAGGAAAAATGAAAGTTGGAGGACATGGACAGGATAACATAGATTTCTTAGATAGTATAGGGAGAAAGTATAAGATAGAACATACTTTTGAAAATGGAGTAAGAATAGGTGGTGTTGAGAAGCATGATAAAAAAGTTAAAAGATTAATCGAAGGTAGAAATAATACAGGACAATCATGGTTCCCAATAAACTGGGATAAAGCTAAAATTATTGAAGCTTTCGAACATGTTGTAAGGAATAATCTTGAAGATTTTATAGAATTACAAGACGGACCTCCACCATTATTTGATATATATGAAGGTGTTAGAGTTGGAGTATTAAAGACTAAAGGAAAGCCAGCAACAATTTTCCCAGATAATGCGATTCAACCAAAATTAAATTCAAAAGATTTTGAACAGAACCCATTTTAAAAATTATATAATATGAATAACTTAATAGAAAAAATTAGAAAAGACACTCAATATATGGAGAATTCTCATGTTAATGATCCAAAGATTGATGTTCTTCTTGATGAGATTGAATTTCTTTTGTTGAAAGACTCTGATTCTACTATAGAAATAATAAATGGTTTAGATTTATTATCAATAGAATGGATTTGTTCTAGGTTTGAAAAAATATCTTATGAATTACAAAGCAAAGAATTAGTGGAGTGTTTAGAAGGTTTACTTGAGAAATTTTCACCAGATATTAATGGTTTTAAAGATGAGGTTCAAGAAGCTAAAGAAGCATTAACAGGGAGTTGAGTTCTTCATGAAAGATAAAAAAGAATAAATAACAATGGTGTTTTTAATATATTGTATTTCAGGTATTTATATTTCTGTGGTAGAGGTTTTTTTATCAACCAGGTTAGTCTTTTAAATTGTTTTAGAATGATATAATGAAAAAAGAAAATAAGAGACTACTTATGATACCTATGTGGCCGTTATATAATGTTTCAAGTATAAATGACATCGTTTTCGATATAAATTTATCTGAATATATCAAAAGAGGTTATAATTTAAAAAAGAGAAAAGATATATATGAAAGTCTTGTATGGGCTAATGATAATCCAAATTATAATTTTGTATATATAATGCAAGATGCACCAAGCGTTAGAAAAATTAAGTTTAAAAAAGATGAAATATATAGGCATTTATTAAACTTTAAAGCTTTTATGGAAAATGAAGAATTTGGTTTGCTAACAGATGATACCTCAACAAGTTTTCCATGGGAAAAGAAAGAAGATTAGTAAACTTTGAAAAAAGTAATTTAAAATGGAAGGAAAAACTTCCTTATGGATAGCAAAATTTAATTCTAGAGAAGAGTTGAATGATTTAAAGGAAAAAGTATAATGAAGGAATTTAATAATTATTACGATAATATTAGTACGATTGAATTGGAAGAATTAGAAAAATTAATAGGAGCAAGATTACCTTCTGATTATAAGGAGCATATGCTAAAGTTTAATGGAGGAAAAGTTCCTCATGATAAAGATTATATTATCAATTATAATAATCAAGATTTTTTTTTAAGTGGTTTTTATACATTAAAACACGGAGTAAGTAATATTGAAGATTATTATAATAATAAACATAGTTTTTTGTATCCAAAATTATTACCTATTGGAGTTATTGTAGGTGGGTATTTAGCCTTAGGATATAAAGAAGAAAACTATGGAGAAGTTTATGTTTATTTTTCAGATAGCTTACCTTTTAAAGTGGCTAATTCTTTTGGTGCTTTTATAGATAATATAGAAGAACAAGAAGCTGATATTTAAAATTCAATATAAAGTAAATGAATTTTAAAATAGATGAAAAAACAATAACCATTGAAGAGTTTAACGAATTTGAAGTTTTGTTAGAAGGCTTGAAATTGCCAGATGATTATAAAAGTCATATGTTAACTTATAATGGAGGTTATCCAGATGGAGATTATGTGTGTTTTAGGAATCCAAATAGAATAATTGAATTAGAATATTTTCACCCTATAAAGTATGGAAGTGATACAATGGAATATTATTTGTTTATGAGAAAGGTTCTTCCTAAAAACCATATATCAATAGGTATTATTTCAGGAGGAAGGATAAGTCTTTCATTAAGCGAATTAGATTATGGTTCGGTGTATATATCCTATGAAGATGTAATTCCTGAAAAAATAGCAAGTTCATTTACTGAGTTTATTAACGGATTGTTTGAGGCTGACCCAGACTCTTATTTTTAGTGAAAAAAGCAAAAGGAAACATTAATTAATGGAATTTAAATTTACAATGAACCCTTATAATCAGGAAGGAATAAATAATTTTTTTGGGGTTGATTATGATTCGTTAAAGGATGATGAAAAGTCATTGTTAGAAATAGCTTGGGATGGTTGGACAGTATCTGAAGTAAACAAGATTATTAATAAAACAAAGGTATTAGAGGGAGAAGATTTTTTTGATTATATAGTTGAAGGAAGTGAGTTAAGGATCTCCATAGATAACGAATATGTTTTGTTTTTTGATTGGAGAACGGAATCCACGGAAGATGATTTTAGATGGTCTACAGCGAAGTTTTTAAATTTTATGAAATCTTTCAGAGATTTTTTAAAGGAAAATGGTAGATGATTGTATTTAGAAGAATGCTAAATATAGATAGAGTTTTATTATGAATAATGGCAACTACATTTATAGATTATAATAGAGATAAGGGATTTTGGATAGCTGAAATTTATATGGAGCTAACCTATGAGTATATTTTACAGGCTTTAAACAATATTAATGAGAAAATAAGTATTCGTGAAGAGTTAGAAGATGATATAAATTTTAATATTACAGGTTTAGCAAAAGGAATGTTAACTTTAACTTGGCAAAGCTTTCTTAAAGATAAGGATCAAGAATCTGAAATGATATTTGTTTTAGAGGAAACAAAAAAATTGTTAAACTCCAAGGAAGAATTCATTTCAGTAAGGGAATTGAACAGTTATGAAAATAAAAAAGAAGATGTAGCATCTAAGTGGCCTAAACCTATTAAAACATTAGAAGTCATAAAAATTGTAGATGCACTTATTTTAATGTTAAAAAATGAATGGAATAAACCATCAAATTACGAAATGGATATAGAATATTCCTTTGTTTAGATATGAATTTTAAAATAGATGAAAAAACAATAACCATTGAAGAGTTTAACCAATTTGAAGCTTTATTAGAAGGCTTGAAATTTCCAGATGATTATAAAAGTCATATGTTAACTTATAATGGGGGATATCCTGAAGGAGATTATGTTTGTTTTAAACACCCTGAAAAAGTTATAAAAGTAGATTATTTACACCCAATAAAATATGGAGATTCGGCAATGGAGTATTACTTAATGATGAGGAATGTATTGCCAAGTAATCAAATTGAAATAGGTTCCATAAGAGGTGGAAGTATTTGTATTTCATTAAATCAGTCTGATTACGGTAGTATTTCAATTTACTATGAAGATGTAATTCTTGAGAAAATTGCAAATTCATTTACCGATTTCATTAACGGATTGTTTAAAGCTAATCCAGAAACATATTTTTAGTAAAACTAGTTTAAAAAGAAAAAGTCATTAATGGAATTTGAAAATTCTAAAGAAGCAATTACACTAGAAGATTTAAATAACTTTGAATCGGAATATAAAGTATTATTACCTGAATCTTATAAAAACCATCTTTTAAAATATAATGGAGGATTTCCAGCTTTAGATATTTATTTTGGAAACTTTAATGTTCCTATTGATTCTTTTTTATCATTGAAAAATGGTACTCAAACAATAGAAAAATCTATTAAATCATTAGAACATGTTTTAAATGAAGGTGAAATTCCTTTTGCTAGAACTACTAGCGGAACTATATTCATGAGTTTGAAAGAAGAAAAATCTGGAGGTATTTATGTAGCTTATTCTGAATGGGAACCTGAATTGCTAGCAGAATCTTTTGAGGATTTTATTAACGGTTTTCATGAAGGTGAAATTTAAATAAAAAAGAAAAAGTAAAAACGAGAATAATTGCAGGTGAAAAATGCAAGTAAACAATTAATATAAAAAAGAAACAATTTAAAAATTAGTATTATGAAAAAAAGTAAAACAGAGTTAAAAACGTATTTTCAATCAGGAGATAAACCAACACAACAAAATTATGAAGACTTAATCGATAGCTTTATCGATGCACAGCAACCAACAGGTGATGCGAATAGAACTTTTATTATCAACGCTAATGGAGAAGTTGGTTTAGGAAATCAACAATCTGATTGGAATCAATCTGATAGTTCACAACCAAATTTTATTAATAATAAACCAATCGTAAAAGTTCCTACAAGAAACTATGTACTAAAAAGTGATACAGATGCAGGTGTAGATCAACAAACTTTTACTTGTGTGTTACCTACTCAGAAATCAAGAGAAAATGATAACGGACAAATTGCAGGAGGTACACATTATTATATGGCGGCAGATTTTATTGTTGTGGGCAAAACGGTACCAGATGGAGAAGTTAGTTTAGAGTTTTCAGCTACAGCAGCAGATGGATCTAATACTATATTCACTGAAAAAATAGGATTCCAACCAGATAACATTACAAATACTTTAGTAGGAACTAAAACCGTTCTTCCTAAAAGATTTAGCGCGGTTAGATCTTTTTTTGGAGACACACTAATTTCAGATTTAAAGTGTAAAGTAACTATAGATGTTCCAGAATCTAAACCAACAATTATTATTAGAAATGTTTATTTCGGTATTGGAAATGTTGAGGTAGATTGGCAACCAGCATTTGAAGATTTAATTTATGTTCCAGAACCGGTAACTACAAATTAATAGAAATAAAAAAGAGTACTGTAACAGTACTCTTTTTTTATGCTTTTCAGTATTACAGTTCTGATAATAGTGATTTAGCTTTACCGTAATTATAACTCTTAGAATCAGAAGTAATTTCTTGTAAGCTACTTTTAAGTAGTTCTTTATTATCCTGTTTAAGATAAACTAGCACTTTATACCAATTGGCCTTTTTGGCTTGTAAAGACTCGGATTTTTCTAAAAGAGAAAATTGTTCAATAGCCTTTGAAAAATTATCTAAAGCTAAATACGACAAACCGTTATATATGTAGCTTAATGAATTTATACTATTAGTTTCACTATTTATTTTTTGGTATTCGCTAAAAGAAATAACTGCTTGCTTATAATTTTTACTCTCAAAATATTGTTGCCCATTTATTAGTAATTCATCAGCATTTTCACTCCTATTAACTAACGATGGTAAATTTTCGTATTCTCCCTGAATGGTTGTACTAAATAAATCGTTATTACCTTTAATTGAAAAATAGGAGATTGTGGATATCAATATTATCGAGGCGGCAATTGCTAATTTCTGAATAAAACTCTTTCTAGAAAAAGTACTTTTATTTTCTGAAACTACCTCTGAAATAGTCTCTTTGATTGCGGCTAATTCATCACTTTTTAAATAAGTTTTTAAAGCTTTTGCTTTTTCAGTATTAAGTACAGCACGATCTAATGTTTTCCATTCATCATCACTATATACCTGTCTCATTTCTTTTTGTAATTCAAAAGCTTTTGATAAATCAGGATCTTTTTGAAGTCGATTTTTAAAATCTCTTTCTTCACTAGTGTCCATTTCTCCATCAAGATATTTGTCAATATCTAAAAAATTAGTGTCCATTTTTTAATTGAATTCGTTAAACCTTGCATCATTTTGAATGGCCTTTGTTAATTGTGATTTACAATTGAAAATACGCTGTCTTACCACGTTATCAGTCTTATAACCTAGTTGTACAACAATTTCTTTGTAAGGTACTTTCTTGAAAAAAAGTTTTAAAAGAGCTTTACAATTCTCTGAAATATCATTCAGTTTTTCTTGAAAAAGCTCCCATTTTTCTTGCTCCAAAGACGCCATTACTATATCATCCTCTTCACTTAGTAGTTCAATAACTTTATCATTTGTTACTTCTCTTTTTCTTTTATTTAATTCTCTTTTCCATAAATTACTCGCAGCTACATATAAAAATCCATCTAAAGTGCTTTTTATTTCAAATGGTTTGTTTTTATACCTAGCAATAACTTGAATTAGTACTTTTTGAAAAATATCTTCTGCATCTTCACTGTAGCCGTTATTTTTCATTACATAGCTTTTAATTTTTGGAAATACGTTAATGTAAAGATTGTTTATAATCTTTCTATTTCCTTTGGCTAACTCGCTAAGTTGATCTATAGTGACATCACTCATATAATTAAAAAACAAAAAATTATATTAATTTTTTTAGTTTTGACATTAACATTTTAATGGGTTGGGGAACTCCATAAATATAAAGCAAAATAAAATGAAAAAAATAATCGTACAAATTGCTACAACAGCATTACTATTAGCAAATATAAGCTGTTCCGATGAAAACGAAGTAGTAACCGAAAAAGATATAACTACAGAGACATCATCAGACATTATAACAGAACTCCCAAAAAATGTCATTTCAGCAACAGAATTTTTAGCTCAAAACTCCTTCAAATCGAAAAATACACCGAAAGAATCTCAAAGATTAGGCGATGGAGGAGATTTAGGAACTGGTACATATAGGAAAATGTTTGTTGTTTTTCCTCCGGATTGGAATTACAGTAAAAGGTTAAATTATTTGAATTTAGCCAAAAATTTTACTGTTAGAGACATTTATTTAGCCGTAGATATTTGTGAATATGTTGACACATGGTATATAGAGGTATTAACAACTGATCCAATAGATAAGAATAAGAGAAAAAATGTTATTGAAGCGTCCGCGACTAATGTAGACCCTGATGATTCAATGGAAAGTGATGATGGCCCAGGAGCAACTGGTGATAATACGGTTATTTTGAAAAGCTTTGGATACTACAATAACTGTGATGAAATTCCATTGTCATCAGACTATTCGGGAATAATTTTCGATACTGATTCAGGTAATTCTGGTTCAGATAATTCTAATGATGGCCCGAATGGAGATTCAAACGGTCCACAACAATAAAACCTAAATAATATAAAACCCTAAATAATTTTTAAAATGAAAAAGTTTTATGCTAAAATGATTTTAGTGTTATTGACTTTGACTATAGTCAACTGCACTGAAGAAAAAGAGGTAATAGATAATAATCAAATTGATGTTGATAGTTTCGTAAATATTGTAACAGAATTACCAGAGAATGCAATTCATGCTGATAAGGTTTTATCTGACCATGGATATGAAACTAAGTCAAAATCAAATAAGATTGATACTCAATCAGGACTTGGTGGCGACTTACAAGAGATCATTTATTACAAAAGATTCTTCGTAGTATATCCCTATGATTGGAATGAAACTCAAAAGCTTAATTATTTAAATTCGGTAAGAACTCATACGGGTAAAGATATTTATACAGTACTTGATATTTGCAAGTTTGTGGATACGTGGTACGTTGAGATTTCAAAAAATACTCCACCATTTGGGATAGAGGATAAAAAGAAGAATGTAATTGTAGCCTCTACAACTAATGTAGATCCACAAGAAACAAATGTTGGTGCAGATGAAGGTCCTGGTGAAGTATCTGGATCTAATAATAATGGATTAAGATATTACACGCATTGTAGTCAGGTACCTTTACCACCGTTATATACTGAAGATGACTCAAATAATGGTCCGAGTGGACCAGGACCGGGATCTGGTGATGGTATTAATGAGCCTCAACAATAAAATTTAATATTGATATTAAATTAAATGCTTTAATATGAAAAAGATAGTGAAAAGTTTATGCTTAATTATTATTACAATAATGATAGCAAGTTGTTCAAACGAAAGAGAACTTATTGAGGAAGTTTCAACTTCAAATCAACAATCTGAAAGCATTATTTATAGCCTGCCTAAAAATGCAGTACATATTGATGATGTTCTTAAAAACAATGGTATAGTACCCAATTCAAAAGTATTCGAAAATTCAAGTCGTAGATTAAGTGATGGTGTTATTAATACAGGTGATGAAGATAATGAAGTCACTTTTTCAGGTTACTTAAGAATCTTTGTTGTTTTTCCAACTGAATGGACACAAGCCGATAGAATTGGTTATTTCTCAAGAGTGAGAGCTGTAACTCCTCATATTTTTATGGTTCAAGATTCATGTGATGATGTTGATACCTGGTATTTTCCACAAAATGCTTTCGTTCCTGAAAAGGATAAGAATAAAAATATAATTGTAGCTACAACAGAGGAAGTATCAGATGAAGAAGAAGATGAAGAAGAAGATGGACCAAAAGGAGAGAGAATTGTTTATAACTCATGTCAAGAAGTTGAGTTAGATTTTAATTAAAATAAATTTCAAAATGAATCAAAATATATTCAAATATGTAGCAAAGGCTATGTTTGTTTTACTTTTAGCTAGTTGTTCAAAAGAAAGAGAAACCATAACCATTACAGAAGATGACATTACTATTGAATCTCAAATTTTGGAGGTTGATCAGCTCCCAAAAAATGCAATTAGTGCAGAAAAGATTTTAATGGATAATGGAATTACTCTAAATAAAAAACAAGAAGAAATTGTTGTAAAATCAAAAAGTTTAGAGCCGAATCTAGTGTATGTATATGAAGAGTATTTTGTATTATACCCTCCAGACTGGGGGATGGCTCAAAGATTAAATTATTTACAACAAGTAAGACAGCACCGTGAAGTTTTTGTAGTTACGGATGATTGTCAGTTTGTAGATACATGGTATATACAAGTAATTAGAACGTTTCCTTTTGGGAAAAACAAATCTAAAAATGTAGTAGCCGCTACAACAACTAATACCGATTTAGATAATTTGGATCAAGAGGATGGTGGTCCTGGAGGTGTTGAAACGGAGACTTATTCTAGTTGTGATGAAGTGCCATTACCATCGATATATGATGGGCTGACATTTGATCCTTTTCTAAAACCAGCAAATGTTGTTATCTTAGACCCAAATAAGGGAAATAATGCTAATACACCAATCGAATAAGGATATAAAATCAAATCATACTACAATATTTACAAGAGGAAAAGTAATTTTCCTCTTTGTGCTTTTATATAGTTTCACTAATACATATAGTCAAGAAGTTTCTAAAGCTTTTGACTCTATAGTTTCTTTACCTGGAGCGTATATTGAGAAATTAGAATTATACGATCAGCTATTAAGTTCTCATAAAGAGAAAAAAGATTATAAATTCCTCGGTAATGATGCTCACGAACTAGCAAAGAAAATATTTAAGCAGGATCTAGATAAAGCTATTTATTATAATCAGATAGGATTAGAAGCTAAAAGTAAAGTTGTTCCTATTGATACTTGTTTATTAAAAACTAGCTACTTTAATGTAGGGTATTACAACAAGAGAAAAAAAGCATATAAAATTGCAATTGAAGGATATAAAAAATCTTTAGAATTTCCTGATTGTAGGAATTTTGATAGAAGCTCTAGAAGAAATATTGCTCTTTCATATAGCGCTATAGCAGAAGATTTTGTGAATAAAGAGGATTATTTTTATGCTGCGGAGAATTATGAAAAAGCAATACCATATATAGATTCTACACGATTAGTATTAAAAATCAACACACATTTAAATTTAGGAAGAGTATATAAGTCTCTAAGAGGAGAAAAGTCAGGTGAAAAGGCATTGGAAAATTTCTTTATTGCAGAATCGTTTTATGATCAACTTCCAAAGTTTAAAGAAGAAGATAAATTCGGAATTTATTATACCATAGCAGGTCAGTATTTACAGAACGGGAAGGAATTGGATAAGGCATCTTTGTATTATGACAAAGCTCTAAAGCTGGTTCATAAAGTTACCAATACAGAGGAGATAAAAAAATTCTACTTTAATCTGGGTTACTCTTACAAGGAGGGAAACTATAAAAAGGCTGAGGAGTACTGTTTAAAATCATTAGAGTATTCAGACCAAAATGATCCTTTCAGAACGAGAATATTTTTGGGCTTAGGCGAAACTTCATCATTACATGGGTTTTATAAAGACTCTCAAAAATATTATTTAAAATCATTATCTCAATTCCTTGGTAAAACTTTTGATAATGAACCACAAACTATAACCAAAGAAGAGTTACAAAAAGCAGGTAACAAAGAACTTCTTTTAGAGTTATTTAGAACTCAAATGGAAAATTGGGATCGAATGTTAGAGAAAAAAAATGATGAATATATTTCTCAATTGATTATTCGTAAGGCAAAACAATCAGATGATTTAGTAAGCATTATGTTAAGAGATGATTTATCATATAATTCTAAATTACTATTAAGAGATTTATTATCTGAAGTCTATATTTTGGCATTAGAGGCTTGTTATAGAACAAATAATGTGGAGGATGCTTTTTATTTTATTGAAAAAAACAAAGCAATTCTTTTAATAGGAAAATTAAAAAAACAAAGAAATAACGTCTCAAAAGATTCATCAACAGTCATTACTAAGAGCTACTTTAATAACCCAAATACTATTGAAATAATAAAATTAAAGGACGTAAGTTTAAATGAAAATGAAGTGGTAATTAACTATATAATGGCAGAGCGTTTGGCTGGTAAAATTCCTGATGCTTACGGAATCTTTTTATCTGATAATAAGCGGCAATTATTCAAAATTAAGGAGACAGATAAGTTAACGAATAAAGTTAAAGCGTTTAGACTTTTATTAGATAAACCTTTCGAAACTGAAAATGATAAACAGACGTATTTCAGCTTAGGAAATGAATTATTTAACTTGGTAATTCCTAAAGAAGTACAAGGAGAACTTTCAAACAAAAAGATAACGATTTTAGGAGATCATGTGATTAATTTTATTCCTTTTGAATCATTAGTTCCTTTTCGAGATAAGCAGCAATATCTGATTGAATTTAATGAGATTGCCTATGACTATTCATTAACTTTTAAAAAGGAAAATAAGATCATTAAAACATCTGCTTCAAATGATTTTATTGGAATTGCACCCGTTGATTTTTTTGGAAAATTAGTATCCTTAAAAGAAAGTGAAAAAGAAGTTTCATTAGGTGAAGATTTATATTCTGGGAAAATTTTATCAGGAAATAAAGCAACGATTGAAAACTTTAAAGAAAAAGCAAAAGATTATAGAATATTGCACCTAGCAACTCATGCGAATGCATCGGATACGATTAATCCTTGGATTGCGTTTAGAAATGCTAAATTAAAATCCTCACAACTAGACTCCATAAAGATAAATGCTGATTTAGTCGTATTAAGTGCTTGTAATACTTCACTTGGAAAGCTAAATAGAGGAGAGGGAGTATTAAGTTTGGCTAGAAACTTTTTTGCTTCAGGAGCTAAAACTGTTATTCCTTCATTATGGGAAGTAAATGATAAAGCAACAACTAATATTACTTCAGAGTTTTACAAAAACTTAAGTAATGGAAAATCAAAATCAGAAGCTCTACGTAACGCAAAACTGAATTATTTAAATAATAACTCAGATGCTGAAGCTTCGCCATATTATTGGGCGTCGTTAATTGTAATTGGTAATACATCTACTATAAAACCGCAATTTCAGTTTTCGTTATATACTAAAATAGGATTAGCCATAATAATAGTACTAATTGTATTTTTTACGCTGAAAAGATTTTTGTAATAATATTATTGAGATTGAAACAATAGTAGTAACATTTAATGAGTTGGAAGAACGTGTTGATAGTTAATGTATTAATATTTAAACTCAATACAAATGATAAATATTCAAAATTTCAAAGTTTTAAGTAAAAGGGAATTACAAGACATAAAAGGTAAAGGTGGCCATAAACCTTGGACGCCAGAATTACCAAAACTTTGTACTGGAGATGTAGACGGAAATCCTAATACCACTTGGGATCGATATTGTAAAAAAGGAGAAACAATATTCAAATAATTTTAAAAACACGAGCTCAGAAATCATTTCTGAGCTGTTGTCTTTTCTAATATTTTGGACTTATAAGTCTATCAATTTTAACTTTTGATTTTTAGAGATTCTAATTTTTGGCACGCTGATTGTTATACAGTAAGTGTGTATCAAAAAAATGATGTACATCTAAAATCAAATATTATGAAAAAATTTGTTTTACTACTTACAGGATTTATGTTCGCTACATTTTCAGTAAATGCAGCAGAAACAGGTACAGAGGCAACAGCGCGTTATTACAACTACGGTAAATCATTCATCTTCTCAGAATGTGGAGTGGAGTTTGCTGTATATCCAGACGGACAATTTGATTTTTATTTAAATGGTCCAAGAAATGGAGTAAGCGTTAATTTCAATACGCCAGGAGTTAATATCAGTTTTAACTCGGGGTATAACTACGATGCTTTTGTACAATATGACGATTACGGAGCAGTAGTTCAAATTGAAGATGTTCCTGTTTTTTACGATCACTATGGTAGAATTGTGCAGGCTGGTGATGTTTTTATCAGATATAACCGTTGGGGACGTGTTTCTCGAGTTGGTGGATTATTTGTAAACTATAATAGTTACGGTAATTTTTTAAACTGTACAGGATATATCAATACGTTAAACAGACGTTATGTATACAGACCATATCACAGATTTTTCGCAGTTCCAGTGGTTGATAGATGTGTAGTTTGGAACAGTCCATATAGAAGATTCTATTCACCATATAGATTTTCATATGCCGTATATAGAAACAACTATTATAACGGATATTATGGAAGATCATATAGAAACCGTACTTATTATAGGCCAGGAGCTCGTATTCATAACTTTAATAGAGGAAGAAGAGTAGCAAATGCAAGAGATGTTAGATTCCGATCAAGAGATAGCAGAAGAACAATGTATCAAAGAAACGATCGTAACTATAGAAAAATCAATAGAAGCAGATCGAGAGTTGCAAGTAATAATACTCGAAGTGTAAATAGAAATCGTTCAGTAGCTAGAAATTCAAGAACAGTTTCTAAGAATAAATCAACAACTAGAAATATTACTAGAAACAGAACTCAAACTAGGGATAGAAATAGAAATTCTGTTGTAAACAGATCTAATAATAGAACATCAACATATAACAGAGCTACGAAAAGTAGAACGAGTAGAAATGCTAAAGTTAAAAATACGAGAAGCTACACAAAGAATCGTTCTGCCAGTTCAACAAAAAGAGCTCAAAATAACAGATACAAGTCAAGAAGTACTTCTTCAAGATCAAACAATTCAAGAGCAAGTAGAAATGTAAGTTCAAGTAGATCGAAGGGAAAAACATCAAGATCTAGAATGGTAAGAAGTAGAGACTAAGAAGCAAATCAAGTCTATTATAAATTAGACGAAAAGGCTGCACCTTAAAAAAGTGTAGCCTTTTTATATATAATTCTCTTATAATTTAAAACTGAATTCTAAATACCGCGTTAGGAGTAAAGCCTAAAGAAAATCGTTGTATCACTTGTTCTAAAATAACCTCTAATTCATCTGGGTTAGATCCTGTAGTTCCAGGAATAGCAATTCCTCCATCATCTAAAGGTTTGCGTTCAGCTTTGTAAATTAAATTTAAAGGCTTAACTCTGTTATAAATATTTAAAAACGACAACCCGAACTGAGCATTTAATTTCTTACTTCCTAAATTAATTTTAAAGTCATGGAGAATAGAAGCATCTAATCGGTGAAAGTCTGGTAAACGATCACTGTTTACAGCTCCAAAATCTACCACTCCAGCATTTTCTCCATCTGCATCAATTTCAATCGTATAACTATTTACAGGAGTAATTGGTTTTCCTGAACGAAATTGCCAACCTAAAGAAAATTGCCAGTTCTTTAACTTTAATGTGTTAGATATTCTAAATTGGTGTGTAATGTCGTTGTTTCCTGGGAAACGGTCTGGTGTATCTTCTAAATTAGGAAACTTAAAAGTAATGTCGTTATAAGTATAACCAGCCCAAACTTTATAATTATTGTACTTATATTTTAGTAAAACATCTAAACCTTTAATGGTACTTTCTCCATTTTCTAAATTCTCTAAAGGATTGCTAAAACCGTTAGTAAACGTTGTTAATCCGTCCAATTCTTTATAGTAAGCATCAGCATCAATAGTTACATTTTTTGATTGATACAATAATCCACCCGATATTTGATTACTAGTTAATAAAGGAAATTGTCCATCGTCAGATAAACGCCATAATTCATTTTCTAGACGTAATTCAGTATGATTGAATTCAACCAATTGAGAGATAGGTTGGTTTCTTCTTTCTATGGCAGTTTTAAAACGTAATGTTTTGCTTAATGGATATTCAAAGTTTACGCGTGGTTCAACTAAAAACTCGTTCAAAGAACTATAATGTACAAAACGTAATCCACCATTTATAAATCCCTTATTGGCAAAGCTAATAGTGTATTCTCCAAATAGTGCATTTTTATAGTTTTCATCATCTTGAATTGATTGTTCAAGTTCTGCATCAACAGGGTTTTCTTTGCTTAATAAGATATCTAAATCTGTATAAGAGAATTGATATCCCAAAGTTAACTTTTGAAAATCTTTAATTTGAGTAGTAGAGGTGAAGTTTACACCAACATCCAGAATATCGTTTTTACGAATATTAATTTCAGCCAATTCAGGAATATTATCTCCAGTTTCGTCTTTAATCTCGTTATTTTGGTAAAACGAATTATATTCTGAATAATAAGCAGTTAATTTCTCTTGTTGCTTTTCATTTGAGATATGATTCCATTTGAAGCTTAAACCTTTATTTTGAGTTTTTAATGAATCAATTACTAATTCATCACCTCCTAAAAAATCAAAATCTAAACGATTTCTTGTGTATAAACCACTCACAGCGAGTGTATTTTTATCGTTTGGTTTATAAATAATCTTTGAGTTTACATCAGCAAAAGAAAAGTCATTATTACTACTATCCGGACTAAAATCATCATCCGTTTCTAAAAGTAAAATATTACCATTTACATCTTGAGCAACACCAAAATTGGTGAATATTTTGTCTTCATAACTATTGTAAGTTGGTGTTTCTATAATATCGTTATACGAACGTCTAGCGAATGCATAAATAGCAAGTTTATCGGATAAAGGAGTTTTGATATAACCGTTTACAGAAAGACCATCAATTTCAAATCCACCTTCTGTTTTTTTCGGAATAAGATCTCCACTAGAAATATCTATAATTCCCGAAATTCTATCCCCATAACTTGCACTTGTACCAGATCTGAAGATTGTTGCTTTTTGTGTTGCAAATGGATTAAACAAAGAAAACATTCCGTAAAAATATCCAGTATTGAATAGCTTTATATCATCATATAATATTAAGTTTTGATCTGGTGATCCTCCTCGAATTTGAATTCCCGTGGCAGATTCGTCTAATGTAGAAATCCCTGGAATTAATTGAATACTTTGAGAAATATCAGGACTTACCAATCCTGGTAAAATTCCTAATCGTTTACTGTCAACAGCAATAGAACCATCTTTTTTTCTATCAATTCCAGACGTCACATAACCAAGAACTACAACCTCGTTTAACTCGTTAATTTGTGATTGAAGTTCTATAGTGGGACAATTAGTACCAGTTTTTAAAGGAATCTCGGTGTTTTGATATCCTATTAAATTGAATTTTAGTGTTACAGAAGATTTGGTATAAGGTAAATTGTTGAATGCAAAATATCCTTTTTCATCTGTTGTTGTATAGTTCTTTTCGTCTAAAATCACATCAGCATAGGCAACAGGAGTTTTTGTATTTGCATCAATAACATAACCACAAATAGTTACTTCTTTTGTAATTATTATCTGTTGATCTGAAATTCTTTCGAAATTTAAATCCGTTTGTTGTTCAATTTCAATGAGTAAATCTTTTAAGGTGATTTTTTTTGTTAACGTTACTTTTTGATTTAGAATAACTTCTGGAGCAAAAGAAAATAAGATACCTGATTTTGTCTCGATATCTTTTAAAACTTTACTTAAAGGAGTATCGTTGTAGTTTACAGTAATTTCTTTTTGTGCATTCGCAAAAAGACTAATGAATAAGAATAGTAGGGAGAATATACGTATGTGCATTAGTTGTTTTAATAATCTTTAGGGTAAATAAACAGTTTTCTTGTCTTCTGATAAGGTATACGAAATCCCCATAGGAGTCAAGGTAGTTTTTAAAGCCGTTTCTAGATTGTTATGAATAAAACTTCCTGAAAATAAGCGAGATAAATCTGTAGATTTATTTTCAATCTTAATTGCATATTGAATAGCTAAATCATCTAATACAATTTGTAAAGATTGCGCTTTGTAAATACTTAGTTGCTGTAACCAATTCGGTAAGCTTTCAGTTGATTTTTCTTCTTTGATAGTAGTACTATTGGTTATAGAAATTCTATCGTTTTGGTATAATATTTTGTAGTTGTTTGTATTTTTTTGATCAAATCTAACGGCACCTTCAAAACACTTTAAATCAAAATTGCTTTTTCTTGCTTTTACATTGAATTTTGTTCCTAAAACAGACACAGTACCATAGGTAGTTTCAACACTAAATTTCTTTCCTTTTTCTACTTCAAAATAAGCCTCACCATCTAAATTAAGAGCTCTATTGTTCTTCCAGAAAAATCGTTTATGCGACAATTTAGAGCCTGCATTTAATTGCACTTTTGAGCCATCTGGTAAACTAACAGCGAGTGCAGTTCCTCCATTTGGAACGGTGTAAGATATTGATGAGTTTAAAAAGCTAATTGTTCCAAGTAAAATAACAACAGATGCGGCTGCCGCATACCAGTATTTTTTTAAGGAGATAACTTTTGTTTTAGGATGTGTTTTAAGTTTCGTTTTAGTTAAAGCAGCTTCTAAATCTAAGGTAGGAGCTTCAAACTGCTGAGCTACTTCATTAATACGTTGAAAATCTTTATAAGCCTCAGTTTTCTGGAACTCAGAAAGTTCCTCTTTACTCAACTTATTTTCAGCCCAACGTGCTAAAAAAGAAGAATCTGATTCGTATGTATTTTGTTCGCTCATTTTTTAAAATAGAATTTATTTGATACAATAATGGGATGATGTCTCTTTATTATTGTACAGGATAATTGCTCTTTACCCTATTTTAAAATTTTAAATGGTCTCCTAACACTTTTCTTAAATTGATAAATGCATTACTCATTCTACGTTCTACAGCCTTCACCGAAATGTTTGTAATGGCTGCTATTTCTTTGTAACTCTTTTTATCAATTCGACTTAATAAGAAAACTTCTCGTTCTTTATCAGATAAATTAGCTATTGCAGTTTCTAGTTTGGTTCTAAAATCTTCCATTTCTAATAAAAAGTCAGGACTTTCATTATTTTTTTCTGCTTTTACAGCTGTATTTCTATGCTTTAAAACTACCTTTTGATGATCAAATTCATTTCGCATTGCATTGTTACAAATGGTATATAAAAGCGATTTAGCCTTTTCAAAAATTACTTCAGCACATTTTTTCCACATTTTTACAAATGCATCTTGCACTATATCTTCAGCTTGCTGTAAATTACCGCATTTATAATATATATAATTTCTCGCCGTTTCGTAATGTGAATTAAACAGCGAATCGAAATTACGTTCTACGCAAAGAGATTTTTTTTGATCAGACATTAATTACCTACAATATAATCAATAGAATTATTACTTCTGGTATATATGACAAAAATAAAAACTTAAGAATAATATCAATGGTGAATTGCTTATTTACTTTGAGTTTCACATGTTTATACATTGTGGTTTTAAGGTTAAATTGTTGTTTTTAAGTGATTTGTGTTGTTTTGTGTATATGGTTTTGTATAGTGTTTATTCATTGTTTATTGAAGTCGATTATTTAAAAATACACTAGTTTTGTGTCAAATACTACCTCCAACTACTGTTATATGAATACTAAGTTTATTTTCATCTTTTATACGTTTAGCTTATTAATTCAGCCATGTTTTTCTCAAAATATGTCAAGAGATAGTATTGTAGATAAATTTGAAAAAGACATTAGTAATGCGGTTAATGATTCTGCTAGAATTCAATCTTATATATCCTTAGGGAACTATTTTTTAACCACTAGTTTTTATGAAGCAGAGAAGACCTACAATTTAGCAATAGAAGAGCTTAAAAATTCTAAGGAGATTTTAAGTATTCACAAGGCTAATGTATTTGGACAATTAGGTGTTATTTACAAGAGAAAGGGTGATTACGCTAAAGCAATGGAGTACTATCTCAAGTCTAAACAATATTATAAAGAGTTAGAAGACTCTTCAAATGTTGCCAATTTGATGCATAATATTGCTATGATTTACCGCAGTCAGAAAGAATATAAAAAAGCTATAAAAAATTTTAAGAATGTAATTGGAATTAAAAGAAAATTAGGCGACAAAGTAGGAGAGGGAATAGCTTATAATATGTTAGGTGTCGTTTACAGAAAAAACAAACAATTAGATTCGGCTGAGATTTCCTACAATAGAGCAAAAACACTTTTTATTCAGGAGAAAAGTAAACGAAATTTACCACGAGTCGATTCGAATTTAGCAGCATTATATCATTATCAAAAAAACTATAAAAAATCAATAGAACTTCATTTAGTGAATATTGAGTATTACAGTAAAATAAACAAACTAACATCTTTATTTAGTAGTCATTATAATATTTCAAAAACATACTCAGTAATTCAACAATATAATAAAGCCAATTTTCATATTGATGAAGCTATCCAAATTGCCAAGAAGTTAAATTTAAAAGATAAACTTTCTAGAGCTTATTTACGAAAAAGTGTTTTTCAGTCGGACTTAGGATATTTTAAAACAGCATTGGAGTATTACAAAAAGCATAAAAAATATTCAGATTCTGTATATAATGTTTCAGTTGTAAAAAAGTTACAGAAGTTAGAATTAACATATAAATTCAATAAACAAAAACAGGCCGATAGTCTAAGATTTGTGGCAGAGAAAAACCAACTTGAATTAACTAAAGAAAAGGAGGAGAGCAAAAAGCAAGTGTATTTTTTATTATTTATTGTTGCTGTGTTACTTTCTATTTTAGGAAGTATTTTGCTGAGAATATACTTCAAGAAAAAAAATGAGCTTATAATTGAGCGTTTTGAAAAGAAAGAAATTGCACTTAAACAATATACCCAATCGTTATTAACTAAAATTGAAGAGCAAGAGTTAGAGCTGGTTCAAAAAAACCAGGAAAGAGACGAAAATACGCTAAATAAAAAATTACATAATAGTATAGCCAATAAAATTCTAACTAAAGAAGATTGGTATAATTTTAAAGAAAAGTTTAATCAAGTTTATCCACTGTTTTTTAAGAAAATAAAAGATAGTGGAGTGCAATTGACAAACTCAGAAGAACGATTAGTTTCGTTGGAAAAATTAGGGTTAGATAATAATCAAATTGCTAAAGTTTTAGGGATTTCTTTAGATAGTGTTTTTGTTAATAGATATAGACTTCGTAAAAAGATTAATGCTCCTAAAGAGGTATCAATAATTGATTTTCTAGAGTCCAAGAAAGCATATAATTAAATTCTACTTCAAAGAATATTTTTCAAAATAAAAATAGGGTTACTGAAAATTGAACTGTAGTAATAGTATAATTCTAACAATACTATTATGATGTTTAAAAATAAATTAAAGAAAAAATTCAGCGCAAGAACTTCAAGTATTAAATTTTTATTTCTTCCTATTGTTCATAGAGGAAGACTTCATTGGTTGTCAAATGTAAAATTAGAAAAAGCCTTCAATGGTTATAAGATGATGATCATCAATATTCAAAAAGCATAATTTTTTTCAAAATAAAAATAGGGTAATCAAAACATTACCTGTACAAAGAATAGAACCCAATTTTAAACTATTTAATAACCCCATTTATGAAAAGAATTTACACTATATCAAACTTATTAAGAACAAGAAGTTTGTTATTATTACTTCTTTTGACGTCGGTATTATCCTACGGTCAGTTAGTAGAGAGTGAAAATAATAATACACCTGGAGCTTCAGGTGTACAAAAAATTTATACAGATACTGGTTTTAGTGGTGATGTTGCCTCTGGAGATACTGATTATTGGCAAATTAGTAAAGTTACTGGAGACACAGGAGTATATACTTATGTATTAAACACATATTTTGGAACTTCAAATAGAGCACCAGTTTTTTTAGAAAAAAGAGAAGGTGCTTATGATGGTACTTTAGTTTCAACAACTCAAATACATTATATAGGTCATGGTACTTCTAATTATAATTTAAATATAGATTACTCAGGAGGTGATTTTTACTATGTATTAAGGATAGATCATGCTAATTTTTATGATTCATATAATTATGGACTTAGCGGGTTTACAGCTTGTTCATCATTGTTTTTTGATACAGGGATTTCTGTAACAGCAACCAGTGATAATAGCTTAACCTTAAATGGTTTAAGTTATAATGTTACTATGGCAGCTTTTGGTCAACAGTTTGTAGTAAGTATTTCTGATTCAAATACATTTACAAATCATCAAGATGGTTTTATGGATGATACAGTTAATACAGTTTATTCTGGTTCTGGCGACCAAGTCGTATACCGATCAACAGACGGACTTACTACAAACCCAAATATTGTTGTTACAGGATTAACAGCAGGAACAGAATATTTTATTAAAGCTACGGTTGCAAGAAACTGTACAGGGTATTATATAAATTCTACAGGTCAAACTTTATCAGCAGCAACATGTGGAGTTGTTCCATCACCAATTACTTCGATAGATTTAAGTCCAGAGTCGGAAACTCAATTTCGAATTAACTCATTTACTGGAGGATCTGCTAATCATGCAAGTAGTTCTTTGGGTTATGTGGTTAAAATTAACACAGTGAATTCATTCACAAATCCTATTAATGGGGTAACATTACCAACAGCAAACTCAGTTTATGCTGGAAGTGGAGAACAAGTGTTATATGTAGGGAATTCTGCTACACCAAATCTTACTGTTACAGGACTATCTTCACTTACGAATTACTATGTAAAAGTTTATACCTACAATAGTTGTAGTGGAAATAACTACTTTGAATCTACAGGATATAGCACTACGTTATTAAGCTGTGGGCCACCACCGAATGGTTATAATGTGTATATGGCTACAGGAGGAGGTAGTGTTACTGCAACTTCTTTAAGTCCTATTTACAATAGGCAGAATACTTTAAACCCTTCTGGTATATTAGTTTATATTAGTGATGTTAACAGTTTTACCCATCCAGAATCATCATATACAACAATACCCACTGGAAATGCAGACTATGTAGGATCTGGTCAACAATTGATTCTTTCTGGTGGGCCATCTAATTTTTTCGCACCAGCTAATAATTTGATACCTAATACTACGTATTATTTTAGGTCTTATGCATATTATACTTGTGGAGGAACTAGTTATGTAAATCTGAACGATTACAAAGAGATTACTCTAACTACGTGTAATTATTCAGATAACTTAGTTTCTAACCCAGTTTTTGGAAGTATAACAGATAGTAGCATGGAGTTAAATTCTTTTACAGAGTTATCGCCTTCTGCTCCTGCAACAACACCAGATGGTTATATAATCAGAATGAATACGACAAACAGTTTTTCTTCAATATCAAACGGAACAGCTGTACCTTCAGGAGATACAAATTATTCAGGAAATGGAGAGCAAGTTATTTATTCAGGAAACTCAACTTCTCCAAACCTTAATATTACAGGGCTAAGTGCAAATACAACATATTATTTCAATATTGTGGCTTATTATCCTTCGTGTCATTTAAATGGAATATTATACCAACAATCTGGTTATACTTTTTCAAAAACCAATGATACAAGTTTAGTAACTCCTACAATCACTTTTAATGATATCAATAAGTTTGTAGGGGATGCAAACTTTAATTTAGTTGCCACGTCAAATTCAGGAGGTGCTATTTCATATCAAATTTTAAATCAAACTGGATTACAGGCTACTACATTAAGTGGAACAAATAATGCTACAGTTAGTTTAGGAACAGCCGGAACTGTTACAGTAGAAGCAACTCAAGAACCTTCAGGAGGTTTTGCTGGAGGAACTACAACAGCTACGCTTACTATTACGGCACCAGATGCTACAATAGGTGGAGATCCTTTTTTACTTATTAATTCTACCCTAGATTTAAGTACACAAATAACTACTAATTCAAATGGCCCTATAACTTATTCTATTGTAGGTGAACCGTTGGGTTCAAGTATTAATGGTAATATTTTAACATCTGGAGGTACTCCGGGTGGTATTATATTAAAAGTTTCTCAAGCTGCAACACCACAGTATGCTGCTACAGAGTTCTATACATTGGTACTAATTTGGGACGGAACTAATTTTAAATTTGATCGCGTATTCAATCTTTTTGATACTACACTTCAACCAGGAGAAACATTACAATTACAAGAAGCTAAGAGTTTTCAAAATAGTGCTCCTGTAACATATACTATAGTTGCTCCAGATGCTACTGGTTCTAGCGTAAACAATACAACTAATGTTTTTACGGCGGGTAATCCAGGTGCAGTAACTTTAAGAGCTACTTCACCTGACGGTACCTTCTACAATGCTTCTTCTAAAGATGTAACTATTACTATAGAAGGTACGTCACAAACAATTACTTTTAATGCTTTGAGTGATGTTACTTACGGAGATGCGAACTTTAATTTAACGGCAACAGCTTCTTCAGGATTAGCGGTTTCATATGTAAGTTCAGATCCAACTGTGGCTTCGATTTCTGGAAGTACAGTAACTATTCATAAAGCGGGTACTGTTAATATTACTGCTTCTCAAGTTGGTGGTGGTATATATTTTCCAGCTTCAGATGTAGTACAATCGTTAACAGTAAATCCTATTACAATTGTTAATCAGAATGTAAGTTTAGATACAACAGGATCTGTTTTGTGCAATACTAGTGCAACAGTTTCTATTGATGGTTCGCAAACAAGCGTTAATTATTATTTAAGAGATAATAATGATAATTCTATTATTGAAGGACCAGTAGCGGGAACTGGAAATGCCGTTTCATTTGCTACAGAACAGTTATCAAGCGATAAAGCATATAATGTAATCGCAGTACAGGACAATCAAACGTTACCAACTGCTACGAATACATTACAAATGACAACTATACCTTCAGCTAGTGTACAAACTTTAGATGTAAAAACTGTTGACTTATCTCAACCAAACGGTCAATCCGCAGTAGTGTCAGTTGAGAATTCTCAAACAGGTGTTGTTTATTATTTACAAGATAATACTACTAATGAAGTGTTACAAGGTCCATTAGCAGGAACTGGAGCAGATGTTTCATTTAATTCAGATGCGATAACTGCAGATAAAACTTATAAAGTAATTGGTACAGATGCAAGCTCAAGTAACGGATTGAGAAATACATTAAGTTTTGATAATGTGGATGATTATGTAAGTATACCATCAATTAGTTCGTATTTAACAAATAGTTGGCAAGCAACGATAGAAACTTGGGTTAAAATTCCGGCTTCAGATGCAACCGATGTAAATGCCTCAATTATTACATCTGAAGGATATGCAGGTGCTTTTGGCGTAACAATTATTCCTTTTTATATCAATATTTCAGGAGGGCAAATTTTTGCTGGGAATTACAATGCTGATCCTGACGATGGGGGAACTTTAAATACTCCAGGTTATACGTATCCAGTAGATACTTGGATTCATGTAGCTGCTACTATGGATAATTCATCTATTAATTTTTATGTAAATGGAGTTTTAATAGGATCAAATGGTATTAGTTCTTCATTTGAGACCTTTGCTTTAATATCTAATATCCGTTTAGGGAGAAATTATGAGGCTACATCTAATAGTACTAAATTATTTGGAGGACAATTAGCACAAACAAGAATTTGGAATGGAGTTCGTACACAAAGTGAAATTTCATCTAATATGGGTGCCGAATATACAACTCCGCAAACAAATTTAGTGTTAAACTATAATTACAATCAAACTTCTGGAACAAGCGTTACAGATGAGTCAAGTAATTCAAATACTGGAACATTACAAAATGCTGTAGGAGATGCTACAAATTGGGTTAAAGATTTATTTACGGATAGTCCTTGTGGGTTTGTAAATATGAATAATACAGTTACGGCTACTTATGTATCGTTACAAGATCAAATTATTACATTTAATAGTTTAAGTGATGTAACTTATGGAGATGCTGATTTTAGTTTAAATGCTACATCAGATTCTGGTTTAGTAGTTACTTATGCTAGCTCTGATACCTCAGTTGTTACTGTCTCAGGAGATGTAGTAACTGTAGTTGGAAATGGTACAGTAACTATTACGGCAAGTCAAGCAGGTGATGCTACTTACAATCCAGCTACTGATGTTCAACAATCTTTAACTGTAAATAAAAAAGATGTCTTGTTAATTGCATCAGGATCAAAAGAATATGGAGAGCCAGAACCTAATATTGGATACAGTTTATTTCCTGGTTCAAGCTTAGTTTCAGGAGATTCATTTTCAGGAAACTTAGTTAGAGAACCTGGAGAAGATGTGGGGGATTATGCTATTAACTTAGGAACACTTACTGCAGGACCAAATTATAATATATCATTTCCTGTATCTCCTACTTTTGATATTTTCGAAAGAGAAATCGAAGTAACAGCGGATGCCAAGACAAAAGTTGAAGGAGAAGTTGATCCAGCATTAACGTATCAAATCACTTCAGGAACTTTGGCTGGAAGTGATGCATTCACAGGAGCATTAACTAGAGCCACTGGAGAAACTTTTGGAGATTATACAATTTCTCAAGGAACATTAGCCTTAAATGCTAATTATACAATCACTTTTGTAGGAAATACATTTACTATTAACAGAGATGCTGTTGCAAGATGGGATGGAAGCACAAGTTCTGTTTGGAATGTAGCAACAAACTTTGAGGATGATGTTACACCATTAGCAACAGATAATTATGTAATTCCAAATGTTACAACTTCACCAAATATTGCATCAGGTGTTGTTGCACAAATGAATAGTTTAACGGTTGAAGCTTTATCATCATTAGTTATTTCTGAAGATGGCGGTGCAGTTATAGAAAATAACTTTGATAACAGCGGAACGATAACTATTACATCTACAGCAGCTACAAGTGGAACTTTAGTTGTTAAAGGAACAGCAAATGGAACCGTAACTTATGAACGTGGAGGTTTGTTAGCTAATAAATGGAGCATTGTTACAGCACCAGTTACAGGTCAAAGCATTAAAGAGTTTGCAGAAAATGCTGCAAATAATATTAGAGTAAATCCTACAGTTACGCCAAACAGAATTGCAATTGGATATTATGATGATAGTAAACCAGCAGGATCAAAATGGACGTATTATACAACGGATGATATCATAACAAATGCGTTAACATTTGAAAAGGGTAGAAGTTACATTGTATCGAGAGCTACAGATGGAGCGGTAACATTTACAGGTACAATTGAAACGGATAACGTAACTAAAACAGTTGCAGCTTCGCAATGGAACGCAGTGGGGAATCCATATACTGCATATTTACCTGCAAATGGTAATGGAGGAGATAACTTTATAATGGATAATATTTCGAAGTTCGATCCAGTAAATGTTGGTGTCTATGTTTGGGATAGTGCTCAGAATAAATATGTTCCTAATTCATTAGTAGGATCAGCAAAGTCAATTGCTCCGGGTCAAGGATTCTTTGTCCGTACAACAACAGGAGTAACAGATGTGTTATTCAAAGAATCATTAAGATCTGCTCAAAGTGTTGGTGGAGTATTTAATAGAGGAACTACTCCAAATCCAAGCATAGAGTTAACTGTAGCTTCAAATGGAGTTCAAGTAAATACTAAAGTTAACTATAACTCGAAAGCAACTTTAGGATTAGATCCTGGATATGATTTAGGGAACTTTGATGGAGCTAGTTTAGATGTATACACACATTTGATAGATGGAACATCAAGACAAAACTTTGTTCAACAAACATTACCGAATGATGATATTGAAGAATACATTATTCCAGTTGGACTTAAAGCGAATGCTGGGTCTGAAATTGAATTCAGCGCTAAATCTGTGAGCTTACCAAACGGAATTGAAGTTTATCTGGAAGATAAGTTAACCAATGAATTCATCAAATTAGAAGAATCGATGTCTCATACAGTTAGCTTAAGTGAAAAGCAAAATGGAACAGGAAGATTTTACTTACACGCAAAATCAAGTACACTTACCATTCCAACGCTTACTCTAGATAACATCAGAATTTATAATACAACATCAGAATTAGTTGTTGAAGGAATTCAAGATATGAAGTTTGATATGACGATGTATAATGCTTTAGGTTCAAAAATATTTGAAGGTAATTATCAAGGAAATGGAAACAACAGAATTAATTTACCACAAGTAGAAACTGGAGTTTATTTTGTTAAAATAGCAACAGAGGTAGGAGTAAAAGATAAAAAAATCATTATCAAAAAATAAGAAGATCAAAATGGAAAGTAAAAAACCATTAGAAAATAAAAATACAATTAGTAGAAAAGAAGCTTTGCAAAAAATAGGAGATTATGGTAAGTACACAGCACTAACAGCTTTAGGAACTTACATGATTTTAAATCCTAAAAAAGCACAAGCGGCTTCTCCTGAAGCACCAGGAGATGGATTCTAATTAAGTTTGCTTTAATAGTAAAAACACAAGTCGAGAAATTTTACTCAGCTTGTGTTTTTTTATTTTTTTCAAAAAAAAACTAGGGTGATTTAAAATTCAACTGTACAAAGTATATAAGCAAATTTTAATTAGAGAAAAAAGTAAAGTATGAAAACTAATACATCAGAAAATAAAAATATTACAAGAAAAGAAGCACTACAAAAAATAGGGGATTATGGTAAGTATACAGCATTAACAGCTTTAGGAACGTATTTAATTTTAAATCCAAAAAAAGCTCAGGCAGCTTCTCCAGAAGCACCAGGTGATGGTTTCTAAAAAGAGTTATGCAATTACTTAATACACAGGTCAGAATTCAAATTTTGACTTGTGTTTTTTTATGATTTACAATAAAAAAATAGGGTTAAAAGTAAATCATCTGTACAATAATTAGAAAGTCAATAATCATGAATAAAATAAAAACGATAAGTTTTTTCATACTACTAATTTCAACTACTCAATTATTTGGGCAAAGTTTTAGTTATCAAGGAGTTTTAAGAAATGCTACTGGTGACGTTTTACAAAATCAGTCCGTTGGTGTTCAATTCAAAATTTTAGAAGGTGGAGCTTCAGGAAATTCGGTTTTTACTGAAACTCATACAACAATTACAAACGAATATGGTGTAATAAACCTATTTGTTGGAACAGGAAATATTGTTTCAGGAACAATAACTGGCATCAATTGGTCAGTTCAAAATCATTGGTTAGAGGTTGCAGTTGATATTTCTGGTGGAACAGCGTATACCGTTTTAGGAAGTTCTCAAATTCAAGGAGTTCCATACGCTAGTTATGCAGCTGAAAGTGGAGGTAAAGTGTTTTCAACCACAAACAATGTAACTAGTAATTCATCCGGAGATTTAACTACTGACGATTTTGTGTTTGGAAGTACACAACTTTCAAGTGATAATACCACTAATGATGATGATAGAAGATTCTTTTTTGATAAAAGTAAGGGTGCTTTTAGGTCAGGTACTTCAAATGATTCTTCTTGGGATGAAGCGAATTTAGGAATTGGATCTGCAGCATTTGGGTACCAAAATATAGTGACAGATGGCTTTAATGGATTTGCATCAGGTTCTAACTTAACTGTTAGAGCATCAAATGGAGTAGCTTTTGGAGATCAAAATTTAGTAACCGGGAATTATGCCTTTGCTCATGGAGAACATTTAACTTCAGAAACTAGAAGTCAAATTACATTAGGACATAATAATACACCTGATTCGGGATCACAAGCAGATAGTAATATTTTAAGATATTCTGAAGATAGATTATTTGTAATCGGAAACGGAACATACGATAATAAAAGCGACGCTATAGTAATGCTTAGAAATGGAAATACAACTTTAAATGGTAAGCTAACTATTGACGGAGATAACCAAGG
This sequence comes from Tenacibaculum sp. 190524A05c, assembly GCF_964036595.1. Lineage (NCBI taxonomy): Bacteria > Pseudomonadati > Bacteroidota > Flavobacteriia > Flavobacteriales > Flavobacteriaceae > Tenacibaculum > Tenacibaculum platacis. The sequence goes on along the minus strand of NZ_OZ038523.1, from coordinate 1,151,020 downwards.
AGCAGGAACTTCTTATACTTTACCAGCTCAAGATGGAACAGCGAATCAAATAATGAGTACAGATGGATCTGGAAATGTGAGTTGGACAAATGCAAGTTCAAATGGAGCTTTTTCTACAGCTACAAATGTTACGAGTAATTCTTCTGGAAATACAGCAACTGATGACTTTGTGTTTGGTAGCATCCAATTGGCAAATAATGGAACAACTAATGATGATGACAATCGTATGTTTTTCGATAAAAGTAAGGCAGCTTTTCGTGTTGGAGTAACACCAGATGATATTGAGGATGGAGAAATAGCAAGCCAATGGAATGATACTAATGTAGGATTTGCCTCTTTTGCAGCTGGTATTGGGAGTGTTGCAAGTGGAGATGAATCTGTAGCATTAGGTCGATATCATACTGCTTCAGGAGATAATTCAGTTACTATTGGATCTTCTAATCAAGCAAATACATTAGGAGCTATTGCTATTGGAGGATCAAATGTTGCTTCTGGAGCGGCATCAATAGCAATTGGAGATAATGTTTCAACAAGTTCTCGTTCACAAATCACATTAGGAATTAATAATGTGCCAATTGCTGGTAGTGATCATATGTTTATTAACACAGATCCTTTATTTGTAATTGGTAACGGAACTTTATCAACTCCAAGTAATGCATTGGTAATGCTTAAAAATGGAAATACTACCTTAAACGCATTATTAACTATTGATGGAGATAATACTGGAACTGGCAGAGGTTACACGTTACCAGCACAAGATGGAACGGCAAATCAAGTCATGACTACAGATGGTGCAGGGAATATAACTTGGATAAACTATGGATTAGAAGCTGTTTCAAGTCCGACATTTGGTTCAGGCTGGCAAAACTATAGTGTGATTCACGGAAACGGATTTGAGGACGCAAGATATTATGTAGATAATGGTAGAGTGTATTTGGGAGGATTAATTCGTAAAACTTCCGTAATTACTTCAGGAGAGGTTATGATAACATTACCTGTTGGTTACAGACCACAAAAACAAAGAATTTTTACAGTTTCAACAGAAGCAGGTATTGTAAGAATAGATGTTGCTGCTAATGGGAATGTTGTTTTTAATGGGCCATCACATAATGGAGGACAAAATTGGGTTTCACTAGATGGAGTCTCATTCAGAATTGATTAAAGAAAAAACAAAGAAGGAGGAGTAATTTTGAATGTTTAAAGTAAATAAGCTTACTAGAAATATAGGGGGAACAGATTCTAGTTCATTCAAATTACACTCTTTAAAGCATAGGTCGGAACGGAATGTTTTGACTTATGTTTTTAAAAAATAAAATAGGGTAAATAGAAAATTACCTGTACAATAATTAGAACATGTAATCAATAAAACTTGAATACAAATAGTATTTTTACAACGTATTAAGAATAAAATATGAAACAAAAATTATTCTCATTAATAACATTAACAGCTATATCTATTGGAGCACAATCAATAGAAAGATCTGTAATTGGAGTATCAGGAAATATAATATCGAATAGTTCTGCTAGTATGGAATTTACTTCAGGACAAGCAATTACTTCAACAGTAAAAGATGAAAATACAGCTATAACTCAAGGTTTTCAGCAAGGAAGACTTTCAGTTCCTACAATTGAATTATCGGCTAGTGCTGATGGTATTACTGTAATTACAACGGTTGGTTACAGAAGTACAGCAACAATTGGTTTAGATCCAGGGTTTGATGTTGGAAACTTTGGAGGCGCAAGTTTTGATATTTATACCCATTTAGTTGATGGTTCTTCGACAAGTGATTTTACTTATCAATCCCTTCCAGATTCAAATTATGAAACAATGGTTGTTCCTATTGGTTTGACTGCTAATTCTGGTAAAGAGGTTGTGTTTAGCACTACTAACTCTAACTTACCAACGAATCTTCAAGTTATTATTGAAGATAGAGAATTAAATACCTTTGTTATTCTTGATGGAGTTTCAACATATACAGTTCAGTTAACAAATAATGAAAGTGGAGTTGGACGATTTTATTTACATACAAGATTTGAAGCGGTATGGGATGGAAGTACAAGTACAGTTTGGAACTTAGGAACAAACTGGACGGATGATACATTACCTCTAACTACGAATAATGTTAGAATTCCAAATGTTACGAATTCTCCAATAGTAAGTGGAATTGAAGTTCAAACCATGAATTTATTAGTAGAAGCATCATCTTCTCTAGATGTAAGTTCGGATGGAGCTGTAATTGTAAATGGAAACTTTAATAATAGTGGAGCCGTTTCTTTAACATCATCAACTTCTACCAGTGGTACTTTTATAGTTAAAGGAACATCTAATGGTAATGTTTCTTTTGAGCGTACTGGATTTGAAGCTAATAAGTGGAGTTTGGTAACTGCACCAGTTTCTGGTCAAAGTGTTAAAGATTTTATTGAAAATCCAGCCAATGATATACGAGTAAATCCAACGGTAACTCCAAATCGATATGCAGTGGCATATTATGATGATAGTAGAGCTGCTGGTTCGAAATGGGTGTATTATACCGCAGATGATATTATTACAAATACAATAACTTTCGAAAAAGGTAAAAGTTACATTATTTCAAGAGGTTCTAACGGTAGTGTAATTTTCACAGGTAGTTTAACAACACAAGATGAAACTATTTCTGTTGCAGCAGATCAATGGAATGCAGTAGGAAATCCATATACTGCATATTTACCAATAAATAATAACGCTAACGTGAATTTTTTACAGGAAAACCTAAGCAAATTTGATCCTGTTAATGTTGGTGTTTATGTTTGGGATAATGGACAGAACAAATATGTTGCAAAATCATTATTAGATCCAGAATTATCATTAACAGTAGGACAAGGGTTCTTCATGAAAACAGGAACTGGAGTTACCTCAATAAGCTTTAAAGAAAATCAGCGTTTATCGGATGCAACTGGAGTACAAGTATTTTCTAGAGGAACAAATTCACCAATGATTAAGGTTTATGGAGAACAAGATGGAGTTCAAGTCGAAACAACAATTAATTTCTCAGATAAAGCAACTAAAGACTTAGATCCTGGATATGATATTGGAAATTTCAAAGGAGCTTCTTTTGATATATATACACATTTGATAAAGAATTCAAAAGGTCAAGATTATACAATTCAATCTTTACCAAATAATGAGTTTGAAAACATAATCATTCCAATAGGAATCACCTCAGAACAAAATAAAGAACTAAGAATAAAGCTACAAAGTGAATATTTACCTGAAGGAGTAAAGCTATACTTAGAAGATAAATCAAATAATACTTTTATTCTTCTTAATGATGGGGAAGAATATAAAGTAGTTCTTGATTCAAAAATGAATGGAGTTGGACGCTTTTACATACATTCTACTTCGAAAACTTTAGGTTTAAATGATACAATTGTTAATATAGATGCAATTAAAATATTCAAGTCTAACAAGCAAGAAGTAACAATTTTAGGTATTTCAGCTCTTGACCCTGCAAAAGTTCAAATATTTTCGGTGTTAGGAAGTGAAGTTTTCAACGGAACCTATGAAGGAAGTTCAAAAGTAGTTGTTCAAGCTAATTCATTAGAAACAGGAGTTTATATAGTTCGTTTGGAAACAAAAGGAGTTATAAAAACTAAGAAGATAGTTTTTGAATAGTTTAATTACAACGAACTTTTTCTAAAAACTTTAGAAGAAGGGTTTATAGTAATGTACTATTTAGTTTTGCAAGCAGTATCATTTTTTTGATACTGCTTTTAATAGAAAAGTTAATAAAACTCAAATTATTTCATTTTGCCACTTTTTGACACCTACTAATAGGCCACAAAAAGAACAATTTATCACATTTTTGCACTCACTAAACTAATACACAAATGAGAATTAACCTACATTCTTTAATGGTAATAGCATTGCTATATACCAGCATATCTTATGCGCAAACTTTTAATGAGACCTCAGGTTCTGTTGCAGGGACTAATATTACTTCTGGAGATTTTAATACAATTTATGGAGATAGTGCAGGAGCTAACATTACCACAGGTAGTCGAATGGTTTTTATCGGTTATCGAGCAGGAAGATCTGTTGTTGATGGAGTAGCAGGAAGAGGTGCTTATGAAAGTATTTTCATTGGTTATGATGCTGGTTACTCAGTAACAACTGGATTCGATAATATTTTCATCGGTGCTGAAGCAGGTAGATTAACTACTACTGGAGGTGATAATACTTTTTTAGGGACGGAATCAGGAGAGAATAATACTACAGGTTACGATAATACCTTTGTAGGAGAAGAATCAGGGACCAAAAATACTACAGGGTATGAGAATACTTTTATTGGAGAAGATGCAGGAATGGGAAATACTACAGGTTATAAAAATACTTTTGTAGGTAATGAAGCAGGTATTTCTGCAGAAACAGGATTTCGAAATACGGGTATTGGAGATGAAGCACTAAGTGATGTTAGAACAGGAGATCATAATACAGCGCTTGGTGATTCTGCAGGTATAGATGTAGGTGCTGGACGATGGAATACTATGGTTGGAGCAGCCTCTGGTGTGGCAACTGAACATGCCGATTATAATACTTTTGTTGGTGGTATGTCTGGTTGGGATAATAACCGAACTAACTCAACATCGAATGCGAATAGAAATACCTATGTTGGTTTTCAAGCAGGTTTCACAAACAGAGAAGGTGAAGATAATGTAGGGATGGGAGCTTTTGCAGATTATAGAGGAGGAGGAAGTAATGCAACAAGAAGATATAGAACAACATTTATTGGAGCAAATTCTTATGTAGGTCAGAATGATGTTACCATGTTTGGATATAATGGTCGTAATGAAGGTCAATATGCGATTTCCATAGGACAGAATCATGACGTAAGAGGAACGAGAGCTTTAGGTATAGGTAACGAAATTAATATGGATGCTAATGCTGATAATTCTATTGGTATGGGACATCAAACGGTTATTTCACAACCATTTTCAATTGGTATTGGTGATGTGGTTAATGTTTCTAGTAATCAATCTGTTGCAATAGGAGCAAATGCTGCCACTCAAAATAATGGAGCTATTGTAATAGGTTACGGTGCAAGATCTAATGATTTAGTTGATAGTTCTCCTGGTGGCCCAACACCAAGTGCAACTGAAGCAACAAATAATATCGCAATTGGATATAATGCAATTGTAAGTGGAACAAATTCTATTGCAATTGGTAACGGAGCAACAGCGGCAAGTGACAATACTTTAGTTTTAGGTGGGGCTACAAACCCAGTAAGCGTTGGAGTGGGAACTGATAGTCCTAACGCGTTTTCTTCTTTGGATTTAACAGGAACTAATAAAGGGTTTTTAGTAAATAGAATGACAACGGCTCAGAGAAATGCAATGGTGCCAGCAGTTCCAACAAATGCATCTTCGCCTGGAATTAGAGAAACAGAAGCAGGTTTAATAGTTTATGATACAGACGAGAAAAAGTTATACACTTGGACAGGAACTGAATGGTCATCTGCTACTGCTGATAATTTAGGAAACCATACAGCTACAACAATGCTGAATATGGGAAGCAATGTAGTCCGTTTTGCTGGTGGAGAAGATAACGGAATTGAATTTAATAATCGTAGTACCTATAAAATTTCATATGGTTCTGGTGCTAATTATAATTATGGTCCGGTAACTGGTGTAAGTATAAAAAATTCAATGAGTACTAATACATCAAATGGTTGGACTTGGGGAACACCATCAGGAACTCCGGTTGCGGCAATTAGTGTTGGCGGTAAAATGCAACTTTCAAATACCTTAAATATTGGTGGGAATTATGAATTCCCTATTACCGATGGTACGGCAAATCAGGTTTTAACAACAGATGGAGCTGGAACTATGACATGGATTTCTAAAAATTTATCATACGATACAGATACAGGAGATCTATCAATTGGTGGTGGTAATACTGTAAGATTAAATAGCATCTCAGGTGGTGGTATTTCAGGATTAGATTCATTGAGAATAGACTTCGCTAATGGTGAACGCCGATTGTTTGATATTGGAGCTATTTTTAAACAAGTTCGTTTCAATGGAGCAACAAATCAATTAACATTTGCAGATAATCATACAGTAGATGTTTCGGCTTTAGCAAATACAGATGCTCAATCAATCTCTTTGGCTACAAACACCTTAAGTATTTCTGGAAATTCATCTACAGTTGATTTATCAGGTTATTTAGACAATACAGATGATCAAAAAATTGATGCATTTTCATTAGCGACAAATACATTAAGTTTATCTTTAGAAGGAGATGGAGAAGCAGCAAAAACTGTCGATTTATCTGGGTATTTAGATAATACAGATAATCAAGATTTAGCATTATCAGCTAGTAATATTTTGAGTCTAACAAATGATGCTACGACAGTGGATTTATCAGGGTATTTAGATAACACAGATGATCAAAAGATAGATGCATTTTCATTAACAACAAATACATTAAGCCTATCGTTAGAAGGAGACGGAGAAGGGGCGAAAACTGTAGACTTATCAGGATATTTAGATAATACTGATAATCAAGACTTAGCATTATCAGCCAGTAATATTTTGAGTCTAACAAATGATGCAACAACTGTTGATTTATCAGGATACTTAGATAATACCGATGCACAATCAATCTCTTTAGCTACAAACACATTAAGTATTTCAGGTAATGCCTCTACCGTTGATTTATCAGGATATTTAGATAATACAGATGATCAAAAAATTGATGCATTTTCATTAGCAACAAATACATTAAGTTTATCTCTAGAAGGGGATGGGGAAGCAGCAAAAACTGTTGATTTATCAGGTTACTTAGATAACACAGATGATCAAAAGATAGATGCATTTTCATTAACAACAAATACATTAAGTCTATCGTTAGAAGGAGATGGAGAAGCAGCAAAAACTGTGGATTTATCAGGGTATTTAGATAACACAGATAATCAAGACTTAGCATTATCAACCAGTAATATTTTGAGCCTAACGAATGATGCCACAACCGTTGACTTATCTGGATATTTAGATAATACTGACGCACAGTCAATCTCTTTATCTACAAATACATTAAGTATCTCAGGAAATTCATCTACAGTGGATTTATCAGGGTATTTAGATAACACAGATAATCAAGACTTAGCATTATCAGCCAGTAATATTTTGAGCCTAACTAATGATGCCACAACCGTTGACTTATCTGGATATTTAGATAATACCGACGCACAGTCAATCTCTTTATCTACAAATACCTTAAGAATCTCAGGAAATTCATCTACAGTTGATTTATCAGGATATTTAGATAATACAGATAATCAAGACTTAGCATTATCAGCTAGTAATATTTTGAGTCTAACAAATGATGCTACAACAGTCGATTTATCTGGATACTTAGATAACACAGATAACCAAGATTTATCGTTATCAGGAAGCACTTTAAGTTTATCTAATGATGTTACGTCTGTTGATTTATCCAGTTTCTTAGACAATACAGATGCACAGTCAATCTCATTATCGACAAATACCTTAAGTATTTCTGGAAATGCTTCAACAGTTGATTTATCGGGATACTTAGATAATACAGATAATCAAGATTTATCATTATCAGGAAGTAATATTTTAAGTTTAACCAACGATGCTACTTCGGTTGACTTATCAGGATATTTAGATAATACAGATGCACAATCAATTTCTTTATCTACAAATACGTTAAGTATTTCAGGTAATGCTTCTACAGTTGATTTATCTGGATATTTAGATAATACAGATTCACAAAACTTGACTTTCACAGGAACTAGTTTAAGTATTGAAAATGGAAATTCTATTGATTTATCAAGCTTACAAGATGGTACAGGAACAGATAATCAAGATTTAGCTTTATCAGGAAATACATTGAGTTTAACTAATGATGCTTCTACCGTTGATTTATCTGGTTATTTAGATAACACAGATGCTCAAACCTTAGCATTATCAGGATCTAGTTTAAGTATTGCAAATGGTAATTCTGTCGATTTATCAAGTTTACAAGATGGTACAGGAACTGATAACCAAGATTTAGCTTTATCAGGAAACACATTAAGTTTAACAAATGATGCGACTTCAGTTGATTTATCAGGATATTTGGACAATACAGATGCTCAAACATTAAGTCTATCAGGATCTAACTTAAGTATTGCGAATGGTAATTCTGTAGATTTATCAAGTTTACAAGATGGTACAGGAACAGATAACCAAGATTTAACTTTAACAGGAAATACTTTAAGTCTAACAAATGATGCTACATCAGTGGATTTATCTGCATATGTAAATACAGATAATCAAGATTTAACATCAGCTACGTTATCAGGAACTGATTTAACAGTGGCAATCCAAAATGGTTCTTCTGTTAGTGTAGATTTAGCTCCATTAATTTCTACTTTACAAAGCGATTTATCAACTGCTCAAGCGGAGGTTGCTCAGTTAAAGACAGAGATGAATACTGTTTTATCAAGATTAGATCAATTAGAAAATTGTGCTTGTAATGGAACTTTAAGTTCTGACGGAGGATTAACAGCTGGTAAGAATCAACCAATTTTATACCAGAATATTCCAAATCCATTTAATGGTACAACTTCTATTAAATATTACGTTCCAGAAACTATGGAAAATGCAGCGATTGTATTTAGCAATACTTCAGGACAAGTAATTGATACAGTTAATTTAGAAAAATTAGGAGAGCAAGAAATTTACTTTAATAGTTCTTCTTTACCAGTAGGAGTGTACTTCTATACTTTATATGTAAGAGGTCATAAAGTAGCTACAAAGAAAATGGTAATAGAATAAAATAAGTAGTCAAATTATATACAAAGAAGCGATAACCTAATGTAAGTTATCGCTTTTTTACTTAGAAAATTTATATGTTATGATGTATTAATTTATGATTACATTTGATGCTAATGAGAGGTATAATATTTGTTTTTTTTAATCTTTTAATATTTTCGCTTTGTGCTCAAGAAGGAGATTCAATTTTTATCAAATTTCAAGATAAAATTGATGTTTCTGAAAGTGACAAAGAGAAGATAGATTTGATGCTTGATTTTGCTGAGAAGCAATATGAATACAATTTTTCTTTCGCTAAAAGAATGGTTGAGGAAGCAGTCGAGTTAATTAATAATCAAAGTGATGTTAATAAAGAACAATTAGCTAAAGCCTTTACTATACAAGCTATTATAAATAGAAGAGAAGGAAGGTATCCTGAAGCTTTAGAGTTTAATTTAAAAGCCAAGTCTATTTATGAAGAATTAAATGACTCATTAAGAGGTTCTGACATCATGCATAATATTGGAATGGTGTACAGGTCTCAAAAATTACATCAAAAAGCAATAACCTTATACAAAGAATCGATAGCTATAAAGAAAGCAATTAATGATGTTCATGGAGTAGCTATTGGTTATAATATGATGGGAGTTTCTTATAGACAGAGTAAAAAGCTCGATTCAGCTTTGGTTTGCTATAAAAAAGCTAGAGAATTATTAGAATCTGTAAATAGTTTTGATGATATACAACGCGTAAATAACAATATGATTACGTTATATAGAGATCAAAAAAAATACGATTTAGCTATTGAACTAGCCTCAAAAAATATCACTGTTTCAAAAAAAGCGAATAGATTATTTTCTCTTACTGGCGCATATTACAACATGTCAACGCTATTCAAGTTGTTAAAAGAGTATGAAAAATCTATGTTATATGCCGATTCGGCACTAGCAGTTGCTAAACAAGAAAATTTTAGAAAAAGAATTTCAAAAGCGTATTTACGAAAGAGTTTCTTAAGTCATAAAATGGGAGATTATAAAACTGCTTATTTTGACTATAGAAAATTCAATAGGTATTCTGATTCAATTTTTAATATTGAGAATATCAAAAGGATACAAGCTTCTGAGTTAAATTATAAATTTCAGCAAGAAAAAAGGGAAGTTGAATTGCTAGCTAAAGAAGAAAGATCTAAGAAACAATTATATAGAATTTTGTTTTTATTGGTTCTTGTAAGTGGATTAATAATAGCATATTTAATTTTCAGAATTTATAAGAACAGAGCAATCATATTAGAGGAAAAGGTAGAAAGAGAAAAAGCTCAAAAAGAGTTATTAGATGCAAAGGTAAAAGTTGGAGAAGAAGAAACTAAAAAGCTTGTGGCCGACAATACCATGAGATTAGAGTTTAAACAAGAACTTTTGGATCAAATTAAAACGCATATTCTTCCAGAGGCTAAGGATGAATTAAAAGTAAAACTTAGTTCACTCATTTCAGAGTTACAGTTACAGGTTACTACCGAAGGAAAATTATCGGAAATTCAGTCGAAAATAACGGATATTAATCAAGGATTCGACGCTAAATTAAGAGAATTATATCCAAAACTAACAAAGACTGAAAGAGAAGTGTGCGCACTTTTGCGTGTCAATTTATCTATTAAAGAAATTATGACAGTGAGAAATTCCTCATTAGATGCCGTAAAATCTACTAGATATAGAATTCGTAAAAAAATGGGATTAAATTCGGGAGAAGAATTAGAACGTTTCATTCAATCTATTTAACTTTATTGAATCATAAATCTTCCCATGAATAAAAATAATCTTCTAATAGTTATTGTAATAACATTAAACTGCTTTTTAGGTTTTTCACAAACCAAAATAGATTCCTTACAAGTAGTATTAGCCAAAACAAAGGTTGAGAAGGATAGACTTACTATTTTAGACAACTTGGCGAAAGAAATGATTAAGAGTAATCATCCAAAACAGTTCCAGTATTTAAATGATCTAGTAAACTTATCAAAAAAACTAGGTGATTATGATTTAGCAGCTTCTAGGACCAGATTTATTGCGCAAAAGTATATATATGGTGGCGATCAGGATTCCGCAATTTATATAATTGAGGAAATGTTGAAATTCAAGCCGAAATTCACAAAGAAAAAATCAGAGGCTCATTTATTATTAAAACGAGGAGGAGCTTATTTCAATAAAGAATTATTAAATAAAGCGGCAAAAGATTACGACCTTTCTGCAGATTTATTTTTAGAATCAGGTGATTCCATATTTGCCGCAGATGCACGTTTTTTCGCCGGTCAAGTATATACGAATTTGAAAGATTTCCTTTTAGCAATTGATCGTCTTGAAGAATCTTATGTGTTATATGATAAACTAGGAGATCAGCGATATGCAAGTTATTCATTGTCAGAATTGGCTAGTTTATATGGAAGAAATAAGTTTTTCAAAAAAGCTATTGAAGAACGAAAGAAGGTTCTCGAACAGCAAAAACAAATAAGAGATCATAGTGGAGTAGGTATAACATGTATTCAACTAGCAAGTAATTATCAAAGCTTGAAAGAAATTGAGACTGCAAAAAAATATATAGATTCTGCCTTCATTCGCTTAGATAGCGTTACACATAAAATTCATATTGCTAGAATAAAAACACATGGAGCAGCGGCTTATGCTGATTATTATTTAGAAAAAAATGATCTTAAAAATGCTAGGAAATACCTAAATATTGCTGATAAAGAAAAAGAATTTACTGGTGCTCCTGAATACTACAATACGATTTTATTGTTACCAAGAGCTTCGTTTTACAGCAAATCAAAAAAGTATGCTAAGTCAGAAGAAATACTGAAAACGATTCTCAGCAAAAAAAGTAAAATCAATGACGTAAATACTTATTTAGAAGCAGAGAAAGAGATTGCAGAACTATATGCTCTTAAAGGTGCATATGAAAAATCTCATATTCATACTACAAAGTATTTAAAAGCGAAAGATTCTTTGGATAATGAAATAAAAACGAACACATTTTTATTTTATCAGTCTCAATTTGAAACTGAAAGAAAAGATAATGAAATTTATAAAAAGGAATCTGAAATAGCACTATTAGAAAAAGACAAACAATTAGCTAAAAGTAAAAGAAACGTATTATGGATGCTTTTACTATTTGTAGTTATTTTATCTGTTATAATTTCTTCTGTGATCTGGAAACAAGGAAAATTAAAAAGGGCAGCTTTAGCAGCTAAAATTGAAAAAAATAAAGCTGAACTTGAGGCATATACAAAACAACTTTTAGAAAGAAGTAAAGCACAAGAAGTATTAACTTCTGAGATTGAAAAATTGAAAGATGAACTAGGAGCTCATCAATCTTCAGAGAAACTAAAAGATCTTACAGCAATTAAAATTCTTACCAATGAAGACTGGTATGATTTTAAAGAAAAGTTTAGAAGGGTATATCCTAATTTCTTCGCGAGTATAAAGAATAAAGGTTTTCAATTAACAAAAGCTGAAGAAAGATTAATCGCAATGGAAAAGTTGTATTTAGATACTCAAGAAATTGCAAGAATGTTGGCCATTTCTCAAGATAGTGTTTCGAGAAGTAGACTACGACTTCGTAAAAAAATTAATGCTCCAAAGGGAAGTTCTTTGTTAGAATATTTGGAAGCTTCTTAAAAAAATCATGTCTATCTTCTTTGATATTTATGTTACTGTAAATCAGTAATTAATTTGTTTTTGCCACTTTTTGCCACCTCAAAAAAATAGGATTTAAAATTAGTTATAAGAGTTTTGCTTATAGAAACGGTTTTGTTTTTAAGTACATGAAAATCAGTAGTTTAATTTGTCTGGTTTTTGTCGGGTGCTTTTTACTACAAAATCGTTGATATGTAAGTTTATTTGTACTCATAATTTTAAAGCTACTATTAATGAAAGTAAAATTATCCTTTGTCTTTTTTTTAGTAATTAGTTCAACATTTCTTTTTGCACAGGAAACTTATGTTCCTGATGATAATTTCGAAGCTTTTTTAGAAGCGAACGGAATGGGAAATGGAATTCCAAATGATGATTATGTTACAACAAGTGCCATACAATCAGTAACAACATTAATTATAAATAATCAAGGAATTAGTGATTTAACAGGATTACAAGATTTTACAAGTTTATCTGGTCTTAATTGTAGCGGAAACAGCATTACTAAATTAGATTTATCCTTTAAACGTTTTTTTAATGTTTTTGCAAGCAACAACAATCTTGTTGAAGTGAACATTAAAAATGGTCATAATTTCGATGTAAATACCTTTGATGTAACCAATAATCCAAGTCTTACTTGTGTTCAAGTAGATGATGAAACACAAAGTTACTATTCAAGTTGGGGAGTAGATTCAGGTGTAACTTTCAGGAATTATTGTGCATTAACTGCAGTAACAGATAATAATTTTGAAAATTATCTTGAAACCCATGATGCTAATGGAAACGTTGTATTAGTTGGAGATGTAAATAGTTTAGGAAATGGAATTCCTTCAGATGGTTTTGTCGCAACTGAAAAAATTTCTGTTGTAACTTCTTTAAATATTTCTTCAAGCATGATTGCTGATATTACGGGAATCGAAGATTTTACAGCTTTAGAAGTATTGGATTTCTCGAATAATGGTGTAGGTAATTTTGACCTTTCTAACAATATTGCTTTAAAAGAATTGTATTGTGCAACAAACGGAATGAGTTCGATAAACGTTGCTGCAAATGTGAATCTAGAAGTTTTAAATTGTACTGATAACAGCAATACTACAATTGATGTTAGTACAAATGTAAAGTTGAAAGAACTAAATATTTCAGCTAATGGAACCACTTCTTTGAATTTGGGAAGTGTATCTACTTTAGAAATCATTAATGCTAGTAATAATAATTTAACAACTTTAAATCTAACTAACCTTTCAAACCTTACAGATTTAAATTGTGATACCAACTATAATCTAAATGTTACAGATTTTAGTCCACTAACAAGTTTGGTAAATTTAAACTTTAGTAATACGAACTTAGGAAGTTTAAACCTATCTAGTAATGTATTATTAGAATCACTTACTATAGATTTCATGTCTGGATTTTATTTGGATTTATCTAGTAATACTGCTCTAACCAGTTTTTCAGCCAACAGTAGTGATCTAAACAGCCTAAATATTAAGAATGGAAATAATGACAATATCACTTCATTCGATGCTAGATTTAATCAGTTTACTTGTATTGCAGTAGATGACCCAACGGCAAGTTATTTAAGTACTTGGCAAAAAGATAATAAAGCTTCTTTTGAATCAGATTGTAGTACTACAAATATATTAGATACCAATTTTGAATATCACTTAGAAAATCATGATGCTGATGGTAATGTAGTTTCAGTGGGAAGCCCGAATAGTATGGGGAACGGAATTCTAAACGATGGAAAAGTATTCACTTCAAGAATTGAAAATGTTACTTATTTAAATATTTCAAGCAATAGTATTGATGAATTAGATGGTTTAGAAGCTTTTGAATCGCTAGAGATTTTAGACTGTTCTGAAAATAATTTTAACGAGTTTGATTTTTCTAAACTTCCAGAATTAAAAGAATTATATATCCATGATTTATTTTTCGCGGTATTAAACTTATCGAGTAATTTAAAAATCGAGAAGTTAATTTATAATAACGCCAATAGTACTACACTAAATTTAGGAAACAATACAGTTATAAAAGAATTGAACATTGGAGGAAATAATATTACGTCTTTCGATGTCTCTGCATATACAACCATAGAGGTTCTTAATATTGATGATAATTATCAAATCCTCCCCCTAAATGTGCGTCCCCTTGCTAATTTAACGGATTTGAGTGCTAATGATACTAGCTTACAAAACTTAGATGTAAGTCAGAATTTATTACTAGAAAAGTTATCAATGGATAGAGCCTCTGGTTTTTATTTAGATTTATCAAATAACACTGCTCTAACAAGTTTTTCAGCAAGAACTTCGGATATGTCTGGTATTAATATCCAGAACGGGAATAATTCAAACATCACACTTTTTGATACAGAGCAAAACCATTCAACATTGTTTTGTATTCAAGTTGATGATCCAACAGCATCGTATTTAAATACTTGGAATATTGATAGCGAAGCTACTTTTCGCTTAGATTGTGGAGAAACAACTGTTCCTGATGATAATTTTGAGAATTATCTAGAAACACATGATGCGGATGGAAATGTAGTTTCAATAGGAGATGCTAGTAGTATGGGTAATGGAACTGCAAATGATAATAAAGTATATACGTCTAATATTTCTAGTGTTGAAGAATTAGATATCGATAATTTATCAATTTCAGACTTAACAGGTATTGAAGGATTTGTGGCGTTAAAAACATTATTCTGCCATGATAATACCATTGAAAATATAGATCTTTCACAAAACATAGCATTAGAAAGATTAGATTGTTATAAATCTGGTGTAAAGAGTTTGAACATTTCTCAAAATACAGAATTAACACTTATACAATGTTTTAGAAATGAGTTGACTTCTTTAGATGTGAGTAATAACACAAAACTAACTCGTATTGATGTTTTCAATAACCAAATTACTGTATTAGATCTTTCTCAAAACTTAGAATTAACTTCAATAAATTGTGCACAAAATCAATTAAGTAGCCTAGATGTTTCTAACAATGTAAAGCTAACGGGCTTGTCCTGTTATGAAAATAACATAACAAGTTTAGACGTTACTAGGCTTCCTTTATTAGAAGATTTAGATTGTGTAGGTAATGGATTAATAAGTTTAGATCTTTCGCAAAACCCTGAGCTAGTAGAATTACAGGTATATGAAAATAACTTAACGAGTTTAGATGTTAGTAACAACTTAAAATTAGTTGAATTATTTGCTGAGAGTAATAGTATTACAAGTTTAGATGTTTCAAAAAACACTGTTCTAGAGGATTTATCTATCGCTTTTAATCAATTAACGTATTTAAATATTAGGAATGGAAACAATACAAATTTAAATCCTAATGATTTTGATATCCGTAATAATCCTGGGTTAACTTGTGTTACTGTTGATGATGTAACCTACGCAAATACAACATTTCCGAGAAAAGATGCACAAACAGAGTATAAGTTATTCTGTACTGAAACTAGTGTGCCAGATGATAATTTTGAAGCTTATTTAGAGACTCATAATGCAACAGGAGGAATTGTTCCCGTTGGAGATCCAACAAGTATGGGGAATGGAATTGCAAATGATGATAAAGTTGCAACGGAAAATATTCAAAATATCACGTATTTAAATATTTCAAACCAGGGAATTGCAAATCTAACTGGTTTAGCAGATTTTACAAGTTTAGAAGAATTAAGAGCGTTTAACAATGCAATCACTTCTGGAAGTTTAGACTTATCAGCGAACACAAACTTAAGAGAAGTTTATTGCTCAGACATGGGATTGAATACCGTTGATGTTTCTGGGTTATTAAAATTAGAACGTCTTGAATTCCGAAACAATAATTTATCTAGTATTGACATAAGTTCGAGTTTAAACCTTAGTTATTTCAATATTGATGGTAATAATTTTACTGCAGTAGATATAAGCGGTAATGCTTTATTATCGGATGTAAGAATCAGAGACAACGTTGTTTTAGCTACAATAGATATATCGAATAATACGAATTTAGTTAGTTTGTATTTGGGAGGAAACTCCTTATCAACTTTAGATGTTTCGAACAACACTTTATTAGAAACAATAAGTGCGGGAGAAAATCAATTAGCTACTATTAATGTAACTGGATTAAACAATTTGACGGATTTATTTCTTGAAGATATGCCAACATTAACTTCTTTAGATTTTTCAAGTAATACAAACCTTGAAGATATCGGAGTAAGTAACACTGGTTTATCAGTTCTAGAATTAAGTAGTCTTACGAAGTTAGTTGAGGTATATGCGAATAATACTGGCATTGTTGAACTTGATTTTAGTGCAAGTCCCAATTTAGAATATGTAGAATGTCAAAATTCTCAGTTAACTAACTTGAATCTTAAAAATGGAAATAATAGTAGCGATATTGAATTATACGCTACGGGAAATGCTAACTTATTTTGTATTCAAGTTGATGATCCTACAGCCAGTTATGTATCAGGTTGGGAAAAAGATGCTACAGCTAATTTTAGTGATGATTGTAAATGGACATACATTCCAGATGATAGATTTGAAGATTATCTAGAAACTCATGATGCTAATAATAATAATGTTGCTGTTGGTGATCCAACAAGTATGGGTAACGGGATTGCGAATGATAATTTTGTGAAAACCGCTAATATTGAAAACGTTACTAGTTTATTTATCGGATTTCAAGGAGTTACTGATATTACTGGTTTAGACGCTTTCTCTGCTTTAGAAGTTGTGTTTCTTTTCAATAATATGTTAACTGATACAGATTTAGATCTTACTGCAAATACAAATCTAAAAAGAATTGAAGCAAGTGGAATGGGATTAACAAGTGTCAATGTTACTGGCTTAGCAAGCTTAGAAAGATTAGAAGTATCAAGAAATAACTTAACTTCTATTGACTTGTCTACAAACACAGCTCTTAAAGATTTGATTATTTCAATAAATAATTTATCTGGTTTAGATGTTAGTGCCAATGTATTATTAGAAGACTTACAAATTCATGAAACAACATTAAGTTCTATTGATATTAGTACAAATGTAAATTTAACAAGAATTTTCGCTTCGTTGAATCAATTTACAACCTTAAACACTCAGAATAATACACTATTAGAAACATTGAGTTTAGGTAGAAACCCATTAAGTTCTTACGATGTAAGTCACTTAGCAAATCTTCAAGATTTAAGTTTAGATGAAACTAATATCACTTCAATTGATATTAGTAATAATACCAATTTAGTAAAATTCAGTGCAAAGGATATCAATGAGTTAGTGGAGTTAAATGCAAAGAATGGAAACAATAGTAACTTTACTGAATTTGAAGTAGATGGTTGTCCTAATTTAACTTGTATTGAAGTCGATGATCCAACTGCTAGTTATTTAGTTGCGCCAGTTTGGTTAAAAGATGCTACAGCTGTTTTTAGAGACGATTGTAATTGGACGTATGTACCAGATGATAATTTTGAAAACTATTTAGAAACCCATAACGCTACTGGTGGTACTGTTACTATTGGAGATCCTACAAGTATGGGGAACGGAATAGCAGATGACAATTACGTAACTACTGCTGCTATTAATTCGGTATTGGTACTAAGATTATACAATCTTAACATTGCAGATTTTACAGGTTTAGAAAGTTTTACTGATTTAGAAAGATTTATCCATAGGGATAATACTACAGCTAATCTTAATTTGGATTTTACAGCAAATACAAAACTAGATGAAATTAGATGTAACGATCTAGATATAGAAAGTATTGATATAACCGGATTAACATTACTGAAAGAGATATACTTATACAGATGTGATTTAAATTCAATTGATATATCTACCAATGTTGGTTTAGATGATGTAGTACTATCAGAAAACAATTTAACAAGTTTAGATGTTAGTAATAATGTATTGTTAAAAGATCTACAGTTTCATGAGAATAACATTGAAAGTATCGATATAAGTAACCTTACTGTATTAGAATCTTTTAAACCTTCTCATAATGCTATAACCAGCTTAAATTTAGAAAATAATTTAGCACTAAGGTCATTAAGTATTGGAAGAAATCCTATCGATGAATTGGATATTAGTATGCTTACCAACTTAGAAACGTTGTTTGCTTACCAGTTAAATGTTAATTCATTAGATATTTCAAAGAATACTAATCTTAATGATATATCGTGTTATGAAAACACGAATCTTACATATTTAAATCTTAAGAATGGAAACAATGATGCATTCGAAGATATGGATGCTAGAAACAATCCTAATTTAACATGTATTGAAGTAGATGATCCTAATGCAGCTTACTTATCAGCTTCCAATTGGGAAAAGGATGCAACAGCAAATTACGCTGAGTATTGTAGATTTACAACCATACCAGATGCGAACTTTGAGGCATATTTAGAAACTCATAATGAATTTGGAGGATCAGTTGCTTTAGGAAGTTCAAACAGTTTAGGTAATGGAATTATTGATGATAGTTTAGTTCCAACAGGAAAAATTGAAGTAATTCAATTACTAACTCCAAGAAATGAGGGAATTGAGGATTTTACAGGAATCGAGGATTTCAAAAGTTTAATTCGTTTTTGGGCAGATGATAACACATTAACAAATACTGATTTAGATTTAAGTAATAATACTCTTTTAGAAAGTATAACTCTTGAAAATACTGGAATTACAAGTTTAAATATTAATGGTTTAACAGTATTAGAAGGAGTAGAAGCTGCAAACAATAGTTTATCATCTGTAGATATTTCAACAAATACGGGATTAAAATTCTTAAATATTGGAGATAATAGTTTAACGAATTTAGATATTAGTAATAACGATTTAACGAGCTTAACAGTTACGAATAATAGATTAGGAACAATAGATGTAAGCAATCAAGTTAATTTAGAATCTCTTTACTGTGAGAATACCAATATCACTTCATTAAATATTGTAAATAATCCATTATTAGAGAATCTAGAATGTGGATTGAATCCATTAACAACTTTAGAGGTAACTCATCTTTCTGAACTTCGCTATTTATCATTTAGTTCTACTAGTATTTCTGAAATTGATTTGAGTAATAATATAAACTTAAGCACATTAGAGTGTGATAGTACACCGTTAACATATTTAGATTTAGTAAAGCAGAACACCTTAGATAACTTATCTTGTAAGAATTCACTACTTACAGGATTGAATTTAAGAAGTGGTAATAATACTGATCTTGACAACGTTGATGTTACAGGAAATCCAAGTTTAACATGTATTGAAGTTGATGATCCAGCAGCTGCAGCGTTATTAGGAACTTGGTTAAAAGATGTAACGGCTAACTATGCTGAGTTTTGTAGAATGACTTATGTTCCAGATGATGGATTTGAAACGTTCTTAGAAAATAATGGGTATGGAAATGGAGTAATGGATGATTATGTATATACAGCATTAGTTGAAGTTTCCGAGGGATTTAACTTGCATAATGGATTAGTGGAAGATATGACGGGTATTGAAGATTTTAGAGATATGTGGTTCCTAGGATGTAGAAGTAATTCGAACTTGACAAGTATAGATTTAAGTAAGAATACAAAACTTACGGTAATTACTTTAGCAAATAACAATTTAGCGAGTTTAGATTTATCAAGTAATGTATTGTTAGAACAAGTATATCTTGATGGTAATCCAAATTTGGGAGATGTTGATATTTCTAATCTTACAGCGTTAACAAATTTGAGTTTATCTAATACAGGAATCAATTCTTTAGATATCTCTGCAAATCCATTGGTAAGACAACTAATCTTAAACGATAATGATTTTACGGAATTAGATATTTCAATGTATCCAAACATTGTACAATTACGTATCGCTAATAATCAATTAACTTCATTAAACGTTGCTAACGGGAATAATGATAATTTCACTTGGTTTGATGGTCAAGGAAATCCAGGTTTAACTTGTATTAAAGCAGATAAAGAAGTTCAGTTATATCCAGACATTTGGGAGAAAGATGCAACTGCAAGTTTTGCATTATACTGTGATCTAACTTACATCGCTGATTCAAATTTTGAAAATTATTTAGAAACTCATGATGCTGATGGAAATGTTGTTTCACTTGGAGATGCTACAAGTTTAGGAAACGGAATTGCTAATGATAATCAAGTGTATACTGAGAAAATTGAAACTGTAGTAGATTTAGATTTAAGTAGTTTGAATATTACAGACTTAACCGGTATTGAAGCGTTCACTGCTTTAGAAGTATTGAATTTAGATTATAATGATTTAACTTCGTTAGACCTATCAAGCAATTCAAACTTAAGAATCTTAGATGTTGCTGAAAATGATTTAACCGAATTGGACTTATCAGTTATTCCAACGTTGGAAGAAATACAGTTGCGATCTAATAAAATAAGTAATTTAATTCTTGATAATCCAAATCTTAAAATACTTAAAGCAAGCAAAAACCCATATACATATTTAGATGTAACCAAGTGTCCTCAGTTAGAAGAACTTGGAGTTACACAAACATTACTAGTTTCACTAGATGTTAGAAATGGAAACAATAGTATAATGGCTGATTTTAATGCTAAGTTCAACGATTACTTAACTTGTATTGAAATTGATGATGCAACGGCATCTTATTTATCTACTTGGGATAAAGATATAACAGCTAATTTCACAGAAGATTGTAATACTGCAGTTTGGTCAGGAACTAATGGTACAGATTGGACTGATAATGGAAACTGGTCGTCAAATGCAGTTGCAGCAACATCACAGAACGTAATAGTTCCAGTATTTGTAACATCTCCGGTTATTGCATCAGGAGTTATTGCTGAAATGAATGACTTAGAAATTCAAGAGTTATCTTCATTTACAGTAGAAGATAATGGAGTTGCAATTGTAAACGGTAATTTTAATACTACAGAAACAGCATCAATTAAATCGTCATCAACTACTAGTGGAACTTTAATTGTAAAAGGAACATCAAATGGTATGGTAACTTTTGAGCGTTCTGGTTTGGAAGCAAATAAATGGAGTATTGTTACTGCGCCAGTATCAGGGCAGAGCATTAAAGAATTTATTGAAAATTCAACAAATGATATTCGTGTAAATACAACAGTTACACCAAATCGTTATGCAGTGGCGCATTATGATGATAGTAATGCCGATGGATCAAAATGGGTATATTATACTGCCGATGATATTATAACGAACACACTTACATTCGAGAAAGGTAAAAGTTATATCGTTTCAAGAGCAACTAATGGTTCAGTAACATTTACGGGAACATTAGAAACAAATGACGTTTCTGTTTCAGTTAATGAAGATCAATGGAATGCTGTTGGAAGTCCATATACAGCGTATTTGCCAATAAACAATAATTCAAACAACAACTTTATTCAAGAAAACTTAAGCAAATTCAATCCAGAGAATGTAGGTGTGTATGTTTGGGATAATTCTCAAAACAAATATGTGGCAAAAACATTATTAGATTCAGATACATCATTAACAGTTGGTCAAGGATTTTTCATGAAAACTGCTACAGGAATTTCATCAATAAATTTTAAAGAAGATCAACGCTTATCAGATGCTACTGGAGTGCAAACATTTTCTAGAAGTACTGCTGTTCCGAATATTGAAATTAGAGCAGAGCAAGAAGGAAAAATCGTAGATACCAATATTAAGTTTTTCTCTACTACAACTAAAGGATTAGATCCAGGTTATGATATTGGAAACTTTGGAGGTTCATCTTTTGATGTATACACGCATTTAATTGAAGACTCAAGAGGAAATGATTTTACAATTCAGTCTTTATCAAACTCAGATATAGAAAGCTCAGTAATTCCATTAGGTATTACCTCAAAAGCGAATATAGAGGTTAAGATTTCTGTTCGCACTGAAAACCTTCCTGAAGGAATGAAAGTGTATTTAGAAGATACAGAAACTGGAGATTTTGTTCAATTAGATGGAGGAGAAGTTTATTCTTTTGTAACTGATAGTGATATTGAAGGAATCGGACGTTTTTATATCCACACACAAGCAAAGACTTTGGGAACAGAAGATGTTACTCATCTAAGTGATATTCGAATTTTTAAATCAAACAAACAAGAAGTAACGATTAGTGGAATTCAAAGTAGAGAAGAGGTATCAGTTCAAATCTATTCTGTTTTAGGAACTGAAGTTTATTCAGAATCAATGCCAGGAGCTTCTAAATTGGTAATTCAATCAGAAACATTAGAAGTTGGAGTATATATTGTTCGATTAGAGATAGAAGGTAAGATTATAAATAAGAAAGTAATATTTGAATAGGAAGATTATGAAGAGTAATATAACAAAAGACAATGAAAAGATTACGCGAAAAGAAGCATTACAGAAAATTGGTGATTACGGCAAGTATTCAGCATTAACAGCTTTAGGAACCTATTTAATACTAAATCCAAAAAAAGCTCAAGCAGCTTCTCCAGAAGCTCCTGGAGATGGGTTTTAATCAATAGTTTAGTTTATAAAAGGCAGTAATTCTATTACTGTCTTTTTATATTAAATCCATAATGGCTTGTTCCAGTTCTTGTGCTCTGGTAAGTCCCATTTTTTTTCGAATTCGATGACGAGAAGATTTTATTGATCCCATAGTCACATTACGAATAATCATAATTTCTTTAAGACTTAAGTTCATTCGCATAAGTGCGCAAATTTCTCTTTCAGATTTAGTTAGTGTCGGAAATAAGGTTCGTAGTTTTTCATTAAATTCTTCATCAATTTGATCAATATTATCTTCAATAGAATCTAACTTACTTTCTGTTTGAATTTGTGAAGAGAGATCCGTAATTAGAGATTGAAAGTCAGAAATATCTACAGCATCAGCATATTGTTTAACCTTTTTAAGCTTTGCTAAAAACTCTTGTTTAAATTGTAAACGCATTTTATTATCCGCTATCAATTGTTTGGTTTGATATGTACTATGCTTTAATTTTTCATCTAACAATTCTTTTTCAAACTGTTCTTTTTTATAGCGTTCTTGATTTAACTTTCTTCTATTGTTCACCACTAATAGTAAAGTGATAAAAATAACAGCTGCTAAAAGTAATAGTAATATATATAATCTACTTCTAGCTTGTTTTACTTCAGTTTTTAATTCTAATTCTCTTTTTTCAGTCGCAAATTTAATACTGTCGGCTTGCTTTTCTTTTTGAAACTTATAATTGAGCTCTAATTCAGTTATTTTCTTTGCATTTCTAATATTAAAAATAGAATCATAATAGTATTTATGGGTTTTGTAAAAGCCAAGAGCATATCTATAATTTCCCATTTTTTCGAAAATATGACTTCTTAACTGATACATTAAAGGGAGTTTCGCTGTATTTCCAAACTTTTTGGCAGAAGCAAAAGTTTCATCTATATAATGAATGGCTTGTTGATGCTTGCCCAAATCAGAATAAATTTTGGCAAGATGCATTTGACTGTTAATAACAAATTTAGTGTAGTTTTCAGACTTGTAAAGCGCTATATTTTTCTTATATACTTCAATAGCATTGTCATAGTTTCCTGTGGTGTAATGGATTGTCGCAATATTTTCACTAGCTCTTGCTTTTCCAAAAGGAGTAGGATAATAATTTCTCGATAATTCATAATAATACATTGCAGAATCATTCTGCTTATTATAATAATAACTAACTCCTAACATATTGTATGTACGAGCTAACTTTGTACTATCTAAATATTTTTGTCGTATCGGTATTGCTTTTAAAAAATAGGATTTAGATTTTTCATAATCTTTTTGGTACCTAAATAGCATACCTATATTATGATAACTCTGAGATATTTCTATGGAATCTTTTAAGGTTTCTCTAATTCTTAAAGCTTCTAGTTGTAAGCCAAGAGACTTTTCATAATTTTTTTGAATGGATTCATATTTACCTAAAGCATCTATTATTAAAGCTTTCTTCTTTAAAAAATAATTTGAGTTATATGAATTATCTTTTATTATTTGTAAAGCCTCCTTCATTAAACTTCTTGCTTCATCTACATTTCTTTTTTCGACTTTTTTAGTAAGCTCAACGATGTAATGAAGTTTTAAAGAGTCGTTTTGAGCTATTACTACTTTTTCTTTTAAATCAATTTCTAATGAATCTTGTTTTGTTTGTGAAAAAACAGGAAATAAATAACAGCAAAATAGAGTTAGTAAAATGATTCTCATTTTATAAAAAAGGTTAGACAGCATATTACAAATATAACTAGATAAAGGCAAAAAGGTCAATGATTTCTGAAATGCAGAAAGAGTCTGTGTGCCTTTAAAACAAAGGGATGAAACTTTTTGTAACCATAAAAATAAAGAGTTGAAGTAATCTGTTTTGTACCATTGCGCATTAATGGTTAAAAAGATAAAACAAACTAACATTTCCCTCAAATGAAAAAAACACTACTCTTATTTTTGGTTTTTCTGTGTAACATCACAATACTACCAGAAAAATTACATGCTGAAAAAACAAATAATTTAAAAGATAACTTAGTTGGTGAGATTCAAGTAAAAGGAATGGATCCGATGGGTTCTCCTTTTGTAAATGGTCAAACGAACGTATCTGAGCCAGATGGTACGCTCTTTTTTGATACTGCTACTGGAGCTGAATCACTTACTTCTTTTACAATTGAAAATATAAGTTTTACTGATGATTTAAATATTTCCAGTGTTACTATAACAGGTGCAGATGCTAGTGATTTTCAGGTAGACGCAATGTTACCTGTTACCGTAAATCCTGGAGCGATGGAACAAATCATGATAAAATTTAATCCTCAATCGGCAGGTACGAAAAATGCAACGGTTACTATTGTAAGCGATGATGCTACTAATGGTACGTTTACATTTGCCATACAAGGAACTGCTTTTGAAAGTGGTACAGGATTAGATTTTGATGGAGTAGATGACAATATTACATTTGATAATGGAAACTATAGTTTAAATGGAAACTTCTCTATTGAACTTTGGATAAAACCTGATATTTCAGGAACTGGAGAACATACTATATTGGATAATCAAAGCTCAAATTCAGGTTACAGTTTACGTATCGACACTTCAATGCAACTTAATTTCAGTTTTTTTACAGCTAGTGGAATTAGTACGTTAACGAGTTCTCCAATTGCAAATAATCAATGGCGCCATGTGGTAATTGTTTATAATGCTACTCGTTACATCATGTATATTGATGGAGTGTTAGATACTTCTTTAGAGCTTTCGGGTACGATTGTGGATACTAGTAGTAATAACTTAACTATTGGAGCTACAAGTGGAGGAGGAGCATATTATAAAGGAATTATAGATGAGTTAAGAGTATGGGAAACAGAAATTTCTATTTGTAGAATTACAAATCAATTTAGTTGTGAATTAGTTGGAGATGAAGATAATTTACTTGCTTATTATAATTTTAATAATGGAGAAGTAAATGGGAATAATTTCCCAATGTTTGATGTTTTAAGATACAATCATACCATTTCTTCAGGTATACCACCAGAAGGAAGACTAAATAATTTTGGTTTAACAGGTACAGCATCAAATTGGATAGATGCTACAGAAAACGGTGTTAAAGGAACTTGTACTACATACACAGAACCTCTTATTGGAATTACTTCTAATAGCAATACAATTACGAATGGAAGTACTGATACAGTCGCACCAAATAATACTTCTTTTGGAGATGTAGTATTTGGACAGGCTGAACCTGCAGATTATACAATTAGTAATACTGGTAATGGAACACTAAACATTTCTAATATTGTTATTGATGGTTCTACTGATTTTACAATTATTGAATCACCAGCAACGGTAGCAGCTGGAGCATCGGAAAACTTACGAATATTGTTTACGCCAAGTTCAAATGCAACTAAAGAAGCTACAGTTCGAATTACTAATGATGATTGTGATGATGCTACTTTTGAATTTGATATAGAAGGAACTGGATTTACACCAGCTACAGGACTTCATTTCGATGGAGTGGATGATCATATTAGTATTAATCACAATAGTGTATTGAATACAAATACATTTACAATAGAAACATACTTTAAAACATCATCTACTGCAGCAGGACAATCAATTTTGGCTAAGTATGATGCTACAGGAATTAATGGGTTTTCTATGTATTTAAGTAGTTCAGGAGTATTACGATTTGAGTACGCGGTACCAAATAGTGAAACAACCAGTTTATCTAATGCTTCTGGATTGAATGATGGGAACTGGCATCATGTTGCTTTAGCATTTGGAAATGGTAAGTTAACATTCTATATCGATGGTGTATTAGACAATGAAGTTACGTTTAGTAATGTTCCAGAAACACCAACAAATACAGAATCACTTTCCATAGGGTACTCTGAATTTAATACCGTTTATTTTAATGGAGAAATAGATGAAGTGCGTTATTGGTCTAGAGTGCTATGTTTAGATGAAATTAACGCACAACGTGGTTGTGAATTAGCAGGAAATGAATCAGGATTAGTAGCGTATTATAATTTAAATCAAGGTAAAATTGATACTAGTAATTCAACTGAAACTACCGCTAATGATGAGACATCAAATAATTTAAATGGTACATTAACCAATTTTGATTTAACAGGTAGTTCTTCCAACTGGGTAGATACAACAGCAAATAGTATTTCGGGAACATGTTCTGTTGCAATTCCAGAAATAAGCATTCAAGGAGAATTAATCGATATACCTTCAGGAGACGATACTCCTAACACTAGTGACAATACAGATGCTGGGACTGTAGTTGTTGGAAATTCAAAAGATATGACCTTTTTTGTAGTGAATACCGATGGTACAGGAAATTTACTTGTAGATAGTGTAACGTTATCTGGAGATACAAGTGATTTTACATTAACACAAAACCCTAGTAATAATCCTATTTTACCTGGACAAGGAGCAACTTTAAGATTCTCTTTCAATCCTACATCTGGTGGAACGAAAACGGCAATAGTTACGGTTAATAGTAATGATTGTGATGAACCAGTTTATACCTTTACTATTCAAGGTTATGGAGCAGGACAAGGTACTGGACTTGATTTTGACGGAACAGATGATTTTATCACAGTTCCACATAATTTATCACAGAACAACTTAAACTTTTCTGTAGACTTTTGGATAAAAACAACAGATGGCAATGGTGCTATAATTAATAAGTTTACACCAGATGGCAACAACGGCTGGCGAATTAATCTTGATGGTGGAAGAATAGAATTTTATTATTATGCTAGTGCATCAAATTATACAACAAGACTGTTAAATGGAGCTACCTATGTAGCCGATGGAAATTGGCATCATGTGGCTGTAACATTAGATTCTGGAAATGCTAGATGTTATATTGATGGAGCAAGTGTTCATTCAACAGGATGGAATGGTACGGCAACGGTTGCATCAAGTTCAGAAGATATACAAATTGGATATGCTGCTTCAGATACTCCTACTGGAGATGCAGCGGGATATTTTCAAGGACAGCTTGATGAACTTCGTGTTTGGACAAAAACATTGACGGCATTTGAAGTGGGAGCTCGTAATAGCTGTAGTGCAGATATGGCACAGGCTGATTTACTGTTAAGTTATAATTTTAATCAAGGAATTACGGAACAAAATAATAGCTCCGAAACAACTTTAAATGATAGCTCTGGAAATAATACCAATGGTGCACTATCAAACTTTGCACTTGATGGAAGTACAAGTAACTGGATTGACACAACAGCTAATGGAATAGCTGGTTCTTGTGATTGTGTAGTTGTTGGAAATGTTACGTTAACAAACCAAACAGAAGTAGATAATTATGTAACCAATACTTTGGGGTCTTGTGGAATTATAGAAGGAGATCTTACTATTAACGGTACAATAACTGATTTATCAGGCTTTTCAAATGTGCATATTATTTCTGGAGATTTTTATATGGAAGGAAACATTGTGGATGATCTTTCTGGATTTAGTGCATTGACAACTGTTGGAGGAAACTTCACGTTAAAAAACATGACGAATACTAGTTCTATAGCTTCTTTTTCGAATGTTACAAGTATAGGGGGGAATTTTGAAGTAAATAATTTAGATCAAATAACAGATATATCAATTCTAAGTCAGGTTTCTTCAATTCCAAACATAACAATTACGGGTAATTCGATGTTGTCAACAATTGCTTTTGATGAATTACAAACAATGAGCGCAAAAATCTCTATAACATTTAATAGCTCATTAAGTTCTCTTTCAATTCCAAAGTTAACTCAAGTTAATAACGAATTTGCATTAAATAATAATGGAGGAAGTATGACTAGTCTTAGTTTAGCACTCTTAGAAAGCACTGGAAATTTTTTAATAGCTGATATGAATGGTTTACAATCTATTTCTGTTCCGGAATTACAAACTCTTACAGGTCGTCTTTCTGTTGCAGGTTGTAATGCTTTAACTACGTTAAGTATTCCAAAATTAACAAGCGTTAGTAATAACTTTTCAATTGATAATTGTACTCAACTAGCTACAATAGATATAACTTCTTTATCAACGGTTAGTGGTAATTTTAGTATTGATGATTTAGCAATAAGCAGTTTGAGTTTCCTACAAAATGTAACAAGTATTGGTGGTGAACTTTTAATAAGGGATATGATTAATTTGAGTAACCTTCAGGGAATTGATGAATTGACAACTTTAGGAAGTTTCAGCTTAAATGATTGTGATTTGGTTACTAACCTAGAAGGGTTTCCTAAGCTATCAATTACTTCTATAAATTCATTAACTATTTCTGAAAATGAATTAATCACATCATTCGATAATTCTTTCCTAGAATCCTTAACTTCTATAGGAAGATTAAGCATTAGTTTTAATGGAAGTCTTGCCGATATAAGTGCATTAGAAAATGTTACACAATTAACAAGTTCAGATTCTACAATTAGAAATAACAATGCATTATTAACTATTGATTTATTTAGTTTACAAAATGTCTCAAATAATTTAATTATCCAAAATCAAGCGAATACTACTGGATTATGCGGTTTGTTTAATTATGTACATAATGGTAACGGAAGTTCAACATTGACTTTTATAGGTACAAACCCTACAAATTGGGATAGTGTTCAAGATATTATTGATAATTGTGATACGCCAGTAATTACTTTAATTGGTGATAATCCACAAGAAATTGAATTAGGAAGTGGCTATTCGGAATTAGGAGCAACGGTAAATGATGGTTCTACAGTTACTATAAACACAAGTGCTTTTGTTGATGCGATTGGAAGTTATAACATTACCTACAATGCAACTGGTGTTTCTGGAAATAATGCGGTAGAAGTAATCAGAACGGTTAATGTAGTACATCCAGCAGAAATAACTTGGAATGGAAATTCAGATACAGATTGGACTGTAAGCGGAAACTGGTCTACCAGCTTTACTCCATTAGTAACACAAAATGTTATTATTCCGTACGTAACAAATCAGCCTGTTATTAGTTCTGGCGTAACTGCTGAAATGAATGACTTAGAAATTCAAGAATTATCTTCATTTACAGTGGAAGATAATGGAGTTGCAATTGTAAACGGTAATTTTAATACTACGGAAACAGCATTAATTAAATCATCATCAACCACTAGTGGAACTTTAATTGTAAAAGGAACATCAAATGGTATGGTAACTTTTGAGCGTTCTGGTTTGGAGGCAAATAAATGGAGTATTGTTACTGCACCAGTTTCAGGTCAGAGTATCAAAGAATTTATTGAAAATGCTGCAAATAATATTCGTGTAAATACAACAGTTACACCAAATCGTTATGCAGTGGCGCATTATGATGATAGTAATGCAGATGGATCAAAATGGGTGTATTATACTGCCGATGATATTATAACAAACACACTTACATTTGAAAAAGGTAAAAGTTATATCGTTTCAAGAGCAACCAGTGGTTCGGTAACATTTACAGGGACATTAGAAACAAATGACGTTTCTGTTTCAGTTAATGAAGATCAATGGAATGCCGTTGGAAGTCCATATACAGCGTATTTGCCAATAAACAATAATTCAAACAACAACTTTATTCAAGAAAACTTAAGTAAATTCAATCCAGAGAATGTAGGTGTGTATGTTTGGGATAATAGTCAGAATAAATATGTGGCAAAAACATTATTAGATTCAGATACGTCATTAACAGTTGGGCAAGGATTTTTCGTGAAAACTGCTTCAGGAATTTCATCAATTGATTTTAAACAGGACCAACGTTTATCAGATGCTACTGGAGTTCAAACATTTTCTAGAAGTACTGCTGTTCCGAATATTGAAATTAAAGCAGAGCAAGAAGGAAAAGTCGTAGATACCAATATTAAGTTTTTCTCTACTACAACTAAAGGATTAGATCCAGGTTATGATATTGGAAACTTTGGAGGTTCATCTTTTGATGTATACACCCGTTTAAATGAAGACTCAAAAGGAAATGATTTTACAATTCAGTCTTTATCAATAGATGAGGTTGAAGGAACGATAATTCCATTAGGTATTACTTCAGCCGCAAATAAAGATGTAAAGATTTCTGTTCAAACAGAAAATCTTCCTGAAGGAATGAAAGTGTATTTAGAAGATACAGAAACTGGAGATTTTGTTCTATTAGATAGAGGAGAAGTATATTCTTTTGTAACTGATATTGATATTGAAGGAATCGGACGTTTTTACATCCGCACACAAGCAAAGACTTTGGGAACAGATGACGTTTCTAATCTAAGTGATATTAGAATTTTCAAATCAAACAAACAAGAAGTAACGATTAGTGGAATTCAAAGTAGAGAAGAGGTTTCAGTTCAAATATATTCTGTTTTAGGAACTGAAGTTTATTCAGAATCAATGCTAGGAACATCTAAACTTATAATTCAACCGGAAACATTAGAAGTTGGAGTATATATCGTTCGATTAGAAATAGAAGGAAAGATTCTTAATAAGAAAGTAATATTTGAATAGTAAGATTATGAAGAGTAATACAGCAAAAAGTAATAATAATATCACGAGAAAAGAAGCTTTAAAGCAAATAGGTGATTATGGTAAGTATACAGCATTAACAGCTTTGGGAACTTATTTATTACTTAATCCGAAGAAAGCCCAGGCAGCTTCACCGGAAGCTCCTGGAGATGGGTTTTAGATAATAAATTTTAAAAGTAAAAAAGCACAAATCATAACTATTAGATTTGTGCTTTTTGGATTTAGGGGATCCATTCGAGAGATTGATCTTCAATTGGCTGTAGTAATATTTTCTTGTCTTGTTTATAATCGTGTAAAACTCGCCAAGGAAGTTGCTTTCCTTGTCTTGGTAATAATTTACTACCTCGTTTAACATAACCTGAATTTAGAGAATCCAAAACACTCTCCTCTGGATTACTGGTACTTGACGTTCTTGGAATCACAATTCTTGCATTTCTAGCTTTGAGCTCGTTTAAAAGTCTCGCCACATAATTTCCGGCAATGTTAATTTTTAAGGTCCAAGATGCATTGGTATAACCAAATAAGTAGGCGAAATTTGGAGTGTCTTGTGCTAACACACTTTTATAGGTCATTTTTTCATTCAATTGAAACGGATTTCCATCAACATGTAATTCCATTCCACCAAGAACTTGTAGTTTCAAACCAGTAGCCGTAATAATAATATCGGCATCCAAATGTTTACCCGATTTTAATAGAATTCCTTTTTCTGTAAATGAATCAATATGGTCTGTTACTACAGAAGCTTTTCCACTTTTTATAGCTTCAAATAAATCATTATCTGGAACTGCCGCTAAACGTTGATCCCAAGGATTATAGTTTGGAGTGAAATGTTGCATATCGTAATCTGATCCTAACTGTTTTTTTATTTTTGAAATCAAGAATTTTTGAATTCGTTTTGGATACTTTTTACTCAATTTAAAAATCAGTCGTTGTAATAAAACATTCCTCGAACGAGCAATTTTGTAAACAGTTTTCTCAGATAAGAATGTTCGTAATCTTACGGCTAACTTATCAACTGAAGGAACGCTGTAAACGTAGGTCGGCGATCGTTGTAACATAGTTATGTGGGAAGTTTTGCCTGCCATAGAAGGTACAATTGTAATTGCTGTTGCACCACTTCCTATAACAACAACTTTCTTTCCGTCATAGTTTAAATCTTTAGGCCAATGTTGTGGATGTACTATTGTTCCTTTAAAAGAATCATATCCTTTAAATTCTGGCAAATACCCGCTATCATGATTATAATATCCAGAAGCAGCAATTAAAAAATTACAGGTATAAACTATTTTTTCGCCTGTTTTTAAATTATCTACAGATATTTCCCATACTGCATTTTCCGAACTCCATTTTGCAGAGGTTACTTTTGATTCATAAATAATCTTTTCGTCTACATTATATTCTTTAGCAGTATCTATAAGATATTGTTTAATAGAAGGTCCATCTGCTAATATTTTATCTCCATTCCAAGGTCTAAAGTCAAAACCGAAAGTTAGCATATCTGAATCGGATCTAATTCCAGGATAATTAAATAAATCCCATGTTCCACCAATAGCACTTCTTCGTTCTAAAACAGCATAATTAGCATCTTTAATTTCTCGCTCAAGTTGACAAGCCATTCCAATTCCAGAAACTCCAGCTCCGATAATAATTACATCAAAATTCTTAACCATGATAATAGTTGATATCTTATTGTTTCTTACAAATTTTGTTTTTTTAAATTAAATTCATTTGACATATTCGGACATTTTGATAAATTAGTAATATGGAAGTAATGGTAAGATCAAGTGGATTACAGGGAATTATAACCTTGCTAGAATCTTTCTCAATTGATGCAATAGCATTAAGCGAAAAGTTCGGAGTCAATAAAAATGATTTGTTGATCTCAGATAGTTTAATTCCGCTAAAATCTGTTACAGCTATTCTGGAAGAAAGTGCCATATTGACCAATTGTGATTTTTTTGGTTTAGAGTTATCCAAGTTTCAAGACATAGAAGTATTAGGACCAATTGCAATGGTTGTTAAAAATGCAAAAACCATTCGAGATGCGTTAAGACTAGCAACAAAATATATGCACATTCATAGTCCGGGTATTGTTCTAACAGTTTTTGAACAAAGTTCTTATGTGTCTGGTGCGGTAGAATTATCATTAAGTATAGAATCTGAATCACAATCTGATTGTAAACAATGCTTGGAATTATGTCTAGCAGACTTACATAAAATACTAAAGTTCATAATTGGTGAAAGCTATCATCCAATTGCTGTGGCATTTACTCATGGTAAGCTCTCTAATAAATATAGAACTGTATTTGGTTCTAAAATAATATTCAATCATTTCCGAACGGGTATTCATTTATCACCTGAAATTTTAGATACACCAATTAAATTGAGAAGTGAAGCATATTTAAAGATTGCAGAGGATTATATTAAAAGTAATTATCAATTAAAGAATGAGGAAATTGATACTAAGGTTGAAAAAATGTTATATAGCTTTTTAGGTACCGAACAAGTAGGGAAGGAACATATTTGTGAGGCACTTGCTATTCATCCCAGAACTTTACAAAGAAAATTGGCTGAAAAAGGAACTAAATTTGAAGAAATAAAAGAACAGGTAAGAAAGAAAGTTCTCTTTGGGTATTTGACAAAAACAAATACAGAATTGCAAAAGTTAACTGAAATTATAGGATTTTCAGAATTATCTAGTATGTCAAGAGCATGCAAAAAATGGTTTGGAAAAACTCCCAGTGAAGTAAGACAAACTTCTTCAATAGAATAGACTTTTTTTCTAGGTTTAGAATTATAAACCTTAAATTGTCCAAACAAACAACCAAATGATATGTTAGGAATTCTTTCTTTTATAGGCTTTACCTTATTAGTTGCATTTATTTCTTGGCGAGCTACTAAAAATACAAACGAAAAAACATCAGATGGATACTTTTTAGGAGGTAGAAGTTTAACTGCTGGAGTAATCGCAGGTTCTCTTTTATTAACGAATCTTTCTACTGAGCAAATTGTAGGATTAAATGGATCTGCCTTTACAGAAGGAATTTTAGTAATGGCTTGGGAAACATTAGCAGCAATAGCAATGGTTGTTACGGCTGTTTTTCTCTTACCAAGATATTTGAAAAGTGGATTAATTACAATTCCTCAATTTTTATCAGAAAGATTTGATATAACAACAAAAACGTTAACCTCAATTTTGTTCTTAAGTGGATATGCAATTGTATTGTTACCAACTATATTATATTCAGGTTCCTTAGCAATTAGTGGAATGTTTAATGTTCCTGAATTATTGGGTGTATCAAAGGATGTGGCCTTATGGATTTGTGTTTGGTCCATTGGAATTATCGGATCTATTTATGCAGTTTTTGGTGGTTTGAAAGCAGTTGCGGTTTCAGATGCTATAAATGCAATTGGTTTATTAATTGGAGGCATTTTAATTCCAGTTTTTGGACTATTGGTAATCGGGCAGAATAGTATTGTAGAGGGAATTTCAATTTTACAAGAAAAGATTCCTTCTCATTTTGACTCCATTGGGAGTTCATCAGCTTCTGTTCCTTTTGCAACAATTTTTACTGGAATGATGTTAGTTCAGGTCTTTTATTGGGGAACGAATCAACAAATTATCCAGAGAGCATTAGGAGCAAAGAATTTAGAGGAAGGTCAGAAAGGATTATTACTAGGAGCGTTCATAAAAATTTTAGGACCAATTATTGTTGTTTTGCCTGGAATTATAGCTTATTACATGAGTACACAAGGTTCTTTAGTAGTTGGCACGCCAGATGAAGCTTATGGACAATTAGTGAGAAAAATTCTTCCAGACGAGTTAATCGGATTCTTCGCAGCAGTATTATTCGGAGCTATTTTAAGTTCCTTTAATAGCGTTTTAAACAGTTCGGTAACTCTTTTTGGAATAGACATTTACAAAGAGCATATAAATCCAAATGCAGAGGAAAAAGTAATTGTAAAATACGGAAAAACATTTGGAGTATTACTAGCAATTGCAGCTATGTGTATAGCTCCATTTTTATCAAGCCTAGAAAGTATTTTCTCTTATTTACAACAAGTTAATGGTGTTTACAGTATTCCTATATTAACTATTATTTTCGTTGGATTTGTAACTAAGAAAGTACCAGCAATTGCTGCAAAAATTGGTTTATTAACGGGATCAATATTATATATAATTAGTGAATTTGTAATGCGTCCAAACTTTGTGAATTCTGCATTAGAAAAAGCTAAACTATCTGGAGTTACAGGAGAAGATGCTCTGAGTATTGTAAAAGCAGATGCCTATCCACATTTCCTTCATGTGATGGCGATATTATTTGTTTTAAATACAATCATCATGTTATTAATTGGAAAGTTTAAGCCTAAAACAATTCCATATAAACAAGAAGAATCTGGTTTAGTAGATGATACTCCTTGGAAGTATACTAAACCAGTTGGATTAATAATTTGTATTATTGTAATACTAACCTATATCTATTTTTCATAGTTGAAAACCTTATATTTCTACATAGTATTAGTACTCATATTTGCATTTGAATTAAGTGCACAGGAATTACCATTAATCAACCAGTTTGTACCAGAAGATTATCAAGCAGAATCACAGAATTGGTCTATAAGTCAAGCTCAAAATGGCTTTGTTTATGCTGCTAATAATAAAGGATTATTAGAGTTTAATGGAGCAATTTGGAATTTGTATCCAACTCCGAATGAAACTATTATGAGATCTGTTAAAACTGTAGATGATAAAATTTTTACTGGGTTTTACATGGATTTTGGCTGTTGGAAAAGAGATGAATATGGAGTATTAAACTACACTTCAATTGTTAAGGAAAATAATATTACGTTACTGTCAGATGAACAATTTTGGAATATAATTGAGTTAGACGGATGGATGCTTTTTCAATCTTTGGAACGCATTTATATTTATAATCTAACCTCGAAGGAAGTCAAAATTATAAACTCTGAAACATCTATTACAAAGATGTTTAAGGTAGAAGATACTATATATTTTCATGAATTAGATAAAGGAATTTCCAAAATAGAAAAGGGTACTTCAAAATTATTTTCAAACAAGGAATATTTTAAAGATAATAGAGTTGTATTGGCCTTTAGGAAAGAGGGTAAACTAATTTTTTTAACACAAAATGATGGGTTTTATGATGTTGATGGGAAATACACATTTAATGATAAATTATCTAACTATCTAGAGAATAAAACTGTTTATAGTGCCTCTGTTTTAAAAGATAATTCTTTCATTATTGGTACAATTTCAAATGGAGCAATTTATTGTTCTGCGGATGGTGAAATTAAATACAAACTGAATCAAAAAAACGGATTAACAAACAATACGGTTTTAACCACTTTTGAAGATGAAAAAGGAGATTTGTGGCTAGGATTAGATAATGGAATTAATAAAATAGATATAACATCTTCAGTTAGAATCTTTAACGATAAAGAGGGTAAGTTTGGTACAGTCTATACATCTTCTTTTCATAACGGATATTTGTATTTAGGAACTAACCAAGGATTGTTTTATAAGAAATATCCTTCTTCTAACGATTTTACATTCATGCCAAACACACAGGGACAGGTTTGGAGTTTGGATGTTATTGATGCAACTTTATTTTGTGGACATAATAAAGGAACATTTATAGTAAGAGATGATAAGGTTAATCTTATAAGCAATATACAAGGAACTTGGGGAGTTAAAAAGATTGATGATAATAGATTATTACAAGGAAATTACGATGGATTATATCTACTCCAAAAAAAACAAGATCAATGGGAATTATCTCATAAAATAGATGGTTTCGAAAACTCTAGTAAGTTTTTCGAGCTTTATAAGGATAATTTGATTTTTATAAATCACGAATATAAAGGAGTATATAAGTTAAAAATTGATAAGAATTATAAAAAGGTAATAAGTAGTAAGATTGATTCTTCGTTAAGCAAGGGAATTCATTCAAGTATTATCAAATATCAGAATAAAATTGTTTATGCATATGATGATGGTGTATATACTTATGCAGACGAATCAGATGCATTTGTTAAAGATTCAGTTCTGAATAAATTAATAGAAAAAGACAATTTCTTGTCAGGTAAATTGATTTATGATTATGGTTCAAACACACTTTTTAGTTTTTCAAGAGAAAACATTAGCTATTTAAAACCAGATAAATTTAGTTCAACAGAAATTGTAACGAAAAAAGGAATTACTAGTAATTTAAGAAAAGGTACAATTGGTTATGAGAACATCCAGAGAATAGCTAAAGATGAGTACTTATTAGGTACATTGAATGGATACATCATAACAGATTTAAAAACAGATAAACAACCTTATAATCTTTCCATTAACAGTGTTAAGTATCATGCTGTTAATGGAGATCCTCAACATTTAAAACTTATAAATGAAGATGAAGTAGAGTTACCATCAAAGCATAATAGTTTAGAGTTTGAGTATAGCGTTCCATATTTATCTAAGGATGCTCCAGTAAAATATCAGTTCATTTTAGATGGATATACAAAAAACTGGAGTAGTTGGAGATACAAAAACACTTCTATGTTTGAGAACTTACCTTTTGGAAATTATGAATTTAAAGTAAGAGCAAAAGTTGGTGAGCAAATTATAGACAACATACCAACATATTCTTTTATGATAGAAAGAGCTTGGTATATTTCAAATTTGGCAATATTAGCATATGCAACAATTGTATTCTTGTTTTCATTATTTATGGATCGTTTATATAGACGAAATTATAGAAGACAAAGAGAAGAGATGTTGAAAAAGCAAAAAAGAGAATTTCAACTTAAGACTCTAGAGAATGAAAAGGAATTAATGGAAATCAGAAATACGCAACTCAAGCAAGATGTTGAAAGTAAAAATAGAGAGCTAGCAATTTCTACAATGAACATGATTAAGAAAAATGAGTTGTTAAGTTCATTAAAGAAGGAAATTGCCAAGAATGATAGTGATACTAAAAACATCAAGAGTGTTATTAAAATAATTGATAATAATCTGAATAATGAAGATGATTGGCAAATGTTTGAAGAAGCATTTAATAACGCCGATAAAGATTTCATTAATAAGATTAAAAGTAAGCATGAAAACTTAACTCCAAATGACCTTAGACTATGTGCGTATCTAAGGTTGAATTTAACTTCAAAAGAGATTGCTCCTCTCTTTAATATATCTGTAAGAAGTGTAGAGATTAAACGATATCGTTTACGTAAAAAGTTAGATTTGCCTCAAAAATCAAACTTGATAGACTATATGCTTGATATATAAAACTATACAAATAGTTTTTTTACCACAACATTACCTATACATTGGTGTAAAATCGTCGTTTTTGGGTACTTTTTATCCGATTCCATAAATCCCTATAAACAAAGAGGTTTAAATGTGTTTTTCTTAAAAAAAGCACATTTTTTTTGCGTTGTATGTTTTTTGTAAAGGTCTTTTTTAAGGATTTCGCATGTGTCTTTCGTAATTTTAATACATACAAAAACAAGTGATTGATTTCTACATCACTTATCTAATACAACTTACAATGAAGAAAAACTTCCTAATACTCACATTTTTATTTTTCTCATTTGGAATTTTTGCACAGAATAAGATTACTGTAGTTAAAAATGATAATGGAATGAAACTCGTAGTTAACGGAGAGGATTTTATGATTAATGGTATGAATTGGGATTATGTGCCAATTGGAAATACAATTACTGATCCGGGAATTTGGAGTCAGTCTGATGATATCATAAAAGCTGCGTTAGATGCAGAAATGTCTTTACTCAAAAATATGGGAGTAAATACAATTAGAACGTACAACTTAAAACCAAAGTGGATAACATATATATATGATAAATATGGAATCTACACAATGTTAAATGTTACGTTTGGTGCTTATGGTTTAACAATTAATGGTGGTTGGGTTCCAGATACTGATTATGCAGATGCGGATACTAAAGCAATATTAATGAAGGAAGCCAGAGATATGGCAAACACCTATAAGAATACAAGAGGTTTATTGTTATACATGCTAGGTAATGAAAATAATTACCATTTAGTATGGAAAGGTGCAGAAACTGAAGATATTCCAGATCCTAGAAGTAAGGACGAAGAAACAAGGTCTGCTGCTATTGCACTATATCGAGCATTTAATGATGCGGTTAAGGAAGTTAAAAAGATAGATCAATCTCATCCAGTTGCAATATGTAATGGTGATTTAGGTTTTCTTGATATCGTAAAGAAAGAATGTACAGATATTGATATCTACGGTACAAACATGTATCGAGGTAAATCTTTTACAGATGCTTTCGATCGTGTTAAGAAAGAATTGAATTTACCTATTTTATTTACTGAATTTGGTTCAGATGCTTATAACGCGCGTGACGGAAAGGAAGATCAAGCAATGCAAGCGTACTATGATATTGAGAACTGGAAGGATATATACTCGAATGCAGCAGGATTAGGAAAAGCTGGTAACTCAATTGGAGGTTTTACTTTTCAGTTTAGTGATGGATGGTGGAAATATGGACAAACAAAGAATTTAGATGTTCATGATAACAATGCTTCATGGGGAAATGGTGGTTACAGCAGAGACCAAGCTAGTCCAGGAGATAATAATATGAATGAAGAATGGTTTGGAATTTGTGCTAAAGGACAAACTGATTCAAGAGGATTATATCAACTATATCCACGTGCAGCATACTATGCTTTACAACAAGCGCACAGACTAAATCCTTATGATAAGGATATGACATTAGATTTCGTAAATAACTATTTTGAAGGAATCAATGTTATGGATGCAGTTCTAAAAGCAAGAGGCGATAAAGCAGCATTCGATGCACAAGAAGGAGGTAAAATTAAAATTAGTCAATTAAGAGCTGAATTTACTTCATTCTTTACAGGAGGAAGTTTATTAACTACTCCAGAAACTGCAGATCCTACAGCTAACGCTTATCCTAACAGAACAGGTTTTGATTACATGCATTCTTATTTCGTAGGAATAGAAGGGAAGCCTTCTGATAATATGAGAGCGAACGTAAATTTCAATGTAATTGGAAGAGTAGCAGAAAATCCTATTGATGAAATATTTTATGAAAATAGAGCAAGACCAGTTGTTGACGTAAACACAGCTAATGGTAATGTTACTTTAGGAGATGTAAATAGAGTTAATGTGTACAACGCCAAGTTTGAATGGAGTGCCAAAGACTTTGATTTAAGAGGATTCTACAGAACAGGACATTATCACTGGGGATATGAAGGAGATTTATTCGGTTTATATCCAGAGGCAAATTATGGTCCTAATTTAGATATATACGGAGGTGAAACTTTCGGAATCGAGATTGATGGGAAAAGATCTTTAAAAGGTTTAAAAGTTGCAGCAGGTCCACAATTATGGTGGGGAGCAAATCCTACAATGCTTTTAAAGTATAGTAGAAATATTGCTGGAATTGATGTAACAGGAATCTATCACAGAGATGTAAATACAGATTTAGAGTTCGATCAAACGGGACGAAGAATTTTAGACGAAAACCAAGTACGAAGTGGTGTTATTCCACCATGGCCCACAGAAAGAGCAACTTTAGTTGTAGAAAAGAAAATTGGAAATGTAGGAATTCAATTAGGAGGTATTTGGGCTGGTAATCCTCTAAACGGAAGTTCATTCCAAGATGTTAGAGGTACTTCAGGAAACTACACAGTTTATACAGATAAAGTCAACTCAGATGATAACTGGGGAGGTAAAGCAAAAATCACTTATCAAAAAGGCCCAATTAATTGGTATGCGCAAGGGTCTATAATGGGACTTGTAGCTAATGGTGGAGCAGATCAAACTCAAACATTTACAGGTTGGAGATTAAAAGACTCAGGTAGTGGAAACCAAACGAACTTCTTATCTGGTTTTACATACAGTATGGGAGATTTCCAAGTTGCACCAAACTTCTTATGGCAAAAACCACTTGTGGATGCAATGCCAAATGATGTAACTGGTCCTGGAAGATTAAGAAATATTATTGATGATCCATTTGTGGTAAGAGCAAACAGGGAAACTACAGCAGGTGAGATTTTATTCACTTATGATCCAACTCCTGGAACATGGATGTATCAATGGGATAATGATAGAGCAGAAGATGGAAAGTTTGCAATGAATTTAGGTTTTGTTTATAGACATTTACCTACTACTCAAGACGCTCATATTGGATTCTTAGCAGATCGTACATTCTTTGCGTTCCCAAATTCTACTCCAGCAGAAGATTTATGGGAAGTACACTCAAGAATTGTTTCTAAGGTAAATCCTGATTTAGGAATTATCGCTAACATCTACGCGGGTAACGGTCAGGCAAATGGTGATAGCCAGCGTACAATCGATCGTTTTGGAACAGATGTAAGAGTACTATATAAGAAAATGAAAATTATGGGAGCAGTTAAAGTAAACGACTGGGGTCCATTTGATTATCATAGAGATTTCAACTTAACATTTCCAATGCAATTAATGTTAGATGTTTCTACTTCAATAGGAAAACAAGATTGGTTCTTATTGCCGAATACTAAAATTGGATTGAGAGGAACTTGGCGTTCTTTAAACGAGTTTTCACCTAGATATTCTCCGAACCAAGCATTACCATTTGCAACTGCACCAATTATTAGTCCAGTAGGTTTTGATAATGGTTCAGAATGGGAAATTAGAACATACATACATATTAACATCGGAAAATAAAAGAACTAAAAATGAAGACTAATAAATATATTTATTCAAAAATCACCACATTCTTTTTAGGGTTGATTTTATGTACTACTATTGGTTGCGAGAGAGGTCTTTCAGAAGAAGCAGAGTTTGCAACATATCCAACAGAAGGAGGAATCTTTATAGACGGTTTTGTAGGCGGATTGGATTACTTCCCTTTTGGAGGATCTTTTGCAGAGGCCTTTTCAGTTGATCAAACAGAAACGTATATGGGAACCGCTTCAATGCGTTTCGATATTCCAAGTTTCGGAGTTGGATTTGGTGGAGCAACATTCCAAAGTTTAGGACCTAGAGACTTATCTGGTTTTGATGCGCTTACCTTTTGGGCAAAGGCATCACAAGGAGCTGATATTAATGAAATTGGTTTTGGTATTGATGGTGATACTGGAAATAAGTTTCAAGTTACACTTCAAAATTTACAATTATCTACAGCGTGGAAAAAATACGTAATTCCAATTCCAGATGCTTCTAAACTAAATCAAGAAAGAGGAATGTTTTGGTATGCTGAAGGAGCAGAAAATGAATTTGATGAAGGAGGATATACATTTTGGATTGATGAATTACAATTTGAAAAACTAGGAACAGTAGCTCAACCACGACCAAGAATTATGGGAGGTCAGGATATGACACAAGAAACGTTCAATGGTTCAGTTATTCAAATAAATGGTACACAAACGTTCAATATTGGAACAGGTGAAAATATTACATCAAATGTGGCGCCAGCTTATTTTGAATTTACTTCTTCAAATCCTGATGTGGCATTTGTTGACGAATCAGGAAGAGTAACTGTTTTATCTCAAGGATCT
This sequence comes from Tenacibaculum sp. 190524A05c, assembly GCF_964036595.1. NCBI lineage: Bacteria > Pseudomonadati > Bacteroidota > Flavobacteriia > Flavobacteriales > Flavobacteriaceae > Tenacibaculum > Tenacibaculum platacis. The sequence goes on along the minus strand of NZ_OZ038523.1, from coordinate 1,108,060 downwards.
ACAGTAATAACTGCAAGTTTAGGAGGTGTAGCAGCGGAAGGTTCTTTAACATTGAACTCATCAGGTGATTTCACTCCAGCGCCAACACCACCTGCAAGAAACCCAGAAGATGTAGTTTCTGTATTTAGTAATGCTTATGCTAACATAAATATAGATTTCTACAACGGATTCTTTGGAGGACAAACAACTTTAGGTGGAGCTGTTGATTTAGGTGCAGAGAACGTAATTCAATACACAGGATTAAATTTTGTAACAGTTCAATTTAGTAATCCAACGGTGGATGTTTCTCAAATGACAACATTACATATTGATATAAAAGTGGATGAATCAGTTGCTAATGGAGATGCCATTACTATTGAATTAGGAGACTTTGGATCAGATGGAGTTTTCGGTGGAGTAGGTTCTGATGATTCAGCTGGATCAGCGACACCAATAACAGGTTTTGTACAGAATCAATGGTTAAGTATAGATATTCCAATTAACAGTTTTACAGGAGGTACAGGAGCTGGTTTTTCAGGATTGGCTAATACTGCAAATCTTGCACAAGTGACATTTGTATCAAGTACAATTTCGAATATCACTGTTGATAATATTTATTTCTACAAATAATTAAGAAAAAATGAATTATATGAATCATATAAATAAATCAATGATTAAAAAAGTATTTCTAATCGGTTTGTCAACATTTCTAATTCTAATTTATGTAGGATGTGAAAATAGTGAAGATCAAACTGTAGCTACGTTTTCGAATCTAGTTTTAGAAGATGAATTTGATACTGATGGAGTTATAGATAGCTCTGTTTGGACATACGATATAGGAACTGGTCAAAATGGCTGGGGAAATAATGAATTGCAGTATTATACAGATCGCCCAGAGAATGTTACTGTTCAAAATGGTGTGCTAATTATTACAGCAAGACAAGAACAATTTAATGGTTCTGGATATACTTCTGCACGAATAAAAACAGAAGGTCTTTTCGAACAAGCTTACGGAAGGTTTGAAGCACGAATTAGAGTTCCATACGGACAAGGAATGTGGCCAGCTTTCTGGTTACTAGGAAATAATTGCAATGATCCTGGTTTTACTTGGCCGCAATGTGGTGAAATAGATATTATGGAATTCAGAGGTCAAGAGCCAACTGTAATCCATGGAAGTGTTCATGGTCCAGGGTATTCAGCTGGTAATGCAATTACAAAGAGTTACACTTTAGAAAATGACAGATTCGATACTGGTTTTCATGTGTATGGAATTGAGTGGGCTCCAGATTATGTAAACTTCTATGTAGATGATGTTTTATATAATCAAATTACAAAAGCAGATGTTACAGGAGAATGGGTTTTAGATCATCCATTTTACATCATCATAAATTTAGCTGTAGGAGGAAGTTTTGTGGGATCTCCTAATAGTGAAACAGTTTTTCCACAAAATATGCTTGTAGATTACGTAAGAGTGTATAAAAAATAATTAATTCAAAAGACATTAAAAGATGAAACAGTTAATTAAAAATTTCAAGTTATTATCAATTTTTATTTTGATTATATCTTTTCTAGGTTGTGAGGAGGAAGATGCTGTTTTACCTGAAGTAACTGCAGGTTATACATATACAGTAAATCAAGATTTAGGTAAAGTTACCTTTATCAATATCTCGGAAAACGCCGATAATTACGAATGGACTTTTGGTGATGGAACAACTTCAAAAGAAATTAATCCAACCAAAATTTATCCAACAGGTGAATATACAGTAACATTAAAAGCTACAAATGTTTCAGGAGCAACAGCTTCGTTCGAAGACAAAGTTTACATTAATATTCCAATTCCAGTGCGATTACCAATCACATTCGATGGTGAAAATGTACGTTATCAAGATGTAAGTACGTTTAATGGTACTGCATTTGAAGTTGTAGATAATCCAGATCCTTCAGGTTCTAATGCAACAGCATCTAAAGTTGGAGCATTAACAAACAGTGGAGCACAATGGGAAGGTTTCTTCTATGATATTGATGCACCTTTAGATTTAACAACGGATAAAACCGTAAAAATGAACTTCTGGTCAAATACTCCAGTTGATGTGTTATTAAAATTAGAGGAAGGTTCTGCAGCTCCAATTGAAATCGTAAGATCACACGGAGGAACAGGTTGGGAAGAAATGATTTTTACTTTCAATATTTCTAGTGCTACGTATAATAGAGTAACATTCTTTGTTGATGGTCCTGGAAATACTGCTGGTACATTCTATTTTGATGATATTCAGCAAGTACCAACTGTAGATATAACTGCACCAACAATTACCTTAAATGGTGATGCAATGGTTACAATTTCTCAAGGAACAGCATATAATGATGCAGGAGCAAGTGCTACAGATGATTTAGATGGAGATATTACTGCAAATATTGTTGTTGGTGGAGATACAGTAGATGTAAATACTATTGGAACATATACTATTACGTATAACGTAAGTGACGCTGCAGGAAATGCTGCTGCTGAAGTAACAAGAACTCTAGAAGTTATTGCACCTCCAACAACACCAACAATGTCTGCACCTGTGCCACCAGCAAGAGATGCTGGAGATGTGATTTCAATATTTGGTGAATCATATGCGAACATTGCTGTTGGTAACTACGATCCAAACTGGGGACAGTCTGGTCATACACAAGTAAATACTTCTTTTGATCCAGGAGACGGAAATTTAGTTTTAGCATATCCAAACTTTAATTATCAAGGTACTGATTTTGGAGCTGCGGGTCCAGTAGATGCATCTGCAATGGAATATTTACATGTAGATATTTGGGTGCCGTCTACAGTAACAGATAGAATGGTAAAAGTTAGTCCAATTAATGCAGGAGGATCAGCTACAGGTACTGTTGAAATTTTAGTAGAAGTTCCAGTAACACCAGGTTCTTGGAATAGTGTAGACTTACCAAAGTCGGCATTTACAGGAATGACATGGGATTCAGTAATTCAAATGAAGTTTGACGGTCAGTTTAACGGAGATGGAAGTGCGAATACAACAACTCCATTCGATATTTTCTTAGATAATATTTATTTCTATAAATCTCCAAGTAGTGGAGGTGGAGGAGGTGGTGGAACCACAGCTTCTACATTATTAAACTTTGAAGATAGTGTTGCCTTTACAGGAGCATTCGATGGAGGAGCAAACGGAGCAATCGCTACGAATCCTGATCAATCAGGAATTAATACATCAGCTAATGTGTATCAATTTAATAAAGTAGCTGGTTCAGCTTGGTATTCTGGTATGTTCCATATTTTCGGTTCTGATATTGATGCAACGAAAGGAACTACATTTAAGGTGAAGATTTGGTCTCCAACAGCAAATATTAACGTTCGTTTTCAATTAGAAAAAGAAGGGAATCAAGGACCAATCCCAACATATAATATTGATCAAACAGTTAGCCAGGCAAATACTTGGGTAGAGTTAACTTTTGACTTTTCTTCAACTGCAATTAATCTTGCTGATGGATATGATAAGATTGTAATTTTCCCAGATTACGATGAAAGCAATACAGCTCCAGTGGGAAGTAATGCCATCTATTACATCGATGATATTACTCAAGAATAGAAAATAATCAATAATAGTAAATAGTCTTGTTTGAATTATGAAAAGGTCGGGTACTTTCTCGACCTTTTTAATCAAACGGTATAACAACAACTAAGGTATAGTAAGAAAGTAATGATGAATTCAACTTTAGAAAAAGAGGTGGATAAGGGAGTAATTTTAGAGAAAGTTACGATTCAAAATGAGGAGTTTTTCAAAATAAGTAATGTTAACGAAATGCGTCCTTTCTTTATGAGTATAGTAAGTGCATCTAATCATTGGATGTTTATTTCGAGTAACGGAGGATTATCTGCAGGAAGACAAAATGCAGAGTATTCGTTATTCCCTTATTATACAGATGATAAGATTACAGAAAGCTCTGATATTACAGGAAGCAAATCAATTTTTAAAGTTCATGTTAATGGAACTGTTGAAATTTGGGAGCCTTTTTCAAATCGTTTTGAAGGAAAATATACAATTACAAGAAACCTATATAAAAATACTTACGGAAACAAAGTCTTATTTGAAGAAGTAAACCATGATCTAAATTTAATCTTTAGGTATCAGTGGAATTCTAGTGATAATTATGGCTTTATTCGTAAGAGTCATTTAATCAATCAAAATGAGGCTGGTGTAAAAGTTGAGATCTTAGATGGAATTCAAAATATATTACCATATGGTGTAGGTAGCGATTTACAGAATGCGAGTAGTAATTTAGTTGATGCTTATAAAAGAAGTGAATTAGTTGAAGAATCTGGATTAGGAATTTTTGCACTAAGCGCAATTATTGTGGATAAAGCAGAACCTAGTGAAGCATTAAAAGCAAATGTAGTTTGGTCTTTAGGACTCGAAAATACTAAGTATTTACTGTCATCATCTCAGCTAAAGTCGTTTAGAAATAAAAATAAAGTTCAACAAGAAGTTGATGTTAAGGCTGAAAAAGGAGCTTATTTCGTAAACAAAACCATAGATCTTGAGGCAAATACTGAGAAAGACTGGATGTTTATTACCAATGTAAATCAAAACCATTCAGATGTTGTTCTGTTGTCAGAAAATATTCTGAATGATGGTGATTTAATAGAAAAGGTAAATAAAGATATTCAACAAGGAACAAAAGATCTTATTGATTTAAATGCGTCTTCAGATGCACTTCAACTTACTGCTGATGAACTAAGAGATACACGTCATTTTTCAAATACATTATTCAACATAATGCGTGGTGGAATTTTCGATCATAATTACACTATTGAAAAATGGGATTTTAAAGATTACATTGGAAAAGCAAATAGAAAAGTAGCAGTTAAAAATGCAGAAATAATAGATAATCTTCCGGAGAAATTCTCATTATCTACACTTAAAAAGATTTCTTCTCAAGTGTCAGATAAGAATTTTAGAAGATTATGTTTAGAATACATGCCGTTAAAATTTAGTAGACGTCACGGAGATCCAAGTAGACCTTGGAATAAATTTTCGATAAACACAAGAAATGAAGACGGATCTAAAATTTTAGATTACGAAGGAAACTGGAGAGATATTTTCCAAAATTGGGAAGCCCTTGCCCATTCATATCCAGATTTTATTGAGAGTATGATCCATAAGTTTCTTAATGCAACCACTTTCGATGGTTATAATCCTTATAGAGTTACAAAAGGAGGATTTGATTGGGAAACTATTGAACCTGATGACCCTTGGAGTTACATTGGATATTGGGGAGATCATCAAATAATATACCTTCAAAAGTTCTTAGAATTTATAGAAAATCATCAACCTAAAAAGTTAGAGAGTTTCTTTGATAAAGACTTATTTGTATATGCGAATGTTCCATATAGAATTAAATCTTATGAAGATATTCTAAAGAACCCGAAAGATACTATAGAGTTTGATGAAGACTCTGATAAAGAAATTAGAAAAAGCCGTAATGAGTTAGGAGCAGATGGAGCTTTATTAAGAGATGAAAACAGATTCATCATTAAGGTGAACTTCATAGAAAAAATCTTAGCAACTACGTTAGCTAAAGTATCCAACTTTATTCCAGAAGCTGGAATTTGGATGAACACACAACGTCCAGAGTGGAACGATGCTAATAATGCATTAGTTGGTAATGGAGTGTCTATGGTTACTTTGTATTATTTAAGAAGATTTTTAAACTTTTTCAAATCAGTTTTTAGTACAACAGAACTTGAATCAGTTGATGTTTCAGAAGAGTTGGTACACTTTTTTAATAAGGTTTCAGAAACGTTAACCAAGCACCAAGAACTACTAACGGTAAGTATAAATAACTCTGATAGAAAAACTATTCTAGACGGTTTAGGAAAACCCGCTAGTGAATTTAGACTTCAAGTTTATAATAACTCATTTTCAGGTAAAAAAGAGAAATTGAGCTTACAAGCATTACAAGATTTTGTGGATGTAAGTTTAAAATATTTAGACCATTCTATTCGTGCAAATAAAAGATCAGATGGTTTATATCACGCCTATAATTTAATGACCTTGAACGAGGAGAAAGAGGTTTCTATTTCTTACTTAGACGAAATGTTAGAAGGTCAAGTTGCTGCATTAAGCTCTGGTTACTTAGGCTCTAAAGAGGCTTTAATGGCACTCGATGCCATGAAGAAAAGTAAATTGTTTAGAGAAGATCAATATAGTTACTTATTATATCCAAATAAGAACTTAGCAGGATTTCTAAAGAGAAACAATATTCCTAAAGAATTGGTTGAAAGCTCGAGTTTATTAACTCAACATATTTCTCAGAATGTTACTTCTTTAATTGAGAAAGATGTAAAAGGAGAATATCATTTCAACGGAAATTTCAAAAATGCAAATGACTTATCAGCGGCAATAGATCAACTGGAAGATGAAGTATCAGAAGATGATAAGAAAAAAGCTTTACAAGTTTTTGAAATCATATTCAACCATAAAGCTTTTACAGGTCGTTCAGGAACATTTTATGGTTATGAAGGATTAGGTTCAATTTATTGGCATATGGTTTCTAAACTTCAGTTGGCTGTTCAAGAATGCTGTTTAAAAGCAATTAAAGATCAAGAATCACCTGAAGTTGTAGGACGATTATTGGAGCATTATTATGAAATTAATGAAGGAATAGGAGTTCACAAATCTCCAAGTTTATACGGAGCATTTCCAACAGATCCTTATTCACATACACCAGCAGGAAAAGGAGCTCAACAACCAGGAATGACTGGTCAAGTAAAAGAGGATATTATTAGTCGCTTTGGAGAGTTGGGAGTTTTTGTAACTGAAGGTAAATTATATTTTGATCCTTGTTTGTTGCGTAAAAATGAATTTCTAACAACATCTAAAAATTTCAACTATCGAGATATTAATGGGAATGAAAAAGTAATTCCTCTACAAGAAAATATGTTGGCTTTTACCTATTGTCAAATTCCAATTATCTATAAAATCTCAGATCAAAACCAAATCCAAATAAAAAAGGGAGAAGATGAAATAGTAATTAATGGATTGATGTTAGATGAGGATTCAAGTGTAAACATTTTTAAACGAACAGGTAAAATAGATGTAGTTGTTGTAAATGTTCGTGAAAATCATTTAAAATAATCAACCATGAAAATAAGAGTGCACCTAATTTTATTAGTATCAATTTTTATGCTTTCGTGTGCTCAAAAACAGAATAGTACGGAAAAGCAATTACCAAAAAAGAAGAGAGTGACAGCGAAAGATATACTAGGAAATCCAGATTATTTAGCTATTTCCTATGGAGGATATAGAAAAGCAACTAGAGATATTCAGCCAACTGTAGAAGAGCTAAAAGAAGATATGAAAATTCTACATGCAATGGGAATTCGATTATTAAGAACTTATAATGTTCAATTAGCACATGCGAGTAACATACTAAAAGCAATTCAGGAATTGAGAAAAGACAATCCAGAATTTGAAATGTATGTAATGTTGGGAGCTTGGATAGATTGTAAAAATGCTTGGACAGGAAATCCAGTTGATCATAATGTGGAAAGCGAACAAAATGAAGGAGAAATTGGTAGAGCCGTTGCTCTAGCAAACCAGTATCCTGAAATTGTGAAGATTATAGCAGTTGGTAATGAAGCCATGGTTAAATGGGCGACAAGTTACTTCGTTCAACCTTGGGTAATCTTAAAATGGGTAAATCATTTACAAAACCTTAAGAAAGAAGGTAAACTTGATAAAGATTTATGGATAACAAGCTCAGATAATTTTGCCTCTTGGGGAGGTGGAAGTAATGAATACCATGTTGAAGATTTGAATAAACTTATCGCTGCTGTTGATTTTATTTCTATGCATACTTATCCAATGCATGATACACATTACAATCCTAGATTTTGGGGAGTTGCTCAGAGTGAAGACAGTTTAACAAACATTGAAAAAATTGAAGAAGCAATGCTGCGATCAAGAAGATATGCAGAGTCTCAATATCATGGTGTAGAAAGATATATGAAGAGTATTGGTGTTGACAAACCAATTCATATCGGAGAAACAGGCTGGGCTAGTTATTCTAACGAACATTATGGAAATCCTGGTTCAAAAGCTACTGACGAATATAAAGAGGCGTTGTTCTATAAACATATGCGAGATTGGACGGCCAAAGAAGGAATGTCTTGTTTTTATTTCGAGGCTTTTGATGAAATATGGAAAGACGCAAATAATCCTGGAGGATCAGAAAATCATTTTGGACTATTTACCATTGATGGTAAAGCAAAATATGCATTATGGAATTTAGTTGATCAAGGTGTTTTTAAAGGATTAACAAGAGGGGGAAATACAATTAAAAAAACATATGACGGAAATAAAGAAGCATTGTTAATAGAGGTTTCAATGCCACCAACTAAAAAAGAATTGGTGATAACACCATAAACAATCAATCATGAAAGTCATAACCAAATCTATTTACACAATTATAAGTCTATCGTTACTGATGAATTGTACTACAAAACAAGAATTAAATGTTGAGGTTTTTGAAACTTCTGCTTCAGGAAATAAATTATCGAAGATAAGTGAGTTTTCCAGAACAGAGACTTCATCTAAAATTGTTTTAGATACAAGTAAGAGATTTCAAAAAATTACTGGATTTGGAGGTGCTTTTACTGAATCATCAGCATATTTATTAAACAAGTTAAGTGAGAAAAATCGTAAGGAAATTATCGATGCATATTTCAGTAGAGAAGGAGCAAATTATTCTTTAACTCGAACACATATGAATTCGTGCGATTTTTCCCTTACGAACTATTCTTACACACCAACACCAGATAAAGAGCTTAAGGATTTTTCTGTAAAAGAAGATAAAGAAGATTTAATTCCAATGATTAAGGCAGCTTTAGCTACTTCTAAAGACGGATTCAAAATTTTTGCTTCACCATGGACAGCTCCACCATGGATGAAAGATAATAACCATTGGGTTGGAGGAAAATTATTACCAGAATATTATGATTCTTGGGCACTGTTCTTTTCAAAGTATTTGGAAGCTTACAAATCCGAAGGAATTGAAATATGGGGATTTACTGTAGAAAATGAACCTCACGGAAATGGAAATAACTGGGAGAGCATGCATTTTACTCCTCAAGAAATGACGGATTTTGTACAGCACCATTTAGGCCCAAAATTAGAAAGTGATGGTTATGGAGATAAAATCATTTTAGGCTACGATCAAAATCGTGCGGGATTAAAAGAATGGGTAGATGTTATGTATAAAGATGAAGCTTCATCTAAGTACTACGATGGAACTGCAATTCATTGGTATGAAAGCACATATGAAGTATTTCCAGAAGAATTACAATATGCACATAATAAGGCACCAAATAAATATTTAATCGAAACAGAAGGATGTATTGATGCAGAAGTTCCAAAATGGAAGGATGATGCTTGGTATTGGAAAAAAGAAGCAACAGATTGGGGATGGGACTGGGCACCAGAAAATCAAAAATATTTGCATCCAAAGTATGCCCCTGCAAATAGATATGCAAGAGATATTATTGGTTGTTTGAATAATTGGGTAGATGGTTGGGTCGATTGGAACATGGTTTTAAATCGACAAGGAGGGCCTAATTGGTTTAAGAATTGGTGTGTGGCTCCAGTAATCGTGGACGAAGAAGCTGATGAAGTTTACTACACGCCGTTGTATTATATCATGGCGCATTTCAGTAAATATATTCGTCCGAATGCAGAAGTTATTGATGTGCAAACATCTGACAAGGAATTATTGGTTACTGCAGCTATTAACCCAGATAAAACGATCTCAGTTGTAATATTTAATCAAACAGAATATAAGAAAGAATTCTCTTTAGAACTCAATGGAGTTACTAAAGACATTACTATTAACCCACAAGCAATACAAACTATAGTATTAGCTAATTAAAACAAACACACTATGTCACATTCAGCAAAAGTCCCTTTAGGCCAAAAAATAGCTTTTGGTATTGGTATGTTCGCAAATCAAATGTTTCCTGCCATACTTGGAATTTTTATGGTCGTCTTGGTTGAAGATCTAAAATTTACTGGATTGATGTGGGGAATGATTTATTTATTTCCAAGACTATTTGATGCCATTACTGATCCATTAATGGGTTTTATCTCTGATAATACAAAATCAAAATGGGGAAGAAGAAGACAGTATGTTTTAATGGGAGGTCTCTTAATGGGATTCGCCTATGTTTTCATGTGGCAATTGTTCAAGGAAAATACAGTGGAATATAATTTTATGTATTTCTTCTTTTGGTCTGTAATATTTTACTTTGGATTAACACTTTTTAGTGTTCCATATGTAGCAATGGGTTATGAAATGAGCGACGATTTTCATGAAAGAACTAATATTATGGCCATTGCTCAATGGATAGGACAATGGGCTTGGGTAATTGCTCCCTTATTTTGGATTATCATGTATGATCCTGAATGGTTTCCTTCTGCTGATGTTGCAGCAAGAGAACTCGCTATTTGGGTGGCAATTCCGTGTGCAATTTGTGCCATAGTTCCTGCGCTTTTTATAAAAAGTGAATCTACATTAGATAAAGACTATGAGCCATTAAGCATATCAAATATAGGAGGAAGTTTACAATCTATTTTAAGGAGTTTTGTTGAGGCTTTTAAGATTAAAGAATTTAGAAAGTTGTGTTTATCTACATTCTTTATTTACAACGCTTTCATGGCAGTTTCTTCACTAACATTTTTCGTTATTGTATACAAGTTGTTTAATGGAGATGCTGGAGATGCTGGTATTTGGGTTTCTTTATTCGGATGTTTAGGAGCTTTAGGAACTACGTTTATTGTGATTCCAATTGTAGCATGGCTTTCGAAGAAAATGGGTAAGAAAAAAGCCTTCATGTTAAGCCAAACGATTTCCATTTTCGGATACATCATGTTATACTTTTTATTTGTGCCAGGAAAACCTTGGATGTATATCATTGCATTACCATTTTTCTCTTTCGGAATAGGAAGTTTATTTACCATTATGATGTCTATGACAGCTGATGTGATTGATATTGATGAACTAAATACAGGGAAACGCAGAGAGGGTATATTCGGAGCGATATACTGGTGGATGGTTAAAGTAGGTTTTGCTATTGCTGGTGCTCTTAGTGGAGTCATCATCTGGATTGTAGGTTTTGAATCTGAAGTACCAACAACAGCGCAACAAGGACCGGTTGATGGATTACATGCATTTTTCTGTTTCTTCCCAATTTTAGGAACGCTTGCTGCAATGTATGTAATGAGAGATTATAGTATCTCTGAAGAACGAGCAAATGAAATTAGAGCTGAACTAGACAGACGTAAGAAACCTCTTGGATCTTCGTATTACCAAGCTGATAAGTTGGCTTCTTTATGGCAAAGTGATTTAGATATTGATAGTTCAACAAATATCGATTTCTCAAACAAATCTAAAGAAGATGTAAAAGTGTTGTTTAATGAAGTATTAAATAAACAACTACACGGAATATGTTTTAGTCCATATTTAGAAGGTCAAAATATTGGTGATCAATTGTCAGAACAACAAATTCAACAACGTATGGATATTGTTGCACCATATACTGAATGGATTCGATCTTTCTCTTGTACTGAAGGAAATGAACTTATACCGAAAGTTGCAAAGAGCAGACGATTAAAAACAATGGTTGGTGCTTGGATTAGTGATGATAGAGTTCAAAACGAAGAGGAAATAAAGAATTTAATAGCACTTGCGAATGATGGTTTAGTAGATATTGCTGTGGTAGGAAATGAAGTTTTACTTAGAAATGATTTAACTGAGGAAGAACTTATTAATTATATCAATAGAGTAAAAGAAGCTTTACCAAATATTCCTGTAGGATACGTTGATGCCTATTACCAATTCGTAGAAAGACCAAAATTAGTAGAGGTTAACGATTTAATTTTAGCAAACTGTTATCCATTCTGGGAAGGTAGTCACATTGATGAGTCTTCAGATTATTTAAAGAAAATGTATGCGGTTACTCAGGCAGTTGCTGAAGGGAAACCAGTCATTATATCTGAAACAGGATGGCCAAATAAAGGAGATAATACCGATAGTGCAAATCCATCTGAAATGAATGCGATGAAATATTTTATCAGCGCAATGAATTGGTCACAAAGAAGAAATATACCAATCTTTTACTTCTCATCTTTTGATGAATCATGGAAAGTACACCAAGAAGGAGATGTTGGAGCACGTTGGGGAATTTGGGATAAAAATGAAAAATTAAAATATTAAATAATTTGAATTAAATCATGTCGTATAGAGCAGGCAAAATAAAATCATTAATACATAATTCTGGATTTTCTGTAGAGGGAAAATCTGATGAAGATTTAAAAGACATTTTTAAAGACCTTTTAGACGCTGGTCTGCATGGATTATGCTCTAGTTTTTACGAAGAAGGACAAAAACCAGGAGATCAACTTACAGAAAAACAAATCAGAAGAAGGTTAACCATAATGAAACCACACATTGAGTGGATTCGAACTTTTTCTTGTACAGAAGGTAATGAATTGATTCCTGTTATAGCTAAAGAAATGGGAATAAAAACTTTAGTGGGAGCTTGGTTAGGTGATGATTCAGAAGTAAATGAAAATGAAGTTTTAGGATTACTAAAATTAGCAGAAGAAGGTTATGTAGATATTGCTGCAGTGGGTAATGAAGTAATGTATAGGAAAGACTTAACAGAAGAGGAACTTCTAGAATTTATGTATCGTGTAAAGAAAGAATTACCAGGGAGTATTCCAATGGGATATGTTGATGCATATTATGAGTTTTCTCATCGACCTAAAATTACGGAAGCTTGTGATGTAATATTAACCAATTGCTATCCATATTGGGAAGGTTGTAATATTGATTATTCTCTAATGTACATGAAGCAAATGTATTATCAAGCAAGAGATGCAGGAGGAGGTAAGCCAGTTATCATAACGGAAACGGGTTGGCCAAGTAAAGGAGAAGGTTTGGACGGTGCAATTCCATCGCATGAAAATGCATTAAAATATTTTATAAATGCTCAAAAATGGTCAATAGAAGATAACATACCAATGTTTTATTTTTCATCTTTTGATGAGTCTTGGAAGGTTGGAGCAGAAGGTGATGTTGGAGCCTATTGGGGAATTTGGGATAAAGATGAAGAGTTAAAGTTTTGATTTGTAATCAATTGAGTTAAGTGTGTTAAAAATATTTTTTGTAAATTATAGTACAATTATGTAAGTACGGGGGTGCATTTTTTGGTATAATAAAAGGGAGATTAATTTAAAACACCAGCATTTTATTGCACTAATTATTTGTACAAGAATTTTTTAGGGGATTGTTCTTGAACGAATATAAATACGTACTACCAAGCACAAGTTGAGAATTTGACTCAACTTGTGCTTTATTTTTACACTTCGTCTATACTTTTATGCATTTGGTCGGTAAACGCTTACTTTGTTAAATAGTAATTATAAACATATGTTAAAATTCGACTATTTTTATAAGCGTCAACCAAAAAAAGTCAATTAAAACTAAAAATTGATTTATAATTAAATCTAGCAATGAAAACGGTACAATTACAAAAAAGAAAAGATTCCGAATGGAATTATTTAAGCGAGAATATCAAGCTTAATGAGCCTTTAGTGTTAGTATTTGGAAATAGATATCTTTTAGATGATGACAATATTTATGATGAAGTAAGATCTATTTTTAAAGACGGACATATTGTTTTTGGATCTACATCCGGAGATATAACTTCCGATAATGTAGAAGAAGAAAGTGTTACGATTACTGCAATTGAATTTGAAAAAAGCAAATTCATTATCAAGCGTGTAAATATTTTAGAAACGAATACCAATAGTTTTGATACAGGGAAGCAATTAATTAATCAATTTTCAAAAGATGGATTAAAACATGTTTTTGTAGTATCAGAAGGAAGTTTTGTAAACGGAAGTGATCTAACTCAAGGAATGAATTCTGCCCATGATAATAATTTGCTAATTACAGGTGGATTATGCGGTGACGATGCAAGATTTGAAAAAACAGTTGCTTCTTATAATGATAAGCCAAAAGCGGGAGAAGTTATAGCAATTGGATTATATGGAGATTCTCTTGAGGTTTCATTTTCTATTAATGGAGGATGGACGCCGTTTGGACCAGAACGAATAGTTACAAAATCAGAAGCGAATATTCTTTACGAATTAGATCATAAACCAGCTTTAGATTTATATAAGACATATCTTGGTGATAAGTCTAAAGAGCTTCCGGGTGCAGCCTTGCTATATCCATTAAAAGTAAAATCAAGTAACGAGAACCATTCAATAGTGAGAACGATATTAAATATTGATGAAGGTGATCAATCAATGATTTTAGCAGGAAATGTAAAAGAAGGTGAAAAGGTTCAATTAATGATGACTCATGTAGATAATATTGTTGATGCTTCAGAATTAGCTGGAAGAAATGCTTCCAAAATAAGAGAAAATAAAGCAGAGTTAGCTTTATTAGTAAGTTGTGTTGGAAGAAAATTAGTGTTAGATCAAAGAGTAGAGGAAGAGGTAGAAGAAGTGATTGAAGCAATAGGAGATGATGTTACCGTATGTGGAATGTATTCTTACGGAGAAATAGCACCATTTGATGGAGAAACAAAATGTCAATTACATAATCAAACAATGACAGTTACTTTAATAAGTGAATGATGAATTCTTTATTAAAAAGACAAATAAGAAAATACTTACCAGAACATCTTAAAGATAGTGAAGAGCTTCAAGAATTCTTGAATGCTGTAGATCGTTCATACGTAAATTTGGAGGATCAAGTTTTCATGCAAAAAAGAGCAACAGAGTTAAGCTCAAATGAACTTTCTGAAGCAAATCAAAAGTTGCAAGAAGAGGCAGAATCTTTAAGAAATTTAATTAAAAAACTTAAAAGCGTAATACATACGTTAAATGTTCATGAACTAGAAGAAGATAGAACCCTTGAAAATTCTAACTCACTTCGACTTATTGATTTCATTGACGCACAGACTCAAGAAATCATCCGAATAAATGAGCAAAAAGATATTCTAGTGGAAAGCCTGGAAAGACAAAATCAAGAGTTAAATGATTATGCCCATATGGTTTCTCATGATTTGGTTTCACCTCTTTCGAATATCGAAACATTAACACATTTATTAGAAGATGATTATGGAGATCTAATTGATTTAAAAGGACTTAAAAAACTAAATTTAATTAGTGATAATGTTCATAGAATTGCTACGTTAGTTGGAGCAATTCGCGATTATTCTTCTATAAAAAAAGTAAGCAAAGAAAACTCTGATTTAGATTTACATCAACTTGTTGATGATACAATTAATGAAATGAATTTGTGTAAAAGTATCCAGGTTAATATTACGGATAGATTGCCAAGTTTAAAAGGAGAGAAACACAGTTTTAAGCACCTGTTCGTAAATTTAATTCAGAATGCAATTAAATTCAATGATAAAGACAATAAGAAGATAGAAATCGGATGTAATGAACATGATGAATTTTGGAAATTCCATATAAGAGATAATGGACAAGGGATTGATGAACCGTATTTAAAAAAAGTATTTATTGCGTTTTTCAAACTTCAAAATGATCCTACTTCCGCCGGTATGGGATTATCAATAGTAAAAAAAGTAATTGATTTGTATCAAGGGGAAGTCTGGGCAGAATCAGAAGTAAATGAAGGTGCTACTTTTCACTTTACCATAAGAAAATAAAAAGAGACAAATTTCAAATTGAATTTGTCTCTTTTGTTATAGAATATCTTAGTCTTAAATTTCTTTCACAAAATCTAAAAACACTTTTTTGTGTAAATCTAAATCCATATTTGCAGAAAGAGCAACACGAGCAATATAATCTTTATCACCTTCTTTGGTTGTTCCCTGAGTTGAAGTAGCAGGAATTGTCCAATAACAACCCTTTAACTGTCCATAACTCACACAATATTTACTTTCATTTGGTATTTCTGAAATCATTAAGTTAATCAACTTAAGGTTGAGAGCTCTTTTATAGATTTCTCTTTCCTCTTCCGTATTACCTTTTGTAGGAAGATCTAAAGAGAAAACAGATGGCGTAAATCCTTGCTCAGCTAATTCTTCAGAAACAAAGTTTATTTTCGCGTTAGGTAATTCTTTTTCAATAAAACTTACAAATTCTCTAGTATTCACATAAGCATCCTGAATTCTTTGATTCATTGATGGCATTTGTTCAGCTAAAATTTCCATTTGTAAAGCGGTAGCTTCGTTATCACAAAGTTGAATATGATATTCAATCTTGTCCATTAACTTCGCGGCTTTCGTATTTGCGGTACAATATCCAGCTGTACATCTTCCTCCACTAGGAAATTTAGAACCACTTACATAAGCAATAGTTTGTACAGATGATAAAATTTCATTGTCACCTAAGAAGTACACGTTCGGACAAAATGTTTGATCCAAAATAAATACTGGTGCAATTGCACTTTCTCCAGAAGTTGTTTTACGCTCCTTACTTAAAACTTCTTTAAGTTTAACTAAATCTGGAACTTCCACTCTCGGATTTGTAGGAATTTCAGCAATGATATAAGGCACAGCATTTTCTTCGGCAATCTTGTCTAAAACAATATTTACACTATTTACCATATCGTTTCCACCATCAACTGGTAAATCCATTACTTCAACATTATCTAAACAAGCTGCAACTCTTCGAGCTTGATCATTGGTTCCACCATAACAATTTGGAGGAACAACGATTTTTATAGGTCGGTCTGTATGATTTTCAATTGCGTGATCAATTAATCCCATAACAATTGCATATTGTATTGAAAGACCACTTGATCCAACTACAGCTTTTGTTCCAACTCCAGTAATATCTTTTATCGCATTTAAAACTGTTTTTTGATCCTCTGCATAATTAAATTGAGGAACATCTGAAGGAACTCCTGATAATTTTTGAAGAGCAAGTAATGTGTTTGCAGGAGTCATTGCAATAGTTTCTCTTCTACGCACATGTTGAATTTCCGAAATATATTCTTCGTTTTCTTTCCCGTTTACTAGTAATATACTTCCTAAATCTTTTCGAGTATTAATAACAAAATCAACTTTTGATGGGTATTCGAATTGACAAATATCTTGTTTACTCTCAAATAAAATAGTTGTTCCATCAAAATCAGGAATTTCAGAATTACTATCTATTTTCTGTGTTTCGAACTCATATCCGTAAACTTTTTTTACTGTTTCGATGTCAAAACTCTCAGGAAATTCGTTTTTTAATAAAATTAATGTATTTTTATTAGCAAATAAATTCTTTCGAAGAATTGCTAAGATTGGAATACTTTCAGATGAAAAGCTAATTACCTGATCCGATTTTATTTGATTTAAGTTGGCAATAGTCCACTCTAGAACACATGATAAAGGATGTCCAAGTCGAATATAATCAAATGCTGTTGGTAATTCGTTTAATGCGGGAGCTTGATAATTGTTATTTTTAAAAAGATGATCAAACTGATCTAAAAACTCTGTTTTTGCCAGTTGTTCATTGTATATATCTAATCGATGTGTGGTTAATTTTAACCAATCGTTAGGTAAATTATTGATTACGTTTTTTATATAATTTAAAACAGTATTGTCTTGCATAGTCATAACCTTAAAATCAACCGCAAGATACGCCAATTTGATTAGTTAAAAATAGAATTAAGTATGTGTTTAACATTTTATCTAAACATAAAAGTGTTTCATCTAAATAAGAGATAATTATTGAAATAGGAATGGTATTTTCTAGGTTAGAATTATTTTTTAAAACAAGTGATAATTATGAATATTTTAAAAAGAAGTTTAAACATTTTATTGATTGAAGATCATTTGATAGAAGTTGTAAAATTTAAAAAGACAGTTTCTTATTCAGAATTAAAACATACAATTACCGAAGCAAGAGATGCAGATGAAGCGTTTAAAATTTTAGAAGATAAAAACAATTTACCAGACTTAATTTTATTGGATTTAAATATGCCTAAAATGAGCGGAGTAGAGTTTTTAGCAATATTGAAAAAAGATCCACAGTTAAGGCATATTCCTACTGTAATATTAACAACGTCAGATAACCAAAAAGATTTAGAAGAATGTTTTAAAATCGGGGTTTCTGGATATATATTAAAGCCATTAAAGTATAGAGATTATGAAACGAAAATTGAGGCTGTTTTAACCTATTGGAGTTTAAATGAATTAATAAAATATTAGCATATGAAAGGTATTGTATTTACAGAGTTTTTAGATTTAGTTGAAGAAAAGTTCGGAATTGAAATGGTAGATAAGATTATCTCTGAATCCGATTTAGATTCAGATGGAATTTACACTTCAATCGGAACATATCAATTTTCTGAAATGTTACAACTTCTACAAAGCTTAAATGCAAATTCAGGAATACCAATTAGTGATTTGTTATTAACGTATGGAGAACATTTTTTCAACGTTATTGAAACAAGTTATAAAGGACTATTAGATCGTTATAAAGATCCTATTGAAATGCTTTCTTCTGTTGAAAATCATATTCATGTTGAAGTTCGAAAAATCTATCCAGATGCTGAACTTCCAGAATTTATAATAGAAGAAAAAACTGAGGATTCTCTGACTATGGTTTACAAATCAAGTAGAGCAATGCATCATTTCGGTTTAGGATTAATGAATAAAACATTCGCACACTTTAATAGTACCGCTTCTATTGTTACTGAAAATATTAAAGATGATGGTACTGAAGTAAAATTTGTGATTAAGAAAAATTAATGAGCAAAGAAAAAATTGACATATTAACTAGAAGTTTAAAAAGAGAGAAAGCAGCAAGAAAAGCAGCTGAGAAAATTCTTGAAGATAAATCAAGGGAATTATACTTCTTATCTGATGAATTGAAAGATTCAAATGCCAAATTAGAAAATCTATTATCTGAAAAATCATCCGAATTAAAAGGAGTTTTTGAGAGTATTTTAGATGCTTATGTTGTAATTGATTTGTTCGGAAATGTTCTGAAGTTTAATGATGCAGCAACCAAAATGTTTGGATATGATGTAGAAAAGGAAAAACTAAATGTTGTTGATCTTATTTTCTATGATGATATTGAGTATGCAATGGCTTCATTCGGAAATTTACAGAGAGATGGATATTTTAAGAATTACAGCGCAAGAGTATTCACCAAAACCAGAGAAGTAAAGTGGGTGCAAATTAATGCTACTTTGATTTATGATGGGAAAAATATGCCAGTAGCGGCTCAAGGTATTGTAAGAGATGTAACTCAAGTAAAACTTCTAGAAGAGCAGAAAGAGCAAATTTTAAAGAAATTAGAAAAGAGTAATGCGGAACTTTATGAATATGCCCATGTAGTTTCTCATGATTTAAAATCACCATTAAGAACTATCGATGCTTTAATCTCATGGATTAGATCTGATAATATGGATAAGTTTGATGAAGATACCTTGCAGAATATAGATTTGATAGAAACAACTCTTGAAAATATGGATAAATTAATATCCAACATTTTAAATTATTCAAGTGCGGATTCTGCAACGGAAGAAGTAGAAGTTGATTTAAATAAAGTGTTGGACAACATTAGTAAAACCTTATTCATTCCTGAGAATATTAAACTTAAAATTGCGCCTGATTTACCAACGGTAAACGGAGATGGAACAAAATTTCAACAGTTATTTCAAAACCTAATAAGTAATGCTATAAAGTTTAATGATAAAGAAAATGGTTTAATTGAAATTGAATTTACAGAGGAAACCACTTTTTATCAGTTTACTGTAAAAGATAACGGAATAGGAATTGAAAAAGAATTTCACGATAAAATTTTTAAAGTATTTCAATCTCTTACTAAGCGAGAAGATTCTACAGGTATTGGTTTGTCAATAGTTAAGAAAATTGTTGATTTGTATAAAGGAACAATATGGTTAGAAAGTACACCTCAATTAGGAACTACTTTTTATTTTACAATTAAAAAATAATAGGCATAAACAGATAATGAATTCTCTTTTAAAAAGACAAATAAGGAAGTATTTATCGAAAGAACTTCAGGAAAGCGGACAGCTGAAGGAGTTTCTTGATGCCGTAAATAAATCATATGTGAATTCGGATAATCAGTTCTCCATGTTGCAAAGAGCTATGGCCATAAGTTCTGAGGAATTATCCGAGGCAAGTGACAAACTTAAAAAGGAAACTGACGAGCAAAGAAGAATTATAGAAAAGCTTAAGAAGGTACTAGAAACATTAAATATCTCTGATCTTGATGATACTGGTTCTTTAGAGCATTCGAGTACCATAAAATTGGTTGATTTTATTGATCAACAAACGAAAGAAATAATCAAAGTTAATGAGCAAAAAGATAAACTATTGACTAGTTTAGAGCAGCAAAATCAAGAGTTGAATGATTATACGCACATGATTTCGCATGATTTGGTATCTCCACTTCAAGGTATCGAAACATTAACACAATGGTTAATAGATGATCATAAAGATGATTTAAATGAAGAAGGACAAAGCCATATTCAATTAATTAGTGAACATGTAGAGAAAATTGACACATTAGTTGCTTCAATTAGAAAATATTCAAGAATAAACCGATCTCAAAAAGAGTTGTATAAGGTCGATTTGAATAATTTAATCAATACAATTTTAAAAGAATCCCGAATTCCAGATGATGTTTCGATATTAATTTCGGAGAAATTACCTGTGGTTGTGGGAGATGTTTTTAGTTTGAAAGAATTGTTTAAAAATTTAATTGATAATGCATTAAAATTCAATCTAAATGAGAATAAACAAGTAGAAATTGGTTATGAAGACAAAGGACTACATTGGCAATTTTATGTGAAAGATAATGGGAAAGGAATTGACGAATCTTATTTTGAAAAAATATTTATTGCGTTTTCAAAATTAGAAAACGAATACAAATCTGCTGGGATGGGATTAGCAATTGTTAAAAAAATTATTGATTTATACGAGGGGAAAATATGGGTGGAATCTGAATTAAATAAAGGATCAACTTTTTATTTCACAATGAAAAAATAATTATGGAACAACCAAATTTATCCTATTTAGAAGAACTCGCTAGAGGAGATCAAGACTTAATTGATCAATTAATTGAAGTTCTAAAAATAGAATTTCCTGAAGAAAAGGAAGACTACTACAACAGTTTAGAAACCAAAAATTATAAATTAATCGCTGAGAATGTTCATAGAATTAAGCATAAAATTAGTATTTTAGGTCTTGAGAGTGCGTATACACTGGCTAATGATTTTGAAAACGAATTAAGAGATGCTAAAAGTGATAAGGTTAATGAGTTTGAGGAAATCTTAGTTACAATCACAAATTACCTGAAAACTATTTAATTTTTTATGGATTGTATTGTTATTGATGATGAAAAAATGGCAAGAGTTATTATTAAAACTCTTTGCGAGGATATTAAGGATCTTAATGTTATAAAAGAGTTCGAAAATTCGATGGAGGCTTTTAAGTTTTTACACACGAATAAAGTAGATCTTATTATTTTGGATATTCATATGCCTGGCTTTACAGGTTTAGATTTTATCAAAACACTTAAAGATCCACCGAAAGTAATTTTCACAACAACAGATTCAAAATTTGCTATCGAAGCCTTCGAGTTTAGTTTTATTGTAGACTATTTATTAAAACCAGTTACAGGAGAACGATTTGAAAAAGCGATTGATAAAGCAAGAAAATTAATTTATTTAGAAAATTTAGAAACTACAAAAGCTCCTTCAAGTAACAATGCTGCGCAAATAGAAGAGGAGCAGAAGAACGATTTTTATGTAAATATTGATAGAAGATTGGTGAAAATAGATTTACCAACGATCTGTTTTGTTCAAGCTAAAGGAGATTATATTTTCGTGAAAACAGATGATAATGAATATGAAGTTCATGCATCATTGAAAAAAATTGAGCAAAAGTTACCACCATCACTGTTTTTAAAAGTTCATAGATCTTATATCATAAACGTAAAGAAGATTATTGATATTGAAGATAACAGTGTACTTATTAATAGAGATGTAATACCTGTAAGTAGATCTAATAGACCAGATTTAATGAAAAGGTTAGATCTGCTGTAAATTTCTTTTTAAAATAACTTCGACGTTTCAAATACAGGCTTTTTAAGGAAGTAGTATTTAAAATGAATTCCTATTTCGGTAAACGTAAATCCGGTAGCAATAGTTGATGCTATATTACTATGTGTTCCAAATAATTTCAATAAACTTCTTTCTGAAATCTTATAACCTAGCTTACCTTGAAATCTGTAGGTATTTTGCTTATCATCATTTTCTATATATTGAAAACCAGTTGCAGCGGTTAATTCATAAAACCATCCTTTTCCTTTAACAGTTAAATCTGGTTTAATAATATTTACAAAAGCCTCTACTGCATTAAAACTTTCTGGACTAAAATAAATAGTTGGTACTTGATTTTTAAAAGATATATTTTGATAGTTAATTCCAGCTTTTAAAGATGGTTTTTCTAATAAGGAATAGTATAAAGAGGCAAAGAATAAGTTTCTAGAGTTTCCATCGTTTTGGGTTGTGTAAAAATACTGAGAATACAAACCAAGATTAAAATTGGTGTTTAAACTATAATTCACGAAAAAATTATCCATAACAATTTCTCTATCCTGCAATTCAGTATTAAAATTTTGCATTTCTCTCTTGTAACCAAAATCCAAAGTTTGGAGTTTAAAAGGTTTGAAGTTAAAACTCATATTCGTTAATAGTTGACTATAATCATTAACATTAGATTCTGATACAAATATTCCAGCATCGCCAGTAAAAGTAAGGTTATTTAGTAGTTGATAAGAGAATCCAAATGCCAAATTATTTGAATTAGCATTAATATTACTCACAGAATTTGAATTTGTTCTATAATTATAACTTCCAAACAATTTAAACTTTGTAGAAAGAGGAAACTCAGAACGAACTACTAACGAATATGCTTCATTGTTACCATTATCAAAGGAATAAGAAGCTTTGGAACTTACGAATGGAGTAAAGGTCCTATCTAGAGTTTTTATAAAATTAATGGCGTCTTTTTGATTTTCATAAAACATTAATGTATTATCAGCATAAGTGTAGGCCTGTTTGGCGTCACCAATTGCTTTTAGCGCGTTGGCTTTTCCTAAATTACCATCAAATGAAGCGCTATCTTTTTTCAAAATTAAATCATAATCATTTACACTCTTCTTAAAATCATTTTTATAAATGTTTAAAGTAGCTCTTAAAGCTAGAATCCAATTTTCAGGAGTCTTATTCGGTGTAATTAGATTATCTATTTCTTTTTGAGCTTTAGAGAATTTTTTATTCCAAATTAAAGCTTGAATGTATCTTTCAATAGTTCTTTCTTTAACCGAATTAACTGTTTTATCATTGATAAGTCCAAAAGCTTTCTCACTAATAAGTAATGCTTCTTTATCTTTTTCATTTAAATGATTTGTAAGAGAAATTCCATTTAGAGAAATGAGCTGATTATTTGGATTTTCTCCGATTTGTTCAAAAGCTTTTTCGGCTTTATCATTTTGTTCTGAAATCAAGTATAAGTTGGCTAAGTTTTGAAGTGTTTCCGAATCGTTTTTAAAATCAATGAGATTTTCTTTTAATATGCTTTCACTTTCCTCATATTCTTGAGTTTGTATTTTTTTGTTTGCTAACCCTAAACGAATATACTTCTTAGAAAGCAGTGCATTCGGATTTCCAGGAGAAACTGTTAAAGCTTTATCTACATAAGTCATTGCTTTATCGAAGTTTTTCAAGTTTGAAAGAGTATTGGCATACCCTAATAATGCAGGGAAGCTTTTACTATTTTCATTTACAAGTTTTATGTAGTAATCTTCAGCAGAAGTAAAGTTTCGATTCCAAAGTAAAGATTCAGCATAGTTTAGCTTTACTTCATAATCTGTGGGATAATCATTTAATAAACTTTTAAATAAGGTAATCGCTTTCTCTGAATTTCCATTAAGCCCAACAGCTCTACCATAACATAATCTGGCAGTTTTGTTGGTTGGATGCGTTTTTAAGACGTTTTCAAAAAAATGTTCTGCTTGCTCATAATTTCCTTTTTCCAGATAAGAAAAGCCAGGTTTCATATCCTGAGCGTAAAGAAAATTAAAGACAAATAGGAAAAATAGTAGGTTAATTGGTTGGGTTTTCATATTGTTTTTTCTTGACTACAATTTAAGCAATAGTATTTAATCATTAAACCTCAGAAAATGGTTTTTCGGCAATAGTTCTACTTTTTTTTCTAGTCTTATTTAGAAATTAAGATCAAGAAACAAGTTAAATTAAAAAAATCATGGCATTACAAGTAACACAAAACAAAGGAACTGTTTATTTAGAAGGAAGAATTAATTCTACAACAGCAAGATTATTTATTATTCATGTAGAACACTTTGTGGATAAGCTAAAGAATATCAAAATCAATATTGATAAAGTAAAAGAAATTGATACAGATGGAATAGAGGCAATTAAAACTGTATGGTCAATCGCACTTAAAAGAAATAAAAAGTTTGCAGTTACAGGTTTAGGTTGTAAAGAAATTTACGATCATTTTGAAAACCAATTCATTGCATAATCATAAAACATTATAATCATCAAAATAACAAAATCATGGCATTACAAGTAACACATACCAACGGAACAGTTTATTTAGAAGGAAGAATAAATTCAGCAACTGCAAGACTATTTATTATTAGAGCAGAGCATTTCGTAGAACAATTGAAAAATTTAACCATTAATGTAAATAAGGTAAACGAGATTGATAGAGATGGAATTGAAGCTTTTAAGACAGTATGGTCAATTGCATTAAGAAATAACAAGAAATTGAAGATAACTGGTTTGAATAACACAAAGATTTTCAGTCAGTTTGGTCTAAACATTAAAGCATAAATTAAATATTGATTTTATATGAATAAAAATCTTAGTAGTACACACAACCTATAAGCGTTGAGCATGTTATAAAGCTCAGCGCTTTAATTTTTTTATGAATACTCTATTTGTTAATGAAACGAAATCTAAGTCCTAAAATACACTATTTAAGTAACGCTGAAATATTTTAAAATCATAAAAAAATCTAAGTCATACGCTTTTATCCGTTTATCAACAGAAAACGGTCATTAGGCAACAGAAGTCAATTTAAACCCTAGATAAATCGGAAATTTAAGTAAGAGAAAAAATAACACCCAATATGAAATTAGCTATAGTAACAGCATATCCACCAAGCAAAGTCACATTAAACGAATATGCATATCATTTAGTGAAAAATTTCAGGGTAAATGATAAAGTTAAAGAGATCGTTCTATTAACGGATAAAACAAAAGAAGCTAAAGATATTAGGTTTTCTACTCCAGGATGTAAAATAACAATAAAAGAGTGTTGGGAATTTAATAGCTATAAAAATATTAAGACTGTGGTTAAGGCAATAGATCAAATAAATCCAGATGTTGTTTTTTTCAATCTTCAATTCATGAAGTTTGGGGACAAGAATATCCCAGCAGCTCTGGGTTTATTATTGCCGATGTTTTGCAAATTTAAAGGCATTCCAACTATAGTTTTATTACATAACATTTTAGAAGAAGTTAATTTGAGTAAAGCAGGTTTTGCTTCAAATATAATTATACAGAAAGTATATAATTTCATAGGCACAGTTTTAACTAAATTCATTTTAAAAGCTGATTTGGTTGCTGTAACCATGAAGAAATATGCTGATATTTTAAATCAAAAATACAAGGGAAGTAAGGTAAGAGTGGTCCCACATGGAACTTTCGAAGTTCATCAAACACCAACGTATAATATTCATACGGGTACTAAAAAGGTTATGGCCTTCGGAAAGTTCGGGACCTATAAAAAGGTAGAAATGATGATAGAAGCTGTGGAGAAAATTCGCAGAAATTCAGAACTAGATTTAGAAATAGTTATTGCGGGAACGGATAATCCAAACGTTCCTGGATATTTAGCAAAAGTAAAGGAACAGTATAAACATGTCCCGGAACTAACATTTACTGGATATGTAGAAGAACATAAAATAGAACAATTATTTACAGAGAGTGCAGTAGTAGTTTTTCCTTACACATCTACAACGGGGAGTTCAGGTGTTTTACATCAGGCAGGTAGTTATGGTAAGGCTGTAGTTATGCCTAACTTGGGAGATTTAGCAACACTGATTGACGAAGAGGGGTATAAAGGAGAGTTCTTTGATCCTAAAAACGTTGATAGCTTAGCAAATGCTATTGAGAGAATAGTTTCAAATGACGCACATCGAGTGGAACTAGGCAAAGCTAATTATAAGGCTGCTACTGCATTTCCTATGTCAAGAATAACAGATATTTATATTAATGAGTTTGAAAAACTGATTCATAATAAAATGATGTCTAAAGCAGAAGTTTCAACAACTTCAATTATTTAGATATGTGTTCAAAAGAAGGTTTTTTGTTTCCTTTCTTATCGATAAAACCAAATTTCTTTTGTGGTTGAGTTCTCCAAGGGAGTCTACCAACCACTTCACGAGGAATTTTATCGAAATCGTAAAGGGTCCAAGATAAAAAGGGAATGTTTTTTAAAGTAAGTATTTTTTGCATTTCCTTGTGATACGTAGCTTGTTTCTTTTTTGAATTACGTATGGGCTTCCATAGGCCAGAATAAGAAGAGGTTCCAAATTCCCCTAATACGATCCCTATATTTGGAGCTTCTTCTTTTAATTTATCGTAAGCACTTTCAAAGTTTTTATAGTCGCCATAATAATGAAACGAGATAAAGTCCACCTTATCCTTTAATATGGCAGCACTTTCTGTGTTAGACCAACCAATTGTAACAGCGTGGTTTGGATCCATTTTTTTAACAGCAATAAGAAGATGTTCTAACCAAGCAGTAACTCTTTCTTTACCTCTAGATTTAAAATCTAAATTTGGTTCATTTTTAATATCCCAAGCGAATAAAGCTTTATGATTTTTAAAGCGGTTTACTATAATTTCCGCGTGTCTGTGATTTAAAGTCCAATCAACAGTATCATAGTTTCCATAAAAATCGAATAGTGTAACTATAACTTTTAATCCATTCTGTTCTGCCGTATCTAAAACTGATTTCAGTTTAACTAGTTTTTCTTCTATAACTTTTGCCTTACCAAATTCTTCGTAAGGCACGAATATTCTAATGGTGTTTAAATTAGCTTCTTTAATAATTTTAAAATCGTTATCAATAATCTCAATATTGAAGCTTTCACCAAACATTTTCCAAGGCGTTGCTTGTGGATAATAATTAATTCCTTTTATAGTTGATACATCAAAAGAGGGAGTGTTTATGGTTTTATCAAATTCAACAGTATTTTCTTTAACCAGATGACGCACTCTCCAAAAACCATCTTCAGCTAGCAGTACCATTTTATAGTCTGATTTTTCGGTCAACTCCATCAAAGTTTTATTGTCTTTCAGGACTTTTTTATACTGAATAACATTTTTATCTTCTAAAACAATTAGTTGTCCGTCTTCACTAAAAAAGAGTATATCTGGATTATGCTCTAGTGTTGTGCTTTCAATCCGTATGTTTTCTTTCTTATTATATTCAATAAAATTGAATAGATTCTTTCTGGCATTTTCAGTAAAATAATCATCAACTCCTTCGGTAGAATTATTTCTGTAGGCCATTTGTTTAATGTACCAAGCGTCTAAATAATCATTTTCTATATTATTTAAAGTTTGTTCATACATTTCACGCCCTTCATTACCATCTTCTTTCCACGTAATTTTTGGTAAGTATTGATCAATTTTTCGAACTTCTAAATGCAATATATCCGCTCTTTTAGCTCCAACATTAAAAAAACTATAAAGTGAACTTAGTAGAAAAATTACAACAGAACTTATAAGTACATAAGAAAGCATCAATACTACTCTTAGTATTTTTTTATTCGTATTTATTCTAATTTTTCTACTGCTTACCATAGTTTGATGGATTTATAGTTTTGAGTATTGCAAGCGGCTTTAATTTCTATTTCGTAGTCACCAGCTTTGTAGATATTTGGATTCAATTTAAAAGTAGTAAATCCATCTTTAGATTGTTCTACAATTTTGTTTAGAAATTCCCCCTTTTTGTAAATAGATAATTCAACGTGTAAACCATCTGGAATCATTTGTTCCATAAAACTTATTAGTGGTCCAATAGTTATGGTTCTATTATCATCTGTAAATTTCACAGGTATGTTATCAATAACTTGGGAGTACTTTATTTGTAAAACATCACTATTAGCAATTCCATCAATAAAGGCTTTAATTTTCCAAGTGGATTCGCAATCTGGATGAATAATGGAAGCCGTTGCTACTCCCTTAATCGTCGTACCAGAAGTTTTTAGAATATTACCATCTTGGTTGGTTATGAAAAACTCTACAAATGTCCCATCAGCAACAATATTATTATTCTTATCTCTTATGATAGAAGTATAAAGGGTTGTGATTTGATTACCATCGGCGTAACCATGATTTCTATCGTGATAAACTTTAAAATTGCTACCTATTGCAGGTAAAATATCTAACGTAAATTCCTTCGAGTTCAATTCGTAAGATTCAGAGGAAATAAGCATTCTGCCAGATTTTCTAGGAGCATAAATAAGACGATACGAGATTAAATCTTTGGTGCGAATTGTATTTGTTCTTTCTGATTGTAAAAACTGTTCTTTAATATCAACTTCAGATCCTGTTTTCAAAGGATTATCCAAAGAGTCTGCTGGTATAACTACAATCATGGCATAATCGATATCACCGGCTTCAATCGTAGGCGGACCTATGTAAGTTTCTAAAGAAACTGGCTTTTGAGTAGCTAATATTGATAGTTTCCCTGAAATATGTGTTTTGGCGCCTAAAATTTTCCAATTTAAAATTCCAATTTTATTACTCATGAATTCAGGAATTTTAAAAACAAATTGTTCATTTTCCTCTTGTGGAGATAATACAGTACTTCCATAACTATTTGAGCAAAACAGTTTAAGAGCATTGTTTTTAGATCCTTTAAAAACTAAGTTCACAATTTCTCCAGCTGTAAATTCAGTTTTTTTAGTGAGAAGAGACAACGAATCCTGAGCTGACGTTTTTGTAAAAATCAGTAGCGAAAGGATAGAAAAAAGGAGTTGCTTTCTTTTCATTATTTCGGATTTCCAATAAAACTATTCATTTCTATTTTAACAAAATCATATTGTGGATGACTTATATTTTGGAGTACTTCATTAGTGTGGCCAAATATTCTATTTGGGACAATCTTGTCAGATACATCTTTATTCGGTAAACCATTCACAAAACAATTACTCATATCAGTATTTATAATTTCAACTTTAGAATCATCAATGAATTTATATTCAAAGTACAATTTTCGATGTTGCCTAATTCCTTGATTTAAGTACAAATGGTCTACCCAAGCCAATTCTTTATTTTTGGCATAGTAAGAGAAAAAGATTTGAGGTACAGTTATTTCCTGTAATCCACTATTAAAAATAGTTCCATTCAATCCATTTTCTTCTAAATTAAGATTACTAAGCACATGATCCTTAAATAAATCAGAATTTGAAACATTTGCAGCTAATTGCAAATTGAATTTTGTGGGTTGTTCTTCAAGTTCAATTGGAGTAAATGCATCTGGATCGAACTTTTTAGGAATGGAATCTTTTGTTTTTGACCATGCAATTCCTTCAAAATTTATTCTGAAAGAACTTACTTCCTTAGGCATTAATTTATGTTTAACAAGATGTTTAGCATTATATGTCGCCAACTGTTTGTTATCATCATTATATAAAGTTCCTTTTAAAATAATATCTGCTGGAGTATTATCTATATTTTGGATTTCACCAATAATCGCATAGCTCTCGTTATACTTAACCAATTTAGCAGTTACAATTTCAACTACAGGTTGTTTTAACACATCTTCATGATGAGTTTGTTCTGTGGTAATTCGCTTTCTACCTTGATTGAAATAACCAGTTTTGTTTTTAGAATACAGTTGATCAGGAGGTAAATCGGCTTCCTTATCTTCAGGAACTAAAAACCATTTTCCTTTTAATTTGACTAAAGTCTTATATTCAACCTTATTAATCTTTTCTAATGGAGTAATCCAATTAGTTTTTACTTCCATAGTAGCTAAACTATCAGTCCTCTTTAAAATTTTAGATTCTAAAGCGTCTAATTTAGCATATGAGCTTAGTAAGCCATCAGTCACAGAAATTTCTAACATGTATTGATCAATAGACATTTCACTTCTCGGATCTAATAAACTATGAGCAGCTTTAAACTCTTTAAAATCTAATGCATTATAATAAGCATTGATAACGTTTTTAGGTGATCTTTGAGAATCGTTTTTAATATAAAAAAGATAAACACCGTAAATCATTACAATGATTACAATAGCCGACCAAATATGACTTATTCTTAATATTGGGTTAGAGAATTTCGTGTAATCGTTTTTAAATTTTAAGTATTCAGGCTGAACTTTAGATTTCATTCGTAATCCATTCCTGAAAATCGGAATTATGTTGAAAATAAATGCAACAATAACTGTTAAAAATGGAATGATTCCCCATAAAATATTTTCCCATTTATTGACTTCATCTCTAGGTAATATAGATGAAAGAGGAGGGATGTTTAATCGTTCCCAAACCATGATTCCATTTTCTAATTGAGGAAGTCTTTGCCATCCACAGAAATATAAAATAGGATCATAGAATTTATCATTTGAGAAAATATATTTAAGATTGTATTTTTCTGGAACAGTTAAAAATTGTTGTAAAGAACCAATTCCAGCTACTCCTTTAAATTTTGAATTTTCCAATCGTTCAATTGGTCTCGTTGTTAACTCAGGTAACCTTCTGGCAGAATGATAATTCCCATCAACAGTTGTAGCATTAGTTTGTGCAGATAACCAAGCCATTTGATCTCCGAAACCTAAAGTTAAATATCTCCATTGATCGTGTTGATCTTGACTTAAGAAATTCACAATAGGAAGCATGTTTATTTTTTGTGGTTGAGATGGCCTAAAATAACCGAGACTTAAAGTGAAAATAGTAAACGTTAGGAAAAACGCAGCTAAAAAACCTGCGATTAATCTATGATATACGGTACCAAACTTCCTTTGTATTAACACCTTTAAGTCGCCTTCAACAAAGCGATAGGCGAATTCTCCAAACAACGGCAAGGACATAATAGAAGCCCAAAGTGTAAATCGGTCTAATGTCAGAATATTGAAAGCATTATCTCCAAGTAATGTTTTCGGAATAGGAGTAGTTCCTCCGGTACCTAAAATTACGAGCATAGAAAAACACAATCCAAAAAATAGATAGCGTTTGCTGAAATATCGATAGGTAAAATAAGGAATAAGAAATAGCAAAATTCCCCAAGGAATTAAGAAAAATACTAATCCCGATGATAATACTTCAAGAAAGTTATCTCTTGAACCATGTGGAATTGGTACTTGGGTAATTGGGTTTCTTTTTGAGTTAATCCAGTAAGGTAGAATACAACTAACGATAAGAATTAGAACTAAAAATACGAAGGTTACATTACGTTTAAATGTTTTTCCAAACACTTTTAGGAATAGCTTTAATCGAATATCCTTATATGAATCAACTTGTTCTCTTGCAATATCCATAATTACCATTCCAACTAATGGAAGTATGAAAAATACCATTCCAAAAATAGGTGTAACGTGATGAGAAGTAACGGTAACAGAGATTAAGGATAATGAGGTGAAAAAGTATTTATAATTTCCTGTTTTTAACCAAGAATAAATCTCGGGCAATGCGTGCATCAATATTGAAATTCCCATGATACTTGGTAATTGACCAAAAATATGCAAGGTTTCTACAAAGGATGAGGAGAATACTGCAAGTACCGAAGCATAACCAGCGGCTTTTCTGCTCGCAGTTATTAATAATGAGTATCTGTAAACACCTGTAACGAATAAAATCGAGGCAATTATGGCTACTGTAAAAAGCCCAAATTTTAATCCTCCGATTAGCGATAACGCTCCGATGGATTGATGAACTAAAGGTGGATATCCCATTACGGAGAACCCTGTGTACCATTTATAACTCCAATGCTCAAACCATCCTTCTGCATAATGTCCTGCAAAAAACAAATGAATTAAAGCATCATAGGTAGTTTCTAAAGTAAAAAAAATAGTGCTTCCATGAAATACTACACAGAGGAATACAGCTACTATTAAATATTTGTTAGAAACTTGTTTCATTCGGTTTACGGAGGGTCAATTTTTTCTCTAATGTAAATATAAATTATTTAATCAACGATAAATAGCTATTCGACTTTAGGAAATGACTTTTCAGCATTAGAAAGAAACTTTTAGTTCAGAAAACTTGTTTATCACTAGATAGTTAGCTAAATTTAAAGAGTTGTTAAATCAGAAAAACCCCGAATCATGAAAATATTAGCCATAGACGATCAGAAGCTCGTCCTTATTCCTCTAGAGAATAGGTTGAAAGAATTAGGGTATGAAGTATACACTGAAACAGATGGAAATAAAGGAATAGAATTATTCGATAAAATCCAACCTGATTTAGTTATAGTCGATATCAATATGCCAAGTCTTCCAGGTATAGAAGTCGTTAAGTACATTAAAGTTGAAAAGAAATCAGATATACCAATTATGGTTTTATCAGGTAATACCGATAAGCAAATGATTATAGATGGTTTTGAACTTGGTATTGAAGATTACATGAAGAAACCATTAAGTTTAACTGAAGTTTGTGCAAGGGTTAAACGACTAATTGGTGTTCCAGAAGTTCAAGGTGAATCTAAAGATTACACAGGTGAAGTTCTGATTCAAGAAAGATGTGTTGGTGTAGTGATTCCTTGTTACAATGAAGAAGAAAGATTGTTAAGTGATGAATTTACGGACTATATTCATAAACATACAGGATATCATTTATGTTTTGTAAATGATGGTAGTAAAGACAAAACTTTAGAAGTATTACATTCAATTAGAGAAGGAAGAGAAGATTTTATTACAGTTTACGATTGTGAAAAAAATGGAGGTAAGGCAGAAGCAGTAAGACAAGGGATGTTGCATATGCTAAAGCAAGAAGATTTAGATTATATTGGTTTTCTTGATGCTGATTTATCAACAGACTTATCTGATTTTGATGATCTAGTTTCTACAATTGAAAATTCAGAATATAAAATTGTGAGTGGCTCTAGAATAAGTAGAATGGGAGCCAATATTACTAAAGAATCTGCTAGAAAGATAATAAGTCAAACAATTAACTTTATAATCAGAAAAATTCTTTCAATGGATTTTCAGGATACTCAATGTGGAGCGAAAATCTTTAGTAGAGATGTTATTGAAATTTCATTTAGAGATAAATTTGTTTCAAAATGGATCTTTGATGTAGAAATATTTAGAAGAGTCACTCTTCATTATGGATTGAAAAAAGCGAAACAAATTTTATGTGAGCAGCCATTAAAAAGATGGATACATGCTGACGGATCAAAATTATCTATGAAAGATTCATTCAAAATTATTTTCCAATTAGGACAAATTGCTTGGTACTACAATATTAAAAGAAAACCTGGAAAAAATGTAAGCACTCCAATTAAAGCATCATCTGTTAGTGCATAGTAATGATTTTCAGTAGATTATTTTTTAGATAATTAGAATTTTATCAATATTAGATAATTGTTAAATAAATAATGTAAAGAGAGATAATTATGGTTTTTAATAAAATTTTAATTATTTTTAACAAAAAGAAGCTTTCAAGGTTTTCTGCTATCGTAAACAGAAAGTAAGAAAATGTGTTTAGTTTCTTTTTAGAAGAAAATAGAAATAACTCCGCCCCCGTTTTCATGAGTTCTACACTAGGATCAATCACTACTTATACATTTAAAATGCAAAAAGTCTTTTTTAGACTTCTTGTTGAAGCATTGTATAAATTAAATAAAGAAAGATTATGTAGTACTTATAAACTATCAAAATTTACCTATGCACAACATTACTCCAAAAATGAAATTTCGATTTCAAAAATTATTATTAATACACATATTTATTTTTGCATTTTTATTAAATGCTGAAGCTCAAAATTGTTCTGTAAATGCAGGAGCCAGTGGGAGTATCTGTGAGGGTGCTGCTTTTGTTCTTGATGGAAGTGGAGATGCTAATGTTGTTTCTACCGTCTGGACTCAAGTTTCAGGACCTACAGTTGGAATAAGTGATCCTACTATTTACAAACCAACCATTACTGGTGCAACAGGGGGTAATACCTATATTTTTAGATTAACAGCAACCTGTACAGATGCCATAACAACATCGCAAATAGTTTCATATACCGTAGAATCTGCTCCTGTTTCAAATGCAGGTTCAAATATTAGTGGTTGTCCTGGTAATTATAACTTATCAGCAAACACTCCTGACCCTGGTTTTACCGGTGAATGGAATTTTGTAGGTTCGAACAATGCTAATATTTCAATAAATGACACAGCTTCACCGACAACGCAAATTACTCTGCCTGACACTAGCGCAGGAATTACCGTTTTGGAATGGAGAATTACAGATGGTAATCCAGCTACGTGCGATGGGGTATCCACAGTTACAATTACGAATATCGGAGGAGAAGCAGTTGTAAGCGCAGATAGTAATGCAGTAGTAAATTTAGATTCTTGTTTTGACGTAGATACTAGTTATGGATTAGGAGCTTCTTTTGGTGGAAATGGATTAGGTGGTCAACAAGGAGTTTGGGAATTAGTAAGTGGTCCAAATAATCCTTCATTCGGAAATATAAATAATAATTCGACCACAGTTTCGAATTTAATAGAAGGTTCATATGTTTTGAGATGGAGTGTAAGCGGTCCATGTGTAACAGGTTCAGATACATTTACCATTAATGTACCCGCTCCTTCTGGTAGTGTTACAGATGCTGAAGATTTAATAGATGAAGATGTAATTAGAATATGTGCTAACCCATCTAGCCCAACAACAGAGTATTTATTAGTAGCAGATCCTCCTCAAAAAGTAGGAGAAACAGTTGAATGGACGCAAACAGGTGGACCTACATCTGGTGTTGTTATTGATACTCCTAACAATCCAACAACTTTAGTTACAGGTTTGGATGAAACAGCAGGAAGTAATGCAAATAGAGTAAATTATACGTTTAGATATACCATAACAAGTGCAGATGGAGTTTGTACAACATCTGATAATGTTGTAATTAGATTTATTAAAACTCCGCTTTCTATTGAAATAACAGATGATGGAACGCCATCGGAATGTATTTTTGCTGATTTAAATGGAGCTGGAATTGCTACAGTTGATTTTGGATTGATTCGAGATAATACAAGTTCCACAACGAGATATAGCATTTTAGATGCTCCTAATGGAACATATTTATCAACACCAACAGCAACTCCAAGAAGTACTCCAACTAGTTATTCAGGTGTAGGAGGTGTTTCTTCGGGTAATTCTACTAACGCTAACGATTTTACATTAACTTTTGCTGAAATAGGTACATATGTTATTGGGGTTGAAAGAGATCCAAATGGAGATGTGGAAAATGGATGTACGGCAGTATATGACGTAATTACTGTGAAAATATCTGGTACAGCTGGCGGAGCAAATGCAGGAACAGATATTTTTGTTTGTGCACCAATTACAACTGCTTCTCTTACAGGAAATACACCTACACAAGGAATTGGAACTTGGTCTCAAGTAAGTGGACCTAATACAGCAAATATAACTGATACATCTGATCCATCAACTACTGTAACGGGTCTAGTAAGTGGAGTATATTATTTTAGATGGAGTATTAGCAGTGGTCCAAATGGAGTAATTGGAGCAAATAATATTGATGAAGTAAAAGTTGCCGTATCTACGTCGGTACCAACTCCCGCAGCTAATTTCGCTGGTCCAGATGATAATGTTTGTGCGGGTTCTTATCAACTACAAGCGAACGATATTTTAGAAAATGAACTAGGAACATGGAGTGTAAGTCCATCAGCTGGAGTTTCCTTTTCCGACCCAAATGATCCAAAAGCAATAGTTTCTGGACTAAGTACAAGTACGGCTTATACATTTACATATACAATAACAAATACATGTGGTACTGTTAACGATGATGTTGTAATAACAACGAATGCGAATACAGGACCAGATATTTCACAAGCAGGTTCAGATCAGTGTATCTCTGGAGTAACATCTACTGCTTTAACTGCAACTGCAGCCTCGGTAGGAACAGGAACTTGGTCTCAAGTAAGTGGACCTAATACGGCATCTTTTTCTAGTTTTAACGATCCAAATGCAACAATTTCAGGGTTAGTTGAAGGAAATTATGTTTTTAGATGGTCTATAGTAGATCCAAGTTGTCCAGGAAATTTAACCTCAGATACAGTTACGGTTTCTTTATTTAATACTACACCTTCAGCTGGAACAGATAATTCTTCATGTGGTAGTAATTCAGTTACTATGAACGCAACGGCCGTAAGTTCACCTAATCAAGGAACTTGGGTTCAAACTTTCGGGCCAGCTGGTTGGAGTGTTACGGATATTAATAGTAATACTGCAACTTTTACAGGTTTAAGTGATGGTGTTTATCAATTTGAATGGAGGGTTTCAACAGCAGATTGTGCAAATAATGATAAAGTATCTTTTTCTATTACCAATACACCAACTCCAGCAAGTTTAACATCAAGTACTTTAAATGTCTGTGACACTTTTACTGATTTGAATGCGAATGCAGTATCAATAGGAGTGGGAACTTGGGAATATGTCTCAGGACCGAATAGACCGTCAATAAATGATACATCAGATAATAATGCTACAGTTAGCGGTTTAGTTACAGGAACATACACATATCGATGGACTACATCTCCGGAGTTTGCAAGTCCAGATGCTGCCTGTAATACTTCTTTGACTACTTCAGCAACTTTAACCTTAAATGTTGTAGTTCCCGCAGATGCTGGTGACGATGAGACATTATGTGGAGTCGATAATGTGTTGTTAGAGGGAACAATGGGTTCTGAAGGTACTTGGACACTAGTTAGTACTAGTGGTTCAGATACACCAACAATTACTACTTTAAATGATAATATGGCTAGGGCTGATATTGTTAGTGGTAATACGTATGTTTTTCAATATGAGATTACTATCCCAATGGGATCTTCTTGTACGGCTACATCTGATACTGTTACAATTTCTAATATTGCTTTAGATACACCTATTGCGGGACCAGATATCGATCTTTGTCCAGCCGATGGAGGTGTTGCGACAATGGCGGCAAATACAATTACTTCTGGAACTTGGATTTACAATTCAGGAGTAAGCACAGGTTCAAGTACACCTGTAATAATAGATGCTTCATCTGCAACTACTACAATAACAAATTTAAATACAGAAGGTACTTACATTTTTACTTGGCAAACGGATAATGGTGCTTGTATAAATCAAGATGAGTTAAGTATCAATGTTTTTGAAGCTCCAAGTGTTGCAGATGCGGGTTCTACAACAACGATCTGTACTTTAAATCCACAATTAAACGCAGTTACTCCAGCAAGAGGAGTGGGATCGTGGAGTGTGGTAGGAACACCAACAGGAGGATTGTTAGTTTCTTTTGATAGTCCAAGTAGTCCAACTACAAGTCTAACATTAACAAATGCTGATGCAGGTGATACGGCAGTTTTAAGATGGACTGTAACTAATGGCGCATCCTGTCCAACATCCACAGATGATATAACAATAACAATTACTGAACCAACAACAGCAACTTTAAATGCGCTTACAGTTACTAATAGTTGTCAAGGATTAAATAATGGAACAATTAGCACAAGTGGTTCTGGTGGAAGTCCTGCTTATATGTATAATTTGTTATTCTCAACAAGTTCTGGAGGAGTTTTTATAGATGCTACTGCTACGGATGGGGATAATGATGGAAGTTATTCTAATTTAGAACCAGGATTCTATAAGGTTGTGTTAACAGATATGTCAGCCTGTGGAGAGGTGGAATCTGCTGAAGTTCAAATAGTAGAAGTGGCAACTCCAGTTTTGCCAACAGTTAGTAATGTAGAGTATTGTGTTGGTGATGTTGCGTCACAATTAACAGCTACTGCTCCTGGAACTTTAATTTGGTTTGATACTGATGGTACTACGGTTTTAGGGAGTGCACCAACACCTAGTACAGTTTCATCAGGAGAAACAACATATTTTGTTAGTCATTCTGATGGATTATGTGAAAGTGCAAAAGTACCTGTGAAAGTTACAGTAAGTAACCCAGTTCCTCAAACAATATCAGGAGGAAGTACGATTAATGTTGGACAAAATATAACCTTAACTAGTACAACAGGTGGAGGTTCTTGGTCAAGCTCAAATTCTAGTATTGCAACTGTAAATATTTCAAGCGGTGAGGTTACTGGGGTTGCCAGTGGTTCAGTTACAATTACATATTCTGTAACAACTGCGGGAGGTTGTGTTAATTCAGATACTGAGACAATTTTAGTCAATGACGCACCAGATGCAGTAGATGATACGGCAACCGTAAATGAGGATGCAAGTACGACTATTACAGTAAGCACTAATGATGATATTGGTGGAGATGGTGGAGATGGAGAAGACTACAGTTTAACAAGTGGTCCATCAAATGGTACAGTAACAGAGACTTCAGACGGAGTATTTGTATACACGCCAAACGCTGACTTTAACGGAACTGATTCATTCACATATACAATTACAGATGCAGACGGAGATACAGATACAGCAACTGTTGTCATTACAGTAAACTCAGTAGACGACGCTCCAGATGCGATTGATGATACGGCTACAGTAAATGAGGATGCAAGTACGACTATTACAGTAAGCACTAATGATGATATTGGTGGAGACGGCGGAGACGGAGAAGACTACAGTTTAACAAGTGGTCCATCAAATGGTACAGTAACAGAGACTTCAGACGGAGTATTTGTATACACGCCAAACGCTGACTTTAACGGAACTGATTCATTTACATATACAATCACAGATGCTGATGGAGATACTGATACAGCTACAGTTGTAATTACAGTGGCAAGCGTAGATGACGCACCAGATGCAGTAGATGATACGGCAACCGTAAATGAGGATGCTTCTACAACGATTACCGTAAGCACTAATGATGATATTGGTGGAGATGGCGGCGACGGAGAAGACTACAGTTTAACAAGTGGTCCATCAAATGGTACGGTAACAGAGACTTCAGACGGAGTATTTGTATACTCGCCAAATGCTGACTTTAACGGAACAGACAGTTTCACATATACAATCACAGATGCAGATGGAGATACTGATACAGCAACTGTTGTCATTACAGTAAACTCAGTAGATGACGCACCAGATGCAGTAGATGATACGGCAACCGTAAATGAGGATGCTTCTACAACGATTACCGTAAGCACTAATGATGATATTGGTGGAGACGGCGGAGACGGAGAAGACTACAGTTTAACAAGTGGTCCATCAAATGGTACGGTAACAGAGACTTCAGACGGAGTATTTGTATACACGCCAAACGCTGACTTTAACGGAACAGACAGTTTCACATATACGATCACAGATGCAGACGGAGATACAGATACAGCTACAGTTGTTATTACTGTAAACTCAGTAGATGACGCACCAGATGCAGTAGATGATACGGCAACCGTAAATGAGGATGCTTCTACAACGATTACCGTAAGCACTAATGATGATATTGGTGGAGATGGCGGCGACGGAGAAGACTACAGTTTAACAAGTGGTCCATCAAATGGTACGGTAACAGAGACTTCAGACGGAGTATTTGTATACACGCCAAACGCTGACTTTAACGGAACAGACAGTTTCACATATACCATCACAGATGCTGATGGAGACATAGATACTGCTACTGTTGTCATTACAGTAAGCTCAGTAGATGACGCTCCAACTGCTACAGATGATACGGCAACCGTAAATGAGGATGCTTCTACAACAATTACCGTAAGCACTAATGATGATATTGGTGGAGACGGCGGAGACGGAGAAGACTACAGTTTAACAAGTGGTCCATCAAATGGTACAGTAACAGAGACTTCAGACGGAGTATTTGTATACACGCCAAACGCTGACTTTAACGGAACTGATTCATTCACATATACAATTACAGATGCAGACGGAGACACAGATACTGCTACAGTAGTAATTATTGTAAACTCAGTAGATGATGTACCAACTGCTACAGATGATACAGCTACAGTAAATGAGGATGCAAGTACGACTATTACCGTAAGCACTAATGATGATATTGGTGGAGATGGTGGAGACGGAGAAGACTACAGTTTAACTAGTGGTCCATCAAATGGTACGGTAACAGAGACTTCAGACGGAGTATTTGTGTACTCGCCAAACGCTGACTTTAACGGAACAGATTCATTCACATATACGATCACAGATGCAGACGGAGACACTGATACGGCTACAGTAGTAATTACTGTAAACTCAGTAGATGACGCACCGGATGCGATTGATGATACGGCAACAGTAAATGAGGATGCTTCTACAACGATTACCGTAAGCACTAATGATGATATTGGTGGAGACGGTGGAGACGGAGAAGACTACAGTTTAACTAGTGGTCCATCTAATGGTACGGTAACAGAGACTTCAGACGGAGTATTTGTATACACGCCTAACGCTGACTTTAACGGAACAGATTCATTCACATATACCATCACAGATGCAGACGGAGACACAGATACAGCAACTGTTGTCATTACTGTAAACTCAGTAGATGACGCACCAGATGCAGTAGATGATACAGCTACAGTAAATGAGGACGCAAGTACTACGATTACCGTAAGCACTAATGATGATATTGGTGGAGATGGTGGAGATGGAGAAGACTACAGTTTAACTAGTGGTCCATCAAATGGTACAGTAACAGAGACTTCAGACGGAGTATTTGTATACACGCCTAACGCTGACTTTAATGGAACTGATTCATTCACATATACAATTACAGATGCAGACGGAGACACTGATACGGCTACAGTAGTAATTACTGTAAACTCAGTAGATGACGCTCCAACTGCTACAGATGATACAGCTACAGTAAATGAGGACGCAAGTACTACGATTACAGTAAGCACTAATGATGATATTGGTGGAGATGGTGGAGACGGAGAAGACTACAGTTTAACTAGTGGTCCATCTAATGGTACGGTAACAGAGACTTCAGACGGAGTATTTGTGTACACGCCTAACGCTGACTTTAATGGAACTGATTCATTCACATATACCATCACAGATGCAGACGGAGACACAGATACTGCTACAGTAGTAATTACTGTAAACTCAGTAGACGACGCACCAGATGCAGTAGATGATACAGCTACAGTAAAT
The DNA here is from genome assembly GCF_964036595.1 of Tenacibaculum sp. 190524A05c. NCBI lineage: Bacteria > Pseudomonadati > Bacteroidota > Flavobacteriia > Flavobacteriales > Flavobacteriaceae > Tenacibaculum > Tenacibaculum platacis. Next base: position 1,066,675 of record NZ_OZ038523.1, on the reverse strand, counting down.
GAGGACGCAAGTACTACGATTACCGTAAGCACTAATGATGATATTGGTGGAGATGGTGGAGACGGAGAAGACTACAGTTTAACTAGTGGTCCATCTAATGGTACGGTAACAGAGACTTCAGACGGAGTATTTGTATACACGCCTAACGCTGACTTTAATGGAACAGATTCATTCACATATACCATCACAGATGCAGACGGAGACACAGATACTGCTACAGTAGTAATTACTGTAAACTCAGTAGACGACGCACCAGATGCAGTAGATGATACAGCTACAGTAAATGAGGACGCAAGTACTACGATTACCGTAAGCACTAATGATGATATTGGTGGAGATGGTGGAGATGGAGAAGACTACAGTTTAACTAGTGGTCCATCTAATGGTACGGTAACAGAGACTTCAGACGGAGTATTTGTATACTCGCCAAACGCTGACTTTAACGGAACAGATTCATTCACATATACCATCACAGATGCAGACGGAGACACTGATACGGCTACAGTAGTAATTACTGTAAACTCAGTAGATGACGCTCCAACTGCTACAGATGATACGGCTACAGTAAATGAGGACGCAAGTACGACTATTACCGTAAGCACTAATGATGATATTGGTGGAGATGGCGGAGATGGAGAAGACTACAGTTTAACTAGTGGTCCATCTAATGGTACGGTAACAGAGACTTCAGACGGAGTATTTGTCTACACACCAAACGCTGACTTTAACGGAACAGATTCATTCACATATACCATCACAGATGCAGACGGAGACACAGATACAGCAACTGTTGTCATTACTGTAAACTCAGTAGATGACGCACCAGATGCAGTAGATGATACAGCTACAGTAAATGAGGACGCAAGTACTACGATTACCGTAAGCACTAATGATGATATTGGTGGAGATGGTGGAGATGGAGAAGACTACAGTTTAACTAGTGGTCCATCTAATGGTACAGTAACAGAGACTTCAGACGGAGTATTTGTATACACGCCTAACGCTGACTTTAATGGAACTGATTCATTCACATATACAATTACAGATGCAGACGGAGACACTGATACGGCTACAGTAGTAATTACTGTAAACTCAGTAGATGACGCTCCAACTGCTACAGATGATACAGCTACAGTAAATGAGGACGCAAGTACTACGATTACCGTAAGCACTAATGATGATATTGGTGGAGATGGTGGAGACGGAGAAGACTACAGTTTAACTAGTGGTCCATCTAATGGTACGGTAACAGAGACTTCAGACGGAGTATTTGTATACACGCCTAACGCTGACTTTAATGGAATTGATTCATTCACATATACCATCACAGATGCAGACGGAGACACAGATACTGCTACAGTAGTAATTACTGTAAACTCAGTAGACGACGCACCAGATGCAGTAGATGATACAGCTACAGTAAATGAGGACGCAAGTACTACGATTACCGTAAGCACTAATGATGATATTGGTGGAGATGGTGGAGACGGAGAAGACTACAGTTTAACTAGTGGTCCATCTAATGGTACGGTAACAGAGACTTCAGACGGAGTATTTGTATACACGCCTAACGCTGACTTTAATGGAACAGATTCATTCACATATACCATCACAGATGCAGACGGAGACACAGATACTGCTACAGTAGTAATTACTGTAAACTCAGTAGACGACGCACCAGATGCAGTAGATGATACAGCTACAGTAAATGAGGACGCAAGTACTACGATTACCGTAAGCACTAATGATGATATTGGTGGTGATGGTGGAGATGGAGAAGACTACAGTTTAACTAGTGGTCCATCTAATGGTACGGTAACAGAGACTTCAGACGGAGTATTTGTATACTCGCCAAACGCTGACTTTAACGGAACAGATTCATTCACATATACCATCACAGATGCAGATGGAGATACTGATACAGCTACAGTAGTAATTACTGTAAACTCAGTAGATGATGTACCAACTGCTACAGATGATACGGCTACAGTAAATGAGGACGCAAGTACGACTATTACCGTAAGCACTAATGATGATATTGGTGGAGATGGTGGAGATGGAGAAGACTACAGTTTAACTAGTGGTCCATCTAATGGTACGGTAACAGAGACTTCAGACGGAGTATTTGTGTACACGCCAAACGCTGACTTTAACGGAACAGATTCATTCACATATACCATCACAGATGCAGACGGAGACACTGATACGGCTACAGTAGTAATTACTGTAAACTCAGTAGATGACGCACCAGATGCAGTAGATGATACAGCTACAGTAAATGAGGATGCAAGTACGACTATTACCGTAAGCACTAATGATGATATTGGTGGAGATGGCGGAGATGGAGAAGACTACAGTTTAACTAGTGGTCCATCTAATGGTACGGTAACAGAGACTTCAGACGGAGTATTTGTATACACGCCTAACGCTGACTTTAACGGAACAGATTCATTCACATATACCATCACAGATGCAGACGGAGACACTGATACGGCTACAGTAGTAATTACTGTAAACTCAGTAGATGACGCTCCAACTGCTACAGATGATACGGCTACAGTAAATGAGGACGCAAGTACGACTATTACCGTAAGCACTAATGATGATATTGGTGGAGATGGCGGAGATGGAGAAGACTACAGTTTAACTAGTGGTCCATCTAATGGTACGGTAACAGAGACTTCAGACGGAGTATTTGTATACTCGCCAAACGCTGACTTTAACGGAACAGATTCATTCACATATACCATCACAGATGCAGACGGAGACACTGATACGGCTACAGTAGTAATTACTGTAAACTCAGTAGATGACGCTCCAACTGCTACAGATGATACGGCTACAGTAAATGAGGACGCAAGTACGACTATTACCGTAAGCACTAATGATGATATTGGTGGAGATGGTGGAGATGGAGAAGACTACAGTTTAACTAGTGGTCCATCTAATGGTACAGTAACAGAGACTTCAGACGGAGTATTTGTCTACACACCAAACGCTGACTTTAACGGAACAGATTCATTCACATATACCATCACAGATGCAGACGGAGACACAGATACTGCTACAGTAGTAATTACTGTAACCCCTACACCAGATGCAGTTGATGATACGGCTACGGTTTCAGAGGATGATATGGTTGATATTGATGTCACATTAAATGATGGAGATGTTCCTAGTGATGGTACATTAGATGTTTCTGATCCAGCCAATGGTACAGTAACAATAGATGACGGCGGTACCCCAGATGATCCGAGTGATGATATTGTGACGTATATTCCAGATGCTGATTTTAATGGTACGGATACATTCAATTATACAATTTGTGATAATGCGAGTCCAGCGAACTGTTCAACAGCTACAGTTACGATTACAGTAACACCTACACCAGATGCAGTTGATGATACGGCTACGGTTTCAGAGGATGATATGGTTGATATTGATATCACATTAAATGATGGAGATGTTCCTAGTGATGGTACATTAGATGTTTCAGATCCAGCTAATGGTACAGTAACGATAGATGATGGCGGCACACCAGATGATCCGAGTGACGATATTGTAACTTATATTCCAGATGCTGATTTTAATGGTACGGATACATTCAATTATACAATTTGTGATAATGGAAGTCCAGCGAACTGTTCAACAGCTACAGTAGTAATTACTGTAACCCCTACACCAGATGCAGTTGATGATACGGCTACGGTTTCAGAGGATGATATGGTTGATATTGATATTACCGCTAATGATGGAGATGTTCCTAGTGATGGTACATTAGATGTTTCTGATCCAGCCAATGGTACAGTAACGATAGATGATGGCGGCACACCAGATGATCCGAGTGACGATATTGTAACTTATATTCCAGATGCTGATTTTAATGGTACGGATACATTCAATTATACAATTTGTGATAATGCAAGTCCAGCGAACTGTTCAACAGCTACAGTAGTAATTACTGTAACCCCTACACCAGATGCAGTTGATGATACGGCTACGGTTTCAGAGGATGATATGGTTGATATTGATATCACATTAAATGATGGAGATGTTCCTAGTGATGGTACATTAGATGTTTCAGATCCAGCTAATGGTACAGTAACGATAGATGATGGCGGCACACCAGATGATCCGAGTGACGATATTGTAACTTATATTCCAGATGCTGATTTTAATGGCACAGATACATTCAATTATACAATTTGTGATAATGCAAGTCCAGCGAACTGTTCAACAGCTACAGTTACGATTACAGTAACACCTACACCAGATGCAGTTGATGATACGGCTACGGTTTCAGAAGATGATATGGTTGATATTGATATTACCGCTAATGATGGAGATGTTCCTAGTGATGGTACATTAGATGTTTCAGATCCAGCTAATGGTACAGTAACGATAGATGATGGCGGTACCCCAGATGATCCGAGTGATGATATTGTGACGTATATACCAGATGTTGATTTTAATGGTACGGATACATTCAATTATACAATTTGTGATAATGCAAGTCCAGCGAACTGTTCAACAGGAACAGTTACGATTACAGTAACCCCTACACCAGATGCAGTTGATGATACGGCTACGGTTTCAGAGGATGATATGGTTGATATTGATGTCACATTAAATGATGGAGATGTTCCTAGTGATGGTACATTAGATGTTTCTGATCCAGCCAATGGAACAGTAACAATAGATGATGGCGGCACACCAGATGATCCGAGTGATGATATTGTGACGTATATTCCAGATGCTGATTTTAATGGTACGGATACATTCAATTATACAATTTGTGATAATGCAAGTCCAGCGAACTGTTCAACAGCTACAGTAGTAATTACTGTAACCCCTACACCAGATGCAGTTGATGATACGGCTACGGTTTCAGAGGATGATATGGTTGATATTGATATTACCGCTAATGATGGAGATGTTCCTAGTGATGGTACATTAGATGTTTCTGATCCAGCCAATGGTACAGTAACGATAGATGATGGCGGTACACCAGATGATCCGAGTGATGATATTGTGACGTATATTCCAGATGCTGATTTTAATGGTACGGATACATTCAATTATACAATTTGTGATAATGCAAGTCCAGCGAACTGTTCAACAGCTACAGTAGTAATTACTGTAACCCCTACACCAGATGCAGTTGATGATACGGCTACGGTTTCAGAGGATGATATGGTTGATATTGATATCACATTAAATGATGGAGATGTCCCTAGTGATGGTACATTAGATGTTTCAGATCCAGCTAATGGTACAGTAACAATAGATGACGGCGGTACCCCAGATGATCCGAGTGATGATATTGTGACGTATATTCCAGATGCTGATTTTAATGGTACGGATACATTCAATTATACAATTTGTGATAATGCAAGTCCAGCGAACTGTTCAACAGCTACAGTTACGATTACGGTAATACCAGTTGATGAAGCTCCAATAGCAGTTGATGATACAGCTACGGTTGCGGAAGATGATATGGTTGATATTGATATTTATGCAAATGACACCAATGTTCCTGATAATGGTACTTTAACGGTTACAAATCCAATTAATGGTACGGTAACGATAGATGATGGCGGTACCCCAGATGATCCGAGTGATGATATTGTGACCTATATTCCAGATGCCGATTTTAATGGAACAGATACCTTTACCTATACTGTTTGTGATAATGCGAGTCCAGCAAATTGTACTACAGCTACAGTTACGATTACAGTAATTCCAACACCGGATGCTGTTGACGATACCGCCACTACCAATGCAGGTGAAGATGTAAATATTGATGTTACAGATAATGATAATGATATTCCTGATGATGGAACTATTGATGTGACTGATCCAGGTGATGGTACTGTTGATGTAGATGATGGAGGAACACCGAATGATCCTAGTGATGATATTATTATCTACACACCGAATGATGGATTTAGTGGAACAGATACCTTTACCTATACTATTTGTGATAATTTAGTACCTCAAAATTGTACTACAGCTACGGTTACAGTTGTTGTACTACCGACAGAAACCTGTCTGTCACCATACAATTTAATGTCACCAGGAGATGGTAATACAGAGAATGAGTTCTTTTTTATACCTTGTATTGATAGTCCAGAGTATGCTAACAACACGGTTGAGATCTTTAACAGATGGGGTAATACGGTTTATAAGATCAGTGGTTATAGTAATACAGATTCCTCGAGAAGATTTGAAGGGATTTCTAATGGTAGAGCTACGATAAGTGTTGATGAGAAGTTACCAGTAGGAACGTATTACTATGTGATTGATCCAGGAAATGGAGAATCAGCACGAACAGGATGGTTATATATAAATAAGTAAGCATAAGAAACAAGAAACAACATAATAGGGATATGAATAGCATAGTAACATATAAATTTTTAATACTCATTATCTTATTTAAGGTTGGAGTATTATTCTCACAACAAGATCCTCAGTATACGCAGTATATGTATAACACGATGAGTGTTAACCCTGCTTACGCTGGATCGAATAATCATACGGTGATTACTGCCTTAGGCCGAACACAATGGGTTGGTTTAGATGGTGCACCAGATTCACAAACATTTAGTTACGATACTGCGATAGGTTATAGTGGAGTAGGATTAGGTATTAGTATTACTAATGATAGGATTGGTCCCTCGAGTGAGATTTATTTAGATGCCAATGTTTCTTATACAATTCGTACGAGTAATGATGGTAATTTAGCCTTTGGATTAAAGTTAGGAGGTCGTCATTTAGGAATTGATTGGAGTAAAGGAACGGCTCTTCAGCAAGAGCGTATTTTTGAGGGTAATATCAGTAAGTTCTTACCTACAATTGGAGCTGGGATTTATTTTTATAAATCAAATTGGTATCTTGGTGCCGCAATTCCGAACTTTCTACGGACAGATCATTACGATGATACAGTTGGTACGACGAGTTTTGGGAGCGGAGATTTAGCTGAGGAGCGCTTACACTTTTTTGGTATCGCGGGTTATGTATTTGACTTAAGCGAGACGTTAAAGTTCAAGCCAGCTACATTAGTTAAGGTGGTGAACGGGGCACCATTATCATTAGATGTTTCGGCTAACTTTTTATTTAATGAGAAGTTTGCTGCAGGATTAGCATGGAGGTGGGACGACTCCATCAGTGCTTTATTAGGGTTACAAGCAACAAAGAACTTAAACATAGGTTTTGCATATGATTTGACTACGTCAAATTATAGCAATTACAATTCGGGAACATATGAGCTTATGTTACGTTGGGATATATTCAGGGAACGCGTGTTTAAATCGCCAAGGTTCTTTTAAATTAATATTATGAGGAAACTATTACTAATTTATTTTTTAATAATTAGCTTTTCGTCTTTTTCACAAAGGCGTTATGCAGCAGATCGTTACTTCAAGGAGTTTGCGTATAAGAAATCTGCTGAGTTATATGAGGTTATTTATAACAAAGGAGATGAGTCAGAACTAGTCATTAGTAGGCTAGGAGATTCTCATTATTACAATACCAATACAAGTGAGGCAGAGAAGTGGTACCGTATTTTATTTGAGAAATACAAAGATCAGGTATCACCAGAATATATGTTCAGATATGCTCAAGCCTTAAAGAGTAATGGTAAGGTTGATGAATCAGATTCATGGCTTCGTAAGTTAAAAGAAGTAAAGGGAGAAGATTCAAGAGCCTTAGCTTTAGAAAAGAATGCAGATTACTTTGTGAAGTACTCTAATCGTAAGAAGACGTATGTTAGTATTCAGAACTTAGAGATCAATACGAAGTATTCAGATTTTGGAGGTTTTATCTACGGAGATAAGTTGTATTTCGCATCTACTAAACCAGAAGGTTCAAAGTTTGATAAGAAGTTATACAAGTGGAACGAGCAACCGTTTTTAAATATCTATACTGCCGATGCAGATTTGAGTAATGATATTGAAAAAGGACTTCAGGTAAGTGCTTCTGAGAAGTTACCATCTTTAAATACGCGTTATCATGAATCTAACGCTATTGTTACAGGAGATGGTAAAACGATGTATTTCACCAGAGATAATTACAATGACGATAAGTTAGAAGGAGATAAGAACCGAGTAACTCACTTAAAGATATACAAGGCTACCTTAAATAATGGGAATTGGGATGATGTTAGAGAATTACCATTTAACAGTAATGAATATTCATGCGGACATCCAGCATTAAGTGCAGATGAGAAGACACTATACTTTGTATCAGATATGTCAGGAGGACTAGGAGCTACCGATATCTATAAGGTTGCGATACAAGATGATGGGAGTTACGGAGAAGTAAAGAATTTAGGCGCACCAATAAATACAGAAGCAAGAGAAATGTTTCCAAGTATTGATAGTGAAAACACCATGTACTTTGCATCAGATGGTCATTTAGGTTTAGGAGCTTTAGATGTGTTTGAAGCTAAATATGTAGATAATAAGTACACTGACCCTGTCAATCTAGGAAGTCCAATAAATGGTCCGAGAGATGATTTTAGTTTTGTGATTAGTGAAGATAAATCATACGGATACTTTTCTTCCAATAGAAAAGGAGGAAAGGGAGATGACGATATATACAGTTTTGTGATCTATAGATGTAAAGAAGACATTGGAGGATACGTAACCGATGTAAACACAGGTAAACCTATCTCAGGAGCTACAGTTCGATTAATAGACGAGAGTGGAGCACCAGTTAGTGAGCAAGTAACACAGGCAGATGGAAAATATACCTTTAAAGATATCGACTGTGAGAACAACTTTACAGTAAGCGCTTCAAAAGATGATTACCGAAATGATCAAAAGGAAACAGCTACAGAGGACATTAACAAGAAGGAAATCAAAACAGATTTAGCTTTAGAATCGTTAATTGTAGAAAGTCCAGAGGCGGCACAGATTGTTATCAATCCGATCTTCTTTGATTTTGATTTGTACAACATAAGAGAAGATGCAGAGTATGAGTTAGAGCATATTGTAACGGTAATGAACAATAATCCAGATATGGTGATTAAGATCGAATCACATACCGATAGTCGAGGAACGAAAGCATACAACAGAAACTTATCTGATAACAGAGCAAAGTCAACAAGAGATTATATCATCTCAAGAGGTATTGCAGCCAATCGAATACAAAGTGCGATTGGATTTGGAGAAGACCGATTGTTAAATCACTGTAATGATGCAAATCAAAGCAAGTGTTCAAAGGAAGAACATCAGAAGAATAGAAGATCATATTTCTACATTGTAAAAGGTGGAAAAAACGTTTCTACCAGCAATCAATAACAGGAAATATCATAAAACAAAAAAACGCTTCTATTTTTAGAAGCGTTTTTGTTTTTCTTAAAAGATTTATTGATTAATAGGCCTCTTTTTTTAAAAGAAAAAAATAAATTTTATCAGGATTTACCTCTTCTCACCTTTGGAAATCTGCATTAAGACGAAACTTATTCAAATAATGTTTAACTTTTTTTTAACTTTTTTGTGACTTTCAAAAAAGATGTGTGTCTTAACAATTAACATGTGTTAATTTTTAACTAATTTTAACATTTATCGATATTAGAAAATGTCTTTCAAAATTATATAGCTAAACTATTAAAAACATCATCGTATGATAATAACTTTACCCTACAAGATATTTCATAAATTTTTAAAAAGAGATATTGTTATTTCTGTAATAATGATGTTTTGTACTTCATTGGCCTATTCTCAATTAGATAGTCAACATTATTTACCTCCTTTAAAACAAACTTCAGGTACAAATAATAATGCCAATCACCAAAGTAATGCTGCCATACAACAGCAATCAATTTATCTTTCCACGCCCGAAACAACTGCTTTTACAGTTAATGTGTATAGAGGAATATCTACTGTACCATGGTTAGTTATACCAAGTTTAGTAAATGGAACTCCATTTGTAATTGATAACGTAAATGATTCAGGAGGTGGTTTTACAGATCAAGTATTAGCGAATAGTAATAATAATATAACTTTAGTTACTAACGGAAATACTGGTACAGTTTTAACTACAGCAGGTTTACGTTTTGAAGCTCCAGGTGGACAAAAGTTCTATGTTAATTATAGAGGTCGTTCTGGCGCTCAAGCAGGTTCCTTAACCTGTAAAGGAGGAAAAGCATTAGGAAAAGAGTTTAGATGGGGAGGAATTGCTAATAGACATTCAAATTCTAACAGTAGTACTAGTTTAGGTATAATGGCTACTGCACCAAATACTATGGTAACTATTTCTGGATTTAATCCAGATTGTGCATTTAGAAGTGGAACAGATCCTGATGGAATTACGAACGATGTTATTAATATAACGTTGCAGGCAGGTGAAACTTATGTATTAGAGGCAGTCAGAAATCAATCAGGAATTAGCGCAGCAACCAATACAGCAAATATCGATGGATGGTTAGGAGCAACAATTGAAGCTACTGAACCTATTGCTATAGCAAGTGGTGGTTTAAATTTTGGAATAAGCGCTACCTCTGGAAGTAGAGATGTTGGTATAGATCAACCAGTACCTACAAATGTTATAGGGAGAGAATATGTTTTTATGAGAGGAGCAGGTGATGGAAATGATGGAACGGAATTTCCTGTAATTGTAGCAACACAAGATGATACTCAGGTATTCGCTGGAGGAGTGTTAATAGGAACAATTGATGATGGTGAGTATTTAGAAATTCCTGGTTCCAATTATTCAGGAACTACGGCAGGTTCGAATATGTACGTAAGAACATCTAAAGATGCTTATGCTTATCAATGTTTAGCCGGTCAAACAAATAGAATACAAACAGTTGGGATGAATTTTATTGCTCCTGTTAATTGTTTACTTCCAAATGAATTACAAGAGATACCACAAATTCAAGATATAGCAAACACTAATTCTAATATCTCAGCATTAACATTAGTGGTCTCAACGTTAGTTAGTGATGCCGATATTGAAATTTATCAAAATGGTGTACAAATTACAACACCAGCTTCTTCATTAGTAAATGATGGAACGGGAACACCACAATGGAAAACTTTATATGTACCAGGATTAACAGGTGAAATTTCTGTTGTTACACCGGGGCCAATAGCAGCAGGAACTTTTATGTCCTTAGGGTCAAATGCTGGTTTAGCAGGTTATTTTTCTGGTTTTGATACGGTTCCGGTTGTTGAAATAGAACTTACAGGAGGCGGATGTCATCCAGGATCAAGTATTCAAGAAGTTACAGGTGGATTTGCAAATTATGCTTGGTATAAAGGTTTTGATGAGATTTCAGGAACATTATTAGCAAGTGGACCAACATTACAAACTTATGATCCAACTTTAAATGGAGTTGGAAATTATTTTGTGCGTGTTACTGATTTCGGAGGATGTGAATATAATTCAGCTGTAGTTACTTTTTATAGCTGTGATCCTGAACTTCAGGTATTAAAAACAGATAATGCCGATCCAATAGATGCGGGTAGCAATGTTACTTTTACAATAACGGCGGAGAGTTTTTCTGTTGATCCAATTACTAATGTTATAATTGAGGATGTTCTTCCCGCAGAATTAGAGTTTGTTAGTGCCAATCCAGAACCTGGAACAACATTTTCTAGTACAGGAACATTAACTTGGAATATAGGGAATATGGATCCTGGAGATAAATTTGAGCTGGAAATAGTCGCAAGAGCTCGAGATGATGCATCTGGAACTGTAACAAATACTGTAACTTATAATTACAACGAAATAGCTACAGAAATTAATACTTTTCCTGATGATTTAAATGAAAGCGTTACTATTAATGCATGTAATACTGTTAGCGCACCATCGAGTTCGCCTACTTTATGTGTTAACACACCACTCACTAACATAACTCATTCAACAACTTTAGCCACTGGCATAGGTACGCCAACAGGTTTACCAACAGGAGTTACAGCGAGTTGGAATAGCAATACAATCACAATAAGCGGTACGCCTACAAATTCTGGAGTTTTTAATTATGATATACCGTTAACAGGTGGTTGTAATACTGTGAGTGCAACAGGAACGATAACCGTAAATGCATTACCAATTGCCAGTCCTATTACAGGGTCTAATCAAGTTTGTGTGGGTGGTTCAATTGACTTAACAGAAGGAACTACTGGAAGTACAATAATTTGGAATTCATCTAACACTGGCGTAGCTACAATTGATACTAATGGTTTGGTTACTGGTGTATCCGCTGGAAGTACTGATATAACTTATACTGTAACTGATACAAATGGATGTACTTCTTTAGTATCAGCTACCTTTACAGTTACAGTTAACCCATTACCATCACTTATTTCACTTTCATCAAATACTCCTATTTGTGAGGGAAATATTGCTGAATTCACAATCTCTGGTTCTGCAAATTCTACATTAACATACAGTCTGAATGGGAATGCTAATCAAACAATAGTATTAGATGGATCAGGAAACGCTACTATAACAAGCTCTTCGGCTGTGAGTGATGTAACAATAAATTTAGTATCATTAGAGTTTACTTCAACAACATGTTCGGTGGCATTAACTGATACAGAAACAATTGTTGTAAATCCAAATCCAACATTAGCAAGTGTAAATGATATTATTGTTTGTGATGATATGTCTGGAACACAAAGTTTGGACGCTAATAGTGGAATCACATTGAATCCTAACACTAGTGTTGTTTGGTATGATGCACCTTCTGGAGGAAATATTGTAGCCTCACCTATAGTAAATACAGCAACTCCAAGTACGGATCCTCCTACGTCTTTTTATGCTGAAATAACAGATACGAGTTCGTCTTGTGTGAATCCTGTGAGAGAAGAAGTTAAACTCCAAATTGTTTCACCTCCTTTTCCGAATTTATCCGAAACAGTGTGTTCAGATGAAATGCTTAATATAGGTTTATCTTTTGCTACAACTTATACCGTTGCTTCTTCTGATCCAACAAACGTACCTGCAGGGGCTAATAGAACTACAGCGACAACAGCTAATATTACAGATACTTATACCAATACTACAGGAAATCCAGTTACGATTACATATACAGTAACTATTCAGGATGGTTCTCCGTGTGACGGTAATATTTTTGATGTTGTTGTTACGGTTAACCCAGAGCCATCAAATACAACAGCTCCAACAGAAACCATTTGCAGTAACTCAACATTAAGTCACGATTTAAATTCGGATGTTAATGTTACTGGATCAAGTTTTATGTGGTCAGCAACTGATAATCCTAATGTAACAGGTGAAACAGTATCAGGTGGAACAAATGCTATTATTAGTGATACTTTAATTAATAATTCAGGAACGAATCAAACCGTAACATATACTATAATTCCAACAAGTGGAAATGGTTGTCAAGGTGATTCTTTTACATATACGGTTACAATAAAACCAGAAATATCAATAACAGCACAACCTTTAGCAACGCAAACTATTTGTGTAGGAGCAGTTCCAACCGATCTTTCCGTTACAGTTACTGGGGGAATTGATGGGTTAGATTATCAATGGCAAAGTTCTTCAACTAGTGGTTCAGGGTTTACTGATATAGGTGGAGCAACTTCAGCTACATATACACCAGTTACAACAAGTTCTGGAACAACTTATTACCAAGTTGTCATTAGTGATGCAAGTGGTGTATGTTCAGATATTATATCTGATGAATCAGTAGTTACTATAAACAATGACCCTTCGATTACTTCGCAACCAATATCAACTCAAACCATTTGTGTAGGAGCAACCCCTACCGATTTATCAGTTACAGCAACAGGCGGTGTAACTGGATTAAGCTATCAATGGCAAAGTTCAAGTACAAGTGGATCAGGATTTACAGATATAAGTGGAGCAACATCTGCTACATATACGCCAGTAACGACAAGTTCTGGAACAACTTATTACCAAGTTGTAATTAGTGATTCTGGATCAGGATGTAATGATGTAATTTCTTCTGAATCAGTTGTGATTGTTAATAACGACCCAACAATTACTGTACAGCCCTTAACAACTCAAACAGTTTGTGTAGGAGCAACTCCAACAGATTTATCTGTTACAGCTTCTGGAGGAGTAACAGGATTAACTTATCAATGGCAGAGTTCGAGTACAAGTGGTTCAGGATTTACAGATATTAGCGGAGCAACTTCTGCTACATATACACCGATTACAACAAGTTCGGGTCCAACATACTATCAAGTTATAATTAGTGATACTGGTTCAGGGTGTAACGATATAACTTCATCAGAATCAGTAGTAATTGTAAACGATGATCCAACAATTACAGTACAACCAATAGCAACTCAAACTATATGTATTGGAGCAACTCCAACGGATTTATCAATAACTGCAATTGGAGGAGTAACAGGATTAACTTATCAATGGCAGAGTTCAAGTACAAGTGGTTCTGGATTTACAGATATTAGCGGAGCAACTTCGGCTACATATACACCAGTAACGACAAGTTCTGGAACAACATATTATCAAGTAATAGTTAGTGACACTGGATCAGGATGTAATACAATTACTTCTTCTGAGTCGGTTGTAATTATAAATGATGATCCTACGATTACTACACAACCTCTAACAACTCAGACAGTTTGTGTTGGAGCAACTCCAACGGATTTATCAGTGACAGCTTCTGGAGGAGTTTCAGGATTAACTTATCAATGGCAAAGTTCAAGTACAAGTGGTTCTGGATTTACAGATATAAGCGGAGCAACTTCGGCTACATATACACCAGTAACAACAAGTTCAGGAACAACATATTACCAAGTTGTAATTAGTGATACTGGATCGGGATGTAACACAATTACTTCTAGTGAATCTGTAGTTACTATAAATAATGATCCGACAATTACAGCACAACCTCTAACAACTCAAACAATCTGTGTTGGAGCAACTCCAACGAATTTATCAGTGACAGCTTCTGGAGGAGTCACAGGATTAACTTATCAATGGCAAAGTTCAAGTACAAGTGGTTCTGGATTTACAGATATAAGTGGAGCAACTTCGGCTACATATACACCAGTAACAACAAGTTCAGGAACAATATATTACCAAGTTGTAATTAGTGATACCGGTTCAGGGTGTAACGATATAACTTCATCAGAATCAGTAGTAATTGTAAACGATGATCCAACAATAACAGTACAACCAATAGCAACTCAAACTATATGTATAGGAGCAACTCCAACGGATTTAACAGTAACAGGAAACGGAGGAGTTACTGGATTAACCTATCAATGGCAGAGTTCAAGTACAAGTGGTTCAGGATTTTCAGATATAAGTGGAGCAACTTCGGCTACATATACACCAGTAAGAACAAGTTCAGGAACTACATATTATCAAGTTGTAATTAGTGATACCGGATCAGGATGTAATACAATAACTTCAAATGAATCTGTTGTAATTATAAATGAAGATCCTACAATTACAGCACAACCTCTAGCAACTCAAACAATTTGTGTTGGAGCAACTCCAGCAGATTTATCAGTAACAGCTACAGGAGGAGTTACAGGATTAACCTATCAATGGCAGAGTTCAAGTACTAGTGGTTCAGGATTTTCAGATATAAGTGGAGCAACTTCTGCTACATATACGCCAGTTACGACGAGTTCTGGAACTACGTATTATCAAGTTGTAATTAGCGATACCGGATCCGGATGTAATACAATAACTTCTTCTGAATCGGTTGTAATTATAAATGATGATCCTTCAATTACTTCGCAACCTCTAACAACTCAAACAATTTGTGTTGGAGCAACTCCAACGGATTTAGTTGTAACCGCTACAGGAGGAGTTACAGGATTAACCTATCAATGGCAAAGTTCAAGTACAAGTGGTTCTGGATTTTCGGATATAAGTGGAGCAACTACGGCTATATATACACCAGTAACAACAAGTTCTGGAACAATATATTACCAAGTTATAATTAGTGATTCTGGATCAGGGTGTAATACAATAACTTCTTCTGAATCGGTTGTAATTATAAATGAAGATCCTACAATTACAGCGCAACCTTTAGCAAATCAGACAGTTTGTGTTGGAGCAACTCCAACGGATTTATCAGTGACAGCTTCTGGAGGAGTAACTGGATTAACCTATCAATGGCAAAGTTCAAGTACAAGTGGATCAGGGTTTACAGATATAAGTGGAGCGACTTTAGCTACATATACACCAGTAACGACAAGTTTTGGGACAACTTATTACCAAGTTGTAATTAGTGATACTGGTTCAGGGTGTAATACAATAACTTCTTCTGAATCGGTTGTAATTATAAATGAAGATCCTACAATTACAGCACAACCTTTAACAAATCAAACAATTTGCGTTGGTGCAACTCCATCAGATTTATCTGTAACAGCAAATGGAGGAGCAACAGGATTAACTTATCAATGGCAGAGCTCAAGTACTAGTGGATCAGGATTTACAGATATAAGTGGAGCGACTTTAGCTACATATACTCCAGTTACGACGAGTTCTGGAACAACATATTATCAAGTTATAATTAGTGATAGTGGATCAGGATGTAATACGGTCATTTCATCCGAATCTGTTGTGATTATAAATGATGATCCAGCTATTACTACTCAACCTATAACAACTCAAACTATTTGTGTAGGAGCAACTCCAACGGATTTATCTATAGCAGCTACAGGAGGAGTAACAGGATTAACCTATCAATGGCAAAGTTCAAGTACTAGTGGATCAGGATTTACAGATATAAGCGGAGCAAATTTAGCTACATATACACCAGTAACCACGAGTTCTGGAACTACGTATTATCAAGTTGTTATTAGTGATACTGGGTCGGGATGTAATACAATTACTTCAAATGAATCTGTTGTAATTATAAATGCTGATCCTACAATTACCGTACAACCTATAACAACTCAAACTATTTGTTCAGGAGTGACTCCAACGGATTTAGCTGTAACCGCAACAGGTGGAGTAACAGGATTAACTTATCAATGGCAAAGTTCAAGTACAAGTGGATCTGGATTTGCAGATATAAGTGGAGCAACTTCTGCTACATATACACCAGTAACTACAAGTTCTGGGACTACATATTATCAAGTTATTATTAGTGATAGTGGATCAGGATGTAATACTGTTACTTCAAATGAATCTGTTGTAACGGTTAATCCGTTACCTGTATATACAAGTTTAACAACAAATTCACCTATTTGTGAAAATAGCGATGCTGAATTTACTGTTTCAGGATCTCCAAACAGTGTGTTGACTTATAATATTGATGGCAATGCTAATCAAACAATTACTTTAGATGGATCAGGAAATGCTACAATAGTGAATTCTGCAGCTACTTCCGATACTACAATAAATTTAATTTCTCTAGAGTTTAGTAGTACAAATTGTTCGATTAATTTAACAGATACCGCAACAGTTACTGTAAACTCATTCCCAGTATTAACATCAGTAAATGACATTACAGAATGTGTTGAATCTCCTATTCAGACATTAAATGCAAATGATGGAATTACATTTGGTCCAAATATATCAGTTACTTGGTATGATGCTGCAACAGGAGGTAATGTTATTGCCAATCCAATAACAAATACAGAGAACGCTCCGGTTACATTTTATGCGGAAATTACAGATACAAGTACTTCATGTGTCAATCCAGTACGAGAAGAAGTTACATTACATATTGTATCACCGCCTTTCCCTAACTTTACAGAAGAAGTTTGTTCTGGTGAAAATTTAAATGTTGCTATTAATGCATTTACAGCTACCTATACAGTGGTGTCTTCGGACCCGACAAATGTTCCTGTAGGACCAGATAGAGTAACAGCTATTGCTGCTAATATTACAGATGGTTATACCAATACAACAGGAGTTCCTGTTACTATTACATATACAGTTACTATTGATGATGGTACTGCATGCGATGGAGAAACTTTCGATGTTGTTGTTACCGTAAATCCAGAGCCATTTAATGCAACAGCTCCAACAGATACTGTTTGTAGTGATATTGCTTTAAGTCATGATTTAACATCCGATGTTAACGTAATTGGTACTACTTTTAATTGGATTGCAACAGATAATCCAAATGTAACAGGAGAAACAATTTCATCAGGAACAGGTTCTACAATTTCTGATACATTAACAAACACTAGTGGAAGTCCACAAACTGTAGTTTATACTATAACGCCAATAAGTTCAAATGGATGTCAAGGAAATCAATATACGTATACAGTTACTGTAAATCCAGAACCGTTTAATGCAACAGCTTCAACAGATACTATTTGTAGTGATGTAGCATTAAATCATGATTTAAATACAGACGTAAACTTAACAGGAGCAACTTTTAATTGGGTTGCCACAGA
Source organism: Tenacibaculum sp. 190524A05c (assembly GCF_964036595.1). Classification (NCBI taxonomy): domain Bacteria; kingdom Pseudomonadati; phylum Bacteroidota; class Flavobacteriia; order Flavobacteriales; family Flavobacteriaceae; genus Tenacibaculum; species Tenacibaculum platacis. The sequence continues at coordinate 1,048,337 of NZ_OZ038523.1, read as the reverse complement.
TAATCCGAATGTTACTGGAGAAACTACGAGTAATTCTAATACTGCTATTATTTCAGATACATTAACAAATACGAGTGGAACTACTCAAACGGTAATATATACTATTATTCCTAGAAGTGCAGAGGGTTGTGTAGGGAATTCATTTACTTACACGGTTACTGTCAATCCTGAACCATTTAACGCAGTTGAACCAATATTATCAATTTGTAGTGGTGGTACGTTAAATCACGATTTAAATGGAAATGTAAATTTATCTGGGGTGACCTTTAATTGGATTGCAGTTGATAATCCTAATGTAACTGGAGAAACTATTACAAACACTTCTTCATCAACCATTACAGATACATTATCAAATACTAGTGGAAGTGTACAAACAGTTGTATATTCTATTACACCTACAAGCGCGGATGGTTGTGTAGGAAATTCTTTTGAATACACTGTTACGGTAAATCCAGAGCCTATCAATAGTACTCCTCCTTCAGAAACAGTATGTAGTAAAACAACATTAAATCATGATTTATTAGGAGATGTAAATGTATCTAATACGAATTTTACATGGTCAGCAACAGATAATCCAAATGTTTCAGGGGAAACTACGTCTAATAATTCAGCAGTTACAATATCTGATACATTAACTAATATTAGTGGAGTTAGTCAAATAGTTACATACACCATTACGCCAATAAGTACTGATGGTTGTCCAGGTACTGCTTACACATATTCAGTTACGGTAAATCCAGAACCATTTAATTCGGTTGCACCGACAGATACAATTTGTAGTGATATACCATTAAATCATGATTTATCAACAGATATTAATATTTCAGGAACCACTTTTAGTTGGGTTGCATCGGATAATGGTTTTATTACTGGTGAAACTCTAGTAGCTACAAATTCATCAATGATAACGGATACTCTAACAAACATTAGTGGAAGTGTTCAAAATGTTACTTATACAGTTACCCCAACAAGTCCTGATGGTTGTATTGGTGATCCATTTACATATACAGTTACTGTAAATCCTGAACCTTTCAATGCAGTACCTCCTACAGAAACGGTTTGTAGTAATACTACTTTAAATCATAATTTATTAACTGATGTAAATCTATCAGGAACTACTTTTAATTGGGTTGCAACTGATAACGCTAATGTAACAGGAGAAACATTGAGCAATTCATCATTAAATACTATAGGAGATACATTAATCAATAATAGTACAATTCCACAAACAGTAGTATATACAATAATTCCAACTAGTTTAAGTGGCTGTGACGGTAACTCATTTACCTATATTGTAACGGTTAATCCGTTACCTGTATATACAAGTTTAACAACAAATTCACCTATTTGTGAAAATAGCGATGCTGAATTTACTGTTTCAGGATCTCCAAACAGTGTGTTGACTTATAATATTGATGGCAATGCTAATCAAACAATTACTTTAGATGGATCAGGAAATGCTACAATAGTGAATTCAGGAGCTACTTCCGATACAACAATAAATTTAATTTCTCTAGAGTTTAGTAGTACAAATTGTTCGATTAATTTAACAGATACTGCAACAGTTACTGTAAACTCACTCCCAGTATTAACATCAGTAAATGACATTATAGAATGTGTTGAATCTCCTATTCAGACATTAAATGCAAATGATGGAATTACATTTGGTTCAAATATATCAGTTACTTGGTATGATGCTGCAACTGGAGGTAATGTTATTGCCAACCCAATAACAAATACAGAGAACGCACCAGTTACATTTTATGCGGAAATTACAGATACAAGTACTTCATGTGTCAATCCATTACGAGAAGAAGTTACATTACATATTGTATCACCGCCTTTCCCTAACTTTACTGAAGAAGTTTGTTCTGGTGAAAATTTAAATGTTGCTATTAATGCATTTACAGCTACCTATACAGTGGTGTCTTCGGACCCGACAAATGTTCCTGCAGGACCAGATAGAGTAACAGCTATTGCTGCTAATATTACAGATGGTTATACCAATACAACAGGAGTTCCTGTTACTATTACATATACAGTTACTATTGATGATGGTACTGCATGCGATGGAGAAACTTTCGATGTTATAGTTACTGTAAATCCAGAACCATTTAATGCAACAGCTCCAACAGATACAGTTTGTAGTGATGTTGCTTTAAGTCATGATTTAACATCCGATGTTAACGTAATTGGTACTACCTTTAATTGGATTGCAACAGATAATTCAAATGTAACGGGAGAAACAATTTCATCAGGAACAGGTTCTACGATTTCTGATACATTAACAAACACGAGTGGAAGTCCACAAACTGTAGTTTATACCATAACGCCAATAAGTCCAAATGGATGTCAAGGAAATCAATATACATATACAGTCACTGTAAATCCAAGACCTGAAGCATTACCAATTACCGGGACTTCTGAAGTTTGTTTAGGTGATACCATAGATCTTACGGAAGGTACTACAGGATCTAGTATATCATGGATTTCTTCTAATACGGGTATAGCAACAGTTGATTCTAATGGTGTTGTTACTGGAATAAATTTTGGAACAGTAGATATTACTTATGTTGTTACCGATTCTAATGGGTGTGTATCTTTAACTTCGCCAGTATTTACAGTTACTGTTGGACCATCAACAGATACAGATGGTGATGGCTTAACAGATTGTGAAGAAACAACAGGAATTGACGATCCTTCAACTTCAGGAATACCAACAGGTACAAGTGATCCTAATGATTCTTGTTCGTTCACCGGAAACCCAGTAGCAGATGTTAGTAATCCTACATGGCAAACTTCTGACTGCGATGGAGATGGAGTTACAAATGGTCAAGAAATTGCTGATGGAACCGATCCAACAGATCCATGTTCATTTCTAATAAATTCAGTTTCTTTACCTCAAACAGGTGATTGGTTAACTGCAGACTGTGATGGAGATGGAGTTACAAATGGACAAGAAGTTGCAGATGGAACTGATCCTACAGATCCTTGTTCAGTAAATCCAAGTTCAGTTTCGTTACCTCAAACAGGTGATTGGTTAACTGCAGATTGTGATGGAGATGGAGCTACAAATGGACAAGAAGTTACAGATGGAACTGATCCAACAGATCCATGTTCAGTAAATCCAAGTTCAGTTTCTGTAGCACAATCAGGAGATTGGCTAACTGCAGATTGTGATGGTGATGGAGTTACAAATGGACAGGAGGTTACAGATGGAACTGATCCTACAGATTCTTGTTCATATATCCCAACTTCAATTTCATTAATGCAATCAGGAAATTGGTTAATAGCAGATTGTGATGGAGATGGAGAAAGCAATGGAGATGAGTTAAATAATGGAACAGATCCTTTAGATTCATGTTCTGTTTCCAATTCTACAGTTCCAGCAAGTACTGATCCTAATTATAGTATTTGGGCTGCATCAGATTGTGATGGAGATGGAGTTACAAATGGAGAAGAAGCTAACGATGGTACGGATCCGTTCGATGGATGTTCTTACTCAGCATCAAGTCAAGTAGAAGCAAATGTTTCTGCTGCTTGGAATGTATTAGACTGTGATGGAGATGGAGAAAATAATGGAGATGAGTTAAATAATGGAACAGATCCTTTAGATTCATGTTCAGTTTCTAATCCTACAATTCCAGCAACTACTGATCCTAATTATAGTGTTTGGGCTGCATCAGATTGTGATGGTGATGGAGTTACAAATGGAGAAGAAGCTAACGATGGTACAGATCCATTCGATAGCTGTTCTTATTCAGCATCAAGTCAAGTAGAAGCAAATGTTTCTGCTGCTTGGAGTGCTTTAGACTGTGACGGAGATGGAGAAAGTAATGGAGACGAATTAAATAATGGAACAGATCCTTTAGATTCATGTTCAGTTTCTAATCCTACAATTCCAGCAACTACTGATTCTAATTATAGTGTTTGGGCTGCATTAGATTGTGATGGCGATGGAGTTACAAATGGAGAAGAAGCTAATGATGGTACTGATCCGTTCGATGGATGTTCTTATTCAGCTTCGAGTCAAGTTGTAACCAATGTTTCTGCTGCTTGGAATTCATTAGATTGTGATGGAGATGGAGAAAGTAATGAAGATGAATTAAATAATGGAACAGATCCTTCAGATTCATGTTCAGTTTCTAATCCTACAATTCCAGCAACTACTGATCCTAATTATAGTGTTTGGGCTGCATCAGATTGTGATGGAGATGGAGTTACAAATGGAGATGAAGCTAACGATGGTACAGATCCATTTGATGGATGTTCTTATTCAGCATCAAGTCAAGTGGTAACCAATGTTTCTGCTGCTTGGAATTCATTAGATTGTGATGGAGATGGAGAAAGTAATCAAGATGAATTAAATAATGGAACGGATCCTTTAGATTCATGTTCAGTTTCTAATCCTACAATTCCAGCAACCACTGATCCTAATTATAGTGTTTGGGCTGCATCAGATTGTGATGGAGATGGAGTTACAAATGGAGAAGAAGTAAATGATGGTACAGATCCATTTGATGGATGTTCTTATAATAGTACAAGTCAAGTAGAAACTAATGTATCTGCCGCTTGGAATGCTTTAGATTGTGATGGAGACGGTGTTATAAATGGAGATGAATTAGCCGATGGTACCGATCCTTTAAATGGATGTTCTTATGAAGCTAGTAGTCAAGATATAAATAATGTAAGTGATGAATGGAATCAGTTAGATTGTGATGATGATGGACTTACTAACGAAGAGGAAACTGACGAAGGAACAGATCCTCTAAATCCTGATAGTGATGGTGATGGTTTAACGGATGGTGAAGAAGTAACAGGTACTGATGATCCAAATACACCACTTGATCCTGATACTTTTGTAGGTGGACCAACTTCTGATCCTAATGATCCTTGTGATCCAATTGAAGGACCAAATTGTAAAAACGATGAATGTTTATCACCATATAGTTTAATGTCACCAGGAGATGGTAATACTGAAAATTCGTTCTTTTTTATTAAATGTATTGATAATCCAGAGTATGCTAATAATACGGTTGAGATCTTTAACAGATGGGGTAATACGGTTTATAAGATCAGTGGTTATAGTAACACTGATTCTTCAAGAAGATTTGAAGGAATTTCTAATGGTAGAGCTACGATAAGTGTTGATGAGAAGTTACCAGTAGGAACGTATTACTATGTGATTGATCCAGGAAATGGAGAATCAGCACGAACAGGATGGTTATATATAAATAAGTAAGCATAAGAAACAAGAAACAACATAATAGGGATATGAATAGCATAGTAACATATAAATTTTTAATACTCATTATCTTATTTAAGGTTGGAGTATTATTCTCACAACAAGATCCTCAGTATACGCAGTATATGTATAACACGATGAGTGTTAACCCTGCTTATGCTGGATCTAATAATCATACAGTGATTACTGCCTTAGGCCGAACACAATGGGTTGGTTTAGATGGTGCACCAGATTCACAAACATTTAGTTACGATACTGCGATAGGTTATAGTGGAGTAGGATTAGGTATTAGTATTACTAATGATAGGATTGGTCCCTCGAGTGAGATTTATTTAGATGCCAATGTTTCTTATACAATTCGTACGAGTAATGATGGTAATTTAGCCTTTGGATTAAAGTTAGGAGGTCGTCATTTAGGAATTGATTGGAGTAAAGGAACGGCTCTTCAGCAAGAGCGTATTTTTGAGGGTAATATCAGTAAGTTCTTACCTACAATTGGAGCTGGGATTTATTTTTATAAATCAAATTGGTATCTTGGTGCCGCAATTCCGAACTTTCTACGGACAGATCATTACGACGATACTGTTGCTACGACGAGTTTTGGGAGCGGAGATTTAGCTGAGGAGCGCTTACACTTTTTTGGTATCGCGGGTTATGTATTTGACTTAAGTGAGACGTTAAAGTTCAAGCCAGCTACATTAGTTAAGGTGGTGAACGGGGCACCATTATCATTAGATGTTTCGGCTAACTTTTTATTTAATGAGAAGTTTGCTGCAGGATTAGCATGGAGGTGGGACGACTCCATCAGTGCTTTATTAGGGTTACAAGCAACAAAGAACTTAAACATAGGTTTTGCATATGATTTGACTACGTCAAATTATAGCAATTATAATTCGGGAACATATGAGCTTATGTTACGTTGGGATATATTCAGGGAACGCGTGTTTAAATCGCCAAGGTTCTTTTAAATTAATATTATGAGGAAACTATTACTAATTTATTTTTTAATAATTAGCTTTTCGTCTTTTTCACAAAGGCGTTATGCAGCAGATCGTTACTTCAAGGAGTTTGCGTATAAGAAATCTGCTGAGTTATATGAGGTTATTTATAACAAAGGAGATGAGTCAGAACTAGTCATTAGTAGGCTAGGAGATTCTCATTATTACAATACCAATACAAGTGAGGCAGAGAAGTGGTATCGTATTTTATTTGAGAAATACAAAGATCAGGTATCACCAGAATATATGTTCAGATATGCTCAAGCCTTAAAGAGTAATGGTAAGGTTGATGAATCAGATTCATGGCTTCGTAAGTTAAAAGAAGTAAAGGGAGAAGATTCAAGAGCCTTAGCTTTAGAAAAGAATGCAGATTACTTTGTGAAGTACTCTAATCGTAAGAAGACGTATGTTAGTATTCAGAACTTAGAGATCAATACGAAGTATTCAGATTTTGGAGGTTTTATCTACGGAGATAAGTTGTATTTCGCATCTACTAAACCAGAAGGTTCAAAGTTTGATAAGAAGTTATACAAGTGGAACGAGCAACCGTTTTTAAATATCTATACTGCCGATGCAGATTTGAGTAATGATATTGAAAAAGGACTTCAGGTAAGTGCTTCTGAGAAGTTACCATCTTTAAATACGCGTTATCATGAATCTAACGCTATTGTTACAGGAGATGGTAAAACGATGTATTTCACCAGAGATAATTACAATGACGATAAGTTAGAAGGAGATAAGAACCGAGTAACTCACTTAAAGATATACAAGGCTACCTTAAATAATGGGAATTGGGATGATGTTAGAGAATTACCATTTAACAGTAATGAATATTCATGCGGACATCCAGCATTAAGTGCAGATGAGAAGACACTATACTTTGTATCAGATATGTCAGGAGGACTAGGAGCTACCGATATCTATAAGGTTGCGATACAAGATGATGGGAGTTACGGAGAAGTAAAGAATTTAGGCGCACCAATAAATACAGAAGCAAGAGAAATGTTTCCAAGTATTGATAGTGAAAACACCATGTACTTTGCATCAGATGGTCATTTAGGTTTAGGAGCTTTAGATGTGTTTGAAGCTAAATATGTAGATAATAAGTACACTGACCCTGTCAATCTAGGAAGTCCAATAAATGGTCCGAGAGATGATTTTAGTTTTGTGATTAGTGAAGATAAATCATACGGATACTTTTCTTCCAATAGAAAAGGAGGAAAGGGAGATGACGATATATACAGTTTTGTGATCTATAGATGTAAAGAAGACATTGGAGGATACGTAACCGATGTAAACACAGGTAAACCTATCTCAGGAGCTACAGTTCGATTAATAGACGAGAGTGGAGCACCAGTTAGTGAGCAAGTAACACAGGCAGATGGAAAATATACCTTTAAAGATATCGACTGTGAGAACAACTTTACAGTAAGCGCTTCAAAAGATGATTACCGAAATGATCAAAAGGAAACAGCTACAGAGGACATTAACAAGAAGGAAATCAAAACAGATTTAGCTTTAGAATCGTTAATTGTAGAAAGTCCAGAGGCGGCACAGATTGTTATCAATCCGATCTTCTTTGATTTTGATTTGTACAACATAAGAGAAGATGCAGAGTATGAGTTAGAGCATATTGTAACGGTAATGAACAATAATCCAGATATGGTGATTAAGATCGAATCACATACCGATAGTCGAGGAACGAAAGCATACAACAGAAACTTATCTGATAACAGAGCAAAGTCAACAAGAGATTATATCATCTCAAGAGGTATTGCAGCCAATCGAATACAAAGTGCGATTGGATTTGGAGAAGACCGATTGTTAAATCACTGTAATGATGCAAATCAAAGCAAGTGTTCAAAGGAAGAACATCAGAAGAATAGAAGATCATATTTCTACATTGTAAAAGGTGGAAAAAACGTTTCTACCAGCAATCAATAACAGGAAATATCATAAAACAAAAAAACGCTTCTATTTTTAGAAGCGTTTTTGTTTTTTGTAAAGAATCTCAATTCAATTTATTTAAATTAGCCAAATGCAAGAGCTAGCAGATTATATCAAAGGATATATTGATTTAAAAGAAGATACATTTCAACATATACTAAGTTTATCCAACGAAGTCGTATTTGAAAAAGGTGAGCAAATTCTCAATATTGGTAAAACATGTAAACATCTGTACTTTTTAAAAGAAGGAAGTGTTAGAAGTTTTATATATCAAAAAGGAAAAGATATTACGCATTGGGTATACGGACCGAATTCTTTATTTACATCGTGGGGAAGTTATATTTTACAAAATCCATCGAATGAATATTTGGAGGCTATCGATGTTTGCAAAGTAGTTTCTATATCTTATGACAATTGGCAATTACTCTTCAAAGAACATCCTGAATTAGAACGATTCGGTAGGTTAATGATGGAGCAAGAATTAGCTATTATCGATGAATTTTACAAGGGCTATTATTTCTTATCAGCGAAAGAAAAGTATGAATTGCTAATAAGTGTATATCCTAATATTACCCAAATAGCAAATTTAGGACACATTGCTTCAATGTTGGGAATATCGCAAGAAACACTGAGTAGAATTCGTAGTACATAAAAAAAGCCTTCTAAATAAATAGAAGGCCACTAAACAAGAAGTATTTCCCCTAACTTAAAATACTCTTACCACATTAAATCCAAATGAAATATCTCCTTTGCTCCAATCACCTTGTGCTTTAGTTAAAAAAGCGCTGTCATTTGTTCCTCTTGCATTTGAGAATAGCAATTGAAATACATGCCCACCTGTTTCAATATCAATACCTAAAGTAAGTGGGTTTTTATAAACGGAGTTTTTGTCTTTGCTGAAATTATAGGCGTAGTCTAAATTTATACTCATACGTTTACTCACTTTTAATCGACCACCAATTCCCATTAAAAATTGATTATGATTTCTTGCTTTTGTAAAGTTGATATCCTGTAAGTTTTGACGTACATAAATTGGGGACAATTGTAAAGATAGTTTTTTAGAAAACCTCCTAGAAGCTAATAATTGTAAGGAATGACTCATTCTATCACTAAACCTCAATTCAGGATAATTAGCAGTTTTTATTTCAGAATTAATATCTGTACTTGCATATCCCACTAGGTTTACAGGAAATCTATTCGATTGTTTTGTAATACTAATCTTAGCAGTTCCTGAATATGTTTTTTCAAAACTATCTCTACTTAAACTTAACTGAATTCCGTCCCAAAAACTATAGAGCAATTGAATTTTAGTATTGGCTTGATCCAATCCAAAAAACTCATCAATTCCATCTTTTATTGATCCAAATCTATGTGCAACAATTAGATATAAATCTCCTTTTTCTGCAATTTTTGTGGATTGTAAGTTTCCAATTTGCATGGCTTTAAATGCAGGTAAATCAAATTGTTTTGTGTTCTTGGTTTCGTTATCAAGTTCATTTAATAAATCTTCTTGAGCTGTTCCATTAATTGATAGGAGCAAGACTATAATCAGTGATTTTATTTTAGTTGTATACATTCGTTTAATTTTAATTCTTCTAATAAATCATCGTATCCTATAACACGACCTTTTATGGTAATTGTTTGATTTGCTTTTATACCTGAACTATCATCTTCATTTTTTAACTGACAAAAAAGCTTGTTGTTCAAAGTGAAACCGTTTTTATCTAAAGCTGTTATTTCTCCAGTAAGCTGAACCACTTTTGTATTCCAAGAATCGAAATTTGTAGTTGCTAGGCTTGTAAAATCAATAGAGGTTCCTAAATAATTAGGAGAAATATCCTCTATCGATTCATTGGTTCTAAAAGTGTATCGGTAAACAAAAAAGGAGATTGTAAGTAATGAAACAACAATTGTGATTACCTTATTTTTTTTCAACCATCTCATAATGCAGTGTTATGTTTATCTGTTTTGCAATTTTCTTTCTAACTATACTAGGGATTTTAATTCCAAAATCATTCGGATTTAATTTGAATTCCGATTTAAGAATTATAGTATCATCTTTTAATTGAATACTAAGGGTTGTATTAATTTCTTTTTGTTTACCTCGAATAGAGAGTGTTCCTTCTAGAGGATATTTCTTTTCACTATCTATATTTGATAAAGAAAAATCTTGAATTTTACCTCTAAAGCTTGCCTTAGGATAGGTATCAGAATCCATATAATTTTCATTAAAATGCTCTTGCATTAAAGCAACTCGAAATTGAAAAGCATTAATAAATAATTGTGCAGCGATATCACCAGTATCACTTTTTAGAATTACTGTTGTACTCTTATTACTTGCTTCAACAGGTTCAAAAGCAGCCACAGAAGCTTTAAATTCTGTTGCTCCAGTTCTTGTAAAATATTTTTGAGCTGATGTAATTTGAGAAATTACTAAAAGTGTTAAAACGATTATTTTTTTCATATTAAATAGTATTGTTATTCTAAATATCCTCCCGATTTCCATTGGTCAAATAAGGCACGTCTGTCCGCAGTTAAAAGTCCACTTTGTGGCATTGGATTCGCAGCATCGTTTAAACGGGCTATCAATGTTCCAAACTCTGAAGAGTTTCTTACTTGAGCATAGGTTTCTAAAATCAATCCGTTTCTAGGGTTTACTGAACTATGGCAAGTCAAGCAATTATTAAATATTATGGATTGAATGTCTTGTGTATAGGTAACGGGTCTATTTAAAGGATTTTCACCAACTAATGGAATTTCAGCTTTAGTACAGCTTCCTAATACCAATAAACAAAGGAATAAAAGTGTGTTTTTAAGTATGCTCATAAGTTTAATTTTGTACATCAATATTGGTTATATTTTCAGTTTTATTTTCTAAAGGAGCTATGATAATTTCCTTAGAAACACTTACAATATCTCCTTCACTTGGTCCACCGTCATTATTCTTATCAGCAATTACAGTTAAATAGTAAGTACCGGGATGCAAGTATGTAAATAGGAATGTATCTTCGTTATTTTCTAAACTTGGAAAATGAAGTAAGGTATCGTAAGCTCCAGGAGTTTGTGTAAAATATCCGTCAGAATCTGTGAGTGGATCTTTAGATAAATAAACTAGTAAATTATCATTAGAGATTGTGTTATTTCGATTGATGTTTACAGTTAATGTTCCTAATCTCGGATGATCAGAAATAATATAAGGATCCCCTGACTGTGGAGCTAGTTCATACACATCATTACTAGTTTGAGAAGCTAAAAAGGTTGCAGATTTAGGAGCATCTTCTCCTTGATCTACGTATAAGTATTCTGTATTAAAACCGTCTTTAAAATCTAATCCAGTATCAATTGTATTTTGAGGATAATTAGTTGCATTAGCTGCTTCTTGTGCTAATTCAAAATGCATCTTTTTCCCCTTAAAAGTCATGTGTCTAGTGGGTAATCTATTTCCAAGATTACTGGTATAGGAATTAAAATATAAACTATCATTTTTAAAGCGTAATTCCATATACATAATCGCGTCTCCACCAACTGCATCAACAAGTCTATAATACTTTCCTTCGGAATTTCTATTTTCAACTTTGTCCATTACAAAGTAGCTCGTACGATAAATCCCGTTTAATAATCCCCCATTTCTCGCCATAATTGTTCTTTGTCCTTTATAGTTCGTTACAAAGAATGAGGTGAATAAATTTCCTAAAGTTCCTCCTTCATGAATCCCATGAATATGAGATGGAGAAATGGCACGATAGTCCCATCCAAACCAATCGTATTCATCGGCAATTACTTTATTATTTCCAACCCAATGACCTTGCATTTTTTCCATAAAATCAAATCCATCATTGTTAATATCTACTGGATTTACTTCTGCTGTAGGATTGGTAGGAACTTGTGAATTATTACCTCCTGTAATGTCTCTTACATTGTCTTCACATCCTATTAAAAAAAGAACAGCTAATGTTCCTAAAAGAGAATATCTTTTCTTCATAATTTTAAATCTATTGTTGTTTTCTTGTCCAAGTTTCTATGGAAGGTTTATTTCTTACGTAAGTAGTTACTTCAAGAGTATCAGTATGTTTTATTTTTATTTGATACTTCTTTGAAGTAGTTTGTGTTGCTCCTGAAATAGCATCTACAAAAGCTTCGTTTTCATATTGTAGATCTTTAATAAAAATATCTTTATCACTTTTGGTTTCATGTAACACAGTTGTTCCATCATTGTAATACAGAAGTTTACCTATAATTTTTTCACTGTTTTTCTCAATCTTGTAGGTAGCAGCGTAAAATTTACTATTCGTTTTCCAGGTTCCGAATATTCTATGGTCTACTGATGTTGAGCAACTCATCAAAGGAATAATGGTAAGTAATAAAAATCTCTTCATGACTCTTGTTTTTAATCTTGAGACAAAATTGTGAAGGATGTTTTGAAGTTTTTTTGACCTATGTCAAAATCATGAGATTCCTCATTTTTTGATTTAAGTCAAAATGATTTTTTAGCGCTGGAATTAGTTTTGAACAAAATTTTTTGAAATGAATAAATTAATGTCACGTTGGAATGTTACTTCCAAAAAAGATTTAGCAATTATATTTTTTGTGTTTTCAATTACAGGATCATCTTCTGTATTTGTAGGACGACCAATTTTAAAGTTTTTAGGATTGACCTTAGAAAATGTTCCTGCAATTTTCTATTATCCAATGTTCATCATGTCAAGTTTCATTTTCTACCAAGTATTCTTAGTAATGTTTGGTTGGTTATTCGGTCAGTTTCAATTTTTTTGGAATATGGAAAAGAAGCTTTTAAAACGTTTTGGAATAATAGTTTAACAATTCTTTTTTATATTTAGTAGATGAAGAATACAACAAAATGGAGAACCATAATTGCATTGATATTAATGTACATTGCTTTGTTTATGAATTGGGAATGGGCATGGGGAGTTTTGTTTTTGTTGTGGGTAATTCCTGATTTGTTTTCAGGTGTTACATTTTTTATTGAGCCTATTCAAAGAAATGAAAATCCAATTTTGTATTGGATAATTATTGCCTCTTGGATATTAATGGCGGCATATTCTTTATCTACTTTGTTCATAGATTATAATCATTACAGATATTAATATGGATAAATGGAGAACTATAGTTGCTCTTGCTCTTTTAATACTAGCAATTATTTACGAATGGAATTGGTTTTGGGCCTTATTTATAATTTTAGGTTTAGTTCACATTATTAGAAGTGGTGAAATTCATTTTGTGGAATCTATAACTAAAAAGGAACATCCAAAACTATATTGGATAATGATTTTAATATGGTCATTCTTAGCTATATATTCTGTAGCTAATCATCTAGCTATTTTGACATAGGTCAAAAACTTGAATGAACTTATTTAGCAATTTTGTAAAAAATATTTAAGATGAAAAATTCAACATTGTTAATTAGAAGTTTAGTAATCATTTTATTAATTACAGGTTTCGCACATTTCTTTTATTACAATTATAGTGAAAGCGGACACGACAGCTTAATTTCCTTTTTCTCGAATACATTACAATGGGAAAGTGTAGAGTATTGGTTTTATGTATTTAACGACTTGAGTTTAGTCTATATTATCATACCATTTTTTGTAATTGAATTAATACGTTATGCCTTTTTAAGACGATTGAATAAAGATTTAATTCTTGATAGTATTGCGAATATTATAACATTTGGTGGATTCTTTTTAATAGAAATTATTCTTGGGATTTTAGCAGTTACAAAAGTATATTACTGGTTATTTAATAATGTAAGTTTACCTCATTTAGATATCAATTGGGCAACCATTATTTCATGTGTTTTATTGGCAGACTTTGCATATTATTGGGAACACAGAATGATGCATAGAATCGGAATTGGTTGGGCAACACATACAGTTCATCATAGTTCCCCACATTTTAATATGTCGGTTGCGTATCGTTTTGGACCATTAGATGCTATTATGCCAATCGTATTCTCTTTACCAATTGTTATGTTGGGATTTGATCCGATATTGGTTTTACTTTCTGAAGTATTTGTACAAGTTTTTCAAACATTATTACACACCGAAATAATTGGGAAATTGATAAAACCTGTTGAATTTATTTTCAATACACCATCACATCATAGAGTTCATCATGGTTCGAACAGACAATACTGGGATAAAAATTATGCTGGGATTTTGATCATTTGGGATAGATTATTAGGTACGTTTGAGCCAGAAGTAGAAAAGGTGAAATACGGAATTTCAGAACCATTAAATAGCGTCAATCCTATCAAAGTATTTTTTCATGGTTTGACAAGATTGAATCATAAGTTAGGTAAAGTTTCAGGAGTTAAGAATAAGCTTAAAGTGTTTATAAAACCTCCAGATTGGATGCCTGAAAATCCAAACAAATCCTAAAATTATGAGATTATTATTAACTTTTATACTAGCAATAAGCCTGGTTTCTTGTGCTCAAAAAAATGATAAAATTATCGGAGTTTGGGAAGTGAAAAATGAATATTATCAAGCAGTTTACGAAATAGTAGAGTACAGAGGTAAATTCTTTGGAAAAATCCACTATTACAATGATGGTAACTTGGAGTATCAAGGAAAAAATAAAAAGAGAGATTATTTTCTTACTGATGTTGAAAAACAAGGGAATATATATAATAACGGAAAGATGTATTTACCAGATGGAAGTTATTATGAAGTAATTTTTACTTTAAAAGATTATAATAAATTAGAAGCTTTGATGACGGTTGAAGGAAAACCTTATAAAGAAGTTTGGACGAAAGGAAAGGTGATTAAAAATATATTTCCAAAATAAATTAAGATAATGGAGAATCAAAGGAAAATGCATGTACTTCCGATTGAAGCATATACATCGAAAGAGTGGTTTGATTTAGAAATGAAACACTTATTTTCTACAACTTGGCAATATGCAGGGTTAGTTGAAGATGTTTCAAATCCTGGAGATTATATTTCCGTACAAGCCGGTTTAAATAATATTTTCATTGTAAAAGGAAGAGATCACAGATTACGAGCTTTTCATAATATGTGTCGTCACAGAGGAACTCAATTATTGAGAGCCGTGGGTAAAGCACAAAAAGCGATTACATGTCCTTATCATGATTGGACGTATGATTTGGAAGGAAAATTAATTAGTATTCCTAAAAGAGAAGAAGAATTCCCAGATTTATGCAATAAAGAATTGCACGAATGTGAACTTAATTTACATGAGGCTTCTGTTGATATTTTCAAAGGAATGTTATTTGTTCATCCTGAGAAAAATGCACCAAGTATTATGGAGTTTTTTGGAGAAGTAGAATCTTATTTAGGTCCGCATGTCGTTGAAGAATTAGTCGAGTGGAGTGAAACTGATGGAGAACCATTTTATTCTAAAGAAATTCAAGCGAATTGGAAGATAGTAGTTGAAAATTATATAGATCATTATCATTTAGCACATTTACATGAAGGAACTTTAAACATGTATAATCATGCAAAAGCTGAATTCGGTTGGAAAGGTCCGCATTATTGGTTTTATGAACCTTTGGTGGATGAGTATTTAAATGATGTTGAAAATGCCGCTCAATTTCCTTTAATAGAAAGTGTACCAAGAGATAAAATTGGCGCTTATGTTCCATGGTTATTTCCAAATATTGGAATTACAGAAGGAGAAGCGCAATGGAATACTTTTCATGCTATTCCGTTAGCACCAGACAGAACTTTAGTAGTGATTCGATCAAAAGTAGAGAATAAAAGTGATTGGGAATTTACCAAACAGTATACTAAATCTTCAATGAGTAAAGTTTGGCAACACTATGGAAATAAAGGAAAGTATGAAGGTGATAAAGATGATCCTATGGCATCAGGTGATTTTATGGCAGAAGATATTTATGCCTGTGAACAACAACAAAAATCTCTAAGTTCACCATATTTTAGTGTTGGAGCGAGAGCTCAGAAAGGAGAATATGCAATTGTTCGTTTTCAGGAAGAAGTAAAAAAGTGGATGATTGCTAATGGTGCTAAAATTTAATATATGAGCAATTTTTATAGTTTAAAAGTTTCTGAGATAAAGGAACAAACCTCAGAAGCTGTTGCTGTTTCTTTTGATGTTCCAGTTGAGCTTTATGATGAATTCAATTATAAACCAGGACAATATTTGACTTTAAAATTTAATATAGAAGAAGAGGAAGTAAGAAGATCTTATTCTTTATGCAGTTCTCCTTTCCTCGAGGAAGCTCCGACAATTGGAGTGAAAAGAGTTAAAAACGGGTTGGTTTCAAATTATATTAATGATAATCTGAAAGTTGGAGATGAAGTTGAAGTTATGATTCCTAATGGACGTTTTTTTGCTGACGTAAAAGCGGATAATTACAAAACATACTATTTATTCGCTGCTGGAAGTGGAATAACACCAATACTTTCAATTTTAAAATCTGTTTTAATTGGTGAACCGAATAGTTATATCCATATGATTTATGGAAATACGAATCAAGAAACGGTTTTGTTTAAAAGTGAATTAGAGAAGTTAAGGAAGGAATATCCAACAAGACTGATTTTAGTTCATAGTCTTAGTAAACCTAAAACGAGTTGGTTTTCTTCTAAAAAAGAGTTTGAATATAGAAAGGGAAGAGTAGATTCTGAAGCGATTAATTGGTTTATAAATGAGTATCCTCCTTATGCTCAAAATACAGAATATTTCATTTGTGGGCCAGGTAAAATGATTGAGAACACAAAGGAAGCATTAAAGAATATTGACGTTCCTGATAATAGAATATTTATCGAGAGTTTCGGTGAAAGTTCCACTAATAATAATTTAGTAGGAATTGAAAAAGCAGCGTTAAAGGCTAAATTGAACAATCAAGAAATAAATATAAGTATTGAAAAAGGAGAGACAGTTTTACGAGCATTATTAAATAATAAGTTCAATCCACCTTATTCTTGTGAAGGCGGAGTATGTTCGAGTTGTGTTTGTAAGCTTAAAAAAGGAAAAGTGACGATGAAAAAGAATATGGCTTTATCCGAAAAAGAGGTAAAAGAAGGATATATATTAACTTGTCAAAGTATCGCATTAACAAAAGAAATTGAAGTTGTATTCGAATAGAAATAAAAAAGCCAGTTGTAAAACTGGCTTTTCAATTTTAAAAAACTTATTTACTTCTTGATAAGTTTCTTGGTGCAAACAAAATTAGAGTTTTGATCTTGTATTTGAACGATATATATACCAGTTGACAATTGCGAAACGTCGATACCGTTTTGTGTTGACGAAGTAGTTTTTATCAAATTTCCTTGTAACGAATATATATGGACATCCAAATCTCTATTTATGCTTTTGATTGAAAAAGATGAAGAAGCCGGATTAGGATAGATAATACATTTATTTTCTTCAATAGGAATATCTGGATTACTTAAAGTAGAGTTAACTATTTTTCCTCCTGAAATCATAGGATGTGTTGTTGCATTTGTAGGTAAAAACTCTCCACCAAAAGACGAACCAAATTCACTTTTTAATTGGGCATTACTTTTATTCAAATACTGACCAGGTGTTACACGCTCTGGAAATAAATCTTCTGTAGGATATAAATAAGGAGTTAACAAATCTGATGTTGGTACAGGAACGAAATTAGGATCTTGTTCGTCAAAATAAACCTTAGTATTATTAAAATCACCAAAATTCAATCGAATATCATCAGGAAGTAAAAAATAAGTTGTCATTTTTACACCAGAACCATCAGGATGCAATAAAGCAAAAGCATCACCAGCATTATTCAATAGATGAAATTGAGCATCTAGAACAATATTTTTAGTTGAATTATTAAACACAATATTTCCTTCAATATTTATGGTTCTCCAAGGTGTAGTTAAGTCAGTAGGTGTAGGGTTTACAAAGGATGAAGGGGTAGATGTTGTTTCCGTATTATCAATAATTCGATCAATCCAATTCTTGTTCCAGTTTACTTCTCTGATAAAAATATCAGTTCCAGAATTATCAAATGTTCCACCATTTACTCGAACGGTAGCATTCATAGGTAATGTTAATGCCTGAGATGCTCCATCCCAACCGCTTATAACATTGTTTTCTATGGTCCAATTTCTTGTGTTATGATAATGATCTAAGTCAATTCCAATAGAGTGAGGTTCTATTTCAAGTCTGCCAGGATAGGGATTGGGATTGGGATTCCAAGGAGCAAATCCTGTGCTTGCTCCATAACCATAAATCTTATTATTCTTTATAGTGATCTGAGCGCAGTTTTCAAACTGCATTCCGGTTCTTCGAATACCCCAAAAAAGTGAGTTTTCAATAATCAAATTCATAGTATTCCTATAATTAGTGGGCATCATATTGTATTCTCTACTCGTAGTTTCACCATTTTCATGAAACTCAGTCATAATATAATCACCTCTAAATCCTTGTGCAGTTGTGTATCCTATATTGTTTTTAAAAGGTCTAGGTAACACATACCAAACATCAAATATCCAATTGGGATGTTGTGCTACTTGAGTTTTAAGTTCTGCATTTAAATTAGGGAATTCAGTTGGAGGAACATATAAATCAATTTTGTTCTGCATTTGTGGTCGCCCGCGTAGACTTTCCCACAATCCTTCAGTCCAATAAATATAAGCATGGCCACTACATCCTGAAACTACATTTCCTTCTAGAGTAACTCCTGTGCTGTGCAACCAAAATCCATCTCCTTGATGGGCGAAATCTGAAATTTGTTCTCTTCCGTCTGTTAAACCATCTGTTCTTCCTCCGTTAATTCCCAAAACTCCATCCATTGGACGACCTAAATTCAAAGGTTCATTCGGATTATAAGTTCTAATGGCAATATTGTTTTTAAAAGAACCTAATTCGTCTCCAGCTTCAGTACAATATGCTGATCCAACAACGCCGTAACTCACATTATTTATAAAATCTACATAAGAAGAGTGATTTACAAATGCCCATCCTGGATCATTATTCACAACACAACCTTCAACTAAAGCTTTGTTAGCATCTCGGTCAAGAGATCTGTGAAAGTGAATCGAATATCTACCTCGTGGATTTCTACCTGCTCCTGCAGGATACGGAACTGTAGTACTGAATCTTGGATCAGGTTGATCTTCTGGACCTTCTTCGGGTACAGACCAATCATCTAATTCAATAGTTTTATCTGTTCTTCCCAAATTATTAGTTTCTACATTTCTAATTTGAACATTAGAATTATGCATGAACATAATATGTCCTCTTGGTTTATCATAACCATTTACTCCAGAAAGAGCTGTAACACTTGAGTTTTCAGAAGAAATAACAATGTTTCTTGTGTTATTGGAAACATGAACATCTACAAGATTATTGAGTTCAGTTGGAGGTTGATGATTTTTGATTAAAGAATTACTCAACATTATAGTAGTACCAGAAATTCCAGTAATCGTAACAACTTCATCACTTTGATAGTCGTCTACATCTGTTCCAGCAACGGTTAATTTATCGCCAATTTTCCATCCTGTTGGAGTTTGTTTTAAAGTTAATTGATTATCGCCAGCTAAAGGATAATTCGCAACAGTTGTCCAGCTCGTTTTAGGTGAACCTTCCATTCGTACAGGTCCCATTAAAACAGCACCAGGAACAAATCGATTATTATCTTGAGCTTTTGTAGTTCCTCCTCTCCAAGCAAAAACTAGAGAAGCGTTTACATTCGAGTTAATTGGATTGGAAGGTGTTCCAATGTTAAAATTTGCTCCCATTTCACTAACTAAGAATTCTGTTCTTAATTCTGTATTTACATTGGTAGCATATTGCAATGTTCCTTGCATTGCTATTCGAACTGATTTGAATTCTTGCGGAATCATTCCATCAACAGTTACGGTGATATTAGAAGGAATAAGAATTCGATCATCGTTTTGAGGTAAACTTCCGCCCCAAGTATTCACATCAGTCCAATTTCCATTTTGTATTGCTGTTTTGGTTGGTGTTCCCGCAACTTGAATTGGAGTTTGAGCTTCAGAATTAAAAAAGGTAAGGGCAAAAAGAACCACTAAATAAAGTAGTTTGTGAGATTTCATATATATAATTTTGTATTTATGTTTTCCTAACAGGAAGGATTAAATTTTCCCTATGGAAAAAACATTTGAAATCTCTTGAGCAATAAATGCTTATTCATTTATAGAAAATGAAAATCGAGTTTTATTCTCATAAGTCTCTTCTGGATTTAGTAAACAAGAAGGGAAGTTTTTGTTATTAGGAGCGTCAGGGAAATTCTGTGCTTCAAAACAAATCGCTGGATAGTCCATATAATTTGCCGAAAGTGGAATAGTTGGAAATTTATCTTTTGTGTAAATCACTAAAGCTGGTTGATTTGTTGTTACCCGCATTTCAATACCAGTTACTTTTGATGTTAAAATAGCAGCTAATTCTTCATCTCCTAACACAAAGGTATCATCAAAACCTTTAAAGTCTTTTCGATTGATTACTGAACTTTTTGAATAGTCAAATCTTGTTTGTTTAGATGGTAATACTTTTCCAGTAGGAAAAAGATTAGAATCTACCTCTAAATGATGAGTATTGTTAATTTGCAACTCATGATTTAAAATAGTTCCCTGTCCATCTAAATTAAAATACGCATGATTGGCTAAATTAATTACCGTTGATTTATCTGTAGTTGCTTTATAGGTGATATCAACATTGAAATCTACTAATGTATACGTAACAGAAACTTTCAAATTTCCTGGATATCCTTCTTCAAGGTGTTTACTTTCATAGGATAAAGTAACAGAGTTCTGATCGTCAGAAATAGTATCTATATTCCATATTTTTTTATCAAAACCTTCATTTCCTCCATGTAAATGAAGCCCATTTTTAACAGGCAGAGAGTACACCTTATCATGAATAGTAAATTTTCCTCCTGAAACTCTTCCAGCGTATCTACCGATAGAAGCACCTAAACATATATTATGTTTCTTATACAAATCTTTGGTATAATCTTCAGGCTTATAAAGACCAGCAACAACATTAACTTTAGAGCCATTTTTACTTGGAACTTTTAAACTTTGAATAGTTGCTCCATAGTTTAGAATAGATAGTTCTAGTCCGGAGTTATTTTTTAGAAGGATGTTTTTTACATCAGTAGAATTTGCTGTAATATTCATATAAATTGAGCGTATTGCTTAAAATAGATATACAAATATGGAATAAAAATGTAGTTTCAATTAAATCAAAGAATAACTTTAATTCCAAAAAAAATATCAAAAAGAGTAGTGGTATGAATTAAGAATTTTCAGACTTTATTTCTCTATGTCAGCCGAAGAATGACGAATATATTTTTCTATAACAACAGCCGTTATAATTACCATATAAAATTGTCCCACAAGTCCAACTAAAATAGCAGCTTTCTGTGCAATAGGAATTGCCGGCACAATTTCTCCATATCCAATAGTTAATAATGTAATGAAAGCATAATATAACAAGCTATCAGAACGTAAATTAATATCACTTGAGTTTTCCATTAAAAATCCTCTAAAGGCTTCGGTATTTGTCAATTCAATACTCATAAATAGGAAAAAAGCCAAAAACCCAAGAGAAATGTAGCCACTCATCAGTCCAATAATTACATTTTTAGTTACTCGTTTCGCTTTCCAAACTTGTTTGATTATGTTCCAAGTAACAAAAACATGAAAGATGAAATAAATGGATAATCGGATGATTAAATTTTCTGAATTTTGCTTACGAGCAATCATGTCAAAACCAAAAACCGTTGCTGCTATTCCAAAGAGAATAATAAAGAACCAAGTTAATTTTTTGTTCTTCGAAATCATTAAAATTCCTGCACCAATGCTAATTAAATATAAAATTGGAAGTAGTTTATATTCGAAGAAATCAAACGGAAAAAACAATGATCCAAATAAAATTGTCAATTGAGTTATTAAGAATATTTCAAATCTATTTTTATAAAGTTTTTTATACATCATATAATATTGAATGAATTTTAACCTCTTTTTCTTTTCCTTTTAATAAAACACTACCCAAGAAATTTGAGGAAGAAACTGATTTACCTTTAAGATTTTTCAATAAGTTTTCTGAAATGAGCAATGAAACATTATGCTTGTTACATTCCGCTTGAATTCTAGCAGAAGTATTAATTACATCGCCATGATAAGCAAGCTCTTTTTTTACAAAACCAACTTCTGCTGCCATAAGTGAACCGCCATGAATTCCTGCTTTAAACATAGGGAAAACTCCATATTTTTTTAGATAATATTCTTTCCTAGTTTCTCTTTTAAGTTCAAATGCAAAAAATACACCGATACAATTATTATTGGCTAATCCTTTGTGATAAGGCCAAGATAATACAACTTCATCTCCAACATATTGATAAATTTCAGCATCATAAAACAAAACCACTTCATTAAGATCGTAAAAGCAGTCTTGAATAAATTGACTGTATAAGTTATGTCCTAATTTTTCAGCAATTGTAGTTGAGTCTTTTAAATCTAAAAACATAAATATACGTTCCTCTTCTTGTGGAATTTTGTATCTACCTAAAAGCATTTTGACAAAAACTCCAGTTCCAAAACGTTCTTTAGCTATTTTTAAAAATGAAAATACTAGAGAGGATAAAATTATATAAAGTATTGCTGCCCAAAAGCGTTTATAGGTTAACCACCATCCAATTTCTAAATTTATGGAAAGAGAAAATATTTTAGCTATAAGGTTTAATCCAAACGTAAACACAAAAATTGTGGATATAAAATGAAGAAATGTATTCAAGAGCAATCCAACTCCTAATCCAACTTTCTTTAGAAAAAAACGTTCATATAAATAATCTACAATACCATATAACAGTCCTAAACCTAGTCCTAAAAACAATGAAACTAGATACGGATTTAGAATTTCTTGATTTGTGGTATTTTCAGCAGTTGGAAGTAAGGATTCTTGTTCAATACCATAAAATCTGAATATGGCAAAAGCGAATAATGCAACTACCCAAAATAGTATAGATTGTAAGATAAACTTAAAAAACTGTTTATTATTAGTACTCATATTAAGTTAATTCACGTTTAAAAGTAATTAATTCTTTTTTTATCCATACCTTTGGTTCATATTATAAAATCTTAGATTAAATTACAATCGGATCTATTTAGTTTAGCTTTCTTTCCCCCGAAGCAATCTCGACAAACTTATCCTTATTGCGTTTTAATTTTTTGCTGATTATATAAAAGTCAATCATTAGTGTTCGAAGAATATCTATTTGATTGGTTACTAAAGGCTTTATGTCAATAGCCTGAGGAATATGCTATATCCATTTTTTTTGGAATTCGATGGCATTAGATATTTGAGTTTAGAAAATAATAATAGAATTTAATAAATATAAAGTATGTTAATAATAAAAGTAAAGGACGGAGAGAATATTGATAGAGCATTAAAGCGTTACAGAAGAAAGCATAGAGATACAAAACTTATGCGAGAATTACGTGAAAGAAAAGAATACACTAAGGAATCTGTAAGAAGAAGAGCTGAAGTTAAGAAAGCTCAATATAAAGAAAGAGTATTTTTTAAAAATGATTAATTTATAATTATTTAGGTGTATATTTACACCGTTCTTAGCAGAACACCTTTTCAATTTAGGGTAGTATTTAATAAGTTTTTTTGAGTAATCTCTTTCCTTCTTTATTCCACATTACTTTATTTTTTTAAGTGTTTTGAAACTTTTTTATAGATGTTAGAATTCTATAAAATGTGTTGATAATTGACAGAGAGGTGTTAGGTTAAGTAAAAATTAAAATATAAATTATAATAGAGTAAACATGCAAGAAGGTACTGTAAAATTTTTTAATGAATCTAAAGGATTTGGTTTTATCAAATCAGAATCAGGACAAGATATTTTTGTTCACATCTCAGGATTAATTGACGATATCAACGAAGGTGATAAAGTTGAGTACGAAACTGAGGAAGGTAGAAAAGGAATTAACGCGGTTAACGTAAAAGTTATTGGTTAATAACGCGTAAACAATATTTAAAACTTCTCCAAAGACGTTTGGAGATTCTTTTTCATAGCAATTTTCCCACTCAATCTTTGAGTGGGTTTTTTTATACCTAAAAGTTGATCGATTTTGGACTTACTTCCCAATACAGAAGTTAGAGAAAATATGACCTAATATATCTTTGTCTACATCATATTCTCCAGTAATATTTCCTAAATGACGTAAACATTCGCGAATATCAATAGCAAATAAATCAGACGAAATTCCTAATTCAATTCCGTTAGCAACAGAATTAATACTTTCTAATGCATTAGTTAAAGCTTCAAAATGTCGAGAATTCGTTACAATAGTCTCATTATTACTTAAAGCTCCTTTATTTACTAATGAAGTCAGTTCATTTTTTAAAGTATCAACACCAACTTTTTGTTTAGCAGAAAGTAACATACCGTCAGGTAGTAAATATTTTAGTTGAGTAATTGATTCTTCAGAAAGAGAGTCTATTTTATTGGCAATTACAAGAACTCTTTTATTAGAAAATCGTTCTTTTACTTTTGCAACTTCAGAAAGTATGACTGAAGATTTTGTAACTACTTTTTCGGCATTAACCAGTAAAATAACTAACTGTGCGTTATCTGCTTTTTCATAGGCTTTTTGAATTCCAATGCTTTCTACAACATCTTCAGTTTCTCTGATTCCAGCAGTATCAATAAAACGGAATGCAACTCCATCTATAATTAATTCATCTTCAATAGCGTCACGTGTTGTTCCTGCAATATCCGAAACAATAGCCTTTTCTTCATTCAATAAGGCATTCAATAAAGTAGATTTACCAACATTTGGTTCACCTATAATAGCTACAGGAATTCCATTTTTCATGGCATTTCCAAAAGCGAAACTATCAATTAAACGTTTCAATACAGAGGAAATGGTATTGACTAAAGCATTGAATTTTGTTCTATCTGCAAACTCAACATCTTCTCCTGAAAAATCTAATTCTAATTCAATTAATGCAGCAAAGTCTAATAATTGTCCACGTAATTCTTTCAATTCATTGGTAATACCACCACGCATTTGCTGAATTGCCATTTGGTGAGAAGCTTCAGAATTTGATGCAATAACATCTGCAACCGCTTCAGCCTGGCTTAAATCCATTTTACCATTTAAGAAAGCTCGCATAGTAAACTCACCATTATCAGCCATTCTACAGCCATTACGCAAGAATAATTGTAGAATTTCTTGTTGAATGAATACAGATCCATGACAAGAAATTTCAACTACATTCTCTCCAGTGTATGAATTCGGATTTTTAAAAACAGAAACTAATACTTCATCAATAATTCGTTCCTTTTCTATAATATGTCCTAAATGAACGGTGTGAGTCTTTTGTTCAGATAAAAGTTTGTTTTTACGTACTGACTTAAAAAACTGACTAACAATTTGAATAGAATCTTCACCCGAAAGTCGTATTACAGAAATAGCACCAACTCCTGATGGAGTGGCTAAAGCAATGATAGTATCGTTAACGTTTGTTTGCAAATCGAATATTTTTTGCAAATATAATGAAGAGTTGTTCAGTGAGGGTTGTAAAATTTCAAGTTGTTATGCGACTCATTTTTGGAGTTTTGGGTAGTTTTTAACTGGTTTTTAGTTAAAATTTAGCGAAAATGGCTTAAAACTGTAACAAAATGGTAAGATAATAGTCTATTAAGTGTAACTAATCATTAAAAAAATGCGAAAAAATAAAGAGCTATTAGTATTAACACATTTAAGTCAATTATTGGATTTTGTATCTGGAATTGGTGGATTCATAGTCCCATTAATTTTATGGGCAATAAAAAAAGATGAAGTAGAAGGCATGGACGAACATGGAAAGGCAATTCTTAATTTTAGAATTACAATGTTTCTATATGTATTGTTATGCATACCATTAATATTATTATTTGGTTTAGGATTATTGGGATTTGTATTGCTTGGAATATTTTATTTCATTTTCCCAATTATGAATGCCATAAGAGCAAGCAATGAAGAAGAGCCAAATTATCCATTTAGTATATCATTTTTTTAAATGGAAAATTTATTTATTTGAATTAATGAAAAGCTTCCGAAATTTCGGAAGCTTTTCTGTTTTTAGTCTTGAACATTCTTATTTAAAATGCGATCATAGGCTGTTGAAAATGCTTTGATTCCTTTTTTTGTTAAGGCAGAACTAATCATAGAGAAGAGTAATTGAATGTAATACTTCGTATGATCTTTATTTTCTTCAAAAGCTAATTCAGAAAATACCGCTTTATCTGCAACCCAAGAATTAAATATTATAAGTAGACCATGAAGCTTTAGTTTTAGTTGTTTGTCACTTAAATTATCATGCATATATCCATTTTCAATTAAGAATTTAGATATTTTATAAATAATATTTGAGTAGACTTTAGAACGCTCCATGGTTCTTTGCTTAATCGGTAAATGTTTTAATGTAATATCGTATCCGTTCAGTAATAGAAATCGATACTTGTAAGTTAGGTTCATTAAATTCTCTAAACTTCTTAACATAAAATCAAACTCGAATATCTCTCCTTTTAGATTAAGCATTGATTCGTCCATTTCATCTAAAAAGTTCTGATGTAAACGCATTACGATATCATCCTTTTTTGGAAAATGATAGCACAAATTTCCATAGCTAATGCCAATAGTTTCACTAATTGTTTTACTAGAAATATTGGCGTATCCAATTGTATTGAATAACTGTAAAGAAGTAGTTAAGATTTTTTGTTTGGTAGTCATATAATTCAAATTTAGGCAAAATAGCCTAATTTTTAAAATTAATTTATATATTTGAATTAGGCTAAAATGCCTAAAAAATCAAATTATACTAAAAATGAACACATTAGAACTACAGACAAAAGGAGGAACGTTTTTAATTCAACCTACAGAATTGTCATCCTTTTATATAAAAGAACTTATTTTGGAAGAAGCTAAAATGATGCATGATGCAGGAACAAGTTTCATAAAAAATGAAATCGAAAATAGATTAGAGTTTATGGAAACTCCTGAAGCCATTCAAGTTGGACCTGAATTAATTCAAAAATGTGGCGAATTAGGTTTTTTAGGATTAGAGGTTTCTGAGAAATATGGAGGAATGGATATGTCATTTAAAGATGTATTACATTTTACAACTACAATGAGTAAAGGATATTCATTCACAGGAGCTTTAGGTGTTCAAACTAGTATTGGAATTGCTCCAGTATTTTTATATGGATCTGATTTTTTAAAAGAAAAGTATCTTACAAAAATGATTGCTGGAGAATTGCTTTCTGCCTTTGCATTAACCGAACCGAATGCTGGAAGTGATGCAAATTCTGGGAAGACAAAAGCAACTTTAGATGAGGAAGGAAACTTTAGTATAAACGGTCAAAAAGCATGGATTTCTAATGCAGGAATTGCAGACATATTTATTGTATTCGCTAAAATAGAAGATGATAAGAATTTATCTGCGTTTGTAGTTGAGAAAGCTTTTGGTGGGATTACAATTGGTCCTGAAGAGAAGAAAATGGGATTTTCGGGTTGGAGTACATGTCAGGTATTTTTTGAGAATGTAAAAGTTCCTAAAGAAAATCTTTTAGGTGAACGAAATAAAGGATTGAAAATAGGTTTGAATACGTTAAATACAGGTCGAATTAAGTTAGGTGCTTCTTGTATTGGAGTAGGAAATAAAGTAGTTCAACATGCTAAAGAATACGCAAAACAAAGAGAACAATTTGGAAAAACTATAAGCAGTTTTGGAGCAATAAAGGATAAATTGGCCAGAATGAGTGCATATATTTTCGCTATCGAATCAGCAGTATTCAGATTGGGTAATGATATCGATATTCTTAGGGAAGAGTTAACAACAAAAGGAGAAACTTTTTCGAATGCTAAGATCAATTCATTGAAAGAATTTAGTATTGAAAGTGCAATTGTAAAAGTATTTGGTTCGGAAGCGCAAGATTTTATTATTGATCAAGGAATTCAGATTTATGGAGGAATGGGATTCTCTGCAGATTGTCCTATTGAGCATTTATATCGATCATTACGAATTAGTAGGATATATGAAGGAACTAATGAAATCAACAGATTAGTTATCATCAAAGAGTTTGTAAAAAAAGGTATGAAAGGAGAGCTAGATGTAATGTCTGCATTTTCTAAAGTATATGCAGAAATTAATAATGATTCAGTAGAATACAGTTTGAATACACTTGAAAAGTTCCAACAGTTTACAGATAATCTAAAGTCTCTTGCAGTTTTCGTTTCAGGTATTTGTTTACAGAAATTTATGCAGAAGTTAGAGGAAGAACAAGAGATATCTATGCACATTTCAGATCTTCTTATTCAAGTTTATGTGTTAGAAAGTACTTTACTGAGAATTCAAAAATTACAATTAGAAAACATGCTAAATGAAGAAATTCATTTCGCCAATTTGAACATTATCGCATTTGATGTATTTGCTAAAATTTCTAATAGTATGAATGAACTAATCGCTTGTTTTGAAACAGAGAAAGAAGCTTCATCATTAATTCTTGCTCGCAATAAATACTTAAGATTTCCTCATGTAAATGTAAAAGAAGAGAGAAGACGGTTAGCAGATTACATTTTAGATTAATAGCTATGAAGAAGATTGGAATTGTATTATCAGGAGGGGGAGCATTAGCAACAGCTCATTTAGGATTATTGAAAAACCTTGAAGAAATAGGAGAGAGACCAAATGTAATTTCTGGTAATAGTGCGGGTGCATGTGTTGGTACATTATATGCTCATGGATATTCTGTGGAAGAGATTTTATCAATAATGAAAAAAGAAGATTGGCTTAGTGTGCCTTTTGAGAAACTCAAAAAAAAAGGAATTCTGTCTGTTGATGATATGTTCGGTAGTTTCCAAAACTATTTACCTAAACGATTTGAAAAAGGGAATTTGCACATTGGTGCTGTAGATATAGGAACAGGAGAAATGGTGAGTTATAATGAAGGAGATCTTTTAACTATTTTAAAAGCATCAGCCTCATTGTCTACTTTTTTTAAACCTGTGCATTACCAAGGGAAAAATTTAGTTGACAGTGCTCTTTTAGATAATTTTCACGTAGAGCCATTATTAGACACATGTGATTTTATCTACGGAAGTTATGCCATTCCTATGACAAGTTATAATAATTCGGAAGGAGAAATAGTACAACAATTAATCAACAGATTGTTCGCCATTAATGGTTATCAGCGAGCACAATCAAAGTTTAAGTATTGTGATGTTATGATTGATCATCAATATCTTAAAAACTATAAAGTTTTAGATAAACACAAGATTGATGATATTTTTGAAATGAGCTATGAATACTGCAAACAGCAACTACTAAAACCAAAAAAAACTCCTTATGTCTAAGGAGTTTTTATTTTTTGAATTTCTTATTTATTGACGAATAAATATATTAGTGTAATACCATTTACCTGCAGCGCTTTGTTTAGCTGTTAAATGAAAATGTGTATAATTTCCTTCTATATTTTTACGATGTCCATCGCTATTAATCCAACCATTTGTAACCGATTGAGCAGTTGAATATCCAGAAGCTACATTCTCAGCCGTTCCTTTAGCTTGTGCATTAGCTTGTAAATAACTACTTCTTTCACTGAATTTGTCATGTGATATTACACCAGCATTAATCATATAATCCGTGTGAGCATTGGTTTGTGTTTTTATGATATCTAAAATTTCAAGTTTAGATAAGCCATTGCTAGTTCTATGATTGTTAATTAAATCCAGAATTTCTTTTTCATAAGAAGTAGCTGAAGTGTTGTCAGCTAAGATTCCTTCATTTTCAGAGTCAGAACTACATCCTGCAATTAGTACAACTAAACAGATGAAGAAAATGTTTTTAATGCATTTCATATTAAGGGGATTTAAATTGCTTGTTTTATAAAGTCTTCATATTCATAGTAAAATAGTTCGAATTGATTCATAGTTTCTACAAAGAACTCGTAACAATCTCTCCAAGTATTTTTATTATGAATACTAAACTTTGTATCGTGTAAAACGTAAATACGACGAATATATTTTCCACTTTCTAATTGGTGGGCATCATCAAAGATAACTTCTGGTAAATATTCTGTTTCAAGAATTTGTTGTAAAGCTAATAATTGATCGTATAATAATTCATTAGCAACTTCATCAGGATGCTCAAGATCTAAACAAACAAAAGCCTTTTTTCTATCAGCTTGAAACTTAAAGGAAAACCCTTTTATTTTAGTATTGTACAACAACCACTTTCTTGGAAAAGATTTTCCAAAACTCGTCCAAAACTCTTTACGTATACGTGCTGATTCTTCTTTAGAAAACATTAATCTTAGTTATCAGTTCAAATTGACTATTGATAATCGTTCAATGATTATTGAACATTATCCATGTACTTTAGCTAAAGTACCTCTGTTTTTCATCATTTCAGCTTCAAAAGCTAATAAATCATTCCATTTTTTATCAACTATTTCTCTATCCATATACTTTCTAGCATATCCTAAAAATAATGTGTAATGATTTGCTTCTGAAATCATTAAGTCAGTATAAAATTTAGATAATTGCTCATCTTTCATATTGTCAGCAAAAACCTTAAAACGTTCACAACTTCTTGCTTCAATAAGAGCAGCAACTAATAAACGATGCACAAGAGCTTCTTTTCTATCATGAACTTTTGGGAAAAACTTCTGAAGATTTAAAGCGTAATCATTCTTTGTTGCTTGACCTAAAACCATTCCTCTTTCGATCATTACATTATGTACCATTCTAAAATGTTCCATTTCCTCGATGGCAATATCACTCATGTCTTTAACCAATTCAGTTTCTTCGGAGTAATTTATAATAATAGAAGTTGCATTTCCAGAGGCCTTTATTTCTGCAAAAGCATGATCAGTTAATAATTGTTCTAAACCGTTACTAGCAACATCTACCCAAGAAGTTTCAGTTTCAAATTTTAATCCTAACATAATTTTAAAATCGCTCGTTGTAAAATAGTGGACAAAAATAGTAAATCTCAGTCCTATTTGTCGAGTATTTTGTTAATTTTGGAATTCAACTCATAGAAAAAGAAACCTTTAACCATGAAAAAACTTATTTATAGTCTACTAATTGTGTTTGTTACAATTATCAGTTGTAAGAAAAAAGAAAAAGTAGAAAGTGATGTTAATGCATTTAGTAATTACATCAGTGTTTATCCGCAAAAGTCTATTTCAGTAGTTCCTAATCTTAAATTTTATTTGAATAAAGAAGTTGATGTAGATAAGGTTTTGGATGATGTAATTTCTCTATCACCAAAAGTTAAAGGTAAAGTGATTTTAGAAGATAATATTTTATCGTTTATACCAGAATCAAAATTAGAAAGTAACAAGGAGTATAACTTGAGTTTACATTTAGACAAGTTATACAATGATGTTGAAAAAGACCTTGAAACGTTCACCCTAAATTTAAAAACCAAAGAATTGAATTTTGGAGTTTCCTTAAATTCCCCTTCAATTTATGATAAGGATTGGTATTACGTAGAAGGAACATTAACAGCAAGTGATGTTTTTGATGGTAAAAAACTAACAGAGGTTATCAAATCTAAATATGATGGAAAGGCTAAAGAAATTACCTTTGATGTAGTTGATGATTTTACATCAACTGTTCAATTTAAGATTGATAGTTTAAAACGTTTTGATGATGATAAATCATTATTAGTTTCATGGAACGGAAGTAGTATCAATTCAGATTCTAAAGGAGAAAGAGATCTAACAATTACTGGGAAATCTAACTTTAAAGTACTGTCTTTTGATGTATTTGATCAAGGAAAGAAACGTGTGGAAATTCACTTTTCAGATGTGTTAAATGAATCTCAAAATCTTAAAGGTTTAATTCAATTTGTAGATACTAGAACTAAAGTCTTCACTTATAATATTAAAGGAAATGTAGTTACTGTTTATCCTACAAATACAAGAGAAACTAAATTAGATATTGAAGTATTTAAAGGAATTAAAAATACAGAAGGTTATACATTGAAAAATAATGTGGTACGTACATTATACTTCACACAGTTAAAGCCTGAAATTAAGTTTGTTAAAAGTGGAACTATCTTACCGAATTCTAGTAATTTAAAAATCAACTTTAAAGCTACCAATTTAAAGGCAGTTGATGTTTTAGTGTATAAAATTTATAAGAACAACGTTCTTCAGTTTTTACAGAATAACAATTTAAATAATAGAGGAGATTTACGTTATGTAGGAAGACCAACTGCAAAGTATACCGTAAATCTTTCAGATCAAGGTTTAGAATTGTCGCAACCGAATGCTTTTGCTGTTGACTTAGCAGATTTAATAGATGTTGAGAATGGAGCAATGTACCGTGTTGAATTGTCATTCCCAAAATCGTATTCTAATTATTCATGTGATGGTGAAACAAGTGAAGAAACTATTGTTTATGGAAAGAAGGAAATAGACACAAGAAAGTTCGATAGAGAAAGAAGTTATTCGTATTATGACGATTATTACTACGAAGAGTATAATTGGAATGAGAGAAAAGATCCTTGTAAAGTTTCATATTACCGAGATACTAAAATTAGTACTAATATTTTAGCTTCTAATATTGGAGCAATTGTTAAGAAAGGTAATAACGATAAAACTTTCGTAGCGGTTACAGATTTAACAACAGCTCAACCGATTAGTGGAGCAAAAGTTGAATTAATCAATTTACAAAAACAAGTGATTACTTCTTCAACTTCGAATTCTGATGGAATCGCAGAATTTGACCAAGTAAAAGGAGCTTATTTTGCTGCTGTTTCTAATGCAAATAGTACAACTTACGTAAAGTTGAATGATGGAAATGCACTTTCTATGAGTAAGTTTGATGTTTCTGGAGCAAGATTACAAAAAGGAATTAAAGGCTTTATTTATGGAGAGAGAGGAGTTTGGAGACCTGGAGATCAATTATTCTTATCTTTTGTTTTAAATGACAAAGCAAATCCAATTCCGGAGAAACATCCTATTAAATTTGAATTGGTAAATCCTCAAGGAAAAATTATAGACAGACATGTTGCTTATAAAAATGCAATGAATGTATACACCTACAGTCCGAAAACAGATCAAGATGCCATTACCGGAAATTGGAAAGTAAAAGTAAATGTTGGAGCGGCGAAGTTTCATAAAAACTTAAAAATTGAAACGATAAAACCAAACCGATTAAAAATTAAGTTCAATACAGACAATAAAGTTGTTAAAGCTTCTGAGGAAATAAAAGGAGATATTGAAGTTAAATGGTTACACGGAGCAATAGCAAGAGGTTTAAAATACGATATAGAATCGAAGTTCACACAAACTACAACCACATTCGAGAAGTTTGGAAATTATACTTTTGATGATATTACAAGAAGATTCAATACAACAACAAATACTATTGCTTCCGGCAACTTAGATAACGAAGGTAAAACCCAATTCACAGAAAAACCAAACTTAGGGGCAAGAGTTCCAGGTATGGTTAAGGCTACTTTTATTACTAAAGTATATGAAAATGGAGGTGATTTTAGTACAGATGTGTTTAGCATGAAAGCTTCTCCGTATAGTTCGTATGCTGGTTTAAATAAAGCAGAAGAACAACAATCTAAAAACTACTTATTTACCGATCAAGATTATACGTTTAACGTAGCTTCTGTTAGTGAAGATGGAAACGGAATTGCCAATAACTTAGAAGTTGAAGTGTATAAATTGAGTTGGAGATGGTGGTGGAATTCTTCAGAAAATGGATTATCTTATTACGATGGATCTAGATATCATGATAGATATACAACGAAACAAGTTTCTACAAATTCAACAGGAAAAGGATCATTCAATTTAAAGATAGACAAGAATGACTGGGGAAGATTTTTAATTAAAGTAAAAGATAAGAAGAGTAATCACGTAACATCTTCTGTAGTTTATTTTGACTGGCCTTCTTGGTATGGAAAGAAAAGAGGAAGTCAAGATAAAACGAATGCTACAATGTTGGTGTTCTCTAGTGATAAAGATGCTTATAATGTTAATGAAAAGGCAACAGTTAAATTCCCTTCTTCTGAGGGAGGAAGAGCTTTAATCACAATTGAAAACGGAACAGAAGTTTTAGATTATTTCTGGGTAGATACAAAAGATAAGCAAACTGAGTTTAGTTTCCCTGTATTAGATTCCTATACTCCGAATGTATTTGTGAACATATCGTTATTACAGAAACATGGACAGACAGAAAATGATTTACCAATTCGTATGTATGGTTCTATTCCATTATTGGTTAGTAACCCGAAAACGAAATTGGAACCACAAATTCAATTGGCTGATGAATTAGAACCAGAAAGTACAGCAACATTTAGAGTAAAAGAGGTAAACTCAAAACCTATGACCTATACTGTTGCAATTGTTGATGAAGGTTTATTAGATTTAACAAGATTCAAAACTCCAAATCCGTGGCATACATTTTATGCAAGACAGTCTTTAGGTGTAAAAACTTGGGATATTTTTGATGATGTAATTGGAGCTTATGGAGGAAAAGTGAATCAAATTTTAAGTATTGGTGGAGATGAAGCAGAAGCTGGAAGTAAAAATAAAAAAGCGAATCGTTTTAAACCAATGGTGAAATTCTTAGGACCTTTTAAATTAGGTTCTGGAGAAGTAAAAACACATAGCGTAAAAATACCAAACTATGTTGGTTCGGTTAGAGCTATGGTGGTTGCCTCTGATGCAAATAATGAAGCTTACGGAAAAGATGATAAAACAGCCTTCGTTCGTAAACCAGTCATGGTATTGGCATCTTTACCGCGTAAAATTACACCGCAAGAAACGGTTACATTACCAGTTACAGTTTTTGCAATGAAGGAAAATGTAAAAAATGTAAAGGTAGAAGTGAAGCCTAACGAAGCGTATGATATTGTTGGAAGTAACACACAGAACTTAGCTTTTAGTCAACCAGATGAAAAAATGGCTTATTTTACTTTAAAAGTTAAAGATTTTAAAGGAATAGGTAAAGTTAGAGTAGAGGCAAGTTCAGGTTCAGAAAAGGCATTTTATGAAGTAGAAATTGATGTTTTAAATCCAAATCCAGTTACTACAGATGTAAAAGAAATAGTACTTCAAGCAAATGAAGAGAAAACATTAGATTTTGCAACTTTCGGAACTCAAGGTACAAATGCAGCAAGTATTGAACTTTCGTCATTACCACCTATGAACTTTACGAGTCGTTTGCAATATTTAATCCGTTATCCGCATGGATGTGTTGAACAAACAACTTCAGGTGCGTTCCCACAATTATACTTTACGGAGTTATTCGATTTATCAGCAGAGAAACAAAAATCTATCGATAGAAATGTGAAAGCAGCGATTCAACGATTATCAGGTTTCCAAAAATCAAATGGTGGATTGTCGTATTGGCCAGGATCTAGTTACACAAATGATTGGGGAACGTCTTATGCAGGACATTTCTTAATTGAAGCTTCTAAAAAAGGATATGCATTACCAATTGGTTTTAAATCAAAGTGGATTAATTATCAAAAGATTACAGCTAGAAATTGGAGACATAGATCTGAAAGATATTATAGAAACGAATTAGCTCAAGCATATAGATTATATACTTTATGTTTAGCCAATAGTCCAGATTTAGCTTCTATGAACCGCTTGAGAGAAACAAAAGGAATTTCAAATCAAGCAAAAAGAAGTTTAGCGGCGGCTTATGCTTTAATAGGAAAAGGTTCAATAGCAAAAACAATATTGAATAACCTTTCTGAAGAACGATATACTAAACGTTATTATTACTATTATGGTTCAGAAACAAGAAACAAAGCAATGGCTCTAGAAACTTATACTTTATTAGGAGATGATGTGAAAGCAATTAAATTAGCTAAGGATGTTGCGGAAAGTCTTTCAAGTTCTAGATGGTTAAGTACTCAAACTACTGCTTATAGTTTAATGGCTATTTCTAAATATGCATTAAAGAATGGTGATAATTCTGGAATAACTGCAGATTACACATTTAACGGAGCTGTAAACGGAATTACATCAGCGAAATCTTTAGTACTGAAAGATTTACAAGGGTTGAAAAAACAGAATGCTTTTAAGATCAAAAATACTTCTGGTGGAGTGTTATACGTAAGATTATATAACAAAGGAATTTTACCTGTTGGACAGGAAAAAGTGGTTCAGAAAAACTTAGATGTTTCTATAGTTTATAAAGATAAGAATGGAAGTAGTATTGATGTTTCGAACTTATCTCAAGGAACAAACTTTGTTGCTGAAATCAGAATTAAAAACTCAACAGATCAGAAAGTAGAGAATATTGCATTAACTCAATATTTACCTTCTGGTTGGGAAGTTGTAAATACACGTTTTACCGACTTTGGTAGTAATACAACTTCTGATGCTGTAGATTATACAGATATTAGAGATGCTAGTATTAGTAATTACTTTACACTAAATAAGTATCAATCTAAAACGTTTAAAGTAGTATTGAATGCTTCTTATCTAGGAGATTATTACTTACCAGGTGTGCAAGGTGAAGCAATGTATGATAATGATTATTTAGCAAGAACCCAAGGACAATGGATTAAGGTTGTTAAATAAGAAAGATATTTTATTGTAGATTTAAAAGTAGGTCTAAGTACCTACTTTTTTTATTTTAGCCTGTATTAAAATAAACTTATGATTAGGAAAAATTACTTTAAAATTACCCTTGTTTGTCTTTTGCTATTATGTTCTTGTAAAAGTAAAGAGAGTTATATAACCAACATTTCAAAAAATAGAGAGTTATTAATGACAAATTCTAAAAGTGTATTAGTAACAGGTTTAGATTTTGTAACTATTAATAGTTTTAATAGAACTTTTAGTAATAATTTTAAAACAAATGAAGAGTTTGTAAAATCATATATTGATGAGTTTATAATGCTGGCAAAAAGAGAAGGTTTATTTCTAAAATATGAAACTAATGAAGTTAGAAATTGGAGAGAATTATCAAAGGGAACGAAGGATAGTTCTATATTGTATGAGTTACCTTCAAATATAAATACCGATTATGTAATCGATTTTACATACTTTCAAATTATTAATAGAATTAGTGAAGTTTCTTATAGAGATACTAATAATAAAAAAGGAAGAACAACTAATGAGCGTTGCATTTTAAATGTTGGAGTTAGTATTTATGATGGGAAGACTAGAAAAAAAGTTCTAGAGTTCAAATCTAAAGGTGATACGTCAGTTTTTTTATTTAATTTTAAGAAAACCCTATTGAAATCAAAGTCTAGATCTATTCAACGAATTATTAATTATCTAAAATCAGGTGATATTAATTAGTTTTTTATGATATAAAATAAAAAAGGTCATCTTTTCAGATGACCTTTCTTTACTAGAATTCTATTTTATATTATTTCTTAATAAACCTCTTAGTTACTGCTTTACCGTTAGAAACAAATTTTACAAAATAGTTTCCAGCAGCAAATTGAGTAACATCTACAGTTGATTTATTTCTTACTTTTTCTTTAGTACTATACACAATTCTTCCCGTTACAGAATAAATAGTCATCTCTTCAAATTCTCCATTTAAAATCTCAATATTTAAGATATTATTTGCAGGATTTGGATATAACTTAATCTTCTTTAAAGATTCTTCTGTAAAAGAGATTAATTCATCTCCAGGAGTCGGTGTATCTTCTTCTGTCGTATCTCTTACAGAGCTTACATTATCACCGCTAATTGTGATTTGATCAAAATATACACGATCCGCATTTCCACTTGCATCACAACGGAAACGGAAACGATTATTAGCATTGAAATTGAAATCGTTACTACTTAAGGTGATTTTATCAGTAAAGAATTCCTCATTATTATAATCAACTCCAACTACATAGTTTCCAATAACTTCATATGAAGTTCCGTTGAAAAATTCTACGAAGAAATCCTCTCCGGTTTCGAAACTATTAATGAAGGCAAAGAACTCAAAAGTAACTTCAGTGTTACCAGAAAGATCTAAAACAGGAGAAACCGTGTTCGAAGTACTAGTATCATCTCTAAGTCTCATAGAAAAGCTTCCATCATAAGATCTAGATGGACTGTTAATTCGTGCACAGTCACTTCCTGGATCGCTCCATCCTTCACGATCTGTTTCAAAACTATATCCAGCAATAACACCAGGTGTTCCGCCACCGTTACCATTACCTTCTTCTAAGTTTATTGTATAATCTTCAACTTCACCATAAGTAAAGTTTTCACAAGAAGATGGAATTCCGTTATACTTCATAGAAACTCTCATTCTTACGGCAGTTTTTGCAGTACCATTTGGAACTGTAAAAGAACCGCTATTATTAGTGTCAGTAGATGGAGATTTAGACCATACCAATTCACCACTATCTGTGAAATCACCATTGTTATTATAATCAATCCAAACAGCGTAACCTTCAGCGTAAGTTGTTCCAGTCCAAGTTGGAGTAACGCTAACAGTGTATTGTTGTCCTTCACTTAAGTTGGTAGAAATACTTGTAAAATCAGAGTAGAATTGAGCTCCAGAATTATTGTTTATTGTATTTAAAGTAACATTACTAATAAACTCATCATTAACATTGTTACTCGAAGAATCACAATAGGTTACTTGTGCAGCAGTTGTGGTAAAAGTTACACTAACACTTCCTGAATTATTACCAGCTGCATCTTGAGTAATTACAGAAGCTGTATACTGTGTTGTTGGAGATAATCCTGTAACATTAAATGATGTCGTACTTGATGTTCCTACTTGGTTACCATCGATTGAAATTAAATATCTCGCAACTCCAACATTATCTGTTGCAGCTGTCCAATTTAAAGTAGCTGTTGTTCCTCCAATATTTGAAACTGTTAAGTTTGAAGGATTCGTTGGTGATTCCGTATCTGGTGGACCAGCAGGTTGCATTTCAAAAGTACCGATTACACCTTTTCTTCCGTTATTCATATATTCTGTAATATACCAGAATGTACTATTATTAGAAGGGTCAACATCTATTTTACTATAATCTCCATAACGAGTTCCTGGAATATTTTGATTACCATTTGCGATTAAACCTTCCATGGCAGTCATAGTTCCTAAAGGATCACCATTAGATCTTCCAGTAAAATATGAACTTACACGTGTTGTATTAGAACTTGCAGAACTAGATAACGAAGTATATCCCATTCCAATATTACCACTTGCATCCATTGCTAAACTAGCATTCCACGCATGTCTAGAGTCTGGTGCATTGTATGTTCCTTCTTGATACAATGACCATGGTTGGTTATCACCACTTTGACGAAATTCCATCCAACGGATACCAGCTAATTTTCCTGAAGAAGCATCAGTATCTACTACAAAATTGAATACTGCAGAATTATGAGTGCTAAACTTTCTAAATTGAGCCTGATTCATAATTGTAGCTTGTAAGGCATCAATTGTTGCACCTCCATTAGGTTGAGGTAAGTTAGAGAAACTTCCACCATCAAAAACTCCAATAAATGGTGTTACTGTAATTTCTTGTGGATTAGAAACTGTAGAACTAGATGTGTTCGACCAATTGACGTCAATGGTCCAAACCTTTACATGATCAACTGAAACACCTGTCCAGGCGTTATCTTGCATATACACCACTGTTGCACCACCAGTTGCTGGTAAATTATTATCTGTAACACTTAATACTTGCGGACTATAAAAACCACTAGTTCTGATGTTAGGCAAGTTAAATCCTAAAATTCCTGCGTTAGAATTTCCAGCAAGCATAGCACTTCTTTCTAAAGCCCATACGCGATTAGAACCATTAGTGTTATCTGTAATGTAATAACCATCACTCCAAACAGATAATTTTTGATAATCTTGGATTTGAGATATATTATAAATATACCATCCAGCAGTTAAAGGATTAGGTCCATCGGAAACTGCAATTTGTGCACCTGCACCAGCTCCGTTTAAAAAAGATAATACCCATCTGTCAGCGGCATTATCATAAGAAACGGTAAGGTCACAACATCCTCCTGATGGGAAAATCGCAGGATTTGGTGCTGTTTCTCCTAATAATTCGTTTCCTTGTTTGTCATAAATCATGAATCCAGTGTTAAATACTACCATAACATGATTAGGACCAACGGCTAGTGAAGGATCCGTTGGTTGAGAGTTTGAAGAGTAAGTATCGAATACTAAGCCAGCATTTCTCATTCTTACACTTTGTTCTTGTGGATGTTTATTCCTTTTGAAATAATCATCTTGATTTTGGGGGTCTTTACCAGCTACAATCTCATTTCCCATTGATTTTTTGTCTTTAGCCTCCTTGAAAACGTTTTTAAAAGGAACTAGATCAGCAGATCTTTGGGATAACGGAGCAACATATTCAACAGATGAAATTGCTCCTCGATAAAATGGTTTGTGTTTGGTCTTTTGGGCCATTGCAATAAATGACACCAAGAATAAAACAATGGATAATTGTTTTTTCATGATAAATAGGGTTTTGGTTAATTAACATAAATTTAACTAAAAAGCGAATAAGTAGTTGATGATTAGGTGTTTAATTTTAGTGCTTTTGATTTGATTTTATAACAATTAATGTTTAATTCAACAGAGTTGCGTTATTTGAATTCACACTCTTAGTTTTTTGATTAAAAATAGAAGTGTGCAACCCTTGATAATTGTTGAAAATGTTAGTAGTTTTAGTCAAAATTTATGTTCAAGAAAAGTAAATGAATAAGATAAAATACATTCTTGCTAAACGATGGAAAAGGATTTCTATATTTCTTGTTCTATTCTTAATTTACTTTTTCTCTCTCCCTAAACAACTGTTTAAAGATCCTACTTCAACAGTCCTTTTATCTGATGCCAATGAGTTATTAGGAGCTACAATAGCAGATGATGGGCAATGGCGTTTTCCTGAATTAGATTCTGTTCCTTTTAAATTTAAGAATTGTGTTTTACAATTTGAAGATGCTCATTTCTACAAGCATTTTGGTTTTAATCCTATTTCAATAGGTAAAGCATTTTTTGAAAATAGAAGAGCAAAAAGAATTGTAAGAGGAGGAAGTACAATTACGCAACAAGTAATTCGTCTTTCTAGAAAGAATAAAAAAAGAACATATACGGAAAAGCTAAAAGAACTGGTATTGGCTACACGTTTAGAATTTCGGTATTCTAAAGAAAAAATACTCAATTTGTATAGTTCACATGCTCCTTTTGGAGGTAATGTTGTCGGTTTAGAAATGGCGGCATGGCGTTATTACGGTTTACGTCCTGAGCAACTGTCATGGGCAGAAAGTGCAACCTTGGCTGTTTTACCAAATGCTCCTTCGTTAATTTATCCAGGAAAAAATCAAATCAATCTTAAGAACAAAAGAGATCGATTATTAAAAAAGTTGTACAAAAAAGAAATTATAGATAGTATCACTTATATATTAGCCATTGAGGAAGAACTTCCTCAAAAGCCTCATCTCTTACCTACATTAGCTCCTCATTTTCTTCATGAATTAAAAAAGAAACATTCTGGAGAAAAGGTGATAAGTTCAGTTGACTATTTTTTACAAAAGCAAGTAAATGATTTAGCCAAACAACATTATCAATTAATGCGGCAGAATGAAGTTCATAATTTAGCAGCACTTGTATTAGATGTAGAAACTAGAAAAATATTGGCATATGTTGGAAATTCTCCGACAGATACAAAACATCAAAAAGATGTAAATAATGTTATTTCTCCAAGAAGCACAGGAAGTACGTTAAAACCATTTTTATTTGCTCATATGTTAGAATCTGGTGATTTACTTCCCACACAGTTAGTGAAAGATATTCCAACAGATATTGCGGGTTATATTCCCAAAAATTTTGACTTGAATTATGACGGGGCAGTTCCTGCGAATGAAGCCTTAACAAGATCATTAAATATTCCCGCGGTTAGATTACTTCGTAAGTATGGCTTGCAAAAATTTTTACAAGACTTGAAAGATTATGATATGCAGTACATTAATAAGTCTGCAGATTATTATGGATTATCTCTAGTTTTAGGTGGTGCAGAAGCAAGTTTATGGGATTTGTGTAAAGTTTTTGCTGGTTATGCAGGTACAGTAAATCATTACGAAGATTTAAAGCATCAATATTATCAAAATGAATTTCAAGAACCGAAGTATCTTAAAGATGATGAAATAGATTATGGTAGAATTTCTGAAGAATCAAATCGTATTGATGCAGGTTCAGCTTATCTCACATTGAATACGCTGACAGAGGTAAATCGACCATTATCGGATCAAGCTTGGAAGTATTATGATTCTTCTCAGAAAATAGCTTGGAAAACAGGAACAAGTTTTGGGAATAAAGATGCTTGGGCAATTGGAACAACATCTAAATATGTAGTTGGAGTTTGGGTAGGTAATTCAGATGGAGAAGGAAGACCTGATGTTACGGGTGTTGGAAGTGCTGCTCCATTTATGTTCAAAATATTTGATGTTTTACCCAAATCTAAATGGTTTTTAGAGCCTTTTGAAGATCTTATAGAAGAAGAGGTTTGTGAGGAAAGTGGATATTTAGCATTGCCAATTTGTCCAAAAGTGAGAAAGAGAATTTCAAAGAATGGTGTTAGAGCAGCATCATGTCCACATCACAAGGAGATACAATTAGATGCAACCGAAAGTTATAGAGTTAATTCCAATTGTTATCCAATTAATCAAATGAAAACCAAAACTTGGTTTACCTTATCACCATTAGCAGCGTATTTTTATAAACAAAAAAATCCTGATTATACCAAGATTCCTGATTACTTAGAAGGATGTAACGTTACAGAGAAGAATGTTATTGATTTTATATTTCCTACAAAATTTAAAT
The DNA here is from genome assembly GCF_964036595.1 of Tenacibaculum sp. 190524A05c. Taxonomy (NCBI): domain Bacteria; kingdom Pseudomonadati; phylum Bacteroidota; class Flavobacteriia; order Flavobacteriales; family Flavobacteriaceae; genus Tenacibaculum; species Tenacibaculum platacis. The sequence goes on along the minus strand of NZ_OZ038523.1, from coordinate 1,005,366 downwards.
CTAAGCTATCTCTTACTAAGGGGAACGATGGAGAATTGAATCCAGTTATCCTAAAATTAACACACACAAACCCAAATGCTAAGATATTTTGGTATTTGGATGATGAGTTTATAAAGCAAACTGTTGATTATCATGAACTACCAGTTAAACCTAGTGTTGGAGAGCATGTGATAACAGTAATTGATGATTCTGGGAATGAGTTTAAAAGAATATTAATTATTCAATAAACAGGCCAATTATTTGAGTTTTATTTAGAATAAAAGCTCTACATTTACAGTTATTAATTTCAGAAGATGTTAGAACTAGCAGGTATAATAATATTAGGAATTTTAGCACAATGGGTAGCATGGAAATTAAAAATCCCAGCTATTTTACCATTAATCTTAATAGGACTTTTAGTTGGTCCTGTAGCTGCTGAATTCTTAAGTGAAAATGGAAGTAAATGGATAGAACCTATTTGGAATGGTGAGAAAGGATTATTTCCTGGAGAAGGTTTGTTCTATTTTGTTTCCTTAGCTATTAGTATTATACTTTTTGAAGGAGGATTAACATTGAAGAAAAGCGAAATCAATAATGTTGGTCCGGTTATTACAAAACTTATTACTTTAGGTTCTGTTGTAACATTCTTTTTAGCTGGTATTTTCGCTCATTATATTTTCGATCTGAGTTGGGAATTATCCTTGCTATTTTCATCATTAATTATTGTTACAGGTCCAACAGTAATTTCTCCAATTTTGAGAAATATCCCACTTAAAAAAGATGTGGCTGCTGTATTAAAATGGGAAGGAATTCTTATTGATCCAATTGGGGCATTAGTAGCGGTACTTGTATTTGAATTTATTAGTGTAGGAGGAGAGGATGGTTTTACGCAAACCGCACTAATCGAATTCTTTAAGATTATTTTATTTGGATCATCTTTAGGATTTGTTTTTGCAAAAGCATTAATTTTCTTTATCAATAGAAAGTTTGTTCCTCATTATTTATTGAATGTAGTATCATTATCAATGGTATTATTGGTTTTTGTATTATCTGACTTATTAGCGCATGAATCTGGACTACTAGCAGTTGTGGTTATGGGAATGGTAATTGCTAACAGTAAATTAAAAAGCTTTGATGAATTACTATATTTCAAGGAATCGTTAACAGTTTTATTAATATCAATATTATTCATTTTACTCGCGGCTAATATGGATATGGCTCAGTTGGAGTTAATTTATAACTGGAAAACAGTTTTACTATTTGCTTTAGTAGTTTTTGTTGTTCGTCCGTTAGGTGTGTTTTTAAGTACACATAAATCAACTTTACAGTTGAACGAGAAAATTTTTATCAGCTGGGTAGGACCAAGAGGTATTGTTGCTGCAGGTATAGCTTCTCTATTTGGAACTAAACTGATGAAACAAGGAGTAGAAGGCGCAAACTATATTACACCATTGGTATTTATGGTTGTATTGGGTACAGTACTTCTGAATGCAACAACTGCAAGAATGTTGTCTAAAATGATAGGTGTTTTCTTAAAGAAATCTGAGGCTATTGTGTTTGTTGGAGCATCTAGATCTGCTCGATTAATTGCGAAGTTTTTAATTGATAACAATCGAAGAGTAATTTTATTAGATAGTAATAAAGATTATGTGAATGATGCAAAAGAAATGGGCATCGAAGCATTTAATATTGATATTTATAATGATAATTTAGATAGTAATGTTGAGTTAAGCGATGTTGGGTATTTAATTGCCATGACAGGTAGTGATGTAATTAATAAATATGCATTAGAACGCTTTTCTGATGTCTTTGGAGAAATGGGAGCATACAGACTTGCAACATCTAGAGAAGTTACCTCAAAGAATCCTGAAAACTCGGATACACTATTCACTGCGAATGACGACTTTATTAACTTAACAGAAACGATTAGAGATTTTCCAAAAATCAATGAGTTAAAAGTTTCTTCATCAGAGGACTTTAAAGAAAAAGTTCAAGTTATAAATGAAAATGATAGTGCTATTCCTTTATTCTTAAAATCTAATGCTCAAATTAAGATTTTAGCTGAGGTAAATGAACAAGACATAAAAGAGAATGATGTAATTGTTTATGTAGGTCAGGAAGTTGCATAAACGAATTTCGGAAATCCACACTTTTTAATGCATTAAATACATTTTTTAACACTTAACTAGCTCTTAGTTTTGTGAATATAAAGATGTTATTTATGGAGGAAATCGTTTTTAAAGCATTACAAGGAGATACAAAATTTGCAACTATAGAAAACTTTATCAACTCGATCATAGTGGATAATAGTAACGAAGACTTAACTTATGAGGAAGTTAAAGAATCAATTATTAAGCTTGTTTTATATCAATTTATTAAAGTTGATAACACATCGACTGCTGATTGCATATCTAGAGAGGAGAATTTCTATCAAGCAGAAGAGTTAGGTGGTGTTAATTTATGGTTGGAACAGAAAAGAGCGTTAAGTACTGTAGCATAAATTAAATATCTAAACCAAAAGTATTCTTCAACTTTTCTAAAAGAGGATTTTTTTCTTTTAGTTTGTTATACTTTTCTTGAGGAGTATAGGCAAATTTCTTTTCTACAGTTTCATTTACATCAATAGTAATAGCAATTCCGTAATTATTAAGTTTCTCTCGTAAAAACCTTAATAAAGCAGGTCTTCCTTTCTCTAACTGACTTTTCATCAACTTATTTGGAAGCGTAACTAAAACTTCAAAATTAGGTTTTAATGATGGTTGTCCTGCCAATAAAATAGAAGCCATATTCTTTTCTCCAAGTTCCTGAAGTTTGAAATAATACTTTTTCCAACCTTCCTTTAATTGTTCTTCATTAAATGGAGTTCTTGGGTGATTATCAAAGTTTTCTTCAACTTCAGTAACTACTTTAACTTCTCGTTTTTCCTGTAAACTTTTTAATGATAAAGCTGAAGTCCTTCTTTTAATATTTTTTATTGAAGGTTTTTTAACCTCGTTTTTAGGAGTAGGAGTAACTACTGGTTTTGCTTTAGGTTGAGGTGTTGGAGGAGCTGCTTCTTTGGCTAGTTTTTTAATAACTGGAGATAAAGAAGTAAAAAATGTAGCCGGAATTATAAAGTTGCTAGATTTTTTTTTTCTCTCCATCAAAAGAGATAGAGGCAAGTTGCATTAAACAAAGTTCAACCAGGAGTCGTTGGTTTTTGCTGGACTTATATTTTAGATCACAATCATTAGCCTTATCTATTGCAGGAAGTAAAAAAGGCATAGATGCTTTTACAGCTTGCTCTAAGTATTTCTTTTTTACAGTATCACCAACTTCAAGTAAACTAACAGTTGCAGTATCTTTTGCAACTAATAAATCTCTAAAATGAGAAGCCAATCCACTAATAAAATGTTGTCCTTCAAATCCTTTAGATAAAACATCGTTATAAGCCATTAATACTTCTGGAATTTTATTTTCTAATAATAAATCCGTCATATTAAAGTAAACTTCATAATCTAAAACATTTAGATTTTGAGTTACAGCTTCACGAGTTAAATTATCTCCAGAAAAACTTACAACTCTATCAAAAATAGATAATGCATCACGCATGGCACCATCTGCTTTTTGAGCGATAATATGCAAGGCATCATCTTCTGCTGTAATGTTTTCACGTTCACAGATGATTTTCAAATAATTCTTAGCATCTAAAACACCAATTCTTTTGAAATCAAAAATCTGACAACGTGATAAAATCGTTGGAATGATTTTGTGTTTTTCTGTAGTTGCTAATATAAAAATAGCATGTGCTGGTGGTTCTTCTAATGTTTTTAAGAATGCATTGAATGCTGCTTGAGACAACATGTGCACCTCATCAATAATATATACTTTATATTTTCCTGTTTGAGGTGGAATACGAACTTGATCAGTTAAGTTTCTAATGTCATCAACTGAGTTATTTGAAGCTGCATCTAATTCAAAAATATTGAATGCAAAATCTTCATCAGAATTGTCGGAACTTTCTTGATTGATTCGTTTGGCAAGAATACGAGCACAAGATGTTTTACCAACTCCACGAGGACCAGTAAATAGAAGCGCCTGTGCTAAATGGTTGTTTTTAATAGCATTTTCTAACGTATTTGTTATGGCTTGTTGCCCAACAACATCCTCAAAGTTTTGAGGTCTATATTTACGTGCAGATACTATAAAGTGTTCCATTAATACTCTTGAATTCTTTAACAAATGTAGGAAACCCAACTAGTTTTGGCAAACAAAGTTGTGAACAATAAAAAATCCCACTCCTAAGTGATTAAGAGTGAGATTTAAAACAACACAAATTGAGAACATTAATTTAAAAATTGATCAATGATCGTATTCACCTCATTCTTAGATGCATCTGCTTTTAGAGCAAATAGATGAGAGAATAATTTCTTATTATTTACTTTTGGTTGAAGTGTAATATCTTTTTTCATATCAAAAGCTTTATCCCATTTTTTGCGGATTTTTTTCCATAATCCTTTGTGTTCTGCCCACCATTTTTGAGCAGCTTCACATTTTGAATCTTCAACTTTTACGTAAGTATTATATCCTTTTTCTTGAGCAAGAATGAAATCTTCTTTATTATCTTCTCTAACGATTTTATCATTGTCTTGTTCATGAATCCATCCTTCAGAAGTAATTTCATGACGGTTTCTTCTATGCATTACATTGTAATCAGATCTTTTGGTATGCTCACGACGGGCTAAAGGAGCATCAGTTCCATTTTCCCAATAACTTTTGCCATCAACATGTACCCAAGTTGCAGTTCCTTCATATCTAGGACTATCATCAACTTGAAATACTTTTTGAGTCCATTGTCCTTCAACATTTTCTTTTGGTAACTCTACATATTTCCAGTGCGTTCCTTTTTGAAACATAAACATGTCTTGGTTTTCAAATAACCAGTCTTGACGCCAATGTTTTACAATATGTGGTCTGTTTTTAGGACCAACTATTAATAAATGTTGTAATTGAATTTTATTGTTTTTGTCGGTTACAACTTCAACCCATTCTAGTGCTTTATCATGTTTAACTTTAGAAGGTTTATATAAACTATCCGTTGAATAATTAAAGGTTTCAGTAAAATTAAAACCTACCTTATAACAACCACTCATTGCTTTTATAGCATCTCTATCCTGCTGCTTTTTATTCTTCTGAGCATTAATTGAACAAATACCAACTGCAGTTGCCGTTAATACCATTATTAGTTTTTTCATCTCGGTGTATTTAAAATTTTGATACTGCAAATTTATAATATTTATTTAGATTGATTAAAAATAAAACATATATTTGCGTCAAAATTATTAAGAATGTTTCTAAATAAGATTTTAAGAATACTAATAGTAATATCGATTATACCGTCTTTTTCCCAAGAAAACAGGAAGAAAGACAGTTTAGATAATAAACTAGATGAAGTTATAGTAACAGCAACAAGAACGAAGAGACAACTTTCATCAGTTCCTATGCCTGTTACTTTAATATCTAAAAAGCAAATTTTTCAAACAGGTTCAACACGATTACGAGATATCATTTTAGAACAAACAGGATTAGTTATGGTTTCTGATTTTGGTAATTCAGAAGGTGTTCAAATGCAAGGTGTAGATGCTGATTACACTTTAATTTTAGTTAATGGATTACCGCTAATAGGAAGAACTTCAGGGAATATTGATTTGAATAGATTGTCTATCAATAACATCAAACAGATAGAAATTGTAAAAGGACCATCATCTTCTTTATATGGATCTGAAGCTCTAGGAGGCGTAATAAATATTATAACGGAGAATCCAAAAGATGGTGTTACTAAAGGTTCTGTAAGTTATATGTCTAGAATTCAAGCCAGAGAAGAACTTGATATCAATGCGAATCTAACTTATGGTAAAAACCGATTTGGTATTGACGCGGGAATAAATTTAAACTCAGGAGGAGCTTATGATTTATCTCCAGGAGATAATTCTAATACAGCACAAGCATATCAAAATGGTACGGGGAATCTTCGTTTAACATATAAATTCAATGAAAAACTAAACACTACAATTGATGGAAGATATTTCACTGAAGAAATTTTTAATGATTCAGGAGATGGTAAAAGAACGGACTATGGAGCTTCCATAAAAACATCGCATAATTTCAGTGATTCATTTAAGATAAATTATCTGTTATATGGTACCCGTTTTAAAACAGAAAGTGTCTTTAATGGAGAATCTTCAGTTTTTAATCAAACACTATATAGACCTGAAATTAAAACAGAATTACATTTAGATAGTGGAACTTTAGTTACAGGTATTGGTGGGAATTTCGATGCTTTAGAAAGAACTTTTTTTGATGGTAAAGAACAGTTTAATGCATACTATGCATTTGGTCAATTTGATACAAATATTTCAGAACGAATAAATGTAATTGCCGGATTAAGATTCGATGCCTTTAATAAATTTAAGTCTGCTTTTAGTCCAAAGCTTTCTGCAAACTATAAAATCAATACTTGGTTAACAGCAAAAACCTCAGTTGGATTTGGATATAAAGTCCCTGATTTTAGGCAATTATTTTTCAATTTTAGAAATACAGCAGGAGGATATATTGTATTGGGAACTCAAGTATTACACGAATTATACGGAGATAGGCCAGAGGTGAGTTCATTAAGTAAGGAGCTAAAACCAGAAAGTTCTATTGGATATAACTTAGGTTTTCAATTAAAACCAATATCTCAATTAAAGATTAATATCAATTTGTTTAGAAATGATATTAAAGATTTAATTAACACTTTCGTCGTTTCAACAAACTTTCCAGATTTACCAAATACATCAGTTTTTTCATATGAAAATAGAGATCGAGTATTTACTCAAGGAGTTGAGTTAGATGTTAATTATAAGGTAAATAATAATCTCCGTTTCTCTTTAGGTTATCAGTTTTTAGATACGGGTGATAAGGAAGAAATTCAAAGGATAAATAATGGAGAAGTATTTTTTAGAAGAACCACAACTTCTCCTTCAGAAAGATTAACACTAAGTAATTATTTCGGTTTAGCGAATAGATCAAAGCATACCGCTAATGCTAAACTATTTTATGAAAACTTTACGCATAATTTTTCAGCAAACGTTCGTGTACTCTACAGAAGTAAATATGCACTATTTGATACCAATAACAGTGGAGATGTGATAGATGCTTTTGATGATTTTGTGGCGAGCAATACACTAGTGAATATCGCAATTCAAAAAGAATTTTTCAATACTCTGAACCTTCAATTAGGAGTTGATAATCTCTTTGATAGTGATGGAAATGAAAATATAGAAAATTTTCAAAATCTAGATGCGGCTCTTCGTTTAGGAAGAACTTTTTACACCAGAATTCAATTTAATATTTAATAATAATTATCAATTAATAGTAAACATATGAAACGCTTAAAATTAATAGCAAGTTTAATGATTGTAAGTTTCGTCTTCACTTCATGTAATGACGACAACAATGATGGATCAAATGTATTACCGGTAGAATCAAAAACGGTTACTAATTTACCAGCTTTACAAACCACAGATTATACTCAAAGTCCACCTGTAACTTCGGGAACATTTACAGGTTTTAGTTTTAAAACGGGAGAAATAGTAACAGATAGTAGTTGGGATATTGCTTTTAGAGGAACAACAATTTTAGTAAACGGAGGAGCGAAAATTGGCGGATTAACAGATGAACCAGAAAGAACGGGTGATGCTGCTTTAACAGTTATGACAGGAACTTTCGGAGATGTTGTTGTTGCACCAGCAGATGCAGCTTCATATTCACAAGACGCTACTGGGACTTACGCTTTACCAACAGGAAGTGATAATGGATGGTATAACTATGCAGGTCCGCCAACGCATTTAATTAGTCCTTTAGCAGGAAAAGTTATTGTTGTAAGAACTGTGGATGGGAACTATGCTAAAATGGAAATCATTAGCTATTATAAAGACAATGATCCATCTAATGCAGATAACGCAAGACATTTCACATTTAACTACGTTTATAACCCAAATGTAGGAGACAAAAATATTCAATAGTCATCTAAGTTGAATTTTGTTAGTTTTTAATCTGAAAAGCTATTCGAATGGCTCGAATAGCTTTTTTTTATTTATTTTAATGAAAGAATTAAAAAGACCATACGACGAAGTTCAAAACGATTAAAAATGAAGAAACTTATAACGATAATTTTTGTTGGATTAATTGCAGTGAGTAATGCTCAAAAAAAGCAAGAAGTAGCTTATTTTGCTAGTGGATGTTTTTGGTGTGTAGAGGCTATTTTCGAAAGTGTGGATGGTGTAAGTGAAGCAGTTTCAGGGTATGCCGGAGGAAATACGAAAAATCCAACCTACAGGAAAATAGGAACAGGAACTACAGGACATGCTGAAACTGTTGCTGTGTATTACAATCCGAAAAAAGTTAGTTTTAAAACTTTAGTAAAAGTGTTTTTTGGTTCACATGATCCAACTACGGTAAACGGTCAACATCCTGATTATGGAACTCAGTATAGATCAATTGCTTTTTATTCTAATCCAGAAGAGAAGAAAATAATTGAAGACTATATTAAGATTTTAAACACTCAATTTTACGATAATAAAATAGCAACGGAAGTAACAAAACTGAAGAAGTTTTATGAAGCTGAAGAGTATCATCAAAATTATGAACGCTTAAACCCAAATAATCCTTATGTTAAGAATGTTTCCATTCCAAGATTAAATAGATTTAAGCGTAAATTTCCTGAGTTACTAAAGGATAATCATTAGAAAAAGAATTTATTAGATTCCTTTAATCTTCTTAATAATATTTACAAAATCAGAACTAAGCTCGGCAAGTGTTTTACTCTTGTCGAGTTTTTTTATGGCTAGTTCATCCAAGTTGTTCGCCGTTAAGCCTTTCTCCTTCATTGTTTTATTAATAATACTCTCCATCATTCGTAATTGAATATCATTAACACCAACTGTTTTTCTTAAAGAGTTATCAACTACTGTTGCTGCATTTGCAGTAATTACAGGAATGTCAGTTCTTAATGAATTTCCTTGAAAAACATTTTCAAAAGTTGGAGCGTTAGCAGTTCTACTTCCTAATTGCCATTTGTCTTTAGGTATTCCTATGATATTTAATATGGTGGCTAATACTGAAGTATGATCATAAGGTGTATTTCCTTCTGCACGGAAAACAGTAGAAGCTTCAATTAGTGGAGAAACCAAAATCAATGGAACTCTTACACCCAAACGATCAAATTGAAAATCTCCTTCAAATTGTGCAGGAGTTGGTGTTCCATCAGTGCTATTATCCCACGGTGCTTTTGCTCTCCAAGGTGTAGGTTCATGATCGTAAGTTCCACCGTGTTCATCAAAATTGATAATAAATAAGGTTTGATCCCATGCTTCTTTGTTAGAAGTTAAAGCATCATAAATACTTTTTACAAATACTTCACCTGGTGCTAAATTGGTTGGTGGATGATAATCTGTTCCTTGAGCACCGATATCAATATAATCTCCAAGAATGTCTACCGGAATTTCTAAACCCCATTCTGGCTCTAAAAAACTAAAAGTTGGTAAAGTACCGGCTTTAGCATTTTCTAGAAAGTCAGACATATTTGCAAAATGATTATCAAAAGAAGGATCTTGAATTGTTTGCATTAAATCTCGAGTATAAGAATATCCTTCAACTCCAAGAAGGTCTTCTAACCAACTACCATTACTGTTATACAACATCCAATCATTTGGTGTGTCATATCCATTTTCTGATAATACATTCCATATCGTTTTTTGATTGAACTGTCTTCCTTTAGGTTGACTTAAGTTTGGAGGAATATAATCAGTTCCTCTGTTATTCACCCAAGCTTCTAATACATTATCATTCGTATTTCCTAATGAATTCCCACAAGCGGCAAAAGCTCTATTACAGTCCGTTTGCGTTGGAACAGAAGAAAAATACATATCAGAAACCGCAAAATTCTTTGCTAAACCATTTAAAACTGGTAATTCTTCTGGAGTATAAGATTCCATGATTTCTCCAGTTTTAACATTAAAAGAAGCAAAATCTTGGTAAAAACCTCCCATTGTTGGTGGAGTAGGAGATGTTGGTGTAGTTGTAGTTCCAAATACTTGATTATTCACATGAGCATATTCTTCATGTGGATCATGAACAGGTACATTCATATTATTATTTGTTCCTTTAACAACAAAATGTTTTTGTCCAGAACTATCAACGTTAAAATAACTTGGTTTTAAACCGTTATATGTTGGAGTTGTTTGAGATGGAATATTTTTCTTTGGTGGATTTTTGTCATCATATAACCATCCTAAAACTTGATCTAAAGATCTATTTTCTAGCATTAGATATACAATATGCTTAATGTTATTAGCCATAATATTGATGTTTAATTAGAGTAATTCTCTTTTTAGAGACACTTCTAAATTATTCATCCTATGCAGCTAAGATTTGCAAATTGTAATGACAAAAGAATTTTTAGTAATAAGATTGAAGAATTAAAGAATAAGATTATTCCATGGATTTGAAAAAGAATAAATCATAATCTGGTAAAGTTTCTGGATTCGTAATTTTTATCATATCCTTCAAAACTAAATCTGGTCGAGTAGGAGCCAATTCGAAATAGATTAAACCACCAGTTGGTCCTTTTTTTGAAGCAATAGTATAGATTTTTTTATTGTTAAAAGCGTCGAATTTATCGTAATGACGATTTGAGCTAATGAGTTGTTCTCTAGTTTCACTTAAACCACAACCTAACCAAAAATCAGCAAACTGTGCTTTATCTAAAACACTTTCAAAACTCAACTGTAAACTACCTGTTCCTTGAGTATCTTTCCATATGTAATTTAGGTTTGCATCAGACATAAATTTTGCCATGAAACTTTCACCTGCAGGAACATACCAAGTGTCTTTAAACATACTTCCTGATAATACTTTTGGTTTTTTTTTTGTTGATTGAGCTATTTTTTTTGCTTCCAAATAATTCTTTTCAATTACTGAAAAAATACTATCTGCTTTCTTTTCTTTGCCTAATAAAGCTCCAAAGAACTTAATCCATTCTGCTCTACCTAAAGGTGTTTCTTCCAACCATTCTCCATTAAAAACAACAGGGATTCCTAACTTTTTAATGTTGTTGTATAATTTATTGTTTGGATGCAAAGAGAAACCGATTACCAATTCTGGTTCCAAGTCAATTAGAATTTCGGTGTTCATACTTTGTTCTGATCCTAGTTCGGTTATTGCACCAGAGTCAACTAAGGCTCTTGTTCTTTCAGATGAAATGTATTTTGTGTTTGGGAATCCAACAATTGCTTTTTCTTTTTCAAGAAGTTCAACCATAGGAACATGAGTTGTACTCGTAATTACTAATTTCTCAACTGGAACCTTTAAGGTGTTATTCTGGAAATTACTCTTATCTGATAATAAGTATTTATATGAGTTAGTTCCATTTTGAAATACTTTTTTTAGTACTAAATAGCGATTTCCATTTTCATTAACAATATCAAAACCTTTAGCATATTTAATAGAAGTTTTAACGACTTCAGAAGTATTTTTAACTGTTTCTTTTTTACAGCTGATGCATAACGTAAAAATGAAAATAAAATAGAAAGTATATTTAAGATTCATGATGTAAATCAAGAGTGTTTATTGTTAATATTTCTCCGTATTCTAATTTTAAATCAAATGATTTTTCTAACGGAATTTGATGAAAATAAGCCCAGAGACTTCTTATAACACCTGCGTGTGTTACAATAAGAACAGTGTCATAAGATGTTTTAAGAGTTTCTTCTACAAATGAAGTCGTTCTCTTGTTAAGATCAACATAAGATTCTCCGTTTTTGGGAGTTTGGTTGACAAAATCTTCCATCCAAGGATTTATTTCTTCTTTAGGAATATCGTCCCACGGTTTCAATTCCCAGTCCCCAAAATTTAATTCGAGTAACCTATCATCGAAACTGAAATCCTTTCCAATTTTATGGGCCAATTTTTTACAGCGTTGCAGAGGACTGGAATACATGCTATCGAAATTATATTTCTTAAGTTTTGAAACTATGGATTGAGCTTCTTGTTCGAAAGAAGTTACTACATCAATATCAGATTGACCATAACAAATTCCTTTTGCTATATCTGGTGTTGTATGTCTTACTAGAACAATTTCCATATTACTAATAATGAAAGATAAAAAACGACTTCAGCAACTTGTTGTAAAGCCCCTGCACAATCTCCAGTTTGACCACCGATCCATTTATTGAAAAAACGCCCCATATAGGCATAACAGATAAAAAGAGGAATTATTGATAGGAATACTAATTTATCTTGAAACAGTAAGAGAGGTAAAACTCCAAATATCCCAGAAATCACTAATGATTTTGTGCTCATTTGTTTTGTAGTTGGTTTTACTTTAGAACTATCAATATCTCGAACGTATTCGTGTGTGTAAAGTAAAACTGTTGCTATAAACCGACTTATAGCATGACCTGAGATCAAAATAAATGGAATTGAGTTTTGTAATGAAAGTTCTTTAAGACTTAGAAATTTAATCGCTAGAATGCTAATTAGGCCAATAACTCCAAATGTTCCTAAACGAGAATCTTTCATAATTGTTAGAATCTTCTCTTTGGTCCAACCACCACCAAATCCATCACATACATCTGCAAAACCATCTTCGTGAAAAGCACCGGTTGTCCAAACTGAACTTACCATACTAATCACTAAAGCAATATCTGTTGAAAATACAAAGCTCGCCAAATAATAAATCAAAGCAGAAATTGATCCAACAACGATTCCTACGAGAGAAAAATACCTGCTACTTTTATTCAGAACATCTGGAGAATGATCTACCCATTTCGGACAAGGAATTCTCGTGAAAAATAGTACTGCGGTTAAAAAATAATGGACTTGTTTTTTCATTATGTCAAATGAATATGATTTTTAATTCGCTTCAGAAACATTAGCACTTTTAAACGTGGCCATTTTATTTAAGAACTCAACAGAAGATTTGATAATTGGAAAGGCAACAGCAGCTCCAGATCCTTCTCCTAATCGCATTCCTATATGTAATAGCGGAGTAACCTTTAAATGATCTAACATTTTTTGATGTCCTTGTTCTCCTGATGTGTGCGCAAAAATGCAATAATCAAGGATGTTTTTGTCTAAATAGTAAGCGCTTAATAAAGCTGAAGTTACGATAAATCCATCTACAATAATGGTCATTTTTAAAGCGGCAGCTTCCAACATAGCACCAACCATCATTACGATTTCAAAACCTCCAAAAAATTGAATAGCATCTTTAGGTGTTTTGATATTAGAACTATGTAAATCGAAAACATTTCTTAAAACTTCTGCTTTTTTATGAACTCCATTATCGTCTAATCCTGTTCCTCTTCCAACACATTCTTCAATAGGAATTCCAGTAAAATAAGTCATTAGCAAAGATGCTGAAGAAGTATTACCAATTCCCATTTCACCAAATCCAATGATGTTGGTTCCTTTTTGGTGCAGATCTTTAACTATTTCTTTCCCTTTTACTAAAGCTTCTTCAAGTTGCGAACTATTCATGGCAGGTCCTTCGCTGTAATCCGAAGTTCCTAATCCTATTTTAGCGTTTATCAACTTCTCGTTTTCTGGAAAATCACCATTTACACCAGCATCTACAATGTGTAAATTAATGTCGTTTTGATTACAAAAAACATTAATAGCTGCTCCACCTTGTAAAAAGTTGAGGACCATTTGTTGCGTTACTTCTTGTGGGTACGGACTCACAGGTTTGCTTTTTACAACTCCATGATCTCCAGCAAAAACAACAATAGTAGGTTGGTTTAAGGTTGGTGAAAGTGTATTTTGAATTTGACCAATTTGTTTGGCTATGGTTTCTAAAGTTCCTAAAGAACCAATTGGTTTCGTTTTAAAATCTATTTTCTCTTGTAATTGATTTTCTAATTCGGTTGATATTGGTTGAATCATTCAGTTGATTATTTTAAAGTTAATGGTAAACCTGAGACCATGAATGTGGCTTTATCAGCTTTATTGGCGATAAACTGATTTACCCAACCTTGAAGTTCGGTAAATTTTCTGCCAGACTCTGTTTGTGCATGAAGTCCCATTCCAATTTCATTTGAAATTATAATTATGGTTGCATTTAACTCTGAAAGTTTTGTAATTTCTTCTTTGGCTAGACGCAAAGATTCTTCAATATTGTTTTTTGTATCAGCAAAAAAGTTAGTTAACCATAAGGTAACACAATCAATAACAACAGTTGCTTGTTCAGGAATAACAGCACTAATGTTCTTTTCTTCCTCTATCGTAGTCCAACGCTCATCGCGATCAGAAATATGTCGTTTTACACGATTTTTAAAATCTTCATCCCAAATTCTTGAAGTCGCCAAGTAATAAGGTTTTTCGGATAAAGATTCTGCTAATTTTTGTGCATAACTACTCTTTCCAGAGCGTTCACCTCCTGTGATATAATACATCATATTGAAGAATTATTTAGTCGGAACAAAGATTGAAAGATTTTTTGCAAAAAGAAAATTATAATTCAGAACTGCGTATTTTTGCTATGTTAAATTTACTATTATGAAAGTATCTTCTTTTATGCCTGCGGTAACGCAAATGATTTATGATATGGGACTTCAAAACTATTTGGAAGGAATCACATTTGAGTGTCCATCAATTGCTTTAGAAGAGAAAAAAGTTGTGGTAAAATATAAATTGGAAGGACAAACTTTAACGAGTGAAGAAATCAATGCAATCTTCTCTAAAACTAAAGCTGAAGGAGGAACATTATATTATGTAGATGAGCCAATTTTAGAAAGTGTTGCGCCAGATTTAATTTTCACTCAAGATGTATGTGATGTTTGTCAGATTGATACGGAGTCTGTGGCAAGATCAGCTTATAAATTGCCAAAAGTACCTGAACTTGTATCCATAACACCGAATTCTTTAGAAGATGTTTTTGATAATGCGTTAACAATAGCTAAAGCAATGAAGCAAGAAACTATTGGTATAAATTACATTAATGGATTGAAAGAGAGAATAGCCAATGTAGTTGATGTACAAAGAGAGCATAAGATTCAATCGAAAAGTATAATGTTATTGGAATGGATTGAGCCATTGTTTAATTGTGGTCACTGGATTCCTCATCAAATTGGTTATGCTGGAGGCATAGATTTATTATCGCATCCATCAGGTGATAGTGTTGTTATTTCTTGGGATAAAATAGTAAAATATGATCCTGAAGTTTTAATTATTGCTCCATGTGGTTATGGTATAGAAAGAACGATGGAAGACATGGAGTTTTTAATTGATAAACCAAATTGGAATGAATTAAGAGCTGTAAAAAATAAACAAGTGTACATAGCAGATTTTGCAATGTTTACGCAGTCATCTGCAAGTACTTTAGTTGATGGAATTGAATGTTTGGCAGCAATGATTCATCCTGAATATTATTCAGTTTCAGAAGAGTTAAACGTTAAATTCGCAAATTATCACGATTTATTAGTGGCTGATTTATAAATCTTCCATGAATTTGTTTCTATTCATAACGGATTATAGATTAAACATATTTTAGAAATAAACAACAAAGATTCTTCAAAACGAAGAATCTTTGTATTAAGTCAATATTAGTATTTTAATTGTCTTCTACAAGTTCTAAGGTGAAGAAAACAGCAGTTTTTCTTTTTTTGTTTCCATTCCAAAAATATCCTTCTAAAACTCTTTGACCATCTGGATTTCCTACTTCTTTCATAATAGTATATCCTTGTTTTAATTTTATGTATCTACCTTTAATATCACCACTTTTATTTATAGGGTTTCCGTAATCGGTAAAGTTGGTTACTTTTTGAAGATAGCGTAATGCCTCTTTTAAGTTGATCCTTCTTAGTTCATTTTTTGCAATTCTGATCCTGTCTTTACCAGTTCTTTCCACGATGTCTAATGTTAAATCAATGGAAGCATTAGATCCAATATCTTCTTTTGATATTTTATAGATTCCAGAGTTATAAATTGATTGAGTTTTACCTTCTCTTATGTGAATTTGCGCTTTTTCATCTGATTTGATAAGACGGACATTGTTTTTATTGGATTTGTATAAATTATCATGTATCGCATTTCTAAATAAAAATTCAGGCTGTACCATTGGAATTATTTTTCCATTATGGTTTTTACTCTTTGCAGAAAGATTAATGATATAATCATCCATGTTATCTCTATCATCACTTGCTAAACACTTTACTTTAGAAATCGTTAATTTAACTTTCACTTCAGGTACAAATGGTTTGCATTCCTCTCTTGTTTGTTTGAATTGACTTCTTAGTGCACATAATTTATTATCAGAAGCAAATCGGAACGAATATCCAATAGGTTTACCATTTCCTGTACCAACTCCATTAAAAGAACTTTGAATGTAATTTTTAAACCCTTTCAACATATCATTTTCATTAATGATTTTTACTGCATCTCTAGCGCTACCTCCGTAAACAATTAGTTTTTTATTTGAGTTGCTGATAATATCTTTCATGTTTACATCAATATTTACTCCTCCTCGAGTGCCAGCAGCATCATATTCTGCGTTTAATGCTGATTCTACTTGTTTTGCTGTATAATCAGTTTCTAGCATAAGCAATGCTCTTCTACCGTAAGTAACACTACTGATATATACGTAATCATTAACTTTAGAATTGTCAGATGGATTTTTAAAAACTTGTGTAGGGTTCAAAGGATCTGTAAAAATTGTATAATAGCTTTGTGTAAAATCTACAAGTACATAATTACGTTTCGTTTTTTTACTAAAGTTAAATCCTAGACTAGCTTTGATTCCTGAAATATCATTGTAATATCCATTTACTTTTAACGCAAAATCCTTTTCTGAATGAATTTCTTTTGACTCGTATTTAATTTCCGCTCCTGATGCATAACTGTTAGATTGAGAAATCAATCTGTTAGCTTCACTAGTTAATTGAGTAGGAGTAGGATTGTTAACAGTTACACTTTTAATAATTCGTTCTCCGTTTGCAGTAATGGCTAAATTAATAGGATTTCTTGCTTGATAAGCTACAGCGTTGCTTCCCGTTAATACCGATTGAGTTTCTAACAAAGCTCCAGGTTGTAACCAATCTGCATTTTGATTCATTTTTATAAAATCAATTGTACTTGTATTAACATCCATGGTATAGGTTCTTTGTACACAATCCCTATCCTTTTGTACAGTTTTGGTTTCTCTCTGGCGATTACTGAATTTACCTTTTTCATTTATAGATACCGTAACAGTCTCACCATTTACAGTTTTTACAACTGGTCTGTTTGCTTTTGGTGCAGTACCTTTATTATATGAATTAATAACCACAGGTTGTTTAAAAATTCGTTTCCAATTAATGTTCTTGTTTTTAGAAACAGTTAAGTTTTTAGTTACTGTAGTTTTCGATGCTGAATTAGTTTTTGTACCGTTCCATGTACTATTAAGTTTACCTTTATTCCAACCCCATTTACCAGTAAATTTATTTCCAGATAATATGAATTCTATAAATCCTTTTTTCTTTCTATTGGTAAACGTACCTGTAAGTTTTTTTGTTTTGCTGTTATAAATTCCATTTATTTTCCCAACGTTTTTATAATCACCGTACACTTTATTCCCAGACTGTTTAAGTCTTAGTTCACCAAAAGAGGTGTTCCAAGTTCCTGTAAAAGATTGATTTTTTATCGTGTTCAGTAAAGGTTTATTGGCTTTTTTACTGAATGATTTAGAGATGGTTTGATTTTGTGATATTAGAACTTGTCCTACTGCAAGAATTCCAATGATCATTAGCTTTCTTAATTTTTTCATTTTACTTGAGTTTTTGATTTTATTTAATGATGTTTTGATGAATCATCAACTCTTAGTGTGAATGGATTTTAAAAAGTAAACATCCAGTTATGGAAAAAATGTAGATTTTAATAAAAAGGACTAGCAATAAATTAAGCTTTTACAGTGATTATTTACACTGAATAGTACTCAATTTCACAAGAGTTAAACGTTAAATTCGCAAATTATCATGATTTAGTAGTTGCTAATTTGTAATTAAAACATAAATTTGCCTCGATTTTTGGTTTTATTCTAATGTCATTGGAATAAATTAAAAGGGAATTCGGTGAGAAACCGAAGCTGTTCCCGCAACTGTAAGCTAATACGATTGTAGCTATTACTTTTTACCACTGCGAAAGCGGGAAGGTGAGTTACAATACGCAAGCCAGGAGACCTGCCAAGAGTTATATGATAACAAACCTTCGGGATAAAGGTTTTTAGAGGACGTATAATGAAGCAAGTTTTATTTATCATTTTTTGTTTTTGTGTTACAATAGTTAAAGTAAACGCACAAAAAGATAGTTTGTATAATCCTTTGGATGAAGTGGTAGTTCAGGCGAATAAGAGATTGCTAATGAACTCAAAATCCTTAAAGGTGGTAAACTTGAATGATTCTATAATTGTAAATAATCTAGAATCGTTCACTACGTTATTACGTTTCAATACTCCAATTTATTTAAGAGAACACGGAGTGGGAGGAACAAGTTCTGCTAGTTTTAGAGGAACAAGTTCATCAAATACTGCAGTAATGTGGAATGGTATTAATATTAATTCTATTAATAACGGTCAAACAGGATTTAATTCTTTAACGGTTGGTTTGTATGATGAATTAAATGTAAGAAGTGGAGGAGGAAGTATTGAGTTTGGATCTGGAGCTATAGGAGGAACAATTCACTTGAACGATGTTTTAGAATTTAAAGAAGATAAAACATTTACAAATCAAATTGTTAGTACAGTAGGTAGTTTTACTTCAATTAATAGTTTGTATAAATTAAAGTATGCAACCGAAAAGTATGCTTTAAATTTTGGTGTTTCTTACAGTAAATCGGACAATGATTACCCATTTTTAGATTCAGAGTTTAGAAATTCAAATGGAGCTTTTGAAAATTATACAGTTAGTTTTTCTAATGCGTATAAATTTACAGACGCACTAGTTTTACAATTCTTTACTACATATTATTTCGGTGATCGTTTGTTTTCTGGAGAACTACCAAATCCAACTTCAGCCAATGACAAGTATCAAGATATAAATCAAAGAAATTTATTATCTCTTGAATATAAAAAGAACAACTGGCGATTAACAGGAAGGTTAGGGTATTTGTTTCAGAAGTATAAGTATTTCGGAGATAAAAATTTAGATGTTTTCAATTTCGGAAATTCAGACAGAATATATTCAGATGTCACAGTTGATTATTCTTTCTCATCTATAAATGCAACTATAACTTCGAATACTCGATTCGAAAGTATATTTGGAAGAACAGATCAAATACAAGAACGTAATAGACGAGAATTCTCTCAGGCTTTCATTTTCAATCATAAAGTTAAAAGAGCATTTTCTTATGATATTAAGTTGAGAAAGGATTATAATTCTGATTTTGATGTTCCTTTGAGTTATGCTTTTGGTTTCAAATTAACGCCATTCAATAAATTCTTTTTCAGAGCAAATACCTCGAGAAACTATAGAGTCCCAACATATAATGATTTGTTTTGGCCAGGTCAAGGAAATGAAAATTTAATTCCGGAAACATCATTGCAGGGAGAGTTTGGAGTAGGATATAAATCGAAAAGATTGTTTGTTGATGTTGCTTATTTCAATATTAATGCAAAAGATAAGATTATTTGGACACCAAATGGAGATCCTACGAGACCAGGAGTTTGGGTTCCTATTAATCTTGATGAAACAACAAATCAAGGAATTGAATTAGCTGTAAACTATAATCAATCAATATTTGATAAAGTTGATGCAAATGTATCTCTTAATTATACATATGTAGATGCAGTAAATGAAGCAACAGGTACATCGATACCTTTTGTACCTAAACATATAGGTAACTCAAATATTGGATTGAGTTACGATCGTTTTTCTATGATTTATCAATTATTATTCAATGATAAAGTATATACAACAGAAAGTAATCATGAGGATTACGTAGTAGATCGTTTTACCGTTTCTAATATAGGAGGTAATTATAATCTAATTAAAACTGAAGGACAAAACTTAAGCATAGGATTTAAAGTCAATAATGTTTTGAACACCAAGTATTCGGTAGTTCAAAATAGACCTATGCCTGGTATTAACTATAATTTAAACATAAACTATAAATTCTAAACAATGAAAAAAATTAATTTCATTTTTAAAGCCTTATTATTATCAGGAACAATATTTCTTGCTTCTTGTAGCGATGACAATGATCCTGTTTTACCAAAAGGGGATTATGAAAATGGTATTTTAATTAGTGGAGAAGGATCCGGAGCTGGCTCTGGTTCTATATCTTACATTTCAAATGATTACACCACAGCTGAGAATAAGATTTATAATAAGGTAAATAGTACTGATTTAGGAATATATCTACAGTCAATTAGCTTTAACGGAGACAACGCATACATTGTTGTTGATAATCAAAATTCAGTAACTGTTGTAAACCGTTACACATTTCAAAAAACAGGACAAATTACAGATCAATTATCAACACCAAGATATATTGCTGTTGTTGGAAACAGAGGGTATGTAACAAACTGGGGATCTACTTCAGATGAAACAGATGATTTTATCGCTGTAATTGATATGACTACTTCTAGTTTAGTTGAAAAAATTTCTGTTGGAAACGGACCAGAAAGAATCAAGGAAAAAGATGGAAAGTTATATGTAACTCATAAGGGAGCTTTCACTAATAATAACATTGTTTCTGTTATTGATATTAGCACTAAAAATGTGGCTACAGTAACTGTAAAAGACAGACCAGATGAAATGTATTTCACTTCTAATAATGAATTAGTGGTGTTATCTGAAGGAAGAACATTATATGATTCTAGTTTCAACGTAATTGGTCATACAAAAGCAGCTATTGCAAAAATTAATACTTCTACGAACTCAGTTACTTCTGAAATTGAATTTGCTGATGAAGTTCATCCAGGATTAATGGTAGTTAATGATGGTAAGTTATATTACACAATTGGAAGTGATGTATTTTCAATGGATGTTACTGCCTCGGCTTTACCATCTACAAAATTATTAACTGCTGTTGATGGATATTTATATGGTTTTGAAGTAAAAGACGGAAAGCTATATGCTCTAGATGCAAGTTTTACAGATGTAAGTAAATTAAACATTTTTGATTTAAGTACTACAGATAAAACAAAGACAATGGATGCGCCTTTAGGAGCTTCAAAAATATACTTTAACTAAGAGTAAAATTTAGATGTTAGTTTGAAGCAAGATTTTAAACCATCATTTCTATTTATTGTTAAAACAAAGAGGTTACCATTTTTGGTAACCTCTTTACTTTTATATAAGTCTCTTAACTTGTTGTTTTATAATAGCTATTGCTGTCTCTGTTGGGCTTTCAACTTGAGAATAATCAATTAATAAATTTTCTCGGAGTACTTGAGCATTATCACTAGATTCTGCCGTATTTCTAATCTTATTAATAATAGAAAGTTTAGAACCAACAACCGCTTTCCACGCATCTTCATGAACATAAATTTGTTGAACTAAATTATGTTCATATTCTTGTTCAATATTTGCAATCAGCAAATGCGCATAACTATCAGAATCAGCTCCGATAGGATTAACTCTTGTTAATAATTTTGCAGGGTTTATACGTTCGCAAAACAATAGTAATCGTTCATATGCTTGAAGTTTTGTTGGTAAGCTGTCCTTTTTCTTTTGAATAAGGGCTTCAAACTTTTTTTCATTTTCATCTCTTTGTAAAAAAGCACTAAACATAAAGTAAGCAACTCCACCAGTTACCAAAGCAGGTAATGCAAATGCAAGTCCTTCAATTATTTTGTCTTCCATGTATTCAATTCAGTTTGTTAATTATTTAAATAATCTAAAGTTAATTGTGTCATAGTTTTTACGCCTAATAACATTCCACTTTCATCAATTTGAAAATCTGGGGTATGATGTGGATAAGGATTCTTATTTCCCTTAGTTTTTCCTCCTAAAAAGAAATAAAATCCTGGTATTTCCTTTTGAAAAAACGAAAAATCTTCTGCTCCTGTAATCGCTTTAATAAGTTTTACATTGTCTTTCCCAGCCATATTTTGGAGTGTAGGAAGTACTTGTTTCGTCAATTCAATATTATTATACGTAATAGGATAACCTTTTTCAATCTCAATTGTTGCCTCGGCTCTGTACGATTTTGCAATAGCAGGCACCATTTCTTTCATTCTATCATTAATTTGTTTTTGCATTCCATAGTCTAAAGTTCTAATAGTTCCTATCATTTCTGCTGATTCGGGAATAATATTGCTTCTAACACCAGCATCAATTTTTCCAACAGTAATAACAGCTCCCTCATTAGTTAAGTCAACTTCTCTACTGATAATAGTTTGCAAAGCGTCAATAATTTTAGCTGAAATCATAATTGGATCTATACTTGCCCATGGTCTAGAACCATGAGATTGTTTTCCTTTTACTTTTATTCTAAATGTTTGGGAAGCAGCCATAATTCCTCCAGGTTTATAACTAATTGTTCCAACGTCTAATCCAGAAGAAATATGTAATCCAAAAATTGCATCAACATCAGGGTTTCTTAAAACTCCTTCTTTAACCATTAATTCTGCACCACCTTCTTCGCCTTCTGGCGCTCCTTCTTCAGCAGGTTGAAAAATGAATTTTACAGTTCCTTTTATTTTGTCTTTATGCTTCGATAAAACTTCGGCAACACCCATTAAAATTGCAGTATGTGTATCATGTCCACATGCGTGCATTACACCAACTTCTTTACCTAAATAGGTCGATTTTACAGTCGATTTAAAGGCTAAGTCATTTCTTTCTACAACTGGTAAAGCATCAATATCCGCTCTTAAAGCAATTACTTTTCCAGGCTTTTTTCCTTTTAAAATTCCAACAACTCCTGTTTTGGCAACATTTTCTTGAGTTTCAATACCTAAAGATTTCAAATGTTTTGCAATCTTTTTTGCAGTTTTAAATTCACGATTTGAAAGTTCAGGGTTTTGGTGAAAATCTCTTCTCCATTCAATTACTTTCTGTTCGATAGCCTCACAATCTTTATTTAATTGTTGTGAGAAACCAGTAATTGATACTAAAAGAAAAAGAAGGGCTTTGTATTTTTTCATTTTAAATAGTTGAATTACGTTTCTTTGATTTGATTCGGAAAAGGATAGCTGAACTAATACCTTCTCATGTATCAAATATAATAAACATAAAAGCGAAAAGCTGTTATGAAGTATTGTTATATTTTCTTCTTTATTCTAAAGGTAAGATATACTCAAGTTTATAAAGATTAAATTGTGAATAAAATTTAACCTTTTATGGTTTCTAAAGTAGAAATAATAACTAATTTAACACTTTTAAATACTTATCAAATTTATATTCTTTGAGTACTTATTTAGAACAACTTAACGAACCACAAAGAGCGGCCGTATTACAAAAAGATGGCCCAATGATTATTATTGCAGGAGCAGGTTCTGGTAAAACTAGAGTATTAACCTTTAGAATTGCTCATTTAATGGAGCAAGGAGTAGATTCGTTTAATATTCTCGCTTTAACATTTACCAACAAGGCAGCTCGAGAAATGAAAGAGAGGATTGGTAAAGTAGTAGGATATAGCGAAGCTAAGAATTTATGGATGGGAACTTTTCACTCCGTATTCGCTAGAATTTTGAGGTCAGAGGCCGATAAATTGGGATATCCATCGAATTTTACAATTTATGATACTCAGGATTCTGTTAGGTTAATTACATCAATTATCAAGGAAATGAATCTTGATAAAGATCGATACAAACCTAAGCAAATATTAAGTAGAATATCTTCATTTAAAAATAGCTTAATTACAGTTAGAGCGTATTTTAATAACTCTGACTTACAAGAGGCAGATTTAATGGCAAGCCGACCAAAAACAGGTGATATTTATAAAGAATATGTGGATCGTTGTTTTAAATCTGGAGCAATGGATTTTGATGATTTATTACTACGTACCAATGAATTGTTAGCTAGATTTCCCGATGTATTGGCGAAATATCAAAATAGATTTAGATATATACTTGTAGATGAGTATCAGGATACAAACCATTCTCAGTATTTAATTGTAAGAGCATTAGCAGATCGTTTCCAAAATATCTGTGTAGTAGGAGATGATTCACAGAGTATTTACGCCTTCCGTGGAGCAAATATTCAAAACATCTTAAATTTCCAGAAGGATTATCCAGATGTGAAAACTTTTAAGTTAGAGCAAAATTATCGATCTACGAAGAATATTGTTAATGCAGCTAATTCTGTTATTGCTAAAAATAAAACGAGATTAGATAAAGAAGTTTGGACAGCTAATGATGATGGAGGTTCTATTAAAGTAATGAGAACCATTTCAGATGGAGAAGAAGGACGTTTTGTAGCGCAATCGATTTTTGATAATAAGATGAACAATCAACTCACTAATGATGAGTTTGCCATTTTGTATAGAACCAATGCTCAATCAAGAGCAATGGAGGATGCACTTCGTAAAAAAGATATTAAGTATAAAATTTATGGAGGTATTTCATTCTATCAAAGAAAAGAGATTAAAGATTTACTTTCTTATTTACGATTGTTAATCAATCCAAACGATGAGGAAGCTCTAAAAAGAGTGATCAATTATCCAGCAAGAGGGATTGGTCAAACTACAATAGATAAATTAACTATTGCCGCTAATCATTACAAGAAATCTATTTTCGAAGTAATTCAAACATTACCGCTTTTAGATGTAAATGTAAACTCGGGTACGAAAACAAAACTTGAGAATTTTGCGAATATGATTCAGCGTTTTCAAATTGAGGCACAATCAAAAAATGCCTTTGAAGTTGCTGATTTAGTTGTGAAACAAACTCAGTTAGTTAAGGATTTACAGAAAGATGGAACTCCTGAAGGTGTAAGTAAAGTTGAAAATGTACAGGAATTATTAAATGGTATAAAAGATTTTATTACTGATAAAATTGAAGCTGGAGAAGATGCTTCTTTACCAATCTTTTTAGAAGATGTTGCTTTGGCTACAGATTTTGATTCTGATAAAAAGGACGAAACACCAAGAGTTTCATTAATGACCATTCACTTGGCTAAAGGATTAGAGTTTCCATATGTTTATATTGTTGGTTTAGAGGAGAACTTATTTCCTTCTGCAATGAGTATGAACACGAGAAGTGAATTAGAAGAGGAAAGAAGGTTGTTTTATGTAGCGTTGACTAGAGCTGAGAAACAAGCCTACCTAACTTATGCACAAACCAGATATCGTTGGGGAAAACTTACAGACGGAGAACCGAGTAGATTTCTAGAGGAAATAGATGATCAATATCTAGAGTACATAGCTCCAAGATTACCTGAACCTTCTGCAAATAGATTTATAGATGCAAGTTTATTTGAAGATGCACCTAAGAAAATCCGTTTCCAAAAGCCAATTCAAAAGAAGCGTAAGGAATTTATGGCTAAAAAGTCTGGCGATTTAATTCCTTCAAAAGGGAAAATGAAGAAGGTTTCTGAAGTTACTTCAAAAACTAATTTATTTGATAGTGAAGTTGTGATTGGAAATATAGTAGAACATAATAGGTTTGGAAAAGGAGAGGTTGTAGGACTAGAAGGAAAAGGGCCAAATAAAAAAGCAGAAATACAATTTGCAACGGCAGGGAAGAAAAAGTTATTATTACAGTTTGCTAAACTTAAAGTGATTGGTTAAAAACTCATTTTTAACAGCAATTAAGATTAGTATTAAGCAATAATTGATAACTGACAATTAATCCTTACTTTGCAATAAATAAAAAACGAATATGACGTTTGATTTAGAATATAATTCAGGAAGAACAAAATTAATTATCCCAGAATATGGGAGACATATACAGAAGCTTGTAGATCATTGTGTAAGCTTACCTTCGAAAGAAGAAAGAAATAAAATGGCGAAAGCCATAATTGATGTAATGGGTAATTTACAACCTCATTTAAGAGACGTTCCAGATTTTAAACACAAATTATGGGATCAGTTACATATTATGTCTGATTTTAAATTGGATGTAGATTCTCCATATGATCAACCATCTCAAGAGGAACTGAGAGAAAAACCTGATTCTTTACCATATCCTAAATCTGCTTCTAAATACAGGTTTTATGGTACAAACATTCAAACAATGATTGATGTTGCATTGACTTGGGAAGAAGGAGAAATGAAGGAAGCACTTGCTTTTGCAATTGCAAATCATATGAAAAAATGTTATTTAAATTGGAATAAAGATAATGTTGATGATGAAGTAATATTTGATCATTTATTTGAATTAACTGATGGTCAAATAAACTTTAAAGGAAGAGAAGATGAACTTGTAGATGCTAAGAGTATTCAAAGAACTAGAACAAGTCAAGGGAAGAAAAAAACAAACAACAAAAATTCTAAAAACAGAAAAAAGTAAATGGCGTCATTTAAAATTGAAGGAGGACATAAATTAAAAGGAGTTATTACGCCTCAAGGAGCAAAAAACGAAGCTTTACAAGTAATTTGTGCAGTGTTATTAACTCCAGAAAAAGTTGTAATTAATAATATTCCTGATATTATTGATGTAAATAAGTTAATCTTTATCCTAGGAGAATTAGGTGTGAAAATCGAAAAACTTGGAGATAATTCATACAGTTTTCAATCTGATGAGATTAATTTAAAATATCTTGAAAGTGCAGATTTTAAAAGAGATGGAAGTTCGTTAAGAGGTTCAATTATGATTGTTGGACCATTACTTGCTCGTTTCGGTAAAGGTTATATTCCTCGTCCGGGTGGAGATAAAATTGGTAGACGTCGTTTAGATACACACTTTGAAGGTTTCATTAATTTAGGTGCTAAATTCCGTTACAATAGAGAAGAATATTTTTATGGTGTAGAAGCTGAGGAAGGTTTAACAGGAACTGATATGCTACTTGATGAGGCTTCTGTTACTGGAACTGCTAATATTATCATGGCAGCGGTATTAGCTAAAGGAACTACAACTATTTACAATGCTGCTTGTGAGCCTTATATTCAACAATTATCTAAAATGTTGAATAGTATGGGAGCTAAGATTTCTGGTGTTGGTTCAAACTTATTAACTATCGAAGGTGTTGAGAGTTTAGGTGGATGTGAACACAGAATTTTACCTGATATGATTGAAATTGGTAGCTGGATTGGAATGGCTGCTATGACTAAATCTGAGTTAACAATTAAAGATGTAAGTTGGAAAGATTTAGGTCAAATTCCTAATGTATTCAGGAAATTAGGAATCAATCTTGAAAAGAAAGGTGATGATATCTATATTCCAGAACAAGATAGTTATGAGATACAAAATTATATTGATGGTTCTGTATTAACTGTTGCAGATGCACCTTGGCCTGGATTTACACCAGACTTATTAAGTATTGTTTTAGTAGTGGCCACTCAAGCCAAAGGAACAGTATTGATTCATCAAAAAATGTTCGAAAGTCGTTTGTTCTTCGTAGATAAGTTAATTGATATGGGAGCAAAAGTGATTTTATGTGACCCACATAGAGCAACGGTAATTGGTCATGATTTCCAAAGTCAATTGAAAGCTACTAAAATGACATCACCTGATATTAGAGCTGGAATTTCATTATTAATAGCAGCATTATCAGCTAAAGGAACGAGTATCATAAATAATATTGAGCAAATCGATAGAGGTTATGAAAAAATTGTTCCTAGACTTCAAGCATTAGGTGCAAAAATTGAAAGAATTGAAAATTAGTATCACATTCTGATATAAATAAAAAAGGCGTCTGTTTCAGACGCCTTTTTTTACATAAAAATCTAATTTTACATAATTTCTTCACAAGTGTAAACTTGAGGACAAGCCATAAACTTTTGGCAATACAATGGACCAGTAACATTACCAGCACAATCGCATCCGCATTTACTTAAATCTCCGTAACCGATTAAATCGATTCCTCCATTTACTTCTTGTTGTTGTGCTTTACTTAATGTAGTAGCACCTTTCACGTTTAAAATTGTTTTTTTCATGATTTCCAAAGGGACTTTTAAGTTAATATTTGATTAAACTATTTTAAAAATATGAAAGTAAGTTTTAATTAGGTAGAGATTCTCGAAAAAATAAATGTTAAAAAAAAGCATCTAAATTTTAGATGCTTTTTTATTAGTAAGTTAAAGTTGAAAATCTACTTTCCTTCAGTAGATTCTTTTGGCTCTTCTTTATGCTCTTCTAACATTTTTGTGTCCTCAGCCTTTACAGTTTCATGATCTTTAAGCATTTTATGATGTTCGTCAATCATTTCTAAATGCTGTTTCTTAAGTTTTTCATGATCTTTAGTCATTTCCTCTAAGCTAATTTTACCTGTAGCATGCTTTTCCTCAAGAGCTTTATGTTCTTCAACAAGAAGTTTGTGTTTTTCTATCAAAGAAGTGTGAGAACTCAATATTGTTGCATGATTTTTTTCATTAGCTACATGAATCGAATCATTTTCTAAATCTTTATGAGAAGAAACCATTTTACTATGATCATCGCTCATTGCAGCGTGTTTCTTTTCAATTTCTTCATGAGTTTTCATCATTGTTTCATGTTCTGCCACTAAAGCCTTATGTTCTGGACTTTCAGCTGGATTACTTTTACACGAAACAGTAATTAATACTAAACTAGCAGTTAAAACTTTTAATAAAGTCGTTTTCATAATAGGGGTGTTTTATATTTTATTGAAAGACAAGGTAATAAAAAAATAAGAATGTGGTTTTAGATTGGTTTTAAATTAAAACTATACTTGTATTAGATTTATGTTAATGTCAATATGGCATTATTTAACTAATGGCAGTATTCTTGCTAATTTTGTATGAGAAAATTATAAAGAAACTATTTTACAATGAGTAAAGGTGAATATACAAAGGAGGATGAGATTAAAGATGCTGTTGAAAACGGTGATTTAAAAATAAATCCTGAAGATAATGCTGCTGAAAATAAAGAGGAAACAAAGAAAGAAGAACCAACAACTGAGGATTTATTAAAAGCTGAGAAAGACAGATATTTACGTCTATTTGCAGAGTTTGAAAATTATAAAAAGAGAACTACCAAAGAAAGAATTGAATTATTTAAAACGGCAGGTCAGGAATTAATGACAGTTTTACTGCCAATTTTGGATGATTTTGAGAGAGCTTTGACACATATTGAAGATGATAAAGAGGCAGAAGAGCTAAGAAAGGGTGTTTTATTAATATATCAAAAACTTCTAAAAACGTTAGAGCAAAAGGGATTATCTGCAATTGATGTAAAGCAAGGAGATGATTTTGATGCAGATACTCATGAAGCAATAACGCAAATTCCAGCACCTTCAGAAGATCTAAAAGGAAAGATTATTGATTGCGTTGAAAAGGGATATAAGTTAGGAGATAAAATTATTCGTCACCCAAAAGTAGTTGTGGGACAATCATAAACATAAACAATGTACACTGGTCAATAAATTAGTATCAAATTGATAATCGATTATTGATCATTGATAATTGAAAAAACATGGCAAAACAAGATTATTACGAAATATTAGGAGTTTCTAAATCGGCTACTCAAGCTGAAATCAAGAAGGCTTATCGTAAGATGGCGATTAAATATCATCCTGATAAAAATCCTGATAATAAAGAGGCTGAAGAAAAGTTTAAATTGTGTGCGGAAGCATATGAGGTTTTAAGTGATGAGCAAAAGAAAGCTCGTTACGATCAATTCGGACATGCAGCGTTTGAAGGCGGAGGCGGCTTCGGCGGCGGCGGTATGAATATGGATGACATATTTAGCCAATTTGGTGATATTTTTGGAGGAGCCTTTGGAGGAGGTTTCGGTGGTTTTGGTGGCGGAGGTCGTCGTCAAGCTAGAGTTAAAGGAGGGAATCTTAGAATAAGAGTTAAACTTACTTTAGAAGAAATCGCGAATGGAGTAGAGAAGAAGGTGAAAGTACGTCGTAAAGTTCAAGCCGATGGAGTAACGTATAAAACGTGTTCAACATGTAACGGTTCTGGACAAATTATGCGTGTTACAAATACTATTTTAGGTAGAATGCAAACCGCAACTACATGTAGTACTTGTCAAGGTTCTGGTGAAGTAATAGATAATCGTCCGAATGATGCAGATGCACATGGAATGATTGTAAAGGAAGAAACGGTTTCTATTAATATTCCAGAAGGTGTTACAGAAGGTGTTCAATTAAAAGTAGGAGGAAAAGGTAACGAAGCTCCAGGTAAAAACTCTATTCCAGGTGATTTACTAGTATTAATTGAAGAAGTACAACACGAAACGCTTAAGAGAGAAGGAAGTAATATTCACTATGATTTATACATCAATTTTTCTGAAGCAGTTCTAGGGACTTCTAAAGAAATCGAAACTGTAACAGGAAAGGTTAAGATTAAAATTGATGCAGGAACCCAATCAGGAAAGATTTTAAGATTAAAAGGTAAAGGATTACCAAGTATCGAAAGATATGGAAATGGTGATTTCTTAATCCATATTAATGTGTGGACGCCTCAAGAATTAACAAAAGATCAACGTAAGTTTTTTGAATCAATGTTAGGGGATGATAATTTTTCACCTAATCCTCAAAAAAACGACAAATCATTTTTTGAAAAAGTGAAGGACATGTTCTCGTAAAAAATAAAGATTTTTTATTTTTTTATTGTTACATGTAAAAAAATATGGTATATTTGTACCATCTAGAAGACGTTCTAGATACTTTTTCTTTTTCATAGCAATTTTCCCACTCAATCTTTGAGTGGGTTTTTTTATGAAGATACTTTTGAAAGATATATAAATACATAATGCAGATCAGTCTTATCGCTAGAGTATTTTAAACTTTAGAGGAAAGTCCGGACACCAAAGAGTAAGCATAGCGGATAACATCCGTCCAGTGTAAACTGAGGACAAGTGCAACAGAAAGAATGTACAGGTAATGCTGTAGTGAAATCAGGTAAACTCTATGCGGTGCAATGCCACGTATATTAGAGCTTGAGTGCTACTCGTACGATTCTAAGGGGTAGGCAGATAGATTTTATGAGTAATCATAAACCTAGATAAATGATAAGAACTTTTTAAGTTACAGAATCCGGCTTATTGATCTGCTTTTTCCTTTTTTAGCTTATTTAGAATTAGTTTAAGGTATGGTGAAATGAAAAAAACATATCGAAATTATCAACTTGATAATATTTTAACTTTTCGAAAGAGTTAAAACTTAATTATTCGTAAAAATAACAGTTTTTATTATTGATAATTTAGTTATTTCGAAGTTTCGTTGTTTATTTTCAAAATATTAGCTAAAGTCGTACTTTTGTCTGATTGAAATTAACGAAAACGATTTCATAACAGCCTTTAACATTAAAAAGATTTATGAACACTTACAAAGATTACATTCAAGAAATTGAAGAGAGAAAGAGTCAAGGTTTACATCCTAAACCAATCGATGGAGCGGAATTATTAAGTGAGGTAATTGCACAAATAAAAGATGCTAACAACCCACATAGAAAAGATTCTCTTCATTTTTTTATATATAATACTTTACCAGGTACAACTAGTGCTGCTGGTGTAAAAGCTAAATTTTTAAAGGAAATCATTTTAGGAGAAACTGTAGTAGAGGAAATTTCTTCTGAGTTTGCTTTTGAGCAGTTATCTCACATGAAAGGAGGTCCTTCAGTAGAAGTGCTTTTAGATTTAGCTTTAGGAAATGATGATGCAATTGCAAATGAAGCGGCGAAAGTATTAAAAACTCAAGTGTTTTTATATGAAGCTGATACTGAGCGCTTAGAAGAAGCAATGAAGTCTGGAAGTGCTATTGCTAAGGAAATTATAGAGAGTTATGCACAGGCGGAGTTCTTTACGAAGTTACCAGAGATAGATGAAAAGATTGAAGTAGTAACATATATAGCAGGTGTTGGAGATATCTCTACAGATTTACTTTCACCAGGTGCAGATGCACATTCAAGATCAGATCGTGAGTTACACGGTCAATCTATGTTTGAGCATAATAAAGATATGCAAAATGAATTATTAGCATTACAGAAACAACATCCAGATAAAAGAGTAATGTTAATTGCAGAGAAAGGAACAATGGGAGTTGGTTCTTCTCGTATGTCAGGTGTAAATAACGTTGCATTATGGACAGGAATTCCTTCTAGTCCTTATGTACCTTTTATCAATATTGCTCCAGTAATTGCTGGAACAAATGGAATAGCTCCAATTTTCTTGACTACTGTTGGTGTAACTGGAGGTATTGGAATTGATTTAAAGAATTGGGTGAAGCAGAAAGACGAGAATGGTAATACTATCGTTGATGAAGAAGGAGATCCAATATTAAAAGAAGTATATTCTGTTAAAACAGGTACAGTTCTTACTATAAATACTAAAGAAAAGAAATTATATAATGGAGATACTGAGTTGAAAGATATATCAACTGCATTAACTCCTCAAAAGATGGAGTTTATTAAAGCAGGAGGTTCTTACGCTGTAGTTTTCGGTAAGAAATTACAAACTTTTGCTTGTAAAGTTTTAGGAATTGATGTTCCTCAAGTATATGCTCCTTCTAAAGAAATTTCAATTGAAGGTCAAGGATTAACTGCAGTAGAGAAAATTTTCAATAGAAACGCTGTAGGAAATACTCCGGGAGTTACATTACATGCAGGTTCTAATACTCGTGTAGAAGTTAATATCGTAGGATCTCAAGATACTACAGGATTAATGACTTCTCAAGAGTTAGAAATGATGGCAGCAACTGTTATTTCTCCAATTGTAGATGCTGGATATCAATCAGGATGTCACACAGCTTCTGTATGGGATGACAAATCTAAAGCTAACATTCCTAGATTAATGAAGTTTATGAATGACTTCGGTTTAATCACAGGACGTGATCCTAAAGGAGTTTACCATGCGATGACTGATGTAATTCACAAAGTATTAAACGACATCGCTGTTGATGATTGGGATGTTATTATTGGTGGAGATTCACACACGAGAATGGCAAAAGGTGTTGCTTTCGGAGCGGATTCTGGAACAGTAGCTTTAGCATTAGCAACAGGTGAAGCAACAATGCCAATTCCTGAGTCAGTTAAAGTAACTTTCAAAGGAGATATGGTTCCTTACATGGATTTCCGTGACGTAGTTCATGCTACACAACAACAAATGTTAGATCAGTTTGAAGGAGAGAATGTATTCCAAGGAAGAATTATCGAAGTACACATTGGTACATTAACTTCTGATCAAGCATTTACATTTACAGATTGGACTGCAGAAATGAAAGCTAAAGCTTCTATCTGTATTTCAGAGGATGAAACATTAATTGAATCACTAGTAATTTCTAGAGATCGTATTCAAATTATGATCGATAAAGGAATGGATAATGAGAAACAAGTTTTACAAGGTTTAGTTGATAAAGCTAATAATCGTATTGCTGAATTAGAGTCAGGAAGTAGACCAGCTTTAAGACCAGATGCTGATGCGAAGTATTATGCAGAAGTTGTTATTGACTTAGACAAGATTGTTGAGCCAATGATTGCTGATCCAGATGTAAATAACGAAGATGTTTCTAAGCGTTATACTCACGATAATATTCAACCTTTATCTTTCTACGGAGGAACTAAGAAAGTTGATTTAGGATTTGTTGGATCATGTATGATTCACAAAGGAGATATGAAGATTTTAGCTCAGATGTTAAAGAACATTGAAGCTCAACAAGGTGAAGTTAAGTTTAATGCACCTTTAGTTGTAGCTCCTCCAACATACAACATTGTTGATGAGTTAAAAGCAGAAGGTGATTGGGATGTTTTAGCTAAGTATTCTGGATTTGTATTTGATGATGATGCTCCAAAAGCAGCAGCGCGTACAAAGTATGAAAACGTTTTATATTTAGAGCGTCCAGGATGTAACCTTTGTATGGGTAACCAAGAAAAAGCTGAGCCAGGAGATACTGTAATGGCAACATCAACTCGTTTATTCCAAGGTCGTGTTGTAAGAGATTCACAAGAGAAAAAAGGAGAATCTTTGTTATCATCAACTCCTGTAGTTGTATTATCTTCAATTTTAGGAAGAACTCCAACATTAGAAGAGTATCAGGCTGCTGTTGAAGGAATTGTGTTAACTAAATTCAAGCCTTCACAAAAGCTTTTAGTTGTATAATTAGCAACTATCATAAATATTATAAGCTCAAGTTTTTAAACTTGAGCTTTTTTTATGGAGTTAATTTATAAGAATTTTCTATTCATTTTTTTGCTAAATTAGTCAGACTGATTAAAAACAACTCAAATTTTATGGCTTTCGATATAGAAATGATAAAAGAGGTTTACAGTAAAGTAGTGGAAAGAGTGGATGCTGCTCGTAAAATTACTGGTAAGCCCTTAACTTTAGCAGAGAAAATATTATACACGCATCTTTGGGACGGAAATCCTACAAAAGCTTTTCAAAGAGGAAAGGATTATGTGGATTTCGCACCTGATAGAGTGGCTTGTCAGGATGCAACTGCGCAAATGGCTTTATTGCAATTCATGCAAGCAGGAAAAGCAAAAGTTGCAGTTCCAACTACGGTACATTGCGATCACTTAATTCAAGCAAAAAATGGGGCAAGTAGTGATTTACAAAATGCTTTAAACACAAGTAACGAGGTTTTCAATTTTTTAGAATCGGTTTCAAATAAATATGGAATTGGATTTTGGAAGCCAGGAGCAGGAATTATTCACCAAGTAGTTTTAGAAAATTATGCGTTCCCTGGCGGAATGATGATCGGTACTGATTCCCATACTGTGAATGCAGGAGGATTAGGAATGGTTGCCATCGGAGTAGGTGGAGCTGACGCAGTTGATGTTATGGCTGGAATGCCTTGGGAATTAAAATTTCCAAAATTAATTGGAGTAAAGTTAACTGGTAAATTATCAGGTTGGACAGCTCCTAAAGATGTTATATTAAAGGTTGCAGAAATTCTAACTGTTAAAGGAGGAACTGGAGCAATAGTTGAGTATTTCGGACCTGGTGCAACAGCAATGTCATGTACTGGAAAAGGAACTATTTGTAATATGGGAGCGGAAATTGGTGCAACAACTTCCACTTTTGGTTATGATGAGTCTATGGAACGTTATTTACGTGCTACAGATAGAGAAGATGTTGCGGATGCAGCAAATGAAGTGGCGAGTTATTTAACCGCAGATCCTGAAGTATATACTAATCCAGAGCAGTATTTTGATCAAGTTATAGAAATTAATTTATCAGAGTTACAACCATTATTAAACGGGCCATTTACTCCTGATTTATCTACAGAAGCTGGTCCTGATATGACGGCAAAAGCAAATGCTAACGATTGGCCATTAAAAGTGGAGTGGGGATTAATCGGATCTTGTACAAATTCTTCATATGAAGATTTATCTCGTGCTTCTTCTATAGCTCAACAGGCATTAGATAAAGGATTAAAAACCAAAGCAGAATTTGGTATTAATCCAGGGTCAGAACAAGTTCGTTATACTGCAGAAAGAGATGGGATTCTTGATGTATTTGAAAAGTTAGATGCTACTATTTTTACCAATGCTTGTGGACCGTGTATTGGTCAATGGGCGCGTTATGAAGATCCTAAAAATGCACCGAAAAATAGTATAGTTCATTCTTTTAATAGAAACTTTGCGAAGCGTGCAGATGGAAACCCGAATACACATGCATTCGTTGCTTCTCCAGAATTAGTTGCTGCAATTGCAATTGCGGGAAGATTAGATTTCAATCCAATAACGGATAAATTAATCAATGAAAATGGTGAAGAAGTAATGTTAGATGAACCAACGGGATGGGAATTGCCTCCAAAAGGATTTGAAGTAAAAGAAAACGGTTACTTAGAACCTGTTGCTGATGGAAGTGGAGTAGTAGTTTCAGTTGATCCAAATTCTGAACGATTAGAATTATTAACTCCATTTACACCAATTGGTAATGAGATTAAAGGGGCAAAACTATTAATCAAGGCTTTTGGAAAATGTACTACAGATCATATTTCTATGGCTGGTCCATGGTTACGTTACAGAGGACATTTAGATAATATTTCTAATAACTGTTTAATTGGAGCAGTAAACGCTTATAATAAACAAACCAATTTTGTTAAAAGTCAAATTGATGGAGAGTATGATGCTGTTCCTAAAACGCAAAGAGCCTACAAAGCAGCTGGAATTCCAACTGTTGTAGTTGGTGATCATAATTATGGAGAAGGTTCCTCTCGTGAGCACGCAGCAATGGAACCACGTCATTTGGGAGTAGTGGCAGTAATTGTAAAATCATTTGCACGTATTCACGAAACTAACCTAAAGAAACAAGGAATGTTAGGTTTAACTTTTGATAATGAAGCTGATTATGATTTAATTCAGGAAGATGATACGTTTAACTTTTTAGATTTACATGAATTCGCTCCTGGAAAACCATTAACAATAGAGGTTGTTCATGCTGATGGTAGTAAGGATACTATTAAAGTAAATCATACGTATAACCAAGGTCAAATAGAATGGTACAATGAAGGTTCAGCGTTGAATTTGATAAAAAAACAAAACGCTTAAATTTCTAGATATCAAATATTATAAAAGAAAGTGCAGTAATTAACTGCACTTTTTTATTTTTGGAAGATATGTATGTTTTAAATCAATCTCTTGAAAAATATTAAAATCCCGCACGCTTTAACCTTATTATTTCTAATAATTTTATTGGTTTCAGCACTTTCTCATAAAATACCGGCTGGTAAGTTTGAACGTATTTTAATAGATGGGAAAAATACAGTAATCCCAAACTCTTACACTAAAATAGAGAGTTCTCCAATTGGCTTTTTTGATATATTCAAGGCAATTCCTTTAGGTTTTCAGACTGCAGTAAATATCATTTTTATTGTTTTAGCTGGAGGAATTATGTTCGGAGTTATCGAGAAATCAAAAGCTATTGAAAATGCTGCAGGTACGTTAGTGAGAAAATTAGGAAACGAAAAGAGATATTTAATCGTGTTCTTAATTACATTTTTTTATGGAGCATTAGGTGTGTTTGTAGGTTACGAACATAATATTGCGATGATTCCAATTGCTGCCGTATTAAGTATTGCAATTGGCGGTGATTTAATTTTAGCTGCAGGAATTTCTGTCGCTGCTGTTACAATTGGTTTTGGTTTATCGCCAATCAATCCATACACGGTGGGTATTGGTCATAAATTGGCAGAACTTCCTTTGTTTTCGGGAGCATTATTAAGAACACTATTATGTATTACAGCGCTATTTATATTAGCAATGTATAATATTCGATATTTAAAGAAAATATCAGATTCACCTGCTAAATCCTTAGGTAAAGGTTTAGATGAAAGTGGAATTCAATTGTCTAAACCAATATCAGAATATAGAATTACTGGTATAAATATTCTTGTTTTATCAATTTTTATTGTCGGGTTAGGAGTTATTGTATGGGGAGTATTTTCCTACAAATGGTATTTTATTGAGTTATCTGCGATTTTTCTAATCATTTCAATTTTAGTAGGATTAGTAACTAGAATGGATCAAAATACATTTAGTGAAACAGTTCTAAAATCAGTTTCTAAAGCGGCTCCTGGTGCATTTATGGTTGGTTTCGCGACAACTATAAAAGTATTGATGGATATGAGTAATATTGGTGATACAATTTCTTATGAAATGTCTAATATCTTACAGGGATTACCTCAATTTTTTGCAGCCGTAGGAATGTCTATTTCACAAGGTGTTATCAACTTGTTTATTCCTTCTGGAAGTGGGCAAGCACTAGCAACATTACCTGTAATGATTCCATTAGGTGAAGTTTTAGGATTAACTAGACAAACAACAATATTAGCATTTCAAATAGGTGATGGAGTTACAAATTTGGTAAATCCAACTTTAGGAGGGTTGATAGGAATGCTTAGTATGTGCAGAGTTCCATTGAACAGATGGTTCAAATTTATTTTACCGTTAGTGATGATAATATTAGTACTTTCATGGACGGTTTTAACAATTGCTACTTTTATAAATTATTAGAATGACAGCGAAAGAGATATTAGCAAAACTTGTTAGTTTTGATGTATTAAGTAAACAAAATAATCTTGATTTAGTAAACTGGATTACTGACTATATAAAACAGTATAATATTGAAACTGTTTATGTTTACAATGAAGAAAAAACTCAGGCTTCATTGCATTGTAGAATTGGACCAGCAGTAGACGGCGGGATAATTCTTTCGGGACATACAGATGTTGTTCCTGTAAAAGGACAACCTTGGGATACCAATCCTTTCGAACTTGTTGAAAAAGAAGGCAGGTTATATGGAAGAGGAGCTTGCGATATGAAAGGTTACTTGGCTTGTTTTTTATCAGTTTTACCTAAAATGGTTCAAGCAGATTTGTCTGTTCCAATCTATTTTGCCATTTCATATGATGAAGAAATTGGTTGTTTAAGAGCTCCTGAATTAGCTGAACATATCAATTCTTATTATTCCGAAAAGCCGAAGTATGCAATCATTGGAGAACCTTCTATGATGCAACCCATTGTTGGTCAAAAAGGAGTTTTATATGTTGAAACAACGGTTAATGGAAGTCAGGGGCATAGCAGTAGAATAGAAAAAGAAGTTAGTGCTATACATGAAAGTACTAGGTTGATTTTATGGCTTGAAAATAAAATGAAAGAGTTAGCTTCGAACACAAGAAATGAATCTTTTTTACCACCACATTCAACATTGCATGTTGGTCAAATAAAAGGAGGAATTGCTACGAATGTTGTTGCTGGAAGTACAGTGTTTCAATGGGATGTAAGATCTATTCCTGAAGATAGTATAACCGATATTGTAAATGATTTTCAAGAGTATTGTAACGAACTTCAAGAAGAGAAAAGAAAGATTTTTCCCGACTTTAAAATTGAAAATGAATTATTGCATCCACCTGTGCCAGGACTGCAAACCGAGGAAGATGCATCTATAGTTGATTTAGTTTCAGAAATATCAGGTAATAATATTCCTAGTTATGTTGCGTATGCAACGGAGGCAGGACAATTTGCTGAAGCTGGTTTTGAAAGTATTATTTGTGGCCCAGGTTCAATTGAACAAGCACATAGAGCTAATGAATTTGTTTCAATTGAGCAATTAAACCTTGGTGTTCAAATGATTGAGAATCTAGTTGAAAAAATAAGTATATAAACTTTGAAAATTTCATCAATTCTATTGTAAGGAATTTACTATTTTCAGGACATACTATTATAAACTTGCAGAACTATGAGTGCTTTATGGTATTTTGAAGATGTAAATCTCTTTAAAATATTGTGTCCACATAAGTATCCAGCGTACAAAAAGGAACACGATATTGATAAGTATAAAAAGAGTGATTACATTTATTTTACTGACGATAACGCTAATAAAATCTACCTTATTGATAAAGGTAAGGTTAAGCTAGGCTATTATACTGAAGATGGAGAGGAAGTCATTAAAGCAATATTAACCAAAGGAGAAATTTTTGGTGAAAAAGCACTTTTAGGTATTGATAAAAGAAATGAATTTGCACAATCTATAGACAATACTACTTCAATTTGTCCAGTATCAAAAGATACCATGTTTCAATTAATGCGTGATAATGTTTCGATAAGTTTTAAAATTTATAAATTCATTGGTTTACGTATTAAAAGATTAGAACGAAGACTAGAACTTTTACTTTTTAAAGACGCTAAAACAAGACTACTTGAGTTTTTAGATGAACTTTGTGAAGATTATGGATATGAATGTGATCAAACAGGTGATCATGTCATAAGACATCCATATACTCAAAAAGATATTGCTTCATTAATTGGTACTTCACGTCCTACATTAAATTCATTATTAAACGAATTAAAACACAATGAAATCATTGATTTTAATAGAAAAGAAATCAGATTATTGAAAAAAACTGCCTAAATGTAAGCTAGCTTACATTTTATAAAAATCTCTTGGAATAGTTTTGTATAAACCGTTATATAAATTACAACCATGAGAAAATTACTATTAGGATTTTTAGCCTTAGCACTAACATTTACATCATGTGATGATGATGATAATGTTGTAATAACAGAAGGAGGTACATTGAGTGGTGGTCCGTTTACATTCTTTGTAGATGGTAAAGCTGATAATGTATCTGGAATTACACTTT
This sequence comes from Tenacibaculum sp. 190524A05c, assembly GCF_964036595.1. NCBI lineage: Bacteria > Pseudomonadati > Bacteroidota > Flavobacteriia > Flavobacteriales > Flavobacteriaceae > Tenacibaculum > Tenacibaculum platacis. The sequence goes on along the minus strand of NZ_OZ038523.1, from coordinate 965,233 downwards.
CGGGTGATATCAAAGGAGCAAATACTACGTATGTCATTACAGACGATACTGGGAATATTTTAGGATTACCTCCTACATTAGCTGCTTTAGAAGGAGTTGATTTTGATGGAGCAGGAGTAGGTGTTTGTTTAATCTGGCATTTAGCATTTGAAGATGGAATTGAAGGTGCAGAAGTAGGTCAAAATGCAAATAACTTAAAAGGAAACTTCGATTTATCTAATTCAATTACAGTAAATAGAAATGGAGGACCAGTTGCTGGAATGCTTACTGGTGGGCCATTTAATTTCTGTGTAGATGGAACTGTTGATAACGTTTCTGGTGTTGCCGTTACTGGTTCTCCGGTAGGAACGAACAGTTCATTTATTGTTACAGATGACATGGGGAATATTTTAGGTTTACCTCCAACATTAACTGCATTAGAAGGTGTTGATTTTGACGGAGCAGGAGCTGGAAAGTGTTTAATCTGGTATATTCGTTATGAAGATGGATTAACTGGATTAGCAATGGGAGAGAATACAAACAATTTAAGTGGAGTATTCAGTTTATCTAATTCTATTGATGTTATTCGTTCGAAAACTGAAGCAGGTACATTAACTGGTGGGCCATTTAAGTTTGGAGTTGGAGATAGTGTAGCAGATAACGTTTCTGGTATTGCAGTAACAGGTTCTCCTGAAGGAACAAATAGCACGTTTGTGGTAACTGATGATATGGGGAATATTTTAGGATTACCTCCAACAATGGCGGCTTTAGAAGGTGTTGATTTTGATGGAGCTGGAGTCGGAAGATGTTTAATTTGGTATTTACGTTACGAAGATGGAATCCAAGGTTTAGCAATGGGACAAAATGCTAATAATTTATCTGGATGTTTCGATTTATCTAATGAAATTATTGTAGATAGAGTTGCTGCTCCAATGGCAGGAACATTAACAGGAGGTCCTTTCAAGTTTACAGTTGATGGAACAGCAGATAATGTATCTGGAGTTGCAGTTACAGGTTCTCCGGTCGGAACTAATAATTCATTTATTGTAACAGATGATATGGGTAATATCTTAGGATTACCACCAACATTAGCTGCATTAGAAGGTGTGAACTTTGATGGAGCAGGAGCTGGAACTTGTTTAATCTGGTATATCCGTTATGAGGATGGATTAGAAGGGTTAGAAATGGGTAAAAATGCTAATGACTTAAAAGGACTATTTAGTTTATCTAATTCAATTGAAGTATTACGTTGTTCTCCAACAGAAGCAGGAACATTAAATGGAGGTCCATTTAACTTTACTGTTGATGGAACTGCAGATAACGTTTCAGGAATTACTTTAACAGGAACTCCTGTTGGAGCTAATAATTCTTTCATCGTAACAGATGATATGGGTAATATTTTAGGATTACCGCCAACAATGGCTGCTTTAGAAGGTGTAAACTTTGATGGAGCAGGAGTTGGAGTATGTCTAATCTGGTATATCCGTTATGAAGATGGATTGGAAGGATTAGAAATGGGTAAAAACGCCAACGATTTAAAAGGATGTTTTGACCTCTCAAATTCGATAACAGTTAATAGAAACTAGTTATAAACCAGAGTTTTCTAAGTGCAGTTAGTTTTTCTAGCTGCACTTTTTTATTTTTACAAAATGACAAACTTTTTAAAAACTATTACTGATACTCCAATTAAAGTAATAGATCAATCCATTGAACTATCGGATTACGTTCCAGTTTCAATTTCTTCAAATAATAAAGAATTAAACTCTTTTGATGTTTCATCTTCATTAGAATGGAAAAATTATTTAGAGTCATTTTTAAATAAAAAGAAAGCTAAAGTTGCTTACGGTGGATATTTAGAGAAGAGAGACATATATAAGAGAAGTTCATATTTTAATACTTCGGATACTAATGAAAGAAATATTCATTTAGGAATTGACTTATGGTGTGATGAAGGAACGAAGGTCTTATCAGTTTTAGATGGTAAAATCCACAGTTTTAAAAATAATTTAAACCATGGAGATTACGGACCAACAATTATTATAGAGCATAATATTGAAGGAAAAACTTTTTATTCTCTTTATGGTCATTTAGCTTTATCTTCTATTGAAAATCTTAAAATTGGTCAGAGTGTAACTCAAGGCGAAGAAATAGGTACGTTAGGTAAAAGTGAAGTGAATGGTGACTATGCTCCACATTTACATTTTCAACTTATTTTAGATATAGAAAATAAAGAAGGTGATTATCCAGGAGTTTGTTCAGAATTGGAAGTTAAATTTTATGAACAAAATTGCCCAAATCCAAATTTACTCTTAAAATTGCCAAATGAAATATAGACAACTTACGAAAGAGCAATTTGAATCATTACATCAAGAGTTTGCGCAATTTTTAGCTACTCAAAGTATTGATGTTAAGGAGTGGACCACGATTAAAGCTGAGAATCCGAAACTTGCAGAGGAAGAGATGAATTTATTTAGTGATGTTGTTTGGGAAGATGTACTGACAAGAACTAAATTTTTAGAACACTTTTCTCCAAAAACAATTAATTTATTCAAGTGTGAGGATCAAGAAATAAAAAGAATTGTAATAAAAGTTGAAAAAGATATTGACTTATTAACTCAAAATGGTTATACTTGGTTGTTAGAACATTATAAATCCCCAGAAGTTTCTTTTTTACATGGTAACAAACCATATTCTGAAGAAAGAAACCCTGAAATCTTTGACTTAATAGAGAAAGGAAGTAGTATATCAAATGGCGAATTATTTGCCTTTTTCGAAAAAATTATAAGTTAATTATCAACATAATTTATTTTTGGTCTAACTTTTGCTTATTTTTGAATAGAAACACAATCTGTATATAATGAAAAAAATAGTATTTGCATTTTTTTTAGGTCTAGCATCTTTTGCAGTTAATGCTCAGGATGTAGAAGGAATTCTTACTTCTGGTAAATGGTTTATAGAATCAGTACAGGAGAAAGGAGAGGAACCTGAATTATCTTCAAATAAAGAAGATGAGTGGTTATTATTCTCTAAAGATGGAAAAGTTGAAGAATCTCACTTTGGAGAGATGGAAACTTCTTCATGGAATTACGATAAGACCAAAAAGATGATTAAAATTTCTGGTTCAGATACGGTTTTTCATAGAATTATTGAAATTTCTAGTGATAAGCTAATTGTTGAGCTAGTAGAAGATGTAAAGGGAGCAGCAGACGATAATTTAATGATTACATACGTTAAAAATTAATGCATAAGCATTTTTAATAGTTTATCTGTCCCCAAGGTAGCAACGTCTTTAATAATAGTTAAATTATTAAAGGCGTTTTTGTTTATATAAGGTTTAGGATCTATAAAGTAAATCGGAGTTTCATCCTTAATAAAGTTTATTAAGCTGGCTGCAGGATATACTTGCATCGAAGTTCCTATGATAACTAAAATATCAGCCTTTTCGGTAATTTCTACTGCTTTTTCTAGTAATGGTACATCCTCACCAAACCAAACAATATGAGGTCTTAATTGAGATCCATCTTTCGCTAGATGACCTAAGTTAATATCCTTTTCCCAATGACAAATAAAATCATTGACAGCTGAACTTCTTGCTTTTAAAAGTTCTCCATGTAAATGTAAAATGTTTGAACTGTTTGCTCTTTCATGTAAATCGTCTACATTCTGTGTAATAATATGAACTTCATATTGCGATTCTAAGCGTTTTAAGTTATGATGAGCTTCATTAGGTTCTACTTCAAATAATTGTTGACGACGCTTATTATAGAAATCTAATACTAAAGCAGGATTATTTTCAAAACCAATTGGTGAGGCAACCTCCATTATATCATGACCTTCCCATAATCCATTAGCATCTCTAAATGTATTTATTCCACTTTCAGCACTGATTCCTGCACCTGTTAAAACAACTATTTTTTTCATAAGTCTAAAATAATAATTTTTATAAGTTTGCTTTATGGTAGATGAAAACTTATTACAATATTTAGAAGAGTTTGTAACAGAGAAAAGAAGACGAATTTTTAAAGAAGTAATTTCCAATAGAACTAGACATTTTACGGTTGTATTGGAGAATATTTTTCAATCACACAATGCCAGTGCTGTAGTGAGAAGTTGTGATGTTTTCGGAATACAAGATGTACATACGATTGAAAATAGTTACATAAATAAAGTTTCTAGAAAAATAGCAAAGGGCAGTCAAAAATGGTTGGATTTTCATCGATTTAAAGATGAAAACAGCAATACTAAAGATTGTTTTAATGCTTTGAAAAATAAAGGTTATCAAATCATAGCAACTACTCCGCATAATGATTCTTGTTATTTGTCAGATTTTGATATTACCAAGAAATCCGCTTTTGTATTTGGTGTAGAAAGAGAAGGAGTCTCTGATTTTATGTTGGAAAATGCAGATGGATACTTAAAAATTCCAATGGTTGGTTTTACAGAGAGTTTGAATATATCTGTAGCAGCTGCAATTGTTCTTCAGGATGTTACAACAAGACTAAGGAAGTCTGAGATTAATTGGCAACTTACGGAAGAAGAGAAAAATGAAACTTATGCCAAATGGATTGAGAGTTCTATTAAGAATCTAGAAAAACATAAGAGTTTTTATTATAGTCAAAAGAATTAGTTTTTTAATATATTTTGTAATCTCTTTTTATCAAAAATAACTACTCATTACTTTAATGAGATTGTAATATCTGGTAAACTAATTCCTTTGTTAACTCTTTACCATTAGCTAGTTCTTTAATTTTTGCAAAAGGAAAAACAAAAGTACAGCCATTGCTATATTCAGAGCATCCATAGGCAGATTTACCTTTTAAAACGGTGCCTTTTTTACATTTAGGACACGTAATTGTATCTGGAACCTTTTTTGTTGTAGCTCCTTTCTTTGGTTCTAATTTAAGGTTGAAATTATCATCAAAACGAATCAGCCCTTCTATTTTACCATTTTCCGATTTCCAACCTTTTAAGTTCGTTGTGCTTCCTTTGTCTAACAATCGAATAAGTTGACTTTCAGATATTTTCTTTTCCATAAAAGAAAAAGGAAGTTTAAAATTACATCCGTTTTTATAATCTGAACATCCATATGCAGACGACCCTTTTAGTAAATTTCCTTTTTTACATTTAGGACAATCCTTACCAACTACTGTTTTCTTAGTTGATGTTTTTTTCTTTGCTGTTGTTGGTTTTTGGGTATTGTTTTCAGCGGATAGACGTGCAGTTTTTTTACTAGAACGAACTTCATAAACTAAATGATCAACCATGGCCTTCATTTGTTTAATAAAAGAACTTGCATGGAACTCACCACGTTCAATTTCTTTTAATCTTTTTTCCCAAAGCCCAGTTAATTCAGCAGATTTTAAAAGTTCATTGTCAATAAGAGCAATTAAGTCAATTCCAGTTTGTGTTGGAACTACTAATTTCTTTTGGCGTTCAATATATTTTCTTTTGAACAAGGTTTCAATTATACTTGCACGTGTAGATGGTCTTCCAATTCCATTCTCTTTCATTAATTCACGCATTTCATCATCATCTACTTGTTTACCGGCTGTTTCCATAGCACGAAGTAAACTCGCTTCCGTATAATTTCGAGGTGGCTTAGTCTCTTTTTCAAGGAAACTTGGTTCATGTGGACCCTTTTCACCTTTCTCAAAATTAGGAAGTATACTTTGTTCAGTATTTATTTTTTTAGGTTCTTCATTAAATTCAAAAACTACTCTCCATCCTTTAGTTAGTATTTCTTTTCCTGTAGTTTTAAATGAAACTTCATCTGCTTTTCCAATTACTGAAGTATTAGAAATATCACTATCAGGATAAAAAACAGCAATAAATCTTCTTACAATAATATCATAAACTTGTTGCTGATTATATTGCAAATTGGTTTGAATTCCTGTAGGAATTATAGCATGGTGATCTGTAACTTTTTTATCGTTAAATACTCGGGTTGACTTCTTTATTTTCTTACCCAAAAGAGGAGCAGTAATTTCACTATAATTAGTTAGTCTTTGAAGTATTCCAGCAACCTTAGGATAGATATCATTAGGTAAGAATGTTGTATCTACTCTAGGATAAGTAACAACCTTCATTTCGTAAAGCTTTTGAACTATTTTTAAAGTTTCATCAGCTGAAAAACCAAATTTATTATTACAATATACTTGTAAACCTGTTAAATCAAAAAGCTTAGGTGCATAGTCTTTTCCTTTCTTTTTAGTAACAGAAATGATTTCAAAATCAGATTCTTTTACCTTATCAGCAAATGCTTGTCCTTCTTCCTTTTTTAAAAATCTACCTTCTTCACAATTGAACACTGTATTTCTATAAGTAGTCTGTAACTCCCAATATGGTTGTGGTTTAAAGTTTTTAATTTCATTAAAACGATTTACCAACATGGCCAGAGTAGGAGTCTGGACTCTACCAATTGATAATACCTGCTTGTAACCACCAAATTTTACAGTATATAATCGTGTTGCATTTAATCCTAATAACCAATCTCCGATTGCTCTAGAATACCCTGCATAGTACAAGTTATTATAACTTTCTTCGTCTTTTAAATTATCAAAACCTTCTTTTATAGCTTCTTCAGTAAGTGAAGAAATCCATAATCGCTGAACTTTACCTTTATAATTAGCTTGATTAATAACCCAACGCTGTATCAATTCTCCTTCTTGACCAGCATCCCCACAGTTTATAACTACATCTGCTTTATCAAACAGAGATTTTACAATTCTAAACTGTTTTTGAATTCCCGAATCTTCAGTGACTTTTGTACTAAATTTGTCCGGAAGCATTGGTAAATTATTCAAATCCCAACTTTTCCAGTGCGGTTTATAGTCCTTTGGTTCTAATAAAGTACATAAGTGTCCAAAGGTATATGTCACAGCATATCCATTTCCTTCAAAATATCCATCATGTTTCGTATTGGCACCCAAAATGTTAGCAATTTCTCGTGCAACACTAGGTTTTTCGGCTATACAAACTTTCATTTTTCACTTTTAATCGCCGAAAAATAGTAAAATTGATATAATAATTCTATTTTTAGGCGTTATTAAAATAGATTTAATAAAATTATAAATCCCTAAAATTAAAATTATGAGAAAAGCTTTATTGTTGTTATTGTTTGTAGTTTCTTCTTCAGCAGCTTATGCACAAATTGAATTTTTAGAAACTAGCCAAAGTGAGATTGTTGGTAAAGTGAGTTATGTGTATTTAGAGAAGGTTGGAGAAAGTGATTATAATTTCTTTTTCAAAAACATCAACGCTATTGGGCACGAATATGTAAACTTTAGTTTCAAAAACGTAGACAATGATATCGATAAATTATACAATGGATTAATGCAAGGATTCCAAAATGTTCCAAGAGATCCATTGAAAATGAAAGCGAATGGACAAATTGTATGGTTAAAATATACAAGAGAAGACGGAGAGGCTTTCTTACAAATTCAAATGACAAGTGGTGATGATCCTGAAATTGCTGAGACAGTAAAAGTTTCAAGATTATTAACTGCTGAAGATATTACGAATTTATTCAAAAAGTAATTCTAACTGAATTCAATAAAAAAAGTCCGAGAGCAATCTCGGACTTTTTTTATGCGTTTAGAAAAGATTTTAATTCATCATAAGTGCTAATCTTAATAGAATGTTTTTCTTTTTTTATAAGTTCTTGTATTTCTTCAGGAATAGTAAGTTTTAAGTTTAATGTACTTTCTACAACATCTAAGAATTTTACAGGATGTGCTGTTTCTAAGAAAACACCATATTCATCCTTTTTTAATTGATGTTTTTCTAAACCTAAATAACCAACTGCTCCGTGTGGATCTGCAATGTAATTTGATTCTTTGTAAATTCTCTTCATTGATTCTTTTGTAGCATCGTCATCAAAAGAAAAAGAAGAAAATCCACCTTTTAAGTTTTCGAAACTATTATTAAACAATTTCTGAATTCGGATAAAATTACTTGGATTACCTACATCCATTGCATTTGATATTGTTGCTTTGGAAGCTTTAGGTTTATACTCTCCATTTTTCATAAACTCAGGGACAGTGTCATTTACATTGGTAGCAGCAACAAAATGTTGAATTGGAAGACCTAATTTTTGTGCCATCATACCTGCGCAAATATTACCAAAGTTTCCACTTGGAACAGAGAATACTAAATTTGGATGCTTTTTGTACAACTGTTTATAAGCAAAGAAATAATAGAACATTTGCGGTAACCATCTTGCAACATTTATAGAGTTTGCAGAAGTTAAAGTTCTTGAAATTTGATCATCTAAAAATGCAGTTTTCACCATATCTTGACAATCATCAAAAACTCCATTTACCTCTAAAGCTGTAATGTTTTTGCCTAAAGTAGTTAACTGTTTTTCTTGAATATCACTGACTTTACCACTAGGGTATAAGATAACAACATCAACACCGTTTACTCCTAAAAAGCCATTAGCTACAGCACCACCAGTATCGCCAGAAGTTGCTACTAATACAGTAACTTTTTCTGGATTTTGATTATTAAAATAACCTAAGCATCTGGCCATAAATCGCGCACCAACATCTTTAAATGCTAGGGTAGGACCATGAAATAATTCTAAGCTTCCAATGTTTTCTCGGACTTTAACAACTGGAAATTCAAAATCAATAGTTTCTGAAACAATTTCTTTTAAAGTTGATTTTGGAATTTCATCACCAACAAATTGTTTAATGGCTTCAAACGCAATTTCTTCATTAGAATACGTATCAATATTTGTGATAAACTCTTCTGGTAATGGACTAATATTTTCAGGAAAATACAAACCTCTATCAGGAGCTAATCCATTAATTACAGCTTCTTTAAAAGAAACTGATTTTGATTGTTGATTAAGACTAAAATAATTCATGCTTAGTTTTGTTCTAAAATTTTAACTCCCTCTGTATTTATTTTGGAATAGACCATTGTAAAATCGATACCTTTATCAGCATATGTATCTTCAATTGCGTCGTATACTTTTTTCGCGCTTTCTTCTCCTTTACATAAAGCAAAGATTGTTGGTCCAGAACCTGAAATTCCTGCATTTAAAGCTCCAGCATTAATGGCAGCTTCTTTTACTAAATCGAAATGAGGAATTAAATGTTTTCTTGCCGGTTCAACCACAATGTCTTGAAGTGAATTTGCAATTACTTCAAAATTTTGAGAGTATAATCCACTTATTAAACCACCAACATTTGCCCATTGCGTAACAGCGTCCGTTAATGGAATGTTTTCAGGTAATACATCTCTGGCATCTTTAGTTTTTACTTTAACTTGAGGATGAATTGCAACTAACATTAACTCTTCTGGAACAGGAATTTTTACAATAGCTAGTGGTTCATATTGTTGAACTAAAATGAATCCTCCATATAAAGCTGCGGCAACATTATCGGCAATTTCAGAACCACAAGCTACCTTTTCTCCATACATAGCGAACTTGGTAAGTTCTAATTGAGAGAATGGTTTACCTAATAATTCGTTAACGGCAAATGCTGCACCTGCCGCACTTGCAGCGCTGCTTCCTAAACCACTTCCAGGAGAATATCCTTTTTGAATTGAAATTTCTAATCCGAAATCTGCAGAATGTTTTTCTAACATTAATAAAGCAACTGCACTAGCCACATTTTTATCAGCCTCCAATGGAAGGTTTGCTCCTTTAATATCCGTGATTTTAACTTCTTTATTTGAAGTTTTAGTAAATGTCATGGTATCACCTAAATCATTTACAGCAAAGCCTAAACAGTCAAATCCACATGATACGTTTGCGACTGTTGCAGGCGAGAATATTTTAATTTGATTCATTTTAATTTAGTTATTTGCAATTCGAATTACGTCAGCAAAGATTCCTGAAGCAGTGACATCGGCACCGGCACCAGCTCCTTTGATTTGTAATGGTTGAATTGGATATCTATCAGTAAAAAACAACACAATATTATCACTTCCTTCTAAATTATAAAAAGGATGATCTGATGGAATATGTTGTAATCCAACCTTAGCTTTACCATTTTCAAACTCTGCAACATATTTAAGTTTGCAATTTTGCGAATTGGCTTGAGCATAGATGTCTTGAAAATGATTTTCAAATTTCGTCAAGCTTTTATAAAATTCTTCATTATTATTAGTGTTCAAACTTTCTTGTGGTAAGAATGAATTATTATCTATATCAGAAAGCTCTAATTCATAACCACTTTCTCTAGCTAAAATTAGAATTTTACGAGCAACATCTACACCACTTAAATCTATTTTAGGATCAGGTTCTGTATAACCTTCTTCTTGTGCCTTTGCAACGATATTGTGAAAAGTTACATTATCATTAAAATTGTTGAATACAAAATTTAGACTTCCGGATAATACCGCTTGTATTTTGTGAACACGATCACCTGAAGCAATTAAATTTTTAAGTGTATCTATTATTGGTAATCCAGCTCCAACATTGGTTTCAAATAAGAATGGAGCGTTGAATTTACTAGAAACCTTTTTTAAAGTTTTATAGTTATTCAACTCTGATGCACAAGCAATTTTATTACAAGTAACCACTGCAATGTTATTTTCTAAATAGTGTTGATACATTTGAGAAACTTCCTCATTAGCAGTATTATCAACAAATACACTGTTTCTTAAGTTGTGTTGTTTTGCTCTATTCAAAAAGCTATCTAAACTTGTTGATTCACCTTTATTCAGTAATAGTTCTTTCCAGTTTTCTAAATCAACACCTTCCTCATCAAAATACATTTTAGTAGAGTTAGAGATCCCTATAACTCTTATATTTAATTTTAGTTGAGATTGTAGATACTCTTTCTGTTGATGTAATTGCGCTAAGAAACGATTACCAACATTACCAACACCAGTTACAAACAAGTTGAGTTGTTTAATATTGTCTCCGAAAAATTGCTCATGTAAAGTATTCAAAGCTTTTTTTGCATCAACTCTTTTGATTACTGCTGAAATGTTTTTTTCAGATGCTCCTTGAGCAATTGCTCTAATGTTTACGTTATTTTTTCCTAATGAACTAAACATCTTACCACTTAATCCTTGGTGGTTTTTCATGTTGTCACCAACGATGGCTATAATACTTAAGTCGCTTTCAACTACAACAGGATCAATTTTATGTTGATCTATTTCATTATTGAATTTTTTAGAGATACTTTTTACTGCTTTTTCAGCGTCTTCTTCTAAAACCCCAACACAAATCGTATGCTCAGATGATGCTTGAGTAATAAGAATAACGTTGATTTCATCGTCAGACAACGCTTCGAATAATCGTTTAGAAACTCCTGACATTCCAACCATTCCGCTTCCTTCAATTGTAAGAAGAGAGATGTTTTCTACATATGTGATTCCTTTTACAGGAGAAGATTTGTCTGAATTTAATGCAATTAAAGTTCCAGCTTGTTCTGGTTCGAAAGTGTTTTTCACCAAAACTGGGATTTTCATTTCTCGTACAGGTTGAATAGTAGGAGGGTAGATCACTTTTGCACCGAAGTGAGACATTTCCATAGCTTCTTCATAAGATATATGTTGAATGGGCTTAGCCTGCTTTACAATAGAAGGATTTGCCGTAAACATTCCACTTACATCAGTCCAAATTTGTAATTCTTCCGCATGAATTGCTGCCGCGTAAATAGATGCAGTATAATCAGATCCGCCTCTTCCTAAAGTAGTTGTTTGACCGTTATAACATTTTGCAATAAACCCAGGTAGAATTACAACTTGATGAGAATTCTCACTAAAATAGGTAGAGCAATTACTATAAGTAGTTTCAAAATCTACTTGAGCTTTTAAATAATTATCGTCTGTTATAATTAAATCCTGACTATTTTTAAAAGTTGCATTTAACTTTGTTTTAGCAGCTTCTGAGATAATATATGAAGATAGTTTTTCCCCAAAACTACTAATAACAGCTTTGGCTTTCGGACTTAACTCTTCTAGTAAGTAACAACCTTTGTATAATGTTTTAAGTTGATTGAATTGTAGGTTTACATGTTCAATAACATCAGAAGAATTTTTTAAATCTAGTTGTTCTATAGTTTCATAATGATGTTTCTCTACTTCATTAAGAATGGCTAAGTATTCTTCATTTTTACCTTGAGCAAGATCAGCACTTTTTAATAGATTATCGGTTGTTTTTCCGAAGGCAGATACAACCACAGCTAATTTATCTTCCTGTGATTTTTTAGTAATTATTTCTAATACTTTTTTGATGTTATGATGATCTCTTACTGATGAACCTCCGAATTTTAGGACTTTCATTTTTTTAAAATTATAATTGAAAAACTAATTTGATTTGATGTTGTTTTTCAGAATGAAAAACAAATAGCACGAAAAATTATATGTAAATAAACAACCCCTAAAGGGTCGTAATAATTGTAGAAATCGTTGTGTAAGCAAACATAGACGCAGAAGTTACGTCTGTCATATAGATATATGTGTTGCTTAGTTTCATCGGGTTAAATGTACCATTAATTTCCAAATAATCAAATTTGACGCCTATAGTTTAATTTGTTTCTATCAGTTTTGATGATTTTGAATTGGGTTAATTGTAAAAATCAAATAAGTAATTTTAGATATTGGTAATTCCCATGTGTATAATGTGCTTTAAATTAGTTGATTGATAAAAATATCGTTATCGTTAATTTATAAAATTCCATTCATTTTTTAAGTAATGTAAAGCGTCAATTAGAGCTTGTTTTGAATTCTTAGGTGAAAATCCTAGTTCATTTTTTGCTTTACTGATATCATAATCTTGTTTTAAACCATAAAACATATCAATATATTCCTTTTGTAGTAGTGGTTCTTTTCCAGTAAGTTGACTCTTAATTCGCATAAAGAAAGCAATTATATATAATAAGAACTTAGAAATTTTAGGAGGAGTTTTTAAGTTTAGTTCTGGAAATTCTTTTGAAGCTATTCTAACACTATCTTGAATTGATGTGTGGTTTTTATTTGCTAAGATATAGCGTTCACCATTTCTTCCTTTATTCATGGCAAGATACATTCCTTTAGCTACATCTTTTACGTCAATCCAGTTTAAGGTAATATTAGTGTCGGCAATCATTTCTCCATTTAAAATTTGATGAACTAACCTATTAGAATAGCTAAGTTTATGTGCTTTACTTCCAATCATTGCTGATGGAAGAACTATAATTGTTCTAATATTAAATTTTCGACTTAGATCCAGAGCAAGTTTATCAGAGTCGTTTTTAGAATTGTAATACCAATTTCTTCTATCGAAATTGTATCCATTACTTTCTTTTGCTGGAAGTTTTTTAAAATTTAGCGCAGCAACAGAACTCACATAAACAATATTTTTAATTCCAGATTTATGAGCAGCTTCAAACAACATTCTGGTTCCTTCTACATTGTTGTTATAATCTATTTCTGGATTTTTAGACCACATTTTAAAAGAAGCTGCTACGGCATATAAATGTGTAACGTTTTTAAAAGCATTTAACATTGATTCCTGATTAGTAATGTCTACTATTAGAATTTCGCAACCTAACTCTTCTAATATTTTTATGTTTTTAGAATTTCTACAAGTAGCAATTACTCGTTCTCCGTTATCAATTAATAGTTTGCATAAATTGTAACCTAAATGACCATTAGCTCCGGTTACTAAAGAAAGTGTATTCATTTGTTTTTTTTTCCAAAATTCTAATTTTATTGAGTCGTGAAAAATGACAAATGTTAGAAAATTTGCTTTCGGATTCTACTTAGAGAAGAAGGAGCAATTCCTAAAAAAGAAGATAAATCATTTATGGATACTTCTTGGATAAGATTTGGACTAGTATTCAATAATTTCAAGTACCGTTCTGTAGCAGTTAGTGTTTGGAAATCTGATAATCTTTCCATTTTACAAGCAAGTGATTCTTGCATGATGGAGTTTACAAATATTTGAAAATCTGGAAATTTTTTTAAAATATAATCGAAGTTACTTTTGGAAATTCTAAATACTTCACAATCAATTACCGCTTGAAAGGTTTGTATGGTTGTGGATTTTGATTGAAAATTCTCAAAGTCTGTAAAGAAGTTATTTTCTTCTACGAGATGTTGTACAACTTCATTTCCATTTTCGAATTCATACCCTTTAACAATTCCTTTGCTTAGAAAGTAAATGAAATTAACCTTTTGATTCTGTCTTAAAAAGTAGTCATTCTTTTTGTGTTCTTCATATAGAAAAAGTTGCTCTAGTTTTTGAAGTTGATCTTCAGATAAAGAAATGTTATTTGATATGTATTGAATTAAGTTGTTCATGACATAAATTAAACAAAAAAAACGCAACAAAATTTGTTGCGTTTTAATTGTAGTTTATAGAATGCTTAGTTTTTCATCTTGTTTTTAAACTGATTGAATTTATCTTCAGTTTTCTTTGGCCAAGAATTATTAGATGTATCAACGTCAGCAGTTTCTTCGTCTGGATCTATAGCTATGTTCGTAATTTCTTTACTAGATGTAAATACTCTGAAAGCTCTATTATCATCTTTATTCCAGATTTGCGCAGGATAAACTTCACGTTTTTTAGTTCCATCAGCATAAGTTATTTCTAATATTATAGGCATTACTAATCCACCTGGTTTTTCGAATTCTACTTGATACATATACTTAGGAAGCTCTTTTATGTTTGCTCTCTTATCAGCAGATAAACCATTAATGTAAGCTTTTACATCTTCTGAGTTAGCATCCTCCTTATTAGTAGTTAAGAAGATTAGTTTTCCTAGCCTTGCAAAGTATCCAGGATATTGTGCTTGTAATTGCTTAGTTCTTTCATTAGGTTTATTTGTTAAATAAATAGGTTTAACTTCTTTTATACCTACATCGCAATTATCTGTTGTATAGAACCATCCTCTCCAGAACCAGTCTAAATCCATACCTGACGCATCTTCCATAGTTCTAAAGAAATCAGCAGGAGTTGGGTGTTTAAACATCCATCTTTTTGAATATGTTCTAAATGCATGATCGAATAATTCAGGACCCATGATAGTTTTACGTAACATATATAAACCAGCAGCTGGCTTTGTGTATGCATTTGGACCAAAGTTTTTGACATAATCTCCCTGAGACATAATAGGAGATAAATTACTTTGATCAAAACTCATATATCTTGTAATATTCTTAGTTGGATTCTGTGCGAATAACTCTGCATCATAATCAAACTCAGCTAAAATTTGCACAAATGAATTTAAGCCTTCATCCATCCAAGTCCATTGTCTTTCATCAGAATTAACAATCATAGGGAAGAAGTTATGTCCTACCTCATGAATAATTACCCCAATCATTCCACTTTTCAATCGGTCTGAGTATGTTCCATCTGCGTTAGGACGTCCAAAATTAAAACAGATCATTGGATATTCCATTCCCATGCCATCGTTTGCATTTACAGAGACAGCTTTTGGATAAGGATAATCAAACGTTAATTTTGAATATTCTTCTAAAGTATTTGCAACAGTTCTAGTTGAATGCTCTTCCCATAAAGGATTCCCCTCTTTAGGATATAAAGAAACAGCCATAACCGTTTTCCCGTTAATATCAACAGCCATAGCATCCCAAATATACTTTCTTGATGTAGCGAAAGCATAATCCCTTACATTTTTAGCTTTAAAATGCCAAGTCTTAGTTTTAGTAGTACCTGCTTTTTCATTTTCTTCAGCTTCTTTCTGTGTAACAATAATCACAGGATCTTTGTAAGACTTTCTTGCCTTTTCTAGTCTTTTACGTTGCTCTCTGGTAAGAACTTCTTTTTCATTTTGTAATTCTCCTGTGGCATCTAAAATATGATCAGCTGGTACAGTAAGTTTTACGTCATAATCTCCAAATTCTAAAGCAAATTCACTGCGTCCCCAGAATTGCATGTTTTGCCATCCTTCCACATTATTATAAACACATAATCTAGGGAAAAATTGAGCTATGATAAAAGCTTTATTTCCATCAGAGAATTCTTCAACTCCTGAACGACCTCCATCAGTTACAACATTATTAATTAAATAATTCCATTTTATTTTGAATGTAAATGTATTTCCTGGTGCTAAAGGTTTTGGTAAATTAATACGCATCATTGTACGATTGATAGTGTGAGATAAATCTCTACCATCTTCGTATTTTACAGCCTCTATTTTAAAACCAAAATCTTTCTTTTTACCCATGTTATCAGTTACAAACTGCTCTGGAGTTTGCCAACCAGAAGCACCTTTTGATTGAGCTAATGGAGTTTGAGAATCTGGA
Organism: Tenacibaculum sp. 190524A05c; assembly: GCF_964036595.1. Classification (NCBI taxonomy): domain Bacteria; kingdom Pseudomonadati; phylum Bacteroidota; class Flavobacteriia; order Flavobacteriales; family Flavobacteriaceae; genus Tenacibaculum; species Tenacibaculum platacis. The sequence goes on along the minus strand of NZ_OZ038523.1, from coordinate 949,039 downwards.
GCACGCATATTTTGGTCTAATTGTAACCATAGGTACTCTAAATTATCTTTAGAATTATTATGGTATGTAATTGTTTCATCTCCATAAAGCTTATTGTTAGCTTCATCAAGACGTAAATTCATTACATAATCTACTTTTTGTTGAGTGTATTGATGACCAGGAGCACCTGAAGCAGTTCTCTGATCGTTTGGTGTAGCAAGAACATCTTTTAATTGACGGAATTTATTCTCATCAACATGTCCCTTTTGAGGTTCTTTTTTTTCCTTATCAGCTTCCTGAGCAAACCCTACTGCAGAAATTAAAAAAACTGATAAGAATACATAAAATAGCTTTTTCATTATGATTAAAGTTGGTATTAAATTGATTGGGGAAATTAACAATAAAATTAGTTAATGTTTACTATTGTTAAAATTTTTAACAAACCTTTATAAAAAAAGTGATAACAAATAAAAATGTTATCACTTTTTTAGAATTTTATAATGAATTATGTTTTATCCTTTAATCTTGTTCTTGAACTTACCGAATTTAGTTTCCTTATTTTTTGGCCAGCTATTATTTGTTGTATCAACATCAGCTGTTTCTAAATCAGGATCAATTTGAATATTTTTCACTTCTTTACTAGAAGAGAAAACTTTAGTAATCTCATTATCATTCAATCTCCAGATTTGCGCTGGATATTTTTTTCTTTCTTTAGTTCCATCAGAATATGTAAACTCAACTATAATTGGCATTACTAAACCACCTGGCTTATTGTACGTAATTTCATAGTGGAACTTTGATTTAGGATTCTTATTTTTTCCAAAACCTAATCCTTCAGATTCATCTTGGATAAAGTCAATATTACCGTATTTATCTTCTTTAGTATAATACTTTTTAACTCCTTTTATTCCAATATCGGTTACATCCGTTGTATAGAACCAACCTCTCCAAAACCAGTCTAAATCCATTGCAGAAGCATCTTCCATAGTTCTAAAGAAATCTGCTGGAGTTGGGTGTTTAAATTTCCAACGCTTAGAATACGTTTTAAAAGCATAATCAAACAATTCTGGTCCCATTACACTATTACGTAAAATATATAATGCTGTTGCTGGTTTACCATATGCATTGTTACCAAAACTATACACATTATCACCTTTCGACATAATTGGAGCAATTGTAGATTGATCTCCATCCATGTATTTAATAATGTTTTTAGGCAATCCTCTTACGATAGGGAAGTTTGGATCATAATCTAATTCTGCCATCATTTCAACAAAAGAATTTAAACCTTCATCCATCCAAGTCCATTTTCTCTCATCTGAATTAACAATCATAGGGAAGAAGTTATGTCCAACTTCATGAACAGTAACTTTAATCATTCTGTATTTAGTTCTATCAGAGTATGTCCCGTCAGGATTTGGTCTTCCTGGATTAAAACAAATTTGTGGATATTCCATACCCATTTGTCCATCAACAGAAATTGCTTTATGATATGGATAATCAAAAGTGTATCTAGAGTAAGTTTTTAATGTTTGCGCTACAGCTCTGGTAGAATGATCACCATATAAAGGATTAGCTTCTTTTGAATATAATGAATGTGCCATTACTGTTTTACCATTAATGTTAACAGCCATTGCATCCCAAATAAATTTTCTAGAAGTTGCAAAGGCATAATCTCTAACATTCTTTGCAGAGAATTTCCAAGTCTTTGTTTTCTTAGATTTCGTTTTTTCTTTTTTAGTTGCTTCAGCTTGTGTAACTATTAAAACTGGCTTGTCAAAAGTTTTTTCAGCTTTTGCAAAACGATCTCTTTGCTTTTTAGTTAAAACTTCATTTGCATTTTGTAAAACTCCCGTAGCACCTAAAATATGATCATCAGGTGTTGTAATATTTACATCAAAATCTCCGAATTCCAAAGCAAATTCACTTCTTCCCCAAAATTGATCATTTTGCCATCCTTCTACATTATCGTAAACACATAATCTTGGGTAAAACTGAGCAATTACGTAGTTATTATTATTGTCTTCAGGGAAGTGTTCAAAACCAGATCTTCCTCCTTGAGTTCTGTGGTTATTGATGTTATACCACCATTTAATATTAAATGAGAAAGTTCCTCCAGATGGAATTGCCTTTGGTAAATCAACTCGCATCATAGTTCTGTTAATTACATATGGTAGTTTACTACCATCTGTATTGGTAACTTCCATGATTTTAAATCCTCCATCAAAAGGTGTTTCAGGATAAAAACGTTCGAAACGCTTTTTACTGATTTTGCTAGGAACTTTTGAAGTCATAATATCCGGAGTTTTAGAATCAGCTGCACGCATGTTCTGATCTAACTGAACCCATAAATAAGGAAGAGCATCTTCCGAATTATTATGATATACAATATTTTCGCTACCAGTAATCCTTTGTTTTTCATCGTCTAAAACAATATCCATTTTATAATCAACTTTTTGCTGAGTATACTTCACACCAGGAGCTCCAGAAGCTGTATGTTTATCATTCGGGGTAGGTAAAAGGTCTTCTAGTTGTTTGAATTTATTTTCGTTAGTGTGCCCTTTTTGAGTTTTTCTTTGACGGTTTTGTCCATTAACAGTAAATGAACAAACAAAACAAATCAAAAGAAATGAGTAAAGAGTTCTTTTCATTATTTGTATTTATTAAAAGATTTGGTTGATAAAATTAAAGCAAAGAAACTGAATTTGTTAGTAATTTAACAAACCTTTATTATTTTCTTTAGTTAATATTAGGCTTTTCTTGGTATCGTTAATTGTAATTTTTACTAGATTTTGTTGCTCAGGGAAATGTGAAACTAAAACGTTATTCTCAATTTCAAATGATTCTATTTTTATAACATTTTCAATTTCTAGGTAGAAATAAACAATGTCACCGTCATATTCTTTTCCAATAAAGTTATAATCTGCTTTTTTGTTGTTTATAGTTATTATGTAGTTGTCTTTGAGGTAGTTGTGAAAATATTCGTCTACATTCTTTGGTTCGTCTTTAGTGGTCAATTGTAAGTCCACCCCTTGTTCTTTATTTATTGCAACTTCAATATCATCCATAAATACATTCATAATCATTTGAATAGAATTATTGGTTGTACTGTGCTTAATTTCAGTAAGAGCTAAGTAGTATTTATGTGCTGTGAAGGATAAAAATGAAATCCCAACAAATAGAATAAGTAATTTTTTCATGATTTGTAAATAACAAAAGATGAGCCAAATTACAGATTTTTTAGATGAACAGAATGTTATCCACCTAATTCTTTCAAATAATTAACACTTTTAATTCTTAAGTTTTCAATAACTTTTAAATGCTCTTCACGTTGCACATTGTTTTCTATTTCTTCATCTATACTGTAATTAATGAATTTAAGAACTTGTTCTTCTGGAATGTTAAGTTTATTAGTGAAGTTTTCCTTACCAACAATAGTTATGATTCTTTCAGGAAGATGATCTCTAAAAACTTGTTTTTTAATTCTTTGCTCTAATCTTTTTTCTTCTTTTGAAGTAAATAAAGAGAATTTTAAAAGTGTAAGACCTTCAAAAGCTAATACAGGGTCTGTTTTTCTTTCAGCGGCACTTTTTTCTGAAGCAGATGCCATGATAACATTATCCGTTGCTTTGGTATTTTCGAAATTTCTAGCCTTCTCTGATTTTGATTTTCCTTTGTTTTTTGGAGTTTTTTTAGAATCTGCAGATAAGGATTGTATCAATTGTGTCTTCTTAACTTCAATTTCTTCTAATATTTGCTCTTGTATTTCAAGCAGTATATTTATTTTTTTTCTACCCATGGAAATTGAAGATACCTTGATGTTCTTATCATAGTGTTGTATAGAGGTAATCTGTAAAATATCTCCTAATTGAGCATTGATATTGAAATACCCCTTGGTATCGGAAAATGTTCCTTCCATAGAAGTAATATTTACAACATGTGCGTTAGCTACAATTCCAATATTATCGGAAATTACTCCTTGAATTGTTGATCTTTGAGCGAAATTTTGAATGGTAATAAATAAGCATATAAAAAGAGTAATTTTTTTCATAATCGAAAGTTTTAAAAGAGATTAGCACCTTCAATAAAAATACGAAAAATTGAGCTGAATAACTATTATGCTTTAATTAATATTATTTATGCATATCATTAATTAAGTACTCTTTAGATTCTTTTGTCAATATCTCTATAACTTCTAAAATATTACCTTCTTGATACAGTTTTTCTATTCCTAGTGGATTGCAATATTCTAAAAAGTGATAGAACTTATTTTCAGGTATTTTTAGTTCTTTAAAGAAAAAGCGTTCACCTAATTCTTTTAAAATCAGACTTGGGAAGTTTCTCTTAAATTCGAATTTCTTTTTCTGCTTTCTTCTTTTTAAAATACTACCAAATGGAATAAACGCCCCTCTTAAACTCACACCTTCAAACCTTTGAGTTGGGTCTGTGATATTATTCAATTCTCTATTTAAAGTTGTAGCTTTGTGATAGTTTTTATTTTCCTCAATCTTTATTTCGGAAAAATCTAAAGCACTTCTAGATTTTACCACAGCTATATCTCTAGTAGATTGTGTAAGACTTCTTTTAAACGTGCCGAACATCTTCTTATTTGATACATTTACTTCTTCAAGTAAATTGTCTTTTAAATAAAGTTCTATTGTAAGAGATTTTTTAGTTAAAATATTATGATCTATTACTACTACTTTTTTGTAATGTTGAATACTTGTGAATTCAAGTTCAGTTCCCAAACTCACCTTTATATTGAAGATTCCAAGATCGTCAGAAAAAGTTCCTTTTTTAGAGGTTCTATTTAATATATTCACATTACTCACAACTCCAATTTTGTCTACCACCTTACCATGAATGGTAATTTCTTGGCCGTAAGAATAAGTGAATACTGAAATTATAGTTAATAACAATGATATGAATAGTTTCCTTTTCACAATGAATCTCTTTTAAAAAGAGTTGCTTGCTCTTTGAGAAAAGGAATGAGTGTTATGTCTCCCTTTTTGTACACTTCTTCAAAGTTTTTATCTAGGTGCATAAAGTAGATAAATCGATCAACGTTGATACTATCAATTTTAAGATCGTGAATTATATGAGTTCTGTAGTTCTTATCTATATAATTCATCTTAGTTTCATTTTCAGCAATTTCTCTTTGTTTTTTTAATACTCTCATTCTACCACTTAATGTATTTATTAATAAGCCAAGTGGAATAATTCCTGAGCTTGTGGAAGCCGTATGTATTTTTCTTTCAATTTGAGACTTTTTCTTAATGTATGGGTTAAACCCTAAATTTTTCATTACTTCTTCACGTTTCGTTTCTTTAGCAAATTTTGTGTCAACGGCAAGTGTTCCTGATAGTAATGTTTTTTTGATTTCCACTTCGTCTAATAAGTAATCTTTGGATTGGAGTTTAAGATTTAAAGTTTTGGTTTTGATCGTATTTAAATCAATGTATACTTCTTTTTTATAGTGCTGAATACTGGTAAATTCAAGTTTGTCTCCTAGTTTAACTTTTAAAGAAAAAAATCCTTCATCATCAGTAAATGTACCTTTTTTGGATTCCGTATTTAATATGTTCACATTCTTTACAATTCCAACATTATCTTCAATTTTCCCTTTAATGGTAATTTCTTGAGAATGAAGTAAAACTCCTTTAGTTAGAGTTATAATAACAAGTAATAAGAATTTCTTTTTCACAGGGAATCTTTTTTAAACAGTACCGCCTGTTCTTTTAAAAAATGAATGATTTTGATATCACCTCCGTTAAAAGATTCATTGAACTTAGTATCAAAATGACTGAAATATAAGAAGCGAGCGACTTGAGAAGAATCAATGTTAAGAGACTTTGTAATGAAATGCCTGTAGGTGTATTCCATGTACTTTAGTTTTTTTTCATTTTCAAGCAATTTTTTTTGTTTTTCTAGCATATCAATTCTCCCCGACATAGAGTTTATAATGTAATCTAGAGAAACCATAGCTCCTAAACCAATTTGAACTCCACCTGCATAAGCAGTTTTTATTTCACGATCTATTTTTGACATTTTCTTAGGAAAAGGATCAAACCCTAAATTTTCCATTACTTCCTGTCGATTACTTTTTCCAATGGATTTCGAGTCATTAGAAAGTATTCCTTGCAAGTCAGTTTTTCTAACCTCAACTTCTTCCAGTAAGTAGTCTTTAAGGTATAAGAATATCTTTAATTGATTATTTGTTAAGGCTGATTTTGAATACGTGAAGGTTTGATTGTGGTGTTGCACAGAACTAATCACAATAACATCGTCTGGTTGTACTTTAATTTTGAACTCACCATTCAATTTAGAGAACGTTCCTTGTTTTGTTGTTTTATTAACAATATGAGCGTCAGCTATGTTTCCCAATTTATCTGTAAGTACTCCAGATATCTCTATTCTCTGTGCGTAAACAGAGAAGCAGAAGATTGATAATAATAATGTTTTGAGTAATAGTTTTTGCATATAATTAGTTGATGTACAAATAAAGCAAGTGATATTCTTAAAAAATTATAAGAGGAAATTAAATATATGTTAAAAACATTAATGCAATTAAGTTGCTTTAATTGCTTTGTGAAAGCAATTTAAATTATGGATTTAAAAATATTTTTCTATTAAATGTTAAAAAAATAAATTTGCTTCAGATAAAAACCAAAAACCTTTCTAAAAATGAAAAAAATCAATTTCAAGGTTGCGATTTTAACAATCGCAAGTATGGGCTTTTTTGCCTGTAACAATGCAGAAGATGTAGCAACTCCCAATGCTACAGACGACATTTCTTCTGATTTTATTAAGAATCAGTACATCGTAGTACTGAAAGAAGGAACCTTAAAATTACCACAAACAAGAGGAACCAAATTAGCTTATGAAAACGAAATGGAATCCTTAAAAAAAGAAGTTGTAGCTGACTTCGAAAAATTAGGAGTTGAAGAAACTAATTTAAAAGGAACATTCGGATATGCTTTACAAGGTTTCGTAGCAGATTTAACAAAAAGAGAGTATGAAAACTTACTTGGAGATCCAAGGGTTGAATCAATTGAAAGAGATTTCCAAATTTCTCTTGAAAAGTATGACGATTCTCAATCTAGAGATAACTCTTCCGCTACTAGAGATTTCTTCCCATGGGGAATTGATAGAGTAGGTGGACCTGCAAATCCAATTAACAGAACTGCTTGGATTATTGATAGTGGGATTGACTTAGATCATCCAGACTTAAGAGTTAACACTGGTAGAAGTAGAACTTTTGTAACTACTGGTGCCGATGCTTCAAGTGCTGACGATAGAAATGGTCATGGTACTCACGTAGCAGGAACAGTTGGTGCATTAAATAACGGATTTGGAGTTATTGGTGTTGCACCAGGAGTTGATTTAGTTGGATTAAAAGTATTAGCAGGAAATGGAACAGGAGATTTCTCTTGGACAATTCAAGCTTTAGATTATGTTGCTGCAAATGGAAGAAGTGGAGACGCTGTAAACATGAGTTTAGGTCCACGTAGCAGATATACTGACAATGCTATTGATAGAGCTGTAAGAAACGTTGCTAATAGAGGAATTAGAGTAGTTATGGCTGCTGGAAATTCAAATGATGATTCTAGATTTTATTCTCCTGCTAGAGTTAATGGAACTAATATCTATACAATTTCTAATATGGATATCAACGAGAGAATTGCAGCTACTTCAAACTATGGTTCTCCTGTAGATTATGCTGCTCCAGGAACAGATGTATGGTCTACTTGGCCAGGAGGAAGATACAACAGAATTAGTGGTACTTCTATGGCTGCTCCTCATGTAACTGGATTACTTTTATCTGGTGGAGTTACATCTGATGGACGTGTTCGTTCGGATAAAGACAGTAATAGAGATTTAATCGCAGTAAGAAGATAAGATATTTGGATGCAATTAATCATGACATAAAAAAAGCTCACTTTTCGAAGTGAGCTTTTATTTTAAAATGTAGTATTTAATTAAAGAGCTGTAGAAACTTGCTTTTTTAATGTTAAATAAGCTGTAGCATTAACTTTAATAGTTACTTTAATTCCTTGTTGCTCTTCTTCAACAGTTTCGTTGATTTCAAACTTTAATTTCATAGTTTCTCCATCAAACTCAATAATTTTAGCATCACTTGCTAAGTTAGGAGTATCAGAGTTAGTAGGAGTAATTGTTAAAATCCCACCATTAACACTCCAAGTAGCAGATTCTAAACCATTTGCAGATGTAGTTGGAACTTCTTGAGTTTGAGATTGTCCTAAAATTTTAGTTGTAATTACAGTAGTATAACTACCTGTACCAGTTGCAGTTTTAGGATTGTCTGCAAAATCAACTTCAAAATCGAAATCTTTTCCGAAAGATGTGTACTCTGATTCAATTGACTGTCCAAAAGCATCAGTATTAGTTTTTCCATCAGATTTGAAATCAATTAAGTCCCATTTTCCAACAATTTCGCTCGCGTCTACATCAACTAAAGTTTCTCCATTGTCATCTGAACATGAAACAAATAAAGACATAGAAACGAATAATAAAAGTAATTTTTTCATAGTATAAAATTTAAAATTTTTAAGTGACGCGAATATAGGTTTTTTAATATTTTTGTTTGTACATAAATTTGAAATAATTGAAAAGATTAATAGTTGCAAGTACTTCTACTGTTCATGGTAGTGGTTACTTAGAGTATTTACTTCCTGAGTTAACAGTATTTTTTTCTAATATAGAAACTATCGTATTTATTCCCTATGCAAGACCTGGTGGTATTTCTTATGGTGAGTATACTTCCAAAGCAAAAGAAGCTTTTGCTAAAATTAATATTGAGGTTAAGGGAATTCACGAGTTTGATAACCCCAAAGAAGCGATTTCTAAAGCTGAAGCGTTTTTTACAGGTGGAGGAAATACTTTCGAGTTGGTCAATCAATTATATAAAAATGATGTGATAGATATCCTAAAAAGTAGGGTAGAATCTGGTATTCCATATTTAGGAACAAGCGCTGGAAGTAATATCTGTGGAATTACAATGATGAATACTAATGATATGCCAATTGTTTATCCGCCAAGTTTTGATACGATGGAATTTATTCCGTTCAATATCAATGCGCACTATTTAGATCCAGATCCATCTTCTAAACATATGGGGGAAACCAGAGAAACTAGAATTAAAGAATTTCATGTTTTTAATGAAACTCCAGTTTTAGGTTTACGCGAAGGAAGTTGGTTAGAAGTTTCTAATAATGAGATTAAACTTAAAGGAGAATTGTCTGCTAGATTGTTTAGAAAAGGTCAGAAGGCAGTTGAATTACCTACAGAAACTAAAATAACCAAAGAAACTTTAGCATAATTATTTGTAATTTTGTGTAAAGTAAACACAAAATATGCCTGCAATTCAAGATATTAAAGTAGCTGTTGATGCCGTTGTATTTGGTTATGACGCAAAACAACTTTCAGTTTTATTAATTAAAAGAGGTGTAGAACCTTTTAAAGATAGCTGGGCATTACCAGGAGGTTTGGTTATGGATGATGAATCGTTAGAAACTGCTGTGACTCGTGAATTGAAAGAGGAAACGGGTGTTCAGATTGATTATTTAGAACAGTTATATACTTTTGGAAAACCAGGAAGAGATCCAAGAAATAGGGTTGTTTCTGTGAGTTATTTTGGATTAGTAAGGCCAAACCATTTTAAAATTCATGCAGCTACGGATGCGAAAGAAGTAGAATGGTTTCCAGTGAAAGAACTTCCTGATTTAGCTTTTGACCACGGAACAATTCTAAATATTGCTAAAGAGAGATTAAAAGCGAAGCTACAGTATCAACCTATTGGTTTCGATCTACTTAATAAAGAGTTTCCATTCTCTGATTTAGAAAATCTATATACTACAATACTTGACCATAAAATCGATCGTAGAAATTTCCGTAAGAAAATTTTAAGCTTTGAAATTGTTGAAGAAACGGATAAAATTCATCAAAAGGGGAGTGGTCGTCCTGCTAAACTGTTTAAGTTTAATAATAAGAAATACAGTCAATTACTTAACGAAGGATTTCATTTTGAAATTAAGATAGTGTAAATTTTACACAAAATATTTTGTCAGTCTATTTTTATGTTTTAGTTTTGCGTAAAAATAACACAAAAATGATTTTAAATTTAGATCCATCTTTTCAACCACTAGGAGCAAACCAAATTGATTTTGAATCTTTTGTTTTTTCTGGAGGTGAACCGCACATTAAAATTAAAACAGATGTAAAGGATATTTCGGAAGTATCCGTTACCATGAGAATTAAATCATTTAATGATTTCGGATTGTTGATTTGTACTGTTGATGCTTTAAGAAGAAGTGGTGTTTCTATTATCAATGTGTTCATACCTTATTTTCCAGGAGCAAGACAAGATAGAGTTATGATTCCAGGAGAACCTTTAACGGTAAAAGTGTATGCAGAGATATTAAATGACTTATGTGTGGATAAAGTAATTGTTTTTGACCCACATTCTGAAGTTACGCCAGCAGTATTAGATAATTGTGAAGTCGTTACAAATTACACGTTTATAGAAAAGGTTATTCAAAAAATAGGAAAAGAAGTGTTGTTAATTTCTCCAGATGGAGGAGCATTGAAAAAGATTTATAAAGTATCGGAATATTTAGGGGGAATTGCTGTGATTGAATGTTCTAAAAAGAGGAATGTTACTAATGGAAAATTAGAAGGTTTTAAAGTATATGAAGAAGATTTACAAGGAAAAGACTGTTTAATAGTGGACGATATTTGTGATGGAGGAGGAACCTTTATGGGACTTGCTGAAGAATTAAAAAAGAAAAATGCTGGTGATTTATATTTAGCCGTAAGTCACGGAATTTTTAGCAAGGGAGTCGAAAGTTTACAGGAACATTTTACACAAATTTTCGCAACGGATAGTTTTAGAGATGTAGAAGGAATTATTCAATTAAAGTTGAATGATATATTGAATTAGTAAAGCAATTAAAAAGAAGAATTATGAAAAAGTCAACAAGAAAATTAAAAGCAAAAGAAACTTTAGAAATTATAGATAATGGGTATTATCAAAATGAAAAAGATAATACTAAGATTGATATATCAAAAGAAATAGAGTTTTGTATCTCAAATACAAAATACTATTCAAGTCAAGATTTGGAAAATGAATTGAATGAAGACCAAGAAGTTAAAAGTGATCGTGTTACAGAGTTCGAGGTAAAACACGAAGATTCAGTAAGCTCAATCATTAGGTTATCTGAATACAGTAAAACAATGTGTTTAAATTTTGCTTCGGCTAAAAATCCTGGAGGAGGATTTTTGAATGGAGCTTTAGCTCAAGAAGAAAGCTTAGCAGTATCATCTGCTCTGTATGGTTCACAAATGAGTGTTTTCGATTTTTACGAAACTCACAGAAACATGAAATCTTGTATTTATACCGATGGTATGATCCATAGTCCGGAGGTTCCTTTTTTTAGAGATAAAAATGGAAAACTATTAGCTACACCTGTTAAGTGTGGAATAATTACATCTGCTGCGGTTAATTTGGGGGTAGTTAAACTCAGGGAAGTGGAAGTTTTAGATCAAGTACCTGCTATAATGAATAAGAGAATCGAAAAACTTTTAACCTTAAGCGAAAAGTATAATTACGAGACATTAATTCTTGGTGCTTGGGGATGTGGAGTATTTCAAAATGATCCTAAGGTTATAGCAAAATTGTTTCACCAACAATTCAATGGAAGATTCAAGAATAAATTTAAGAAAGTTGTTTTTGCCATTTATTCTAGAAATGAAAAGTTTATTGAAGCTTTTACCGAATTATTTTAACTATTAAGAAATGAAAACATTATATAGACCAGTAGGAGAGAAAGAAATGTTATTAATTGCTGAAAGTGGATTTAAAAATTTCCCTTCTCGTTTGGAACAACAACCAATTTTTTATCCTGTATTAAATGAAGAGTATGCTAGTGAAATAGCTGAAAAATGGAATACAACTGATCCTTTCGGTAATTTTTTAGGATTTGTAACTAAGTTTTCAATTACAGAAGAGGAATTTAATAAGTATCAAATAGAAAATGTTGGAGGAAAAATTCACAATGAATTGTGGGTGCCATCGGAAGATTTGGATGTTTTTAATTCAGCAATTGTTGGAGAAATAGAAGTTGTCAAAGTATATATAGGAAAAGAATATCAATCTTCAGATAGTACAATCATTAAAGAATTAATTGGGAAAATTGAAAGAATAGAAAAATGAAAAAGAAAATAGAAAAAACATTTTTAGGATTAGCTATAGGTGATGCTTTAGGAGTTCCTGTAGAATTTAAGTCAAGATTTGAATTACAGCAAAATCCTGTAAAGACAATGCGAGAGTTTGGTTCTCATCATCAACCTAGAGGAACTTGGAGTGATGATAGTTCTTTGACTTTTTGTTTAGCGGAAAGTTTATGTAAAGGTTATAATACGAAAACTATTGCCGCAAACTTTATGCGTTGGTACAGTGAGAATTATTGGACCGCACATGGTGAAGTTTTTGACATAGGAATTGCCACAAGTAAAGCTATAGACTCTTTTGCTAAAGGAACTCCACCAACATTGGCAGGTGGAACAGGTGAATTTGATAATGGAAATGGATCTCTAATGAGAATTAGTCCGTTGGTATTTTACATTAAAGATATGCCAATAGAAGAACGATTCCAAAAGGTAAAGGAAGTTTCATCAATTACACATGCTCATATTCGTTCTGTTTTGAGTTGTTTTATTTATGTTGAATTCATGTTAGAATTATTTAACGGAATAGACAAGTTTGAAGCTTACAAGAGCATGCAACTAACCGTAAATAAATTTCTAAACGAAAACGCGATTTGTTCACAAAAAGAAATCGATAACTTTCATAGAGTATTCGAGAATCCAATAGGTGATTATACAGTTGAGCGATTATATGAATTAGATGAAAAGCAAATTAGTGGTTCAGGGTATGTGTTAAATACGTTAGAAGCAAGTTTATGGACTTTCTTGACTACAGATTCATATGCTGATGCAGTTTTAAAGGCGGTGAATTTAGGAGAAGATACTGACACTACCGCTTGCGTTACCGGAGCTTTAGCCGGATTGTATTATGAAGAAGAAAGCATACCAAAAAGTTGGTTGAATGATTTAGTAAAAAGAGAAGAGATTATTGATTTATCTTATCGATTTTCTAAAAGTTTAGAAAGATGAAAATAGAAGTAATACAAGGCGATATTACAAAAGTTGAAGTTGATGTGATTGTCAATGCTGCTAATTCAAGTTTACTTGGAGGAGGAGGCGTAGATGGAGCAATTCATAGAGCTGGCGGATCAAAAATTCTTGAGGATTGTCAGAAAATTAGAAATAGACAAGGAAAATGTAAAACAGGAGAAGCAGTTATTACAATAGCGGGTAATTTGCCAGCAAAAAAAGTGATTCATACAGTTGGACCAGTATATAATGGAGGTCAACGATTAGAAAAGGAAAAAGAGTTATTGGCTAACTGTTACAAGCATAGTTTAGAACTTGCTAAAGAGAATAATTTTGAAAGCATAGCATTTCCCAATATAAGTACTGGAATTTATAAGTTTCCAAAAGAGTTGGCTGCTCAAATTGCCATAAAAACGGTTAGAGAGAATTTAGTTTTAGAAAAGGTAATTTTTGTCTGTTTTGATGATGAGAATTATAAGATTTATAAAAATTATTTAGAAAAAGAATGAAGGAAATTAAATATATAGAAGGAGATGCAACGCAACCACAAGGTAAAGAGAATAAAATTATAGTTCATGTTTGCAATGATATAGGAGGCTGGGGAAAAGGATTTGTTGTAGCAATTTCAAAGCGTTGGCCAGAACCCGAGCAAAAGTATAGAGAATGGTTTAAATCTGGAGAAAATTTTGAATTAGGTAAAGTTCAATTTGTACAAGTGGAAGATAATTTGTGGGTGGCAAATTTAATTGGTCAACGAAAAATAAGAAAAGATGAATTTGGAAATCCGCCAGTTCGATATGATGCTATTAATTTAGGAATGGAAAAAGTGGCAAAAAAGGCAAAAGAATTAAATGCATCTGTTCACATGCCAAGAATTGGTTGTGGTTTGGCAGGAGGAAAGTGGAAACATATAGAACCTATTTTAAAACAGAATCTAAGTAAAGAAAATATTGAAGTCATCGTGTATGACTTTAAATAAAAATAGAAAAATGAACGAAAAAGAAATAAAAAGAATAAGTAAATTTCTAAGTCTGCTGTTACGACATCAACCAGAAACAATTGGTTTGAATTTAGATGAAAATGGATGGGCAGATGTTGAAGAATTAATTCATAAATCGAAAAAAAGACGAATGCATTTTTCGATATCAGATTTAGAAAAAGTAGTGGCAGAAAATGATAAACAACGCTTTAGTTTTAATGAAGATAAATCTAAAATTAGGGCGAATCAAGGTCATTCTATTAAGAATATAAATCTGGAGTTTGAAGCTATTGAGCCACCAGAAAATTTATATCATGGAACCGTTGAAAAGTTTTTAGAATCTATAAAAGCAAATGGCCTTCAAAAAATGAACAGACAACATGTACATTTAAGTGAAGACTTAATAACAGCCACAAAAGTTGGAAGCAGAAGAGGAAAACCAATAATCTTGGTGATCAACTCAGGTTTGATGTTTCGTGAAGGTTACGAATTTTATAAATCTAAAAATGGGGTTTGGTTAACACATCAAGTTCCTAGCAAATTTATACAGTTTTAATATGAAAGAGTTAAAGAATATATTACAAGAAGTACAAACTAAAAAATCAAGAAATTATATTACGTTCTTAACTGGAGCAGGAATATCCTCAGCTAGTGGAATTCCTACTTACAGAGGAAGCGATGGTATTTGGATTAAAGGAACAAAATATTATAAACCTGAATCATTTGGAACTTTTGAGCACTTTTCTAAAAATGCTGATGAAGTATGGCAATACACTTTTTTCAGGAAAAAAATGTTTTCTGAAGCTAAACCGAATGATTCACATTATTTATTAAAAGGAATTGAAGATTGTATTCCTGATAAATTTAATTTGATTACACAGAATATCGACAATCTACATCAAAGAGCAGGTAGCAAAAAAGTTTATGAAATACATGGTAACTTAAGAGAAATGAGATGCTCAGAAGAATGTTCAAAAGACGTGTATGAAATGCCAAATATACCACTAAAAAATATTGATGAGGATTTGACTTATGATGAGAAAAAGTTATTATTCTGTCCAAAATGTGGAGAAGATACTAGACCAAATATATTATGGTTTGATGAATTTTATAATGAAAGAAACTTTAAATTAGATACTACCTTAAAGATTGCGAAAAATTCGGGGCTATTAATAATATTAGGTAGCTCAGGAGCCACTAACTTACCAAATGCTCTTGTACAACAAACTATAAAGTATGGAGGATATGTTATTGATGTAAATCTTGAGGATAATAATTTTACAGAAAACTTTATTAGTAAGAAAAACTTTTTCAAATTTAGAGGTGATATTAAAGAGTTTTTGGAATTGTTTAAGAATTTAATGAAAGGATGAGAACATTCACAATAGGAGACATACATGGAGGTTTAAAAGCCTTGAAACAACTTATATCTAAGTTGGATTTAACAGCTAATGATGTACTTATTTTCTTAGGTGATTATGTTGATGGTTGGAGTGAGTCTGCTCAGGTTTTAGAGTATCTAATTGAATTGGATAAAAGTCATAAATGTATTTTCATTAAAGGAAATCATGATGTGTATTGCGAAAATTGGTTAAAAAGCGGCGTGAAGCCTGACAAATGGTTATTCCACGGTGGAAAGAATACAATTACCAGTTACTATGAGTATTCTGAAAATCAGAAGAACGAACATTTACAATTCTTGGAGCGTATGAAGCTTTTTCATGTAGATGATGAAAATAGGTTGTTTATACATGCAGGATTTACCTCTATGCATGGTCCATATCAAGAAGTTTATGAATCGAACTACACTTGGGATAGAACTTTGTGGGAAATGGCCTTAACCATGGATAAACGAATAAAGAAGGATTCTCTATTATTTCCAAAACGTTTATTACTGTTTAATGAAATTTATATCGGACATACACCAACAACAAATTACAATGTATTGGAACCAATGCAAGGCTGTAATGTTTGGAATGTCGATACTGGTGCAGCGTTTAAAGGAAGTTTAACTGCATTAAATATTGAAACCAAAGAGTTTGTTCAAACCGATCCTGTTTATCTTTTATATCCAGAAGAAGCAGGAAGGAATGAGCGTCCTCATAAGGAAGAAGTGAAAAACATCTAGTTCATAAAATAATTAGTTGAGTTAGTTATATGTTGTTTTTAAATAGAAGAAAGAAAAAAAGTTATGAAATATTCAAACCGTACAATACAAGACAAGTATAATCACGATGAAAATTTAAAGTTTTTGTTTTTTTGGGGACATCAACCCAATAAAGATGGAAGTGCAGGTAAAGGTTGTTTTAGTCAATGGTGGGAATCAGATTTTGAAATAGATGGAATAGTTTATAAATCAGCTGAACATTTTATGATGGCCGAAAAGGCTCGATTATTTAATGATCAAGAAAGTCTGACAAAAATAATAGAATCAAAACATCCACATGATGCGAAGAAATTGGGAAGAAAAGTATTGAATTTTGATCCTAAAACTTGGGATAAACATAAGTTCGATATTGTTGTTAAAGGCAATTTAGCAAAGTTTTCTCAGGATGATGAATTAAAGAAATTCTTAATTCAAACGAATGATCGTATTCTCGTAGAGGCAAGTCCTGTTGATAATATCTGGGGAATTGGAATGGCAGTAGATAATGAAAATGTGATGAATCCAAATTTATGGAAAGGTCATAATTTATTAGGTTATGCTTTGATGGAAGTACGTGATCAACTTCAATAGTATGAGAGTATTTACTGCAAAAGATAAACTACCTGTAAAGAATGAAGATGAAACTTTTTGTTTTCTAGCAGGTAGTATCGATTTTAAGGAATCTACATCTTGGAGAGATACAATAATTAAAGGAAGCTCTAAGAATACGATCTTTTTTGATCCTACAAGAGAAGATCATGATACACTCGATAATCAGGAAATGGTGTGTCATATTCACTGGGAATTAGAAGCATTAGAATTAGCGGATATGATCATTCTTAATTTTCTTCCAGAAGCTAAATCTCCAATTTCACTGGTTGAATTTGGGTTATACATGAAATCAAATAAACTTATTGTTGTATGTCCAAAAGAATTTTACCAATACCGTTATGTGAGTACAATTTGTGATAGATATAACACATCAATATATCATAATCTTCAAGAAGTTTTTAAATATGTGTAAATAATACGCAAAATAATTTGAAAGATAGATTTATTCTTTTATATTTGTGTTGTTATTACGCAAAAACAAATTATTATGATGAATCCATTATTATATACAGACGGTTACAAAGTAGATCACAGAAGACAATATCCAGATAATACAACCTTAGTATATTCAAACTGGACACCAAGAAAAAGTAGAATAGAAGGAGTGAATGAGGTAGTATTTTTCGGATTACAATACTTCATTAAGAAATATGTGATTCAAGAATTCAATCAGAACTTTTTTCAACAACCTAAAGAACAAATTCTAGAAAAATATGCTAATAGAATAAATAACTATTTAGGTGAAAATAAAGTAGGTGTAGAGCATATTGGAGCTTTACACGATCTAGGTTTCTTACCAATTGTAATCAAAGCATTGCCAGAAGGTGCTTCAGTTCCAATTCGAGTTCCAATGTTTACTATGTATAATACATTACCTGAGTTTTTCTGGTTAACAAACTATTTTGAAACACTGCTATCAACAACTATTTGGATGCCATGTAATTCTGCTACAATTGCCAAGCAATACAGAAAAATATTGGATGCATATGCGAAAGAAACCTCAAGTATTCCTGAATTTGTAGATTGGCAAGGGCACGATTTCTCAATGAGAGGAATGGCAGGATTAGAAGCAGCTGTTTTGTCAGCTTCAGGTCACTTATTAAGTTTTACAGGAACTGACACAATTCCGGCTATAGATTTTCTAGAGGAATATTACAATGCTAATGCAAATGAAGAACTTGTTGGAGGATCAGTTGCTGCAACGGAACACTCTGTTATGTGTATGGGAACAAATAGTGGAGAAGAAGAAACATTTAAAAGATTAATTACAGAAGTTTATCCTAATGGAATTGTTTCTATTGTTTCTGATACTTGGGATTTATGGAAAGTGCTAACAGAATATCTACCGAATTTAAAAGAAGAAGTTTTAAGTCGAGATGGAAAAGTTGTTATTCGTCCAGATAGTGGTGATCCTGTAGATATTATTTGTGGTAACCCAAATGGTACAACAGAAGTTGAACAAAAAGGTGTAATTCAGCTACTTTGGGAAGTGTTTGGAGGTGAAATAAATGAAAAAGGGTTTAAAGAATTAGATCCACATATTGGAGCTATTTATGGAGATAGTATTACAATAGAAAGAGCAACACAAATTTGTGAGCGATTAAAGCAAAATGGATTTGCTTCTACTAATGTTGTGTTAGGAATTGGTTCTTTTACGTATCAGTATAACACGAGAGATACTTTTGGTTTTGCTATGAAAGCAACTTACGGAGAAGTTAATGGAGAAGGAAGAGCTATTTATAAAGATCCAATAACGGATGATGGAACTAAAAAATCGGCAAAAGGTTTATTGAAAATAATAAAAGAAGAAGGAAAATATCAATTAATCGATGAAGTGAGTTGGGCAGAAGAACAAGAAGGAGAATTAAGAGAAGTATTTAGAGATGGTAAATTATTAATTGATGATTCTTTATTAGAAATTAGAAAGCGAGTAAACTAAAAAAGGGAAGCATTTAGCTTCCCTTTTTTAGTTTTTATATATCGATCTTCTTTATGAATTTCTTCGCTTATTTGCTATTAACGTATTTTTTAATAACATCGCAATGGTCATCGGTCCAACTCCACCAGGAACAGGTGTAATGAAAGATGATTTTTCAGCTACTTCGTCAAAAGCAACATCTCCAACTAATCTGAAACCACTTTTCTTAGAAGGATCTGCAACTCTAGTAATTCCAACATCAATAATTACGGCTCCATCTTTTACCATTTCACCTTTTAAGAATTCTGGAATTCCTAAAGCCGCTACAATAATATCTGCTTCTTTAGTTATTTCTTCTAAGTTTTTCGTTCTACTATGTGTTAATGTAACCGTCGCATTTCCAACTTTTCTTTTTTGAGATAATAAAATACTCATCGGACTTCCAACAATGTGGCTACGACCAATTACAACAACGTTCTTTCCCGAAGTTTCAACTTCATAACGTTCTAATAATTCTAAAATTCCAAAAGGAGTAGCAGAAATAAAAGTTGGTAAGTTTAAAGCCATTCTACCAACGTTTTCAGGATGGAATCCATCCACATCTTTAGCAGGATCAACAGCTAATAATACTTTTTGTTCATCAATATGTTTTGGTAATGGTAACTGAACGATAAAACCGTCAATATCATTATCAACATTTAAAATTTCAATTTCATTCAAAAGTTCAGCTTCTGTAGTTTCTTCGGGAAGTTGAATTAAAGTAGATTCAAAGCCTACGCGTTCACAAGCTTTCACTTTTGCATTTACGTAAGTTAAACTAGCTCCGTCATTTCCTACAATAATAGCAGCTAAGTGCGGTGCTTTTTTTTCGTTTCTTTTTAATTCACCTACTTCTAAAGCGATTTCCTCTTTAATGTCTGCAGAAGTTTTCTTTCCGTCTAATAAAATCATTGTTGTGTGTTAGTGTGTTGTGTGTATATATGTCTAAATAAAAAAGAGAAGCGCACACTTCTCTTTTAGTTCTATTTTTTTATCTCATTCCTCGCATCATTTGCATCATGCGTTTTCCGCCTCCGCCTTGCATCATCTTCATCATTTTGCTCATCTGATCAAACTGCTTCATTAGCTGATTTACTTCTTGCACGGATGTACCAGATCCTTTCGCGATTCTTTTCTTTCTACTTGCATTAATTAAAGAAGGCTTACTTCTTTCATCAGGAGTCATAGAATATATGATCGCTTCAATTCCTTTGAAAGCGTCGTCGTCAATATCCATTCCTTTTAATGCTTTTCCAGCTCCAGGAATCATTCCAACTAAGTCTTTCATGCTTCCCATTTTCTTTATTTGCTGAATTTGGTTTAAGAAATCATCAAAACCAAACTGATTTTTAGCAATCTTCTTTTGAAGTTTTCTTGCTTCAGCTTCATCGTATTGTTCTTGAGCACGTTCTACTAACGATACAACGTCTCCCATTCCAAGAATACGATCTGCCATACGATCTGGGTGGAAAACATCAATTGCATCCATTTTCTCACCTGTACCGATAAACTTAATTGGTTTGTCTACAACAGACTTAATAGATAAAGCAGCTCCACCACGAGTATCACCATCTAACTTTGTAAGTACAACACCATCAAAATTTAAAACATCATTAAAGGCTTTTGCCGTATTTACAGCATCTTGACCTGTCATAGAATCTACAACAAATAATGTTTCATTAGGAGTAACAGCTTTATGAATATTCGAGATCTCTGTCATCATTTCCTCATCAACAGCTAAACGACCAGCGGTATCTATAATAACCACATTCTTTCCGTTTGCTTTTGCATGCTTAATTGCATTTTGAGAAATTTCAACAGGATTTTGATTTCCTACTTCAGCATAAACTTCAACACCAATTTGTTCACCAACTACTTGTAACTGGTTTATAGCGGCAGGACGATACACATCACAACCAACTAATAAAACTTGTTTTGTTTTCTTCGTTTTAAGGAAATTAGCAAGTTTACCCGAGAAAGTAGTTTTACCCGAACCTTGTAAACCAGACATTAAAATAACTGTTGGAGATCCACCTAGGTTAATACCAACAGTATCACCACCCATTAACTCTGTTAATTCATCCTTAACAATTTTTACCATTAATTGGCCAGGGTTTAACGTAGTCAATACGTCTGCTCCCATAGCTTTTTCCTTAACAGTATTTGTAAATTGCTTTGCTATTTTAAAGTTAACATCGGCATCTAGTAAGGCTCTACGAACTTCTTTTAACGTTTCTGCAACGTTAACTTCATTAATCTTTCCGTGTCCTTTCAGCGTATGTAACGCCTTATCTAATTTTTCGCTTAAATTATTAAACATTGGTGTCTGCTACATTTTTTTAGAGGCACAAATATAGGTATTTCAAGAGTAGTTTTCAATTAAATCTTTAGTATGATGTTCAGTATGATAAGCGGTCCACATAATTATTTCTCTTAGAGGCATTTTACCCATTAAAGGATGCGGAACAATAAGATTATCTAACTTGCTATCGCTCATCTTATTGGTTTTATATTGTAACTTCTTGTTTTGTACATTAAGTGTTCTTAACAAGTGTTTGAATTTTTTCTCAGTAGGTGTTGATACAGCAGCATTATAATTCTTTGCTTTTTCTTTATTTTCAACCAATTTATCTTGATATCGTTGTACAACTTGTTCGTAAGGTCTAACTTCTCGATTAGCTTTTCCAAACTTATATTTTAAGACAAATGAAGGAAAACTAAGAGCATGATTCAGTTTTTTGATAGAATCTACTAAATGTTGAATATGCTGACCTGTTGTCCATTTTCCTTCCGGACCATTTTCCCAGTAATTTTGTTCTTGCTTATTTAACCAATTAAATAATTCTTGATGCTTTTCTTCTAGTAAATTATTTATTGCTTTTTTCTCCATAATACGTTAGAATATTTCATTTAAAGATATGAAATTTATGAAGTTTTACAATTGACTACATAAAAACTACAGTTGACTACATTTTGTTTTTTTAGGTTGTATTCCCGTCCTACTTTTGAAGTGTAATTAAAAACAAAAAAAGAGTACATATGAAAACCAAAACAATTTTACTAACCGTTTTACTAACTGTTTTTAGTGTTTTGTTCACTACAAATAGTTTTGCACAAAGTACTGTTGTATACAGTTCAAATTCATCGAAAAGAATTGGGAATTTTTCTATTGATATTAAAGGAAAAGGTGATTTCAAAATAGAATATGAAGGCGATATTGTGTTATCTGATGATGATAAAGATATTGTTTCAATTTCTAGAGGAGGATTCATTGAAATTAAAAAATCAAGCTTTGGAAAAAAGAGAAGAGTTGTAATTGAAGCCGAAAGCGGAACTCTTAAGAAACGTTATTTCGTTGGTTGGAGTGAAAAAAGCTATGAACCAGAAGGAAAAGCTTGGTTGGCAGAAATTCTTCCAGAAATTATTAGAAATACGACTATTGGAGCCGAAGCTCGTGTAAAGAGATTCTATAATAGAGGAGGAGCAAATGCTGTTTTAAAAGAAATTGAAAGATTAGAGAGTGACTATGTAAGTTCTGCTTATTTCTCTTATCTAATGGATTACAATTTAAATGCCTCAGAATTAACTAGAGTTGTTGAAATTGCAGGAAATCAAATTGATTCAGATTACTATTTAGCTCAGTTATTACAGAAAAATCAACGTGCATTTTTAGGAAACTCTCAAACATTATCTGCTTACATAAAGGCTACGAGAAATATACAGTCGGATTATTACATGTCTCAAGTTTTAAATAAAGCTGTGAAAAATGATGAGATTTCAGATGATCAATTAGGAGATTTATTACAGATTTCTAAAAACATTCAGTCAGATTATTATTTATCTCAGGTTCTTGGGAAAATATTGGATAGTCGTGAATTAAATAAATCTAATATGGAAAAGATAATGAGCCTTTCGAATAGCATTAGTTCAGATTATTATAAGAGCCAAGTTCTAAAGAAAGCATTGAAAAAGAATAATCTTTCAGATAAAAACTATAAAACCTTTATTTCTTCTATTGATGATGTAGGTTCAGATTACTACTCTTCAAGTATTATTGAGGATTTATTAAAGAAAAATTTAGATAATGCATCATTAACTCAATTGTTAGATTTAATCAATAAAAATGTGGGTTCAGATTATTATGCTAGTTCACTTTATAAAAAGTTAGCAAAGAAAAAATTATCTGAAGATCAATTAATCAAAGTGCTAGACTCTTTAAGTAATGTTAACTCGAGTAGCTATTTATCAAGTGCATTGATTGCTTTTGCACCAAATGTTAAGAATGCTTCTCAGAGAGTTAAAGATGCCTATATGAGAAGAGCAAAATCAATAAACTCGGATTTATATTTCGGGAGAGCTATGAAAGCTATATACTAATAGCAACTAAAACTAAGGTGATTGAATTTCTTAACGATATTTAATTACCTTAGTTAACCAATCAAAAATCAACTCAACGAACTTTAACTAACATGAAAAAGCATATTCTTATCATAACTATTGGAATTCTATTAGGTTTTCTTGTAGGTTATTATATGCTTGTAAGTGAGCAAAATGCTAATGTAAATTCATTAGTATTATTAGGTAGCTCTATGCTAGGAGTTGTGGTAGCTTATTTAAATTACTTTATTTCAATTTTCTTAGATAAAGTAATGCCTTGGAAAATATATGAAGGTTCAAGATTGTTTACCGGTGTTATCTCACACTTTATACTTTCTCTTTGTATAGTTCTATTGGGATTTTATATTTATTCATCAATAAATAGTGAAGTTTCGTTTTTTACTACATATAAGCTGACTAATATTAAGCTTGGGATTTTATTATTCTTGATTTCTATTGTTTTTCAAGTAGTCTATTTTGTATTGTACTCATATTATTCATATTCAATTTTACAAATTGAAACAGTTAAACTAGAGAGAAATCAAGTAGAACATCAATTGAATGCCTTAAAATCTCAAATTAGTCCACATTTTCTTTTTAATGGACTAAATACGGCTTCTTCATTAATTCATAAAGATGAAAATAAAGCATCATTATTTATAAGAAAATTAGCTCAAATGTATGCTAATGTTTTAAAGAGTTATTCGAACAAATTAACTACTCTGAACAAAGAATTGGAACTAGTAGATTCGTATAATTTTCTAATTTCTAATCGCTTTGGAACTAAGTATAGTTGTGAGATTTTAATTGATGGTGAAATTTTGAATACCAAAATTCCACCATTAGCTTTAGAAATGTTAGTGGAAAATGCTGTAAAACATAATGTTTTGAGTGAAGAATCTCCACTTAAAGTTAAAATTACTAATGACGATCAATTTATTTATGTTGAAAATAATATCACGTCAACTCCTAAAAAAGTAGCATCACTTCAAATAGGATTAAAGAATATAAATACGAGATATGTTTTATTGACAGGAAAAGGAGTTGTCATCACAAACGGAAATAGGTTTCTAGTAAAATTGCCAATTATTCGATGAAAAAGTTATTTGTACATAAACCATTATTTCGTCTTCTAAGTCCTGTTTTTAGTGGAGTAATTGTGTATTTGCTCATTCTGTTGGTCAATAATAATGTAGCTCAAATTCAGAATGAATTCCTTGGTGAAGAGTTATATGTATGTATTGGAATGTCATACATAATTCAAGAATTTTCTAGAGTTTTATTATTACTATTTAAACGATTTTCGTTTTTGAACGATGCAGTTTTATCCATTGTTTTACAGGTTGTTGTGTCCATTGTTTTGAGTATCGTTGTGGTAACCATATGTATTACTATTTATTATAAGCAAGTACTTGGTTTTTCTCCAAACTCAGAAGAACTTTGGCTTTTTAATAGCGTATTCAGTGTAATTACCATGATCTACATATTGCTATTTATAAGTCATCAATATTTGCATAAAATCAACAGCGAGAAGTTAAAAGAAGAACAAGAGTATTTAGCGCATATAGAACAAGATTTCAAAGAATTTAAACAAGGAATAAATCCAGATTTACTATTTGAAAGCCTGGAGAATTTATTGGTGTTGATAAAACAGGATAAGGAAAAGGCAGATGATTTTATAGATTATTTAGCTACGATTTATAGGTATATCTTATCAAGTAAACAAAAGCAGTTAGTTGGATTAACAGAGGAGTTGGAGAATACTGAGGAGTTAGTCAAGTTATTCAATTACTTGCCTTATAGAAATGTATCTCTTGTTAATCGCATAAAAACATCATTTTTAATTGTACCCAGAAGCTTGTTGTTTATGGTTGAACAAATAATTAGAACTACCATAATTTCTTCTAATATTAATTTAGAAATCGAGCTGAATGAAGAAATAGATTTTTTTACAATTAGTTATCTCACAAACGATAAAATCACAGAAGTATTCTCAGCTAAAAACTATAAAGAGATAGAAAGAGTGTACGCAATTTACAGTAAAAGTACGATCGATGTTACTACTTCTGACTACAAACGAACTATTAAAATACCCAAACTAACTATTAAAAGTAACGCATAACTATGAAAGTAATTATTGTAGAAGATGAAGTATTGGCCGTTGAAAAATTGGAGCGCTATCTTCTAAAATACAATTCAACTATTGAAATTGTTGAGAAATTAGATAGTATTTCTAGTGCTGTAGACTATTTTCAAACGAATACCGATTTTGATGTAGTTTTTATGGATATTCAACTTACTGATGGATTAAGTTTTGAGATTTTTAATCAATTAACCATTAAAAAACCTATTATTTTCATCACAGCTTTTGATGAGTATGCCATTGATGCGTTCAAGGTAAATAGTATAGATTATATTTTAAAACCTATTACGTTTACTGATATTTCTAAAGCAATGTCTAAGTTAGAATCTATGCAAAACTTATTTGCTGCTAAAGAAGTGTTATCTAAAGTGGTAAATGATATCACCAAAAGAAAAACCAAAGATCGATTTTTAGTCCGTTTAGGAAATCATATTCATTCCATTAAAACCAATGAAATAGCTTTGTTTTATGCTGAAGGAAGAACAGTTCATTTGATCACTTTACAAAACAAAAAGTTTATCGTTGATTTTAAACTAGAAGAACTTACAGAACTATTAGAACAATCTATATTTTACAGAGTAAACCGTAGTTTCATTATTAATATTAATGCTATTAAAGATGTGGTTGTTTATTCTAATAGTCGTTTAAAAATATCTCCCACAATAACCGTTGAAAAAGAAATTGTTGTTAGTAGAGAGAAAGTGGCACTTTTTAAAAATTGGTTTGAAGGAAATTAATGTAATTTTCCTCGTTGTAATTTTCCATGCTTTTTAACTCCAATAACTAAACCAACTACACCAATAATTAAAAAGGACAAAGTAATAGGTAGTAGAGTAGTGGCACTAGCAAATATTTTGGCCGCTATGGTTAAAACGAAAAATAGTATTCCTAAAATAGTCCAAAGTGAATCATTCTCTAATCGTAATTCGGATTGAAAACTTGGTTTTTTGTTCACTAGTATTTTCAAAGTATTCCAATCCCAAGCGATCAAAATAAAGTTTGCGAAAAGCATTAATCCTGTAATAACTGGAGTTCCTCTAAAATCGTAAGATATTGTAATAACAAACACATTTGCTATGATTGGCAGAAAGAGTAAGGCTCCTAATTTAGCATATTTTTGTGTCATCAGTATTAACCCAGCAATTAATTGACTAAGACCTAAAAATTTCCAATATAATCCTGATTGATACATGGTTTCAAAAAAATGCCATGCAGTATTTATTGGATTTTCGGTACCACTATCTGTAGTAAATCGTAAACCTTGTATTTTAACGATACTGGCAAATACAAATGCAAAACCAATTATATATCTAAGGTAAATTATAAAGAGCTGTGGAAATAGTTTGTTTTTCATTTTAAAAAGACTTGGTTACTTAAAATGAAAGACGATAAACAACTTTAAATGTTACTTAGTAATTAATTCTTAGTTATTTCGAACAATACACATTCTTCTATTTTTGGAAAATCTGTTAGTAATGGATGATTAAAAGATTTTACTTTTTCCATACCAATTTTCTTCATAACTGTTATCGAAGGAATATTTATTGATGGAGCTACGGAAACTATCTTTTCTAATTGAATTGTTTCAAAACCATAATGTAAACAAGCTCTCGCTCCTTCAGTGGCGTATCCTTTTCCCCAATATTTTGGTAGAACTCTCCAACCAATATCTACAGATGGATTAAAGTCAATCTCATAAGTTTGTTCAGAAATTCCAATGAAACCAATGAACTCTTCAGTTTCTAAAAGATCAACAGCAAAATAACAGAATTTGTTTTTCTCAAATTGGTTCTGCATACGTCCAATAAATTCAGCACATTGCTCTTTAGTTTGAGCTGAGGGAAAATAACGCATTACCTCTTGATTTGAATTTAGTTTGAAAAGTAAATCAACATCATCTGCTTTCCAATTTCTAAATCCCAATCTCTCTGAAGTGAAAATGTAAGTGTTCATTTGGTAGAAAATAATTGAAAAATTACAAAACTAAGTCCTTCTTTATTTCTTTACTAATTTTAAATTGATAAATTTACAGCATACCAATTAGTCAAATTTTCTGATTTTATGAAAAAAAGTATCACGCTTAAGGAATTAGCCAAATTATTAAAAGTATCGGTTTCTACAGTTTCAAAAGCACTTAATGATAGTCATGAAATAAGTGAATCAACAAAGAGAAAAGTTGAAGAAGCTGCGAAACTTCATAACTATAAACCAAACAGAGCGGCATTAAACTTAAAATCAGGAAAAACAAATACAATTGGTGTTGTACTGCCTAGTATCAAAAACTTCTTTTTAGCTCGTGCTTTAAGAGGGATAGAATCAGTAATTGCGAACACAGATTATAATATTATAATTTCTATCACTAATGAATCTCATGAAAAAGAGGTGAAATCTGTTGAAGCATTAACCAATGGAATGGTAGACGGATTAATAATTTCAGTATCAGAAGAAACTCAGGTTTTGCAGGAGTTTTCTCATTTGAATGAAATTCCTGACGATATTCATGTTTTAATGTTTGATAGAGTTGAGAATTCAGTTCAGTGTGATAAAGTTTTGGTTGATGATTATGATGCTATTTTAAAAGCTGTTAGAGATCTTAAGTTCAAAGGAAGAAACAAAATTGTTTTAGCTTCTACTATCAATAAGTTAAGTGTTGGTCAACTTAGAACAAGAGGATATATTGATGGAATTAAGGATCAACACGAACCAATTTTAATTGAAGGTCCTGAAGATTTTGTTGAAGTAAAAATGAATCGTTTGTTGCAAGAGCAAGAAATCGAAGCAATTATTGCTTTAGATGAAGAAGCTTCTTTAGCATCATTCAGAGCAGGGAAGAAGAACGGTGTTTTAGAAAATGGTAAGGTGTTTTTAATTGGATATGCAGGGAAAACAATGTCAGAGCATTTAACACCTAGTTTAACTACGATTGATCAACACGGTAAAAAAGTCGGACGTACATCAGCTAAATTGTTATTGGAAAGACTTAAAAAACCGAAAAGAGATATTCAACAAATTGTTGTGGATTCTACACTAAGAGAAAGAGATACAACCTTAAAAAGATCATAAATCATCGGTAAAATGCTTTCTTGATTTTTCTTTTGAGAATTTATCTTGATTGTAAGCTTGTGATTTTCCTTTCGGAATGGAGAGCGATTTCCAATTTTGATCTAACATTATTTTTGCTAAAAATACGATTTGACCGACATGGTAGGAGTAATGACACAACTGTCTATTAATTGCTTCAGTTACTGAATGACCATGATTTCGAATATAAATTATTCGCTCTAAATCTTTTTCAGTTAAAGGATTGATGGCTTTGAATAAACAATTCCAACCTTCATTCCAATAGGCGATTACTTCCTCTTTAGTTTCAAAAGAATCCATAAATTCTTCATCGCGATTTCTCCAATCCTTTTCTCCATCTTCAGTGAGAAAATTTGTCCATCTAGAAAGCATATTTCCAGCAATATGTTTTACCATAATTGCGATAGAATTATTTTCTTCATTTGGATGCCAGAAAAAATGATCATCTTTGAGTTGAGTAAAGGTTTTATCACCTAAACTTTTATAATATTCAAATTGTTTTTTAACACTATTCAAATAAGAAGACATAAAAAAAGAGTTGAAAATTATCAACTCTAATATACGTTATTTTTTATTCGGAACGAATTCTAAGGCGACTCCATTTATACAATCTCGAAGTCCAGTAGTTTCTCTTGGCCCGTCATTAAATCTGTGACCCAAATGTCCACCGCACGTATTACATTTTAATTCTGTTCTGGCGTAACCGATTTTGTAATCTGTATCAGTTTCAATATTCTTTTCTATCGCCTTATCGAAAGATGGCCAACCACTTCCTGAGTCATATTTTCGTTCAGATTTATAAAGAGGTGTTTTACAACCAGCACAAACAAAAGTTCCTTTTTCTTTAAAGTAATTAAATTTACTTGTATTAGGACGTTCTGTACCTGCTTCTCTAAGTACATAATATTGCATTGGCGTCAATGCTTTTTTCCATTCCTGACGTGTTTTCTCAACTTTGTATTTTTTCTTAGTTTTTGAATCTTGTGCAGTAGTTTGACAACTGATGAAGAATCCAATAAGAGATAGGCATAAAACTAAATTTTTCATGTATTACTTTTAATGAATGAAACAACTCTGCTGGTTGTATTTTTATCACGTAGAATCTTTGTGTGTCCTAATCCATTAGTGATTAAAATTGAACCATTTTTTAAGTTTTGACGTATACTGTAGGCACAACTTACAGGAACATCTCCATCAAATGAGTCATGAATTATAAGAGCTGGAATATCAACTAATTTAGCTTGTTTAGAACTTGAGTAGTCATCAATATCAACTTGTAGTTTTTTATCGAAGCGTTTTTTCATTTTATCAGCAATTTTAGGTTTGATCTCTAGATTACCGATAAAGTTTCTAATAATTGCAGAAATGGTATCTCCTGAACCAATACTAACCATTGTTTTAATATCGAATCCTTGTGCAACTGCAGTGTATAAACTCATTCCTCCTAATGAGTGTCCAACAGCAGCTTCAAAAGGTCCTAATTCGGATTCAATTTTATGAATGGCTTCTACAAACTCTGGCATCGATGAACTTTTCCCTTGAGAATTTCCATGAGCAGGAGCATCAAAAGAAATAACCATATATCCATTTTCTAAAAGTTTATCGGCAATCATAAACAACTGTGTGCTTCTTCCAGACCAACCATGAACAAGTAAAACTTTCTTTGTAGAAAAACCGTATGTCAGTACTTCAATTTCACAATTTAAACTGTCAATAACAAGCTTACTTTTTTGCGCACTTTCCCACATCATTTTTTCTCTTTTCGGAGTAGGGAATTTAACTGGAGTTGAAAATAGTTTAGAAGAGAACCAAGTAACTAATCCATGTGAAAAAAACTGAATCGTTTTTGCAAGAATTTTTATCGGTTTAGGTATAGCAATACTAGCTGGAATTAATCTGTCTTTCGGTGCTTGAATCATAAAAGATGATAAATTTTCATTGTAAAGATAGAATTTGTATTTTTAAATTATATACTAAGAGTGACTTTTTCCCAGTTAATGAGTCATATACATATAGAATCAAAACAAAACAAAATGAGAAGAATTTTAGCCCTACTATTTATATCAGTATTTCTTGTGGAATGTAGCACTGTTCCTATTACAGGAAGAAAACGATTAAATTTTGTGAGTGATGCACAAATATTACCAATGAGCTTTCAGCAGTATGATGGATTTTTAAAGGAAAACAAGAGTAAAATTATTACGAATACTTCTCAAGCAAAAGAATTGAAAACTATTGGTAAAAATATCGCTGCGGCTGTAGATCGATTTATGAGAGCAAATGGTATGCAAGCAGAGGCTAATTCTTACAAGTGGGAGTTCAATTTAATAAATGATCCAACAATTAACGCATGGTGTATGCCAGGTGGGAAAGTGGTTTTTTATACGGGTATTATGCCAATCTGTGCGAATACCGATGGTGTAGCAGCTGTAATGGGACATGAGGTTGCACATGCTTTTGCTAAACACGGACAAGAACGTATGTCGTCAGCTCAAATCCAGCAATTAGGTGGAGTAGCAGTTGCTATTGGAACTCAGAATAATAAAAATGCTCAGTTATGGAATATGGCCTATGGCGTTGGTTCTTCTTTAGGAATGTTAAAGTTCAGTAGAACGCATGAAACAGAAGCTGATAAGTTAGGTTTAGTATTTATGATAATGGCTGGATATAGAGGAGAAGAGGCAGTTAATGTTTGGGTTCGAATGAGTGAAAATGCTCAAAAGAGCGGAAGAAAAGCTCCACCAGAGTTTTTAAGTACGCATCCACATAATCAAACAAGAATTGTTGATTTAAGAAATTATTTACCTGAAGCTACAAGGTTAGCAGCTAAATTTAATCAGCAAACAGCAGCTCCGAGAAAATAAAATAATCTTATAAAAATATTCAAAACCGTTCTTTTTAGAACGGTTTTTTTATTTTAGACGTATGTATAAAATTGGAGACAAAAAATTAATTAACCGTTGGGCCTTTTATGATTGGGCCAATTCAGTATATTCTTTAGTAATTAGTACCGCAATATTTCCCATATACTATGGAGAAGTAACCAAAGGGAAAATTGTTCATTTTTTAGGAATTGATTGGGAACATCCTGAAAGTTTATATAGCTACGCAATGTCTTTTTCCTTTTTAATTGTGGCATTTATGTCCCCAATTTTGTCGGGTATTGCGGATTATACTGGTAGTAAGAAAAAGTTTTTAAGATTCTTCTGTACGTTCGGTAGTTTGGCAGTTATGAGTTTATACTTTTTTGAAGATTGTGAAACTACTTGGATTGGAATTGTAGCATCAATTCTGGCGAGTATAGGATTTTGGTCGAGTATTGTGTTTTATAATGCCTATTTACCTGAAGTAGCTTTACCAGAGCAGCAAGATGCTGCTAGTGCAAGAGGTTTTATCTATGGATATATTGGTTCTATAATTCTTTTGGTGATTTGTTTGGTTTTAGTTCAAATGCCGAATCTTTTTGGAATTGAATCAGCAGGACAAGCTTCAAGAATTTCTTTTGTTCTTGTTGGAATTTGGTGGGTTGGTTTTGCTCAAGTTACCTTAAGCAAACTTCCGAAAAGGAAGTTTAAGAATAAACTTGAAAATAATTATTTATGGAAAGGATTTCAAGAGTTAAAGAATGTATACAAGGAAATAAAACAATACGAAACGCTAAAAGGATTTTTAGTAGCCTTCTTCTTATGTAGTGTGGGAGTGCAAACCATTATTATTATGGCTGCATTTTTTGGTTCTAACGAATTGGAACTTCCTAGTCAAGATATGATTGTAACCATTTTACTAATTCAGATTGTGGCTATTTTAGGTGCTAAATTCTTTTCAAGATTATCTGAAAAGAAAGGGAACTTTTATGCCTTAAGAATCACTATTGTTGTTTGGATGGTAGTTTGTTTTTGTGCGTTTATGTTGCATAAAGGAATTCCTAATGTTGGATACTATTTTTATAGCTTAGGAGGATTATTAGGATTTGTTTTAGGTGCTGTGCAATCTTTAACAAGATCTACATATTCTAAGTTATTACCAGAAACTGATGATCACGCGACCTATTTTAGTTTTTATGATGTTACAGAGAAAATTGCAATTGTAACGGGAACTTTAGTGTATGGATTGTTAAATGCAATTACGAATTCAATGCAATGGAGTGTTTTATCGCTCGCAATATTCTTTTTAGCTTCTCTACTCGTTTTAAATAGACTTAAAAAGACAAAATATGTATCATAAAAAAAGAGCTTCATAACGAAGCTCTTTTTTGTTTTTATAAAATACTAGATTTATAGTACTGCTGGGTTAGTAACAGTAACATTAAATGTAGCTTCAATATCAGTTTCACCTCCAGCGTTAGTAATATCTCCACCGCTTACCCCAGTAGCTGTTTTATTTGGCTCGTGACGTAAAGTAACTGTAACAGTACCAGTACCAGCAGCTCCAGTAGCTACAGAAAAATTGATACCTACAGGATTACCGTTTGAGTCATTTGTTCCTGCATAAGTAAATGTTGGAGAAATACCAGTAGCACTATAGAAAAATTGGTGCTCATCAGCTTCTTCAGCAACTTCAGTGGTAACATTTTCAGCAGGATCTTCAGTTTCGTTTAATAAAACAATAGCTCCTGTATATGTAGTATTTGCTAATAAGTTACCAGATACTGTTACTACAGGTGCGTTTGGTCCGTCTCCATCTAAATCTCTTGTTTGAAGAGTTACTGCCGATCCAGTAGCTGGAGTTAAAGTAATTGTCATTGTTGTAATAACCTCTTCTTCGTTAGTTGGAGTTGGGTTTTCATCATCAGAACATGAAGCAAAAGTAATAGCTGATATACACGCAATAGCTAATAATTTGATTGTTTTCATAATTGTATATTTAATTTAAGTGTTTAATGGTTAATAATTAATCTTTAATTGTATTTTAAAATTCCTACCTAAATCATCAGAGAAAAAACGTAATCTATTCAGATAATCTCTGTAGGATGTATTTAGCATGTTATTTATTGAAAACTGAACTGCAATTTTGGTTTTAGACAGGTTAAAGTCAAAACCAGAAGAAAAATTCATAAGATGATAACCACTAGGAGGGGTACTTATGTCTACTAATTCATTAGTACCAGTAGTGGCAACAAATGTTGTAAAATTGTTATCAGGGAATTCATTTTGCCTCGCATTAAATTCACTTTGAATTGAAGCAAAAAAGTTATTCCAATTTTCTCTTTTATATTGTAACGTACTTACTGTTTTAAAAGGTGGAATATCGATTAAAGCCCTAGAATTATCTATGTCCCTTCCTTTTAATAATGAAGATTTATTTGATATAACAATATTTTCATTTAGGTTGTAAGTAATGTGAGTGTCTACACCAAAAAGATTAGCATTTACTTGCTTATATTCCCAGACAACAAAAGTACCCCTTATTGTGGTTTCTGTACCCGAAGGTTCGATGTAAATAAAATCATTGATTCTATTAAAGAACGCTTCAATAGATACATTAAACTTTGTGTTATCAAATTTATAGGTTCCAGAGAATCTATGGGATGTTTCTGGTTGGATACGCAAATTTCCTAACTCTATCCTTGCAGCGGAATGATGTAATCCATCACTGAATAATTCAGATGGATTTGGAGCCCTATTGGATAAACCATAGTTAAATATAAATGAGTTTTTAGGATTCAATTGATATAATAAACCTGTTGAGGCAGATAAATTATGGTAGTTAAACTTGGGGTTAACTAAATATTGAGTTCCAAAATCTTCAATTATTAGATTACCAAAATCTTGATCATAGTTTAACGAGTTCCATCTAGATTTTAAGTAAAACTTTTTTGCATTAATATGATTATAGTCGTATCGAATACCAGCTGACAAAAGAAAACCATTAAAACTAAATTCAGAAATCGCATAAATTCCTGCATTATATTTGTCATAGTCCGGTATTATTCTACGTACTCCTGTATCAGGGTTAGAAAAATTATTTTGGTATCCACCAGAAATCCCAATTTTGTAAATCTTATGAGGATCTGCATCAAACTTCATGTCTGCTGAAACCGAATGAGTTTTTAGTGTAAGATCAGTAGCTGGAGTTTCACTTCTGCCACCTCTTCTTATATCAAACTCTAATCTTTCGTTATTCTGAAAATCATATTGAATCGAAAATTTCCCTAGGCCTTTAAGGCGCTTGTACATTTTTGCTTTTACTAGTTGATGTGTAACATCTTGTTTAGGATTGTTAATGTCGTAACTAAAGTCTTCTATAACTAAAGGTTCACCGTTATTAATAGCTCTAACTAAATCGCCAGTAGAACCAATATGAGAGGCTCTTAAAATTCCGATTTCATTAGATAAATAACTATAGTGAACATCAAATCCTTTGTTGTAACCTTTATAACCTCCACTCAACGCAAAACCATAAGATTTTACACCAGTGTTTGTAAGATTATAATCTGGAGATTCAAAATCACCAGCTCTTTTAAAAGAGGCGTTACCGTTAACAAACCATCCTTTTTCTGTTGTTTTGTTAAGACTTGTACTCATTGAGAAAAGTCTACCATTATTTTGTTGCGATAGAATTGTTTTTCCTTGTAAAGAATCTTTACGAATAATTTTAGCAGGATTAATAACAATTACACCACCAATAGCATCACCACCATATTGTAAGGCATTAGCACCTTTAATTACAGAAATACTACCAGCAGAATTAATATCTACATTAGGAGCATGTTCAATACCCCAATCTTGATCTTGTAAACGGACACCGTTAACAGAAGTAAGAATACGACTACTATGCAATCCATTAATTACAGGCTTTACAATTGTATTACCTGTATTAATGGAAGAAACACCAGAAACTTCTTTTAATGCGTCCCCCAAATTCGCATCGCTAAAGTTTTCTAGTTGTTTAGTCTTAAGTAATGTTTCTTGTGAAGTTTTAGTTTTCTTACCCAATTGAGTTTTAATACTAACTTCATCAAGTTCTTCTATATGATGTTCTAAATCTATCACTTTATAAGTGTCCTTATTTAGGTTTAATTCGAAGACTTTAGTGTTACACGCTAAGTGAGAAACTTCTATGATTAGTGTTCCGCTACAAACATTTTTTATAGTGAACTTTCCATTTACATCGGTTGCAGTGTATTTATTTTGATTTTTAATATATACAGTTGCACCAACTAAAATAGACTTATCATGTGTGTCTTCTACTATTCCAGAAAAAGTATATGTACAATTTTGACTTGTTACTATGCTTGTGAAAAAGCTAAGTAATACAATCAATAAGAGATCCTTTGATTTCATTATGATTTTTAGTTTAACTAAATTATTTTTTCGAATAATTAAGCTAAACTGGGTGGACCTCTTAAATTAAAAGAAGTAGTATTTTCACTTTTAAAAAAGTAAAAAAAGTTTTCAGGTGTTGTAATTTCTGTAAATGCAACTGAAGAAATAGTTGTACTAGCATTTACTGAAAAGTCATTTAAATGAAATTTAATTAATTCACATTCAACTTCATCGTGATCATGATAATGTTGCTCATCTTCCGATAGACATATACCAACCTCATGATGCTCTTCTGCTATAATATGAGATAGCTGTATCGCCGAAGGCGCTAGTAAAAATACTAGGAGGATTAGTGATATGTAACTACGAATCAATTTCATTATTCATCCGCCAAATTAAGGAGATTTTTTTATTTAATCTAACTTTACCGTGTTTTTTAACGAATTTAAGCGATTTGTAGAACTTTTATTTCGATTGATTTTTGCTGATATAAAGCGTTCCAGGAATTTTATGTTTAGAATATCCTATTCTAGATGTAAACTCATAAGAAGAGTCTTTAACCTTAGTGATTTGAACGAATATAGGATCTTTTTCCAATTCCGTTTTTGGATTTTTAATCTGTAATGTATAGGCGAAATTGTTCTTCCAAGTTATGTAAAGCGTATCAATTTCTTTTTTCTCTTTTTCAACAACCGAACTATCTGTAGATATGGTTACCTTTTTTGAGTAATATTCTATTTGTAAGCTATCTTTTCTGACTATAACAGTCTTACTGTAGTTATTTACTGCAGGAATCTCAAAAACTCCTTGTTTAAAGCGTTCTGCATCTCCTGAAGTCTCTACTTTACAAGATGCAAATGATAATAATATTACACAAAAAAGGAAACCTAATCTCATAGTTTAAATACCTGTATAGTTTGATGGTGTTATTTGTTTTAACTCGTTTTTAATTTCATCAGAAACTTCTAGAGTATCGATAAAATCAGCAATGGACTTTTGAGTTATTTTTTCATTTGTACGTGTTAATCCTTTTAAAGCTTCATAAGGATTTGGATAAGCTTCACGTCTCAAAATTGTTTGAATAGCTTCTGCAGCAACAGCCCAGTTGTTTTCTAAATCTTCCTTGAACTTGTCTTCGTTAAGAAGTAATTTATTTAATCCTTTTAATGTTGCCTTGAAAGAGATGATGGTGTGACCAAATGGAACTCCAACATTACGTAAAACTGTACTGTCAGTTAAATCTCTTTGTAATCTAGAAACTGGTAGTTTTGATGCTAAATGTTCAAATATTGCATTTGCAATTCCTAAGTTTCCTTCAGAATTTTCAAAGTCAATAGGATTTACTTTATGTGGCATTGCTGATGATCCTACTTCTCCTTTTTTGATTTTTTGCTTGAAATAATCCATAGACACGTATGTCCAAATATCTCTATCTAAATCAATTAAAATTGTATTAATACGTTTCATGGCATCAAATAAACTCGCCATATGATCGTAATGTTCTATTTGCGTAGTTGGGAAAGAATGATGTAAGTCTAATCTTTCTTCAACAAATGAAGTACCGAAAGCTTTCCAGTCAATATTAGGATATGCAACTTTGTGTGCGTTGTAATTTCCTGTTGCTCCACCGAATTTTGCAGCATTTGGAATGTGTTGTAAAAACAATACTTGTTGATTGATTCTTTCTACAAATACAAATAATTCCTTTCCTAATCGAGTAGGAGATGCTGGTTGTCCGTGAGTACGAGCTAACATTGGAACATTTTCCCATTCCTCACATAATTCCGCTAACTTAGAAGTTAACGTATCTAACGTTGGAAAATATACTTCTTCAATAGCTTCCTTAATAGATAAAGGAATTGCTGTGTTATTAATATCTTGAGAAGTTAATCCAAAGTGAATAAATTCTTTATACTGTTGTAAGTTTAACGCGTCGAATTTTTCCTTGATGAAATATTCTACGGCTTTTACATCGTGATTAGTAATACTCTCAATTTCTTTAATTTTTAAAGCATCTTCAGTTGTGAATTCAGAATAAATTTTTCTTAATTCAGGAAAAAGATCTGTATTAATATCTTGTAATTGAGGTAAAGGAATTTCGCATAACGCGATAAAGTATTCAATTTCTACTTTTACTCTGTAGCGAATTAAAGCTTCTTCCGAAAAGTAATTTGTTAATTGGTCTACTTTGTTTCTGTATCTACCATCAATAGGAGAGATGGCATTTAATGTTGTTAAACTCATTTATTGTTGTTGTGTTGAAAGCGCAAAAATAGGAAATCCTAAGAGTTTATGTTACTAATTTTAAATGATTTTATCGATATACTTTTCGTTTTTCAATTTTAACTTCTCCATCTTTTTCAAGTTGTTTTATGGCACGAATAACGGTTTCAACGCGGAGTCCTAATAAATCTGAGATTTGTTGACGTGTATATTCAATTTTTAAACTGAATTTCCCAGTAACATTATGTACATCTTCTTTTAGATAATCAAAGAAACGTAAAATTCGATGTCCAGGTTCTTGACTAGATATTTCAGAAGCAATAATAGCCTTATAATACAGTCGTTTGGCTAAACTCTTTGTGATGGTTAAATGAATATCTTGATCTGTATTTAAGAGTTGGAAAAAACGTTCTTTGGAAATAATGTAAATACTACAATTTTCAACTGCTTCGGCATTAGCAGGATAATCAATATCTATAAATAATGGTGGTTCACCAAAGCTTTGTCCTTTATAGAAAATACCTTGTATGAATTCTTTACCATCATCATTGAAATTGTTCATTTTTACAATTCCACTTCGAATTTGATAATAATTTCTAGCATTAGATTTTTGATTAAAGATGATTTCTCCTTTATCAAATTCTTTTACTTCAGCATTAAATTTTATGAGTTTTTCTTCAGGTATCATATTGTGATTTTAGTCATAAAGTAACCTCAGTATAAAAGTATACTTTTACAGCGATAAATTATAGGTTGAATGGCTAAGAAACAAATTGAAAATAGAGAGGATGTTTTTGTTTTAGTATCCACATTTTATGATAAGATTAAAAAGGATGATGTAATCGGTAAATTTTTCTTAGAAACAATTCCAGAAGAAGAATGGGATGATCATTTATTAAAGCTAACTGATTTCTGGGAAACGAATTTATTCTTTGTGAGAAAATTCAAAGGAAATCCAATTAAAGCGCATAGAGATGTTGATGCTAATTTCAATAATGCTATTCAACAAGAACACTTCGGTCGATGGTTACAATTGTGGTTTTCAACTGTGGATGAACTGTTTTCTGGTGAGAAAGCTACTCAAGCAAAAGAAAGAGCACGAAATATAGCTTCTATGCTCTTCTTTAAAATTTATGAGCATCGATTAAAATAATTTAGGCAGTTGAAGAAGAACTAAAAGTGTATTGGTAATGATACTAATTGTTCCTAACCAAACTACATATTTAAAAGGACTCTGACTAAATGCAGCTGCATTTGTACCCATTGCTGTAACAGATGACAAGGCAACAATTGCAAAAGAGAATCCATCATGTAATGCTAAACCAATCGCAATTGAAGAAATCATAGTACTAATCATTACAAACAATATTGTAATTCCAAAACTATTTTCTTGTTCCTTTTCTATTTTCTTATTTATCATTTCGATGATAGAAACATTTTTTTTCTCGGCAGTTGTAACTGTAATATTATTAGTGGTAATCATAATTATTAATTTTACTACAAAGTTAGATTCCCGATATCTTTTAAAATATGATTTTGGTCATATTAACTAAAAAGCTTCTTTTTATTTAAAGGTTATTTATATCTTCACATTTCAAATACCAAAATGTGTCAACACTCGTACTTTTTTATATCATTTTAGCCTTATTAGTTGGAGTTGCTGTAGGATATTTTCAATACTTTTTTAAAGTAAAAAATGCGCCTAAATATCATATTGTATTATTTGCCTTAAGAGCATTAAGTATTTTCTTTTTGCTACTACTTTTAATTAATCCACAATTAAAGATTAAAGAAGCATTTAATATAAAACCTAAGCTTTCTGTTCTTATAGATAATTCTTTATCTACATCATTTTTTAATGAAGAAAAGAAAGTAGAGGAGTTGATAAGTGAATTTAAAAGTTCGAATAAACTTAATGATAAATTTGATTTGGATTTTTTCTCTTTTGGAGAGGACATTCAATCTGCTGACAGTTTAATTTTTAATGATTCGCATACGAACATTCATAAAGCGATTAAATCTATTAATAACCTTCATAAAGATGAAGATGGAGCAATAATTTTGATTTCAGATGGAAATCAAACGATAGGAGAGGATTATGCTTATGTGAATTCAAAAAAATCTATTTATCCAGTTATTATTGGAGATACTACGAAGTATGAAGATATTAAAATTGGACAATTGAATGTAAATAAGTACAGTTACATTAACAATAAGTTTCCGGTTGAAGCTTTAATACAGTACGATGGTGAGAAACCTGTAAATGTGGTTTACTCTATTTTTAAATCTGGGAGAAAGATTTTTTCTAAGCCATTGAATCTTTCAAAAGAGAGCAACTCAATAACAGTTACAGCAAATTTATCCTCGGATAAAGAAGGAGTACATTATTATTCGGCATCTGTTAGTAAACTTCCAGGAGAGAAAAATGTAAAGAATAATGCAAAGAATTTTTCAGTAGAAGTTATCGATGAGCAAGCCAAAGTTCTTATTCTTACTTCTATAATGCATCCTGATTTGGGTGCATTCACAAAAGCTATTGAGAGTAACAAACAACGAAGTGTTACGGTTTCAAATATCACCAAGTTTAAAGGAAGTTTTGAAGAATATCAGTTCGTTATAGCTTATCAACCGAATATCTATTTTAAGCCATTCTTTGATGAAAGAAAATCAAATTTTTTAATAGTTACAGGTTCAAAAACAGATTGGAATTTTATAAATACCTTAGAGTTAGGTATTACAAAATCTTATATAAATCAGTCAGAAGATTATAATGCTACCTACAATAGCAATTATTTAACCTTTATTCAGAAAGATATTGGTTTTAATGACTTTCCTCCTTTAAAAGATAAATTTGGAGCCGTATCTGCGAAAGATCATCAAAGTTTATTATTCCAAAAGCTACAAGGTTTCACAACAGATGAACCAATTCTAGCAACTCTCGAAAAAGGAGAACAGAAATTTGGTGTATTGTTAGGAGAAGGAATTTGGAAATGGAGAGCGGCTAGTTATTTAAGAGAAACTAGTTTTCAAGAGTTTGATGCGTTCGTAGGAAATTTAGTTCAGTTTTTATCTTCAAATAAGAAAAGAAAACGATTAGATGTAAAGATTGAAAATCTCTATTTGGCAAATGAAACCATAGATATATCTGCATTGTATTTAGATAGTAATTTTAAATTCGATAGTAGAGCTTCCATTCAAATTGCTATAGAAAATACAATTACAAAAGAGAAAAAAATCTTCCCATTTTCACTTTCAAATAGTTCTTTCAAAGTAGAAGTTGATGGTTTGGCTCCAGGAGATTATTCGTATTTGGTTTCAGTGGAAGGTCAAACCGTAAAAAAGTCTGGAAGATTTAAAGTTGCCGATTTTCAAATAGAAGAACAGTTTTCTAATGCCAATACAGAAAAGCTAACTCAATTAGCTACGAGAACAGAAGGAAGTACATTTTTTAGCCACGAACAAAACAATTTAATCAATCAATTGGTTGATGATAAAAAATACTTTACAGTTCAGAAATCTGTAGAAAAGGAGAGAGGATTAATTCACTGGAAATGGTTACTATTTGTTATAGTTGGTTTATTAACTGTAGAATGGTTTTTAAGAAAATATTACGGTAAAATATAATGTTAGAATATTTTTTTCAATGTCCTTATTGTTGGGAAGAAATTTCTATGTTGTTAGATAGAAGTGTTTCTGAAACCTACATAGAAGATTGTGAAATTTGTTGTAATCCAATGCAAGTTTCAACGGTATTTGAGCATAATGAATTAGTTAATTTTGAAGTAAGAAATATAGAACAATAATGAGATTTCACACGAGAAAATGGGTAAAGCCTGAAGATTTAAATCCAAACGGAACTTTATTTGGAGGAAGATTATTACAATGGATTGATGAGGAAGTAGCTTTATATGCTATTATACAATTAGAAATTCCAAAAACGGTTACAAAATTTATGTCTGAAATAGATTTTGTGAGTTCTGCTCGTCAGGGTGATATTATTGAAATTGGAATCGATGTGGTAAAATTTGGAAAAACTTCTATCACTTTAAACTGTAAAGTGAGAAATAAACTGACAAGAATGGATATTATTACTATTGATAAAATTATCATGGTAAGTTTAGATGAAAGTGGAAATCCAGTGCCACATGGTAAAACTAGAATAGAATACGTAAAAGATAGATTAGACAATCAATAAAACCAAATATTATGAATAAACAAGCGAATTTTGATTTTCCGAAGAGAGGAGTGTTTATTATTCCAGTACTTATTTTCTTCTTTATTTTTCTAATTAAATCTACAGAAACTATTGATACAGGTGAAGCTGGAGTAGTTTGGAGATTCTTTGGAGGAGTAGATCCTGATCAAGAACCTTTAGGTGAAGGTTTTCACATTATTGCTCCTTGGAACAATGTATTTGTATATAACGTAAAACAACAGTCTATTTCAGATGTAATGAAAGTATTATCTGTAAATGGATTGGAAGTTACAGTGAACGGAACGGTTTGGTTTAAGCCAGATTTAAAAAAATTAGGTTATTTACATAAAACTAGAGGAAGAGATTATATCAAAGATATTTTGGATCCGGCGATTAATGCAGCAGCAAGAAGTGTAGTTGGACGATATACACCGGAACAATTATACTCAAGTAAAAGAGATGTAATTGAAAAAGAGATTTTAGAAGAAGTAAGTAAGGAATTAGAAGATCAATTTATTAAGGTAAATAAAGTTTTAGTGGAAGATGTTCAGTTGCCTAAAACAATTAAAGAAGCAATCGAAAGAAAGCTAAAACAAGAGCAAGAAGCTTTAGAATATGAATTTAGATTAGCTAAGGCTAAGAAAGAAGCAGAACGTCAAAGAATTGATGCGGAAGGTAAAGCTGCAGCAAATAGAATTTTAAGTGCTTCGTTAACTGATAAAATATTACAAGAGAAAGGAATTGAGGCAACATTAAAGTTATCTGAGTCTCCAAATAGTAAAGTTGTACTTATTGGTTCTGGTAAAAGCGGAATGCCAATTATTTTAGGAAATCAGTAAACGTTAAAAAGTGTTTAAAACTATTGATTTTGGACTTAATAGTCTTAAAAAAAAGTTAATAGCATTATAAACATGTAACAAGTCTGTAATTAACTCGTCAATTATATAAATTACTTCCTTAAAAGTTAGTGATTAGTTAGTTTTTGATAGTTGATTGAAAGAGCTCGAGATTTAGTAGTCTCGAGCTTTTTTTTGATTTTAAAAACAAGTTAACTAGCTGTTATTTAGGTTTTTGTAAAATTGTTCTGATTTTAAACCATTTTGTTCGCTTTTTGGTTTTTATTTTTTTTCTCCTGATTAATGTGATTCTTTTGTTTTGTCGAATTGAAATTCTGTTCAATTCAAATCAACTTTTAAACCCTAAATAATTAATCAAACAAATCATGAGAAAAATTACCCTTTCATTTATTTTCTTTATGTTTTTTGTTCTTTCTCTTTTTGCTCAAGAATATGAGGTAGAGAATTATACAAAAACATTTACTGATTCAGACCGTCGAAACAGGAGAGTTACAGCAAGAATTTATTACCCAAATCAGCAAACATCTGTTAATGAAAATTATCCTGTTATCGTATTCGGACACGGTTTCGTTATGAACTATTCTGCTTACGAAAACTTCTTCGATACACTTGTATCTAAAGGATATATTGTAGCATTTGTTACTACAGAAGGATCAGTATTTGCAAACCATAGAGCTTATGCAGAAGATTTGGCTTTTATGGTAAATCAAGTAAAAACAGAAGCTATGGATAGTAATTCTCCGATCTATAATTTAGTTGGAGATACAAATGCTCTATTAGGTCATTCCATGGGTGGAGGAGCG
This sequence comes from Tenacibaculum sp. 190524A05c, assembly GCF_964036595.1. Lineage (NCBI taxonomy): Bacteria > Pseudomonadati > Bacteroidota > Flavobacteriia > Flavobacteriales > Flavobacteriaceae > Tenacibaculum > Tenacibaculum platacis. Next base: position 905,228 of record NZ_OZ038523.1, on the reverse strand, counting down.
GCCATTGTTGCTGCTTCTATGGTTGAAGTGAATACTTTAGTAACATTTGCTCCAGCTAAGTTAAGATTCAATACTACAACACCAGCAACGCAAGTAGCAGAGGAGGCAATTGTTTTTTCTGGTAGTGCTGATGGAGTTACAAAACCAAGTGAAAATCATATTCCTTTGTATGAAAGCTTAGGTTCTAATTGTAAGTATTTTATTAGTATTACAGGAGGAGCACATTGTTATTACGCAATGCCAAATGGTTATTGTGATTTTGGAGAGCGTTTTTCTTCAAGAGATATAACCGTTACTAGAAGTGAACAGCAAGAGATTATGTTTACTTATGTCATTCCTTGGTTAGATTACAAATTAAAAAATGATTCTTCTTCGTATGATGTATTCGTAAATACTTTGAATAATGCTTCTGAAGTTACGTATGAAAACGACTGTAGTAACGAATTAGATAGTGAAATTGAAAAATTACCTAAATCAAGTTTCCGTGTTAAAGTTGGGCCAAATCCAACGAAATCATCAATAAATATCAGTTCATCGGATGAATATGAGATTGAAAAAGTGGAAGTGTATAATCAGTTCGGAAAGCTTTTCCTCAATTCAAAAGGTAAGCGAGTGGTTGATTTGTCTAGCTTACATCGTGGTATTTATTTGATAAAAGTTTACTCTAAAGGAAAAACAATTACCAAAAAAGTGGTTGTTGAGTAAACTAGAAAAGCGCTCCAAAAGAGCGCTTTTTTAGTATTAGTTTATTACTATTTTCTTCGTAGTAAAACTGGTGTCACTACTTATTTTTAGTAAGTAAATTCCAGATTTTAAACTTTCGATAGTATATCTGTTACTTATAAAAACAGGATTCTTATCAGTAAATACTTCTTTACCTAAAACAGAAAATACTTTGATTTCAGAAATCGGACTTTGAGTAGCTGAAATTGTTATCTTTCTATTGTATGATGGGTTTGGAAAAACTCTTACATCATTTAACTTGGTACTATCATTTACACTTGCAGTTGCCCATCTATTTTCCGCTGTTGGTCCACCCCAAATTTGAGTAGCTAAGTTTGGATTATCAATAAAAGGATTTCTGTTTCCTTGTGCATATTGATTAGAAACATCTTCATGATAATTATTTCTATTATCTTCAATAGCAGAAACAGGATCTTCAGCATTCCATTCTAAAAATAAATCAATCATATCATCTGGAGTTCCGGCAGAACTTCCAACTCCAACTACATTTGGTAAACAACGATCTCCATAACGTAAATACATATACATCATCATTCGAGCAACGTCACCTTTCCATTCATCTCCAGGATACCAACCTCCAGAAACATCTCCAGAATTTCCAGATCCGTCAGCAAAAGATTTATTTCCTCTTTGACTATTATATTGAACGTCAGAAGGTCTTAAGTGATGTGCATCTGATCCAGGACCAGAAGAACCTAAATTAGGATCACCTAAACTTCTAGGATATACGTGTTCTCTGTTCCAATCTCCATTACTTCCACTATTATCATTAATTCCTCTCGTTCTTGCAGTCGTTCCTGAGCTACTATATCCGTAAATTAATAATACTTGATTTGAATTGTTTGGGTCTACATCTGTCGCTTTACATGCTTCCCAAACATCCGGAGTGTAATCTAATTGATTACCGTGTGTGTTTATAATTTTTGTTGCTAATTCTTGTTTTAAAGCTAATCCGCTTTTTGTTAAATCAACATCGTTATAATAACTCTGTTGAGCAATAATTGAAATAGCTATAAAAAATAAAAATGTTGAAAGTAGTTTTTTAATCATGATTTATTTTTTTCTAATAGGGCCATATAAAAACCATCAAAACCAGATTCGTGAGATAGAACCTTTTTGTCTGAAACAAAAGAGAACTCTTTTCCTGCTTCTGATGATAAAAATTGTTCTACTTGTTCTTGATTTTCAGATGGCAAAACAGAGCAGGTTGCATATACTAATTTACCTCCACTTTTTACCATTCTTGAGTAACTCTGAAGAACATCTTGTTGTACTTTTTTAATATTGTCTAAAAACTCAGGTTGTAACTTCCATTTGCTATCTGGGTTTCTTCTAATTACACCTAAACCAGAACATGGAGCATCAATTAAAACTCTATCAGCCTTGTTGTATAACTTTTTAATAGGTTTTGTAGAGTCAATAACTCTTAAGTCGATATTATGAACACCATTTCTTCGAGCCCTAACTTTTAGTTTTTTAAGTTTACTCTCATAAATGTCCATAGCTACAATTTGACCTTTGTTTTGCATTAAAGAAGCTAAGTGTAATGTTTTACCTCCAGCTCCAGCGCAAGTATCTACAACTTTCATACCAGGTTCTACATCTAAATAAGCTGCAACTAGCTGTGATGAAGCGTCTTGTACTTCAAAGAATCCTTTTTTAAAGCATTCAGTTTTAAATACATTGGCACGTTCAACTAATTTCAAAGCATCAGGATATCCTTGAACAAACTCGGTATCAATTCCTTCTTCTTTTAAACGTTTTTGTAAAACCTCTTTAGAGGTATTTAAGGTGTTTGTTCTTAGAATCACTTCTGCTTGTTTGTTTAAAGAAGCAATTTCTTTAGTCCAAACTTTTTCTCCTAATTCGTCTAAACCTATAGCATCAATCCAATCAGGAATAGATTCTCTATACTTTCTGATTTTAGATAATTCATCGAACTTTCCTTTGATACGGCGAGTTGGAGTTGGTTCAATTTGGTTCCAATCTGGTAGTTGAATTCCTCTTAACACACACCATACAGAAAACAAACGCCATAAATCTTGTCTTGAAAAAGGCTCTTTAACATTTGCTATTTCTGCATATAAACGTTTCCAACGAACAATTTCATAGATTGTTTCTGCAACAAACTTACGATCTCTTGCTCCCCATCTCTTATCTCTACGCAGGGCAGTTTCCACTGCTTTATCAGCATAAACTCCTTCATTGAATATGTCTCTAAGACTATCAATTACTGCAAAAACTAGGTTTCTATGTAATCTCATTGTAAATATTTAGGACGGCAAAGATACTACGATTTATTGGGTTTTTGTATTTTCGTTTATAACATAAATTAAAGTCTATGAGAAATTATGTTTTACTTATTGCATTGAGTCTGTTTTTATTGGATGTTTATGCGCAAGAAGTAAAGTATATTGAAACTGAAAATATTCAATTTCAACCCAACGAAACCTTTTATTTATTTGGGAATGATGTAAAATTCAGAGCTGAACCATCAACAGAATCAGATGTAATTGAAGTATTGAAGATAAACACTAGAGTTACGGTTTTGTCGGAAGAAAATAGTACTTATGATTATAATGGAATTTCTTGGAAGTGGTATAAAGTAAGTTATAAAAATAAAGTAGGGTATATAATTGGTGGGTTATTATCATTAGATCAAAAAGCAGTTGGTGATTCAATTTATTTAATTTCATTTAAACAAAATGCTCTTAAAGGAGGATATAATTTGTTGATTCGTTTAGTAAATAAAAAGACACTAGAATATATTGAATTACCTTATAACCTAAGAGACACGGATATTTTTTCAATAGATGTGTATGACAATAAAGGCTTATCATCTATTAAAGATATGTTTTTGATAGATTTTATGGCTGAAGCATGTGGAGTTGATGGAGGAGGATGTTACTTTTTTAATGATGGAGAATCTCTGACTAAAGCAATACAGTTTTCTAGAATGGTAGATGGAGATTTATATTGGCAATATGAGAAGGTAGTTTTTCCACGAGATCATGGAGGAATAAAAGATAAAATACTTTTTGTTAGTGAACATGGTGAAACTTTAAATGAAGATACTAATTACAAGAAAGTTATCACTGAATCTATAGAGTTTACATGGAAAGGTAAGTTCCTTGAAATTAAAAATGAAGAATCAGAATAATATTGATTAATGAATTTAAATCAACCAATTACATATATAAAAGGAGTAAGCGTAGCAAGGGCAGAACTGTTGTATTCTGAGCTTGGAATTCGTACATGTAATGATTTACTTCATTTTTTTCCATATCGGTATATTGATAAAACCCAGTTCTATACTATTAATCAATTACACCAAAACACAGCGGAAGTTCAGGTTGTTGGAAAAATTACTGGAATTAAAACGGTAAAGCAAAAAAGAGGAAGTAGGTTAGTAGCTACTTTTTCTGATGCAACGGGAAGTATGGAACTCGTTTGGTTTAAAGGAGCAAAATGGATAAAAGATAGTTTAAAAGTTAATGTTCCTTATGTAATTTATGGTAAACTAAATTGGTATAAGAATGTAGCCAGTATGGCACATCCGGAAATGGAATTAGTTACGGAGTACAAGAAAAAGTTGCAATCTGCAATGCAGCCAATGTATTCTTCTACTGAGAAATTAACCAATAAAGGAATGAGTAATAAATTAATGCGGACTATGATGCAAAATTTATTACAAGTAGTTTTCGAAGGTATTGAAGAAAGTTTCTCGCCAGATTTTAAAAACCAATATCAATTATTAGATAAAAGAGAATCCTTATTAAATATACATTTTCCTAAAGGTCAGGAACTATTAGCAAAGGCGCAATATCGTTTAAAGTTTGAAGAGTTGTTTTTTATACAATTGCAATTACTTGTTAAAAAGCTAATTAATAAATCAAAGATTAAAGGATTTGTATTTGAGAATGTAGGAGAATACTTTACAGATTTTTACAATAATCATTTGCCTTTTGATCTTACGAATGCTCAGAAAAGAGTTTTAAAAGAAATACGAAAGGATTTAGGAAACGGAGCTCAAATGAACAGACTTTTACAAGGTGATGTAGGGTCTGGTAAAACTATTGTGGGTTTATTGGTGATGTTGTTAGCTATTGATAATGGTTATCAAGCTACGATAATGGCTCCAACTGAAATTTTAGCAACTCAACATTATAATGGAATCAAAGATCTTTTAAAAGATACTCCTATCAACGTAGAGCTTTTAACAGGATCAACTAAAACTAAAAAGAGAAGAGAAATCCATCAAGGATTAGAGGATGGAAGCTTGCATATTTTAATAGGAACTCATGCTATTATTGAAGATAAAGTTCAGTTTAAGAAATTAGGGTTAGCAATTATTGATGAACAACATAGATTTGGTGTTGCTCAGCGAAGTAAATTATGGAAAAAGAGTTCAGAAGAAGGAGTTCCTCCTCATGTTTTGGTTATGACCGCTACGCCTATTCCGAGAACTTTAGCCATGTCAGTTTATGGTGATTTGGATATTTCTGTTATAGATGAATTACCTCCAGGAAGAAAAGCGGTTAAGACTGTACATAGATATGATAGCCATCGTTTGGGTGTTTTTAAATTTCTAAAAGATGAAATTGAGAAAGGGCGACAAGTGTATGTTGTATATCCATTAATACAAGAATCTCAGGCAATGGATTATAAAGATTTGATGGATGGATACGAAAGTATTGCTCGAGAATTTCCTTCACCAAAATATCAAATAAGTATCGTTCATGGTCAGATGAAACCTGCTGACAAAGAATATGAAATGGATCGATTTGTCCGTGGTGAAACACAAATTATGGTTGCAACTACCGTAATAGAAGTAGGAGTTAATGTACCAAATGCCTCAGTAATGGTTATTGAGAGCTCGGAACGTTTTGGACTAAGTCAGTTACATCAGTTACGAGGAAGAGTAGGACGAGGAGCAGATCAGAGTTATTGTATTTTGTTAACTAGTTTTGAATTGTCTTCCGATGCTAAAACACGATTAAAAACAATGGTTGAAACTTCTGATGGATTTAAAATTGCAGAAGTAGATTTAAAACTACGTGGTCCTGGTAATATAATGGGAACACAACAAAGTGGTGTTTTAAATTTGAAAATAGCCGATGTGGTAAAGGATAGTCCAATTTTATTTCATGCCAGACAAGCGGCAATTAAAATGCTCAACGATGATCCTAGTTTATCTTCACCTGAAAATAGATTAATTTTAAAGCGATTAACTCAATTACAACGCACAAGTGGTATTTGGAGTAAGATTAGCTAACCTAAAACAAGATTCACCCATCTTTCGGGAGATTCTAACATAGGGAAATGTCCAGAGTTTTCTAGTGGAAGTAGTGTGTTGTTTTTTATTTCGGATGCTAAGAGTTCAGCAATTTTAAAAACCGCTACTGGATCATTTTTAGCCCAAACAATTTTTGTTCTGAGTTGAGTTTCTTTTAAAGCTCCAATCCAACGATGCCAGAAAAAATAACGTTCATTAATATAGTTAGACAACCTATGAATTACTTTTTTACCGTCGTTGTACATAAGTTGCTGCCACATTTCTTTAAGTTCATCATTTGTTGCTTGTGACTTATCATGATAAACATTTCTAATATTTTTCGTAAAAATGAATTCATTTGAAAGCTTGGCAACATGTTTACCCGTGTACTTATTTTTAAGTAATTTTTGAATTAGACGTAATTGAGAAAGTTCAATATGCATACTTCCATTACATAAAATCAATTCATTTATGGTTAAATTAATTTGATTGAAATTATGACGATGTAAAATTTCTGTAGCTACACTTGTTCCATAGTCATGAGCTAATAATGTACATTCCATAATACCTAGTTTTTTCCATAGTTCTAAGGCAATATCAGCCTGTTCAATAAGCGAATATGAATAGTTTTGAGGTTTATCTGAAAATCCAAACCCTAAATGGTCATGAATAATCACTCGATACTCAGAAGTCAGTCGATCTAAAACTTTAAAATAATCATAAGATGAAGTCGGGTATCCATGCAAAATTACCATGGTTTTATCATTGTTTTTCCCTTCGTCAATTACAAAAACCTCATTGTTAAATAGTTTAATGAAATTACCTTTTTGTTTCCATTGTTCGGCTGTCATAATCTTAATCATTTATTCTAACAATGTAGTGAAATTTGCTTAGATTTGATATAGTTTTTAAATAGTTTAGCCATTTACTTTATTGATGTAATATTACCAATACCGATACAAAAACTATTTACGTATTCGGTAACTAAAGAAGAAGCTGATTTCTTACAAAAAGGAATGAGAGTCGCGGTGTCTTTTGGAAAAACAAAGATGTATTCTGCTCTGGTTTTTAATATTCATCAAACACCACCAAAATTATACGAGGCAAAAGAAATTCATCAGATTTTAGATGAACAACCAATTGTTAACGAAAAACAATTAAAGCATTGGGAATGGATTGCCTCTTATTATATGTGTTCTCTTGGAGATGTGTATAGAGCAGCTGTGCCATCAGCTTTTCTTTTGGAAAGTGAAACAATTATTTATCGAAACGAATCTTTTAGCAATACAGAATTACTTTCAGATCAAGAATATTTGATATATGAAGCTTTACAGCGTCAATCGCAATTAACCTTACATGAAGTTGCAGAAGTTTTAGATAGAAAAAAGGTTTTACCGATAATCAATCAATTGATAGATAAAGCTGTGCTTCATGTTAAAGAAGAGATTTACGAAACGTACAAACCTAAATTGATAAAGTATGTTCGTTTAAATAAGAACTATAAATCGGATGAGAGTTTACAAGAGCTATTGTCCAAATTATCTAGAGCTAAAAAACAACGAGATGTTGTGCTTACCTTTTTTCAATTAAAAACTGAGAAAAAACCGATAAAAGCAAAAGTGCTTTCTGAAAAATCGGGAGTTTCAGCTCAAATCATAAAGGCACTTGTGGATAAAGAGATCTTTGAGTTTTATCATATCCAAACCGATCGTGTCCAGTTTAAAGGTGAAGAAAATCCTCTTAAAAATTTAAACGAGTATCAAATCAAAGCGCTTTCAGAAATTGAGGAAAGTTTTGAAAAGCACGATATCACTTTATTACATGGAGTTACAAGTTCTGGTAAAACTGAAGTATATACAAAATTAATAAAGAAGGTTTTAGAAACAGGTAAACAGGTATTATTCTTATTACCAGAAATAGCTTTAACAACTCAAATTATAAAAAGATTACAGAACTATTTTGGGAATCAAATTTCTGTTTTTCACTCTAAATATTCAGTAAATGAAAGAGTAGAAGTATGGAATAATATTTTACAGAATAAAGTTAAAGCACAAATCATATTAGGAGCGAGGTCAACCATATTTCTACCATTTTCTAACTTAGGTTTAATTGTAGTTGATGAAGAGCATGAATCTTCTTATAAACAATATGAGCCTTCACCAAGATATAATGCAAGAGATGCTGCTATAGTTTTAGGAAAGTTACATAACGCAAAAGTTTTATTAGGTTCTGCAACACCTTCCATAGAAACAAAATTCAATACCACTCAAAATAAATATGGTTTAGTTCATTTGAATAGGAGACATGGAAATATTCAAATGCCAAAAATTGAATTGATAGATGTAAAAGAGAAAAGAAGAAAAAAGGAAATGATAGGTCATTTTTCTGACCGACTAATTCAGTTAATGAATGATGTTTTAGAAGAAAAAAAGCAAATCATACTTTTTCAAAACAGACGAGGATTTTCTCCAATTGTTGAATGTACAACATGTGGTCATTCTCCTCAATGTCCAAATTGTGATGTGAGTTTAACCTATCACAAGTACAATAATCAATTAAAATGTCACTATTGCCATTACCAAAGAGCAATGCCTAATTCTTGTGGAGCTTGTGGTAGTTCTACATTAGATACTAAAGGTTTTGGTACAGAACAAATTGAATTAGAGTTGAAAGAACTATTTCCGAATCACAATATTGGTAGAATGGATTCTGATACAACTCGAGGAAAGTTTGGTTATCAGAAAATAATTGAAGCATTTGAAGCTCAAGAAATAGATATTTTAGTAGGAACACAGATGCTATCAAAAGGATTAGATTTTGCAAATGTGTTGTTAGTTGGAATTTTAAGTGCCGATACGATGTTAAATTATCCAGATTTTAGGGCACACGAACGCGCATATCAATTAATGGTTCAAGTTTCTGGTAGAGCGGGAAGATCAGAAAGACAAGGAATGGTAGCAATTCAAACCTTTAATCCGTATCACCAAATATTACAACAAGTTTCTACGAATAGTTACGAGGAAATGTATACCGAACAATTACAAGATCGTTGGCAATATCATTATCCTCCTTATTATAGATTGATAAAAATCACCTTAAAACATAAAGATTATGTTAAGGTAAATGAAGGTGTAAATTGGTTAGCAAAAGCGCTACAAAATGTATTTAGAGAGAATGTATTAGGTCCAACAGCACCAGCAGTATCAAGAGTTCGAAATCAATACATCAAAAATTTAATGATTAAAATTCCTCCCAAACAGTCTTTAGCAAAAACTAAAGAACAACTTCAAAAGGTAAAAACCACTTTCGAAGCTGTTAAGGAATTTCGTCCTATTCGTTTTATTATAGATGTAGATGCCTACTAAAATCTAAGAGCTAGTCATTGTCAAAGTGACAATTGCTCCAATGAGTAAAACAATTTTAGTCAACCAACCAATAAGAATGTTTTTACGGGATTCCTCTTCGGTATAAATTGAATTAAATTCTTTTTTTCCGTACGAACTTAAATATCGGAGAATAGCACCATACCACTCTGAAGAATGTAGTTCAGAAGGTTCACCAACATAACAACGGTTTCTTCTTTCTTGTTCTTTATTTGATTCCTTTTTCATTTCGCTTTACTAATAGGTGGTATAAAATTGAAAAGTGTTACATTTTTAAAGGCTTCATAAAGATTTATCATCAATTTAATTTTATAAAATCCTTTTGTTAATTATCTGAATTTATTTTGAAATAAAAACTGTATTTTCGACCACAATACAAGAGCACTTATAATGAACTACGATGTTGTAATAATTGGAGCTGGTACTGCAGGTCTTATGTTATCTAGAGAGCTAGGAAAGCAAAAAATAAACACTTTAGTCCTTGATCGAAAAAAAGACTTATTAAACTTTACGTTTAATACCTTAGGTAGTTTTATAAACTTAGAAGAATTTGATCTTACAGAAAATGTAGTTGCTCAAGAAATTAATTCAGCAATTCTATATTCTAAAAACTTCAAACGTAAACTTACAGGTAGTGCCTATGTTCTTGATAAGAAAAAACTACATGAAGAAATGTTAGCTTCTTTAGATATGAATTACGTTACCATTCAGAAAGAAGTTGCGATAACCTCTGTTGAACAAGATGAGCACAGCAACATTACTTCGGTTATAGATAAGAAAGGAAATTCTTATAAAGGAAAAATAATTGTAGATGCCTCTGGAACGGCTGGAGTAATTAGTAAAAAAGTAGGTTTACAGGAAAAGAAAGTAAAACTTGCTACAGGTGTAGAATACAATGTGAAGTATTTAGGTGATCCAAAAGAGGTTCATTTATTAGTTGGGAAAGAGTATAAAGGTGGTTATGGATGGGTATTTCCATTACAAAATCAAAGAGCAATTTTTGGTTTTGGAACTTTTGATGAAGAGGTGGTAAAGGATCTAAAGAAAAGATTGAATGATATATTAGAATCTCCGACTATTAAGAAAATGGTAGTTAAGGATAATGAATTGGTAGAAGGAGGTAGTATTCCATTAACTCCAGTATTAGATAAGTTCGTATTAAACAATTTGGTTTGTGTTGGAGATAGTGTTTCTCAAGTAAATCCAATTGCTGGAGAAGGTTATAAATTCATTTTTGAGTCCGCAATAATGGCGAGTAAGGCAATTGTAAATGCCATTCATCAAGATGATTTAACACCTTTAGGCCAATATGAAACCGATTGGAAAAAACGCTTTTTAAAGAGTTACAAAAGAGCAAAATTTTCACAAGAGAAAATATTCAAATATTCTAAAAAAGATTATCTGATGGATTTTGCCATGCTGTTGTTGAAATTAAGATCTAATAAAAGTATTATCAAATCATTATCAGGAGAGTTTGCTTAAAGATTCGATTTTATCTAAATCTATATAAGTCTAATACATTATCAATTGTATTGAATTCAACCTTTAATAATTCTTTATCCTCTCGATAATTTAAATAAGGCCCAATTGCTTTTCCTATTAGTCCAAATCCCAAAATTAAAGACAATAAGAAAACTCCTAGAGTATTCATGCTATAATGCTCGCCATTTTCAATGGAAATTACTCCATATGGTTTAATAAATTCAAGGTAGTAAAAGTAACTTCCTACTAAAACCGCTATTCCTAAAATAGGGTAGATTAAGAAGTTTCTAATCACTTGAGATTTTCTAAAGTCTAATTCTTCTGATTTTTCATCTAATTCCTCCAGTTTATCTTCTAAACAAATGTTAAGTTTAATTTTTGTGCACGTATTATGAAATTTAGGAGAATCATTGGTTAAACTACAGACCAATCCTAGTTTTAAATTGGTCTCACTAAGATCACAAAGAGCGCAATGATCAGTGTTTTTTACTTTTTCAGTTTCCAACAGGTCATTTTTTAATTAGTATTATGACTCTATATTTCTAAAATCTCAACATTTTTAACCATTATTCTTGTATCTAGAAAGTTTCTCTTTGGATAATAGTTAACTACATATTTTTTATTGTAAAGTGATAATGTTTCAGTAATAATTTTAACCTGTTCTTCGATTAGCTTTTTTTGTTTTTTAAACTCGATAAAGGGGCCAGTTCCCATTGCAATTAAAAAAATACCAATAACAAAAAATATCAATGATATCGTTGAGAAAATACCTTTTGAAGATAAATAATTAAAGAAAAGATAATTTCCTATAAGAACTGTTATCCCCAATAGTGGCCAAAAAATAATACCTCCATAAACATCGAATTTTAATTCATTCATTTTTTTTCTTTTCATGTCAATTTGTTTAATTCTCTCGATGCCTATTTCCTTTATTAAGATTTTATTGCAAGTTTTTATGAAATAAGGAGATTCATTATTTAACTTACAGATATATCCTAATTTAATATCAGGTAAATTGTGATTGCATAATCTACAATGATCAGTGTTTTTTATCATATCAATTTTTTCAAGTCAATTTTATTCTAAATATATTTACTTCAAACATAATATAAAATCAATGAATTTCGAAAAAGAGTACGACTTAATCTGTGTAGGTGGAGGTATCATGAGTGCAAACTTAGCACTGCTAGCAAAATTGTTAGATCCTTCGTTGAAAATATTAATATTAGAACGTCTAGAAGAAGTTGCTCTAGAGAGTTCAGCAGCTTGGAATAATGCAGGAACTGGACACGCTGCATTGTGTGAGCTGAATTATTGTCCAGAAAAAGAAGACGGAACAATATCAATAGAAAAAGCAGTTAGAATCTGTACTCAATTTGAAATTTCAAAACAATTGTGGGCATATTTAACTTCAGAAGGTTTAATAGAAGATCCAAGTAAATTCGTAATGCCTGTTAAACATCACAGTTGGGTTACTGGAAAAGAAAATAGTGAATACTTAGAAAAGAGATTTGAAGCTTTTAAAAACCATTTTATGTTTGATTCCATCGAATTCACTAAGGATTTTGAAAAAATGAGGGAATGGTTTCCTTTAATTATGAACAATAGGAAAGAAGGAGAAATAATGGCTGCATCTCGAATTGATAGAGGAACCGAATTGAATTACGGAGAATTAACAAAAGAATTATTTAAAATACTTGAAGAAAAATTCGATACACCTGTTCATTGTAATCATCAAGTTTTAGATGTTGATCCAGATACGAATATCGATTGGACTGTTGAGGTTGAAAATACGAAAACAAAGGAAAAACAACAGGTTGATGCCGAACATGTTTTTATTGGAGCAGGAGGAGCGAGTTTGCTATTGCTTCAAAAAGTAGAAATAGAAGAAAAAGAAGGATTCGGAGGATTCCCAGTTAGTGGTGAGTGGCTAGTTTGTAATAACAAGGAAATTATAAGCCAGCATAATGCAAAAGTATATAGTAAAGCAGGAATTGGAGATCCTCCAATGTCTACTCCGCATTTAGATACACGTTATATTGACGGTGAAAAATCATTGTTATTCGGACCTTTTGCAGGATTTAGTCCAAAATTTTTAAAAGAAGGATCAAACTTAGATTTGTTTAAATCCATACAGTTTGATAATATTTCTCCAATGTTGGGAGCATTTTGGCATAATTTACCACTAACAAAATATCTTGTTCATCAAGTTATGATGAATAAAGAAGATCGAATGGAGTCTTTACGAAAGTTTATGAAAGATGCGAAAAGTGAGGATTGGGATGTTGTTAAAGCCGGTCAACGGGTACAAATCATAAAACAAGATGAATATGAAGGAGGAAAACTTCAATTCGGAACTGAAGTTATTAGTAGTAAAGATGGAAGTATTACATGTTTATTAGGAGCTTCTCCAGGTGCTTCAACCGCAACGGCAATTATGTTGGAAGTATTGGAAAATGCTTTTCCGGAATTACTTTCTTCTGATAAGAATAAAAAAATATTAGAAAAAATAGTTCCATTTTATAATGAAACCGTTTCAGAAACTTTATTTAAATCTGAATTAAACCGAGTAAATAGAATACTAAAACTAAATGATTAAAATTTGAATTTTTCAAGTATTAAGAATGTTGGGTTATGGTATGGTTTTGATTTTGAGTGTTTTATTAGGTGTTTTTCCTGAGGAGAATATCTATCTAAACAAGTAAGATTAGTCACGGTAGATTACTATGCTTGAATTTAAAATATTGTAAATCAGTTTTTTGTGTTGTTTTTGGTGTTTTGTTTTGTTTAGAGTTAGTTTGATAATTTTAAACACTTAAATATTTGTTAATCAATAGGTTAAAAGGTGTTTTTCCTGCCTTGAATTTGAAGGAAATATATAATTTTAGTAATGAGAAAAAGACAATTGAATTCCCCCGCAGTTACAATCAATAAGATTATGTAACTTAAACCTTCTAGCCCCCAACTAGAAGGTTTATTTTTTATTTTTTTTTACTTCAGGCAACCCTTTTTAAAAATCGTACGTCTTTATATTTGTAAGGCACTTTATAGCAAGAAAACTTTTGAAAATTATTTCTTTACATACAAGTCAGGCCAATTTGATTAAAAAGGCACAAAAGCAAAACAGAGAAGCTCAAAAGCAGCTGTTTGAAATGTATTCTCCTAAAATGTTAGGAGTATGCAGACAATATGTAAAGGATTTACATCATGCAGAAGAATTAATGCTATCAGGTTTTTTAAAGGTATTTACCAATATCAAAGCTTTTAAGAACGAAGGAAGTTTTGAAGGTTGGATTCGCAGAATTATGGTAAATACTTGTATTTCTTATTTAAGGAAAAAGAATTTATTGGTCCTTACAGATGAAGAATATGTGTTCTCTGAAGCGTCCATTGAAAATATGGAAAACACTTCGGTTGAAGATATTCAGAATCTAATCGACAAATTACCCGAAGGATATAAAATTGTATTTAATTTATATGCTATCGAAGGTTACAAACATTCTGAAATAGCAAAGAAGTTGAATATTTCAGAAAGTACATCAAAGTCGCAATTATTTAAAGCAAGAAAATGGTTGCAAACCAATTACATTAAAATGAATGAAGTGAGCCATGGAAGAAAGTAAATTAGATAGAATCATAAGAGAAAAATTTCAAGATAGAAACCTTGAACCTTCAATTTCTTCATGGGAGCGAATGGAGAATATGTTAGATGAGTCTGAAAAAAAATCTAAGAAGAATGTTTTCTATTTCATTGGAATCGCAGCCAGTATTATTTTGTTATTAGGTATTTTCCTGAAAATGAATACGAATACAGTAGATGTAAATACTACTCCAGTTAATAATAACATTATAGTAACTGCTCCAGAAGAAAAAGAAAATGTAGAGGATAAAATATTAATTGAGAAGAAAATCACTGTAGAAGAAGATATAGTTGAAAATACATCAGAAATAGCTTTAGTAAAAGAACCTGTTAAAGCGATAAAATCGTCAGATAAATCAGATAAGGTTATGGAGGTGAATTTAGATAATCCTATTAAGGTTATTGATAAAACATTTGAAGTAAAGAAAAATCAAGAGTCCTTTGCGGCTAAAAATACTGATGTTCCTGTTGAATTAAAGAATTTAGACAATTTGGTAAAACCAGTCACAAAAAAGAATAGAATTCAAATTAATGGAGAAGATTTATTATATGCTGTAACCCACACACCAACTGAAGTAAAAGAATACTATGCGAACTTAAAATTAAATAGGAATGATGTATTAGATAGTATTAAATTTCAGTTGAAAAAATCGAATTTAAAAATTAACCCTGAATTAATTCTTGCTGAAGTCGAAAGATCGATAGAAGATGATGAATATGAAGGAAATTTTAAAGAAAATATAGGAATTAAAATCTCAAATATTATAGTCGCAATCGCCGACAGAAATAAATAAGTACTTAACAAAAGGTGGCCAACCGAATAAGTTTACATTAAAATTTTAAAAATTAAATAATGATGAAAAGAATACTAATTTTATTAGTGCTTCTTAGCACTACTTTTGCTCAATCTCAAGAAAAAACCTTTGAAAAAGAGGTGAACAAAATTTCAAGAGAAATTGATAGAATTACAAAGTCTCACAAAGATTCTTTAAAGATAAAGGTTAAAGAAATTAATAAAAAACTAGATAGAAAAGAGCTTACCTATGAAGAAGCAGAAAAGTTAAAGAAAGAAGCTGCAGCCTATCATGCTAATAAAATTGAAGTATTAGTTAGTGCTGAAGAACTAAAACTACAACAATTAGTTCAAGATAAAACAAATGGTAAGATTGCTAGCGAGGAAGATGATTACGATACATTTACAATAGGTAAGAGAACATTTAGATTTAAAATGTTCGATGATGACGATGAAGATAATGATGATGAAGAACATTCCTACAAAAGGAAAAGAAGACGAAATAAAAGAACAACAACACAATTTGTATTTGCATTGGGTATGAATAATGTTTTGATAGATCACGATTTTGGTTCTTTAAATAATTCGAACTACAAGTTTTTTCAATCTCGTTTTTATGAATTAGGTTTTACTTGGAAAACAAGGTTATCGAAATACCCTTCAAAAGGCTATTTTAAATATGGATTCTCGTTCTTATGGAATAATTTGAGAGCAGATGATAATTTATATCATGTTGTGAATGGAGATCAAACAAACTTGGTAGTAAACCCAAATACATTATCGGAAAGTAGATTACGTCATGTTCAAATGACTTTTCCAATGCATTTTGAATTAGATTTTACAAAGAATAGAAAATATTCTGACGGTGAAATTGGAGATAGAACTCATAAAAGTTTTAGAATTGGGCTAGGAGGGTTCTTTGGTTTTAAACTTGGAACACGTCAGTATTTAGAATACGTAAATCCTCAAGGTGTTAGAATAGAAGAAGTGCAAAAGAATGATTTTAATACAAATACGATTAATTATGGATTAAGTGCATATGTATCCTATAAAGGAATAGGATGGTATACAAAGTATGATTTAAATCCATTATTTCAGAATACGAATATTAGAAACATTTCAATGGGTTTACGATTTGATATTAACTAGATTTGAAATACTAAAAAGTGAAATAAAAGAAAAGAGAACAATTATTGTTCTCTTTTTTTATTTTCCCATTCTTTTCTTAAATCGGTTGAAAGAATTCCTGTTCCATCATGTTTCCATCCAGGTGGTTTTAGTAAGTATTGTAATCTCTTTCCTATTGAAGTATTACTACTAAATACATCTTTGAGCATATTATACCATTCTATAAAAGCTACTTTAATCGGGTTATGAGTTTCAATATTTTTCACTAGTCCATAAACTGGTTTTTCAACTTCAGGTTCAAATGTTCCGAACAACTTGTCCCAAATAATAAAAATTCCAGCATGATTTCTATCGAGATATTGCGGATTTGTGGCATGATGAACTCTATGATGACTCGGTGTATTAAAAATAGCTTCAAACCATTTAGGAAGTTTATCTATAAGTTCTGTATGAATCCAATATTGATATAATAAGCTAATACTCATTTGAGTTAAAATCATGATAGGATGAAAACCTAAAACCACTAAAGGAAGCCAAAAGATAAAAGTATAAAAGCTTCCTGTCCATGTTTGTCTTAAAGCTGTACTTAAATTATACTTTTGAGATGAGTGATGAACTACATGGCTTGCCCAAAATAATCTACTCTCATGAGCAATTCTATGATTCCAATAATAGACAAAGTCTTCTGCGAACAATAAAATTATCCAAGACCACCAAGTAAAAGGAATGGTAAAAACTCTAAATTGGTATAACCATAAGAATAATCCTAAGATTAATCCTTTAGTAAATAATCCAATGGCTACGTTTCCTAATCCCATTGTGATAGAGGTAGAGGCATCTTTAAACTCGTAATCTTCTAGTTTTACCTTCACAGTTAAAATGGCTTCAACAATGACGGTAATAACAAAAACGGGAATTGCGTAATGAATTAAATTAGGTATTTCAGGAATTTCCATAAGTATAATTTGGACAGGTAAGATAACAAAAAAGAAAAATAGTTTATCTAGATTATGTAATCCTCATAAAAACTTGTATATTTGCACGCTTTAAAATAAAACAATAATTATGAATCATTACGAAACTGTTTTCATTTTGAATCCCGTTTTATCTGAAGGTCAGATAAAGGAAACAGTAAAAAAGTTCGAGGACTATTTGGTTTCTAAAGGTGCAGAAATGATCCACAAAGAGGATTGGGGGCTTAAAAAATTAGCTTATCCAATTCAAAAGAAAAAAAGTGGTTTCTATCACTTATTCGATTACAAAGTAGCTGGAGATGCAATCTCTGCGTTTGAATTAGAGTTTAGACGTGACGATAGCGTTATGCGTTATTTAACTGTAAAGTTAGACAAACATGCTGCTGCTTGGGCTGAGAAGAGAAGAGAACGAGTTAAAACTGCAAAAAAGTAATCAATTATGTCATCTATTGAACAACAAGCAAAAGGAAACAAGCAAGGTGAAGTACGTTACTTAACTCCGCTTGACATTGAAACTAAGAAAGAAGCTAAATACTGTCGTTTCAAAAGAAATGGTATAAAGTATATCGATTACAAAGATCCTGATTTCTTAATGTACTTAGTAAATGAGCAAGGTAAAATCTTACCAAGACGCTTAACAGGAACTTCATTAAAATATCAACGTAAAGTAGCTCAGGCTATCAAAAGAGCTCGTCATTTAGCTTTAATGCCATACGTTGGTGATATGTTAAAATAATAAAGAAGTAGAAACATGGAATTGATATTAAAACAAGACGTAGAAAATTTAGGTTTTAAAGATGATGTAGTAACTGTTAAGAATGGTTACGGTCGTAATTACCTAATTCCTCAAGGATATGCAATTTTAGCTACTTCTTCTGCTAAGAAAGTATTAGCTGAAAACTTAAAGCAACGTGCTTTTAAAGAAGCTAAATTAGTTGAGGATGCTAACAAGTTAGCTGAAACAATTAAAGGATATGAATTAAAGATCGCTTCTAAAGTAGGTTCTGGAGATAAATTATTTGGTTCTGTAAACAACGCAGATGTTGCAGCAGCTTTATCTAAACAAGGAACTGAAATCGAAAAGAAATTTATCAAAGTTACTGGAGGTAATGTAAAAAGATTAGGTAAGTATAATGCTGCCGTACGTTTACATAGAGCTGTAGTTGTTGATATTGTTTTCGAAGTAGTAGCTGAGAAATAAGATTCAATTAGAACTTTATATAGGAAAAGCACATCTTTGAGATGTGCTTTTTTATTTAGACTAAAATTAAAGAATCCTCAATTTTAATAAAGGGTGTTTTTCCTTATAGTTCATTCAAGTATTTATTGATATTTGTAATAACATTTACATACTTTATATAATTTTTTAGGGGATTATGAATTATATAAAAGAAACTCTGACGAAAGTCAGAGTTTTTTAATTTATAATACTATTTCTTGGTTTTTCATGATATCTTCAAAAGTCTCTCTTTTACGTATTAAGTAATCTTTTCCTTCATGAATCATAACTTCCGCAGGTCTGTATCTTGAATTATAGTTAGAAGCCATAGAATAACAGTAAGCTCCCGCGTTAGAGAAACAAAGAACATCTTCTTCTCTGATTTCATTAATTCTTCTATTAGTTCCGAAGGTATCCGTTTCGCAGATATATCCAACGATACTATAAAAACGTTCTCTACCTTTTGGATTTGATAAGTTTACTATTTTATGATATGAACCATAAAACATTGGGCGAATTAAATGATTTAATCCACTATCAATACCAGCGAAAACTGTTGACGTTGTTTGCTTAATTACGTTTACTGACGCTAAGAAATATCCAGCCTCACTTACTAAGAACTTTCCAGGTTCAAACATTAAAGTAAGATCCTTACCATATTCTTTACAGAAGTCGTTAAATCGTTTAGATAAATGCTTACCTAAATCTTCAATATTTGTTGAAATATCTCCTTCTTTATATGGAACTTTAAACCCACTTCCAAAGTCGATAAAATCAATGTTCTTGAAATGTTTAGCTACATCAAATAAAATTTCGGTAGCCATTAAAAATGTATCTACATCTAAAATATCAGAACCAGTATGCATATGAATACCATTGATATTCATTCCTGTGTTTTCAACTACACGTTCAATATGTGGAACTTGATGAATTGAGATTCCAAATTTCGAATCGATGTGTCCAACAGATATTTTAGAATTCCCACCTGCCATAACATGCGGATTAATTCTAATACAAACTGGAATCTCTGGGTGCTTTTGCCCGAACAATTCTAGAATAGACAAGTTATCGATATTAATTTGTACACCCAATTTAGCTACATCTTCAATTTCTTTTAAGGAAACTCCGTTTGGTGTATAGATGATATCTTTTGGTTCAAAACCTGCTAATAATCCAAGTTTAACTTCTTGTATAGAAACAGTATCTAATCCACTATTTAATTGATTAAATACCTTAAGAATATTCACATTAGATAATGCTTTTGCAGCATAGTTAATCTTTACATTTTTTACCTTAGAGAATGCTTTTGTAATGCGTTTATACTGACTTGTTATTTTTTGAGTGTCGTAAACATACAAAGGGCTATCATATTTCTTAGCCAAATCTAAAAGTAAATTTCTATCCATTTTAATTATTTTAAAGCAATAAAAGTACTTTATATCGAAAGGAAAAAAAATTGAATTTTAGAATATAACACAATTGAAATATGTGTGAAATACTATACTAGTCATAATTTAACTAAAAAAAGACGAAAATGTTTTGTTTAATACAGTCTACAACCCTTATATTTGCTACGAAATGAATATCAATTCGTTATTAGTTATTGATTTTATTTTAATGGGAGGTTAATTAAAAACTCCAGCCTAAGGCTGGAGTTTTTTCATTTTATATGTAAAAGTCATTCTTATTTAAACTTTTCAGTCACCTTCTGAGCAATACCTACAATCACTTCTGTAGCCTTCATAATTGACTCAACAGGAACGTATTCGTATCTACCGTGGAAGTTGTGTCCACCTGCAAAAATATTAGGACAAGGTAATCCTTTATAAGAAAGTTGAGAACCATCAGTACCACCTCTAATAGGTTTAATCAATGGAGTAATTCCCATGTCTTTCATAACTTCCTCAGCTATATCAACAATGTACATTACCGGTTCTACCTTTTCTTTCATATTGAAGTATTGATCTTTAATCTCAACTTCAATAGCGTCTTTACCTAACTTTTCATTAATACTCTTGGCAGCATTTAACATTAACTCTTTTCTTTCATTGAAAAGATTCATGTCATGGTCTCTAATAATATACTTTAAAACTGTTTTCTCAACTTTTCCTTCCATAGTATGTAAATGGAAGAAACCTTCATATCCTGTAGTTCTTTCAGGAACTTCATCAGCTGGTAACGTATTGATAAAGTCACTTGCAATAGTCATTGAGTTAACCATTTTACCTTTAGCATAACCTGGGTGTACAATTTTACCGTTAATGGTAACCACAGCACCGGCAGCATTAAAGTTTTCGTATTCTAATTCCCCAATTTGACTACCATCCATTGTGTAGGCCCATTGTGCACCAAATTTTTCAACATCAAATAAATGAGCACCTTTACCAACTTCTTCATCTGGAGTAAAACAAATTCTGATTTTACCATGTTTAATTTCTGGATTTTGAATTAAATATTCCATCGCAGAAACAATTTCAGTAACACCAGCTTTATCATCAGCTCCTAGTAATGTAGTACCATCAGTAGTTATAATTGTTTGACCTTTATATTGTAGTAAATCTTCAAAATAAGAAGGAGATAAAACGATATTTTCTTTTTCGTTCAGAATAATATCCTCTCCGTTATAGTTTTCGTGAATTTGAGGCTTTACGTTGGCACCCGTAAAATCTGGACTCGTATCAATGTGCGCAACAAATCCAATAGTAGGAACATCATAATCAATATTACTAGGAAGTGTAGCCATTAGATAACAATTTTCATCTAACTCTACATCTTGCATTCCTATTTCTTTTAATTCTTGCTCTAATACACGTGCTAAATCCCATTGTTTTTCTGTACTTGGGAATTTTGGATTAGCGGGATCAGATTCAGTATCAATAGTTACATATTTTACAAATCTGTCTATAATATGTTGTTTGTTCATTCTTTAATATTTAAAGTTCAAAAATAAGTTATTTCAAACGTATTTTATCTATCAATTTTACAGCTTTACATAAGCGTTCATCCACTAATGAATCGCCATAGATCTCAGTTTTAACATGCATAAACCCTAAATCGGCTTTAGTGAAAACATTAAGTAGGTGGTAGGTGTATTTTCCTTTCTTACCCTTTACATAATTGTAAAAAGCATCATTTCCTAAATATTGTATTTCTTTGGATATCAATTCTTCCAATTGTCCGGTGGTATTTTCTGTTTTTATTTTAGCAATAAACTCTTTATTAATTTCAACTGGATTTAGAATAAAAGAGGCATCAATGATTACAGTTTCTTTTATACTTACTGTTGTATCTGCAGAATATATAGAAGAAACCACTTCGTCATAATACAAATTCGTTTTCCAATTTTTTGGAAGATCAATAGTAAAGTTCTTTTTAAAATCAGTTACTTCTTCTAAATTATTAAAATCAGGAGAAGCACATTTAAATTCTTCAGAAAGCTTGTTAGAATTGCAAGAACTGAAAAGTAAACATCCAATTATTGCGGAATATAAGTAGGAAAATTTCATAAATTATTTTGTTCTCTGTAGGCGATAAGCAAATCTACAACATAGCTGTAAGATTCAATACCTTTCGTTTGATTATTTGCTTTTAAATAGGAGTTATATCCCTTTTTTAAATAAGGTTCAATTGGGTTTTCATATTGTTTCCAAAACTCATAATTATCTTTCAATTCTTTTCGAATTCCTTTATTAATTTTATACCAAAACTCTTTGTGCAGTTCTTTGTCTCGTTTTCGTATTTCTCGAATACAATAACGCACTGCCATTCTGTAACCAGAGTATTGAAAATAGATATCATCACTATAAATACAGGCTAAAAAACCGATGAAATTAGCTTCATTTTCCGCTGACCATCCAATTTGATGGGCAACCTCATGACAAGACGTAGATGGTAATCCTGTTTTTGGGATCATGCTATTTACTTGAGCTTCACCGGTAATGGGATTCAAATAACCAGAAGTGCCATTATAAGATTGAAATAAACTGACTAATGAATTCTTTACCGCAGGATTTGGATAAGATAGAACAGTATAATCCGTACTTAAGTTTTGAAACGCGTTTGGTACTTTTTTATAAATCTCAGAATTTGAATACGGAACGGAAATTTTAATTGTGTCATTTCCTGTTATATTTTGCTGTAAGGCATTTAGTTTTTCTAAGAAGAAATTTGTTGTAACAACTAATTCTTCTGTAGAATATTTAGAATGCATTAAATTGAGTTTTTTTGCTAAGGGTTCTCTAAAATAATTTAATCCCCAGAAGAGATAAAAACAAAAGTAAATTATTGATAAAAATGCAATGAGTTGTATTGATTTTTTAAGTAAATTAGAGAATCTGTTTTTAATTAGTTTGTAAGTTTCAAAAACAAACATTGATAATAAAACCAATCCGATAAGGTCCCCAACAGAAAAGGGAATCCAACCCAAAATAATTCTAAAGAATCTAGAAATGTATGGATAAATTCCATTGGAGTAGTATTGCTCAATAAATTCAGGCTTTTGGCTTAAATATTTCACCAAAAGTATCTGAAGAGGCAATAAAGTAGCTAGAATTATAGTTTTTTTATTAGGTTTCATTGAACCAAAAATAGGAAGTTCTAATGTTATTAACACACTAATAACAATTTTGTTTACATTTTTTGTGCAAAAAGAAAACCGATAAAGCTGTCATAAATATCAATGTAAAAAATTACTTTTGTCCATATGGAGAGAACGCAAAGTTTAAGGGGTACTAGAGTTGATAAATCTAGAATAATAAATTTAGAAAAAGGAAAGTTACCACCACAGGCATTAGATTTAGAAGAGACTGTTTTGGGGGCTATGATGATTGATAAGAAAGGGATTGATGAAGTAATTGATATTTTACACCCAGAGGCTTTTTATGACAAACGTCATCAAGCTATTTATGAGGCAATTTATGCGCTTTTCCAAAATTCTGAACCAATTGATTTAAGAACAGTTGCTCACCAGTTAAGAACTAGTGGTAAATTAGATTTAGCAGGAGGTGATTTTTATTTGGTTAATCTTACACAGAAAGTAGCGTCATCTGCTCACATTGAATTTCACTCACGTATTATACTTCAGAAATATATTCAACGAAGATTGATTTCAATTTCTTCGGAGATTATTGAAAATGCGTATGATGAAACTACAGATGTTTTTGATTTACTAGATGAAGCGGAAGGTAAATTATTTGAAGTAACTCAAGGAAACTTAAAGAAAGGAGCAGAAGTAGCAGAGAGTTTAGTTCAACAGGCAATTAATAAAATTCAAGAGATATCTAACAAAGAAGGAATGAGTGGTTTAGCCACTGGATTTACAAAGTTAGATGCGTTAACTTCTGGTTGGCAACCTTCGGATTTAATTATTATTGCGGCACGTCCTGGTATGGGAAAAACTGCATTTGTAATTTCTATGGCAAAAAATATGGCCATCGAATTTAATGAAGCTGTTGCCTTATTCTCATTAGAGATGTCATCAGTACAGTTAATTACTCGTATGATTTCTTCTGAAACAGGATTGACTTCTGAGAAATTACGTAAAGGAAATTTAGAGCCGCACGAATGGGAGCAATTAAATGTAAAAGTTAAAAAGCTTTCTGATGCACCTATTTTTATTGATGATACACCGGCATTATCAATTTTCGATTTACGTGCAAAAGCTCGTCGTTTAGTGTCTCAACACAATGTTAAAATTTTAATTATTGATTACTTGCAGTTAATGACAGCAGGTGGAGCAGGAGGAAACCGTGAACAGGAAATTTCTACAATTTCTCGTAACTTAAAAGCATTAGCGAAAGAATTGAATATTCCTGTTATTGCATTATCTCAGTTATCTCGTGCTGTTGAAACTCGTGGAGGAAGTAAGCGTCCATTATTATCTGACCTTCGTGAATCTGGAGCAATTGAGCAAGATGCTGATATTGTATCATTCATTTTCCGTCCTGAATATTATGGTATGACTGAATGGGATGATGATGATCATTCACCATGTGAAGGACAGGGAGAATTTATCGTGGCAAAACACCGTAACGGTGGATTGGATAATATCCGTTTAAAGTTTACTGGGCATTTAGCAAAATTCTCGGATTTAGAAGAAGGATTTAGTAGTGAATTCCAATCGAGTATGAATTCATTCTCATCAGATAGTTTACCATCTGCACAAGATGCATTTGGAGCTCCTGAATCTTCATCAGATAATTTTAATGATGATGTTCCGTTTTAAAAGTTAGAATAACGATTCTTAAAAATATATTAAATACACAATTGCTACTTAGTAATTGTGTATTTTAGTTTTTGATATGAGGAAATACATTTATTTATTAGCATTTATATTCTTTTCAAATACACTTTGGGCTTCTTTTATTTATCTACCGATGAGTCATGATAATCAAAAGAATCATTTAAAAGCTTATGGTATTGTGTATTATGCACTTCAAAATGGATTAAAAGCGAAATGGTTATTGAATTATGATGGAGGTGCATTTTTGATTGAAAATAATGCAGATGTAGTTAATGAATGTAAGATTAGAGGTGTTTCTTATGAAGAAATATCATCAGCTCGATCACAAATAATATTAGAAGAAATATCTTCTCCGAGTAAGAATCAAGAAGCTGTAACACTTGAAAAAGCGCCAAAAATTGCAGTATATTCTCCAAAAGATAAAATGCCTTGGGATGATGCGGTAACTATGGTTTTAACCTATGCAGAAATTCCATTCGATGTGGTTTATGACGAGGAAGTTTTAGGAGATAAGTTATTACTTTATGAATGGTTACACTTACATCATGAAGATTTTACGGGTCAGTACGGGCGTTTTTATGGAGCCTTTAGAACCGCACCATGGTATATTCGTCAAAAGAAAGATGCAGAAGCCTTGGCTAAGAAATTAGGTTATTCAAAAGTTTCTGAAGCTAAAAGAGATGTCGCACGTAAGATCAGAGATTATGTCGTTGGAGGTGGATTTATGTTTGCGATGTGTTCTGCAACGGATAGTTTTGATATTGCTCTGGCTGCAGACGGAGTTGATATTTGCGAAACAATGTTTGATGGAGACCCATCAGAGCCAAATTATCAATCAAAGTTAGATTTTAATAAGACCTTTGCTTTTAATAATTTTCAGCTGATAAGAAACCCAACTACCTACGAGTTTTCATCTATTGATATGACCCGTAAGCGCAGAATTAGACAAGAGTCAGATTATTTTGTGTTGAAAGAGTTTTCTGCAAAATGGGATCAAGTTCCAACGATGTTATGTCAAAATCATACACAAGTTGTAAAAGCATTCATGGGACAAACAACGTCTTTTGATAGAAGCAGCGTAAAATCTACGGTAATGGTTTTAGGAGAAAATAAAACCAATTCTGAAGCTAGATATATTCACGGAACTAAAGGAAAAGGAATGTTTACCTATTACGGTGGACATGATCCAGAAGATTATAGACATAGAGTAGGTGATCCAAAAACAGAATTAGATTTACACCCAACTTCACCAGGATATCGTTTAATTTTAAATAATGTGTTGTTCCCAGCGGCTAAAAAGAAAAAGCAAAAGACTTAATTTATCCTTTGACTGTGTTATTTCCGAGTAAACGGAAATCTAAAACATGATTTAATTAAGCTGTAAGTTTATTTAGTTCTTTTATAAAGTAAGACGGTCTAATGTTAGTTTTTTTCTGAAACGCTTTGGAGAAAGATTCTGCATTTTTAAAACCAACTTCGAGAGCTAACGCTTTAACAGTATATTTTCTGAGTAATTCATCTTCTTTTAATTCACGTAGAACATATTCTATTCTTAAGTTATTGATATAATTACTAAAGGATTGTTTCTTATAGTGATTAATAACTTTGGATAAATAATTAGAATTGGTTTCAAGTGTTTCAGCTAAATTATTAAGATTAAGCTCGTTATTTAAAAAACCATATTCAAGTTCAAATGTTTGAAGTTTAGAAAGAATATCTTCTACTATTTCTTGTTGAATAGATAATTCTGAACTTTCTTGTTTCTGATGATTTTCAGTTGGTTTCAGTTTTTCATTGTTTAATTTAACTTTTTCTTTTCTATCTAGAGCTTTTAAAAATCTCTCCTTGTATACTTTTTTTCTTTTTGTTTGGTAAATTAAAAGTAGTACTGTCAGCACTACCAAAAAGAAAAATAAAAATTTGTAACCTTCGTTTTTATCAGATTTCTTCTTTAAACTATTTATAAGAGCATTCTTTTCATTTAATAGTTCAGGAAGGTCATATCCCTGATTAATCGATTTTACAATTTCAGTCTTATTATTCTTCGCTTTATTCTTATGCTCTAAAAGATTAGTAATGAAATGAAGTTGTAATTCTAAGTTTTCATTTTCTTTAGATTCTTGAATCAAATAATTATAAACAACATTATAATCATTATTTAAAACTTGATGATTCGAGTACAAAGAATCAACTTTTTCATAATAGAAATATGCTTTATCGGCAAGCTTTACATTTTTAAAAGAAGTTCCTAGCAAAGAATACGATGCAGATAGTTCTTTTAATAACTTCTGATCTTTAAGTATTAATTTAATATATCTGTTTACTTTTTCAATTGCTTTGTTGTACTCTTTTTTTTCAAAGTGAATTTTTGATCTTAAGAATATTAAATGTTGAAGATATCTTTGATTAGACGTCGCATATTTAGAATAAAATTCATGACCTTTATCCAAATAGTAAAACGCAGAATCGAATTTTTTTAATTCTATATAAGATAATGTTAAGCGCTTCGGTAACTTAAGAAGTAAATTTTCACATTTTTTATCCTTTTCTAATGAATGTAATACGCTTTTATAGATTTTTATTGCGTTGTCATAATCTCCGTAAGACTTTTTAATGTCTGCGATAAAGATTTGACTAACATTATAAATACTATCATTATGTTTTTTCTTTAATAAAGCTTTTACTTTTATGAATTCTTTTAATGACTCTTGTACATGATTATTTTCATAATATACACGGCCTTTCTCACTATGAATTTTTAGTAGTTGATCAATATCTTGATCCTTCTTGTAGTTTGAAATAAGGGAATCACAATATTTATGAAACTGACTGAAATTATTTTCACAGCGGCCTAAAAGATATTTCGCGTAAATCATTCTATGTATTGACTTATCTTTTTTACCTTTTTCAAAATACGCATTTGCATATTTTTTTGCTTTTATAGAATCATTTATATTTTCTTGAAAATATCCCTTTAATGATTTATATGATTTATCAATTAAAGGAAAAGCTTCCGTATTTTGACTCGATACCTTTTTAATGTTTAAAAAGCACAAACAAAATAAGAAAATGATAATTTTCAGTTTAGGCATTAGTTGATTTTAAACAGTAAAACTAAGTATTTGTTTTAGAAAAAGGTGAATTTTTTAATGTGTTTTTAGCCAGTGTTTTATATGTTTTAGGACTCTGTTTTCATGAATCTAGACAAGCAATTGTTGTCTAATCAATGCATAAACACGAAATTTGAGATAAGGGTTCGATTACGAAGGAACATATATAAAAACGGGAAAATTACACGAAAAAGAATAACGACCAATTTAATCCCCTTTAGAAAACGGACCCTTTTTAAGGTTATATGTTAATAACTATTCATTAAAAGCCACATTTCCATATTTACATTTCGAACACTTTTGTATTTTTGCGCGTATTAAACAAAACAAAATGCCAACAACACAACAACTTCAAGACTTTACACAACAAGTTCGCCGAGATATTTTACGAATGGTACATGCTGTTAATTCTGGACATCCAGGAGGATCTTTAGGATGTGCTGAATTTATTACTTGTTTGTATCAAGAAATCATGGAATATAGTACTGATTTTGATATGGATGGTAAAAATGAAGATATGTTCTTTTTATCTAATGGACATATTTCACCTGTATATTACAGTGTTTTATCTCGTAGTGGTTTTTTTCCTGTTGAAGAATTAGCAACATTCAGAAAGCTTGATTCTCGTTTACAAGGTCATCCAACTACTCATGAACATTTACCAGGAATTAGAATTGCATCTGGTTCATTAGGACAAGGAATGAGTGTTGCGATTGGAGCTGCTGAAGCAAAGAAGTTAAATGGAGATGATAAAATTGTTTACTCTTTACACGGAGATGGGGAGTTACAAGAAGGTCAAATTTGGGAAGCTGCAATGTATGCATCTGCAAAGAAAGTTGATAACTTAATTTCAACTGTTGATGTAAACGAAAAACAAATTGATGGAACTACTGATCAAGTTTTAGCAATGGGAAGCTTAAAAGCAAAATTTGAAGCTTTTGGTTGGGATGTATTAGAAGTTAAAGAAGGAAATAATGTTGAAGCTGTTTTAGCTGGTTTAAAAGAAGCTAAATCTAGAACTGGAAAAGGTAAACCTGTTTGTATTTTATTATATACAGAAATGGGTAACGGAGTAGACTTTATGATGCATACGCATGCATGGCATGGAAAAGCTCCAAATGACGAGCAATTAGCTACTGCATTAGAGCAAAATCCTGCAACTTTAGGAGATTACTAGAAAAATATAGATAATAATTTGAAACGCTGTTACTTAAAAGTAGCAGCGTTTCTTTTTTTAATAATATTAACAATCTAGCGTAAACAAAAACGTATTTTTACGTCAAAACCGACAAATCAAACAACACATGAAAATAGGTATTGTATGTTATCCTACTTTTGGAGGTAGTGGAGTAGTAGCTACAGAATTAGGAATGGCATTGGCAAATAAAGGTCATGAAGTTCATTTCATAACGTATAACCAACCCGTTCGATTAGATTTTATTTCATACAATTTACATTTTCATGAAGTCGCGTTAGAAGAATATCCGTTATTTCAATATCAACCATATGAGTTGGCACTTTCAACTAAAATGGTAGAAGTTGTTGAACGTTATCAATTGGAAGTACTTCATGTACATTATGCAATACCTCATGCTTATGCGGCCTATATGGCCAAAAAAATGCTTTCAGATAAAGGCATTAAAGTGAAAGTAGTCACAACACTTCATGGAACAGATATTACCTTAGTTGGAAGTCATCCGAGTTATAAAACAGCAGTAGAGTTTAGTATTAATATGTCTGATGAAGTAACTACAGTTTCATCAAGTTTAAAAGAGGATACTTTACGATTGTTTAATATTCAAAAGGATATTAAAGTGGTTTATAATTTTATTGATGGGACGAAATATGAAATGGCAGATGAAGAAGAGTGTAGGAGGAATGCTATTGCAAATGAGAATGAGCGTATTTTAACACATATAAGTAATTTCAGACCTGTAAAAAGGGTTTTAGATGTAATTCAGATTTTTAACGAAGTCCAGAAAGAAATTCCATCTAAACTATTAATGGTTGGTGACGGACCAGAAAGATCTAAAGCGGAGAAACTTGCGGAAGTTTTAGGAATAAGTGATAAAATTCTGTTTTTAGGTAATAGTAATGAGGTTGCTAAATTATTATGTTATTCTGATGTATTTCTGTTGCCTTCAGAAACAGAAAGTTTTGGATTAGCGGCGTTAGAAGCAATGGCAGCAAATACTGTGGTGATATCGTCTAATACTGGTGGATTGCCTGAGGTGAATATTCATGGAGAAACAGGTTATTTAAGTGATTTGGGAGATGTGAATAGTATGGCTAATCATGCGATCTCTATTTTAAAAGATGAAGCTAAACTTTTAGAGTTAAAAAGAAATGCTAAAGAGCATACGAAGTTGTTTTCACTTGATAAAGTATTACCACAATATGAGAGTATTTATAAAGCTTGTTTCTAGCGATGTTTGATTAAATCCAATCTAACTCAAATTCTAAAATGTAGTGTAACAAACTTAAGATGGTAAGTATTGAAAGTATACTTATTAGTCTAAAAATAAAAGGACTCCATTTCGAATTCGATTTTCTTCGGAGAAGTTTGGAATCAATAATTTTGAAGAAAATGAATGTTAGTAACCCTAAAATTCCTCCAATTACTAAAATAGCTCTGTAATACAAGAATTGTAAAATGGTATTTAAAATATCATTTTTGAATTCAAAAGTTTCACCAATTCGTAGTCTAAAACTTAGTATTCCAATTAGAATGCAGAATAAAAACCATAGGAAGTTGTGTAACCATTGGTACTTCCTATAATTTTTATTTTCTTCCATTATTTATTGTCTGTAAAAATTTAGACTTTCTTCTATAATTTGCTCTGAAGCTTCTGCATTAATCACAAAATCTTCATAATCCTTAAGTAAAACGAATTTTACCACTCCAGCTTCATTTTTCTTGTCGTGCTTGAGTAAATTCATTATAGGTTCAATATCACTTTTTTCAATTGTAACTTTACCATAAATAGCAATAATAGCTTCCTTTATTTCTTCTAATTTTTCGGTAGGAAAACCCTGAGTTTTAGCAGAAATAAATGCTTCACAAACCATACCAATAGCAATAGCCTCACCATGAGTTAAAGCTTCCTTATTAGGATTTTCTAGAAAGTATGATTCTACACCATGCCCCATGGTATGTCCCCAGTTTAAGACTTTTCGTAATCCTTTTTCTTTTGGATCTTCGGAAACAACTTCATTTTTAATAGCTATTGACTTGTGAATCAAATCAACAATATTAACTTCAGGATTATCCTTAATTTCATTGAATAAGTGAATATCATGAGTCATTCCATATTTTATAATCTCTGCAGTTCCTGATCTAATTTCTCTCGCTGAAAGGGTACGTAAATACTCAGGATCAATTAAAACCATTTGCGGGTTAGCAAAAACACCAATTTGATTTTTTAATACGCCTAAATCAATTCCAGTTTTTCCACCAACAGATGCATCAACAATTGATAAAAGAGTCGTTGGAATATTCACAAAATCAATTCCTCTTTTAAAAGTAGAAGCCACAAATCCACCTAAATCAGTAATTACTCCACCACCAAGCGTAATCAGTAAGCTCTTTCTATCAGCACCTAATTCAGTCATTACATTCCAAACTCCAACACAAGTTTCAATGTTCTTATGAACTTCACCTGGATCTATTTGAATAACTTCAATTTGAGTTTTAGTTTCAAGATTTTGAATAAATCGTGGATAACAACATTCAAACGTATTATCATCTACTAAAATAAAAATAGATGAGTATGCATTTTGTTCAATTAAAACAGCAAGTTCACTGTATGCTTTTTCATTAAAATGAATTGGGTATGTAGTTGCCTGAATGGTTTCCATTGTTTCTTTAAATAAGATGTAAAAATAAATAGAAATTATAAAAAAAATTGATTGTTCTCTTCTATATTTGTCTTTCAAGAATAAACGTGTAAATATTATTCATGAAACTTTTTGAGAATACTGAAGTAGCTTTCAAGTTAAAGTCTGATTCTGAGTTAGAAAGGGCTTATTTTTTATTTCGATTGATTCAAAGTCAACCAATGGTTAGAATTGGTACTGCGGTAACCAATTTTGCACTTAAAGCACATTTACCTGTAGAAGGATTAATTCGTTCTACTGTTTTCGATCATTTTTGTGGTGGAGTAACAGAAGAAGATTGTATTCCAAGTATAGAGAAAATGTATAATTCTGGAAATGTTCACAGTGTATTAGATTACTCTGTGGAAGGTAAAGCAGAAGAAGAGAGTTTTGATAGTGCGGTTGAAAAGATAGAGAAAATCATTCAATTTTCTGAAGAGAAAGATTCAATTCCATTTGCTGTTTTTAAACCAACTGGTTTTGGAAGGTTTGCTCTATATCAAAAAATTGGTGAAGGAAAAGAATTATCATCTAAAGAGCAAGAAGAGTGGGATAGAGTAAAAACTCGTTTTCACAGAGTTTGTAAACTTGCTTTTACTAAAGATGTACCTCTTTTAATCGATGCAGAAGAAAGCTGGATGCAAGATGCAGCCGATGATTTAATTGAAGAATTGATGGCTACCTACAATAAAGAGAAAGCTATCATATTCAATACACTTCAAATGTATCGTCATGATCGAATGGAATACTTAAAAGCTTTACATCAACGAGCGCATCAAAAAGGATTCCACATTGGTATGAAAGTAGTTCGTGGTGCATATATGGAAAAAGAACGCGAAAGAGCCGAAGAAATGGGTTATCCATCTCCAATCTGTAAGAATAAAGAAGCTACGGATAAGAACTATGATGAAGCAATCTTGTACATGATGGAGCATAAAAATATGGCTTTATTTGCAGGAACTCATAATGAAGAAAGTTCTTATTTATTAATGGAACTTGCTGAGAAGTATAATATTGAGAAAAACGACAAAAGGATGTGGTTTGGACAATTATATGGAATGAGTGATCACATTAGTTTTAATCTAGCTGAGAAAGGATATAATGTGGCTAAATATGTTCCTTTTGGACCAGTAAGAGACGTTATGCCGTATCTAATTCGTAGAGCAGAGGAAAATACATCTGTAGAAGGACAAACTTCTAGAGAGTTAAATCTTATAAAAACAGAAAAGAAACGTAGAAAGTTATAATGAATTCGGTAGAAGAAATAAAAGCATTATTGCATAAGAATAAGGCTCGTTTTATAGAAGAGCTAAATGAAAGCAAAGAGCTTGTTTCTTTACTAACGAAATCAATAACAACAACGTTAACTGAAGAGGAAAAAAAGAAGGTAAAAGAGCAAACACTTGATATCTGTAAAGCCATACCTGCTTTTACAGTTTTTATGTTACCAGGTGGAGCACTTTTATTACCTTTGCTTATTAAATTGATACCCACAATTTTACCAAGTTCATTTAGAAAAGACAATTCAGAGAATTT
This sequence comes from Tenacibaculum sp. 190524A05c, assembly GCF_964036595.1. Taxonomy (NCBI): domain Bacteria; kingdom Pseudomonadati; phylum Bacteroidota; class Flavobacteriia; order Flavobacteriales; family Flavobacteriaceae; genus Tenacibaculum; species Tenacibaculum platacis. The sequence continues at coordinate 871,827 of NZ_OZ038523.1, read as the reverse complement.
TAATACCCCAGAATAACAACACTGGGAACAAAAACAAAACAACAATGCAACAAGATCATCAAATATTTGATTTAATACAAGATGAAAAAGAGCGTCAGATTAATGGAATAGAACTGATTGCTTCTGAGAACTTTGTGAGTGACCAAGTAATGAAAGCTCAAGGTTCTGTTTTAACGAATAAATATGCTGAAGGATATCCAGGAAAACGTTATTACGGAGGATGTGAAATCGTAGATGTAGTTGAGCAAATTGCAATAGATAGAGCTAAAGAACTTTTTGGAGCAGAATATGTAAACGTTCAACCTCACTCTGGAAGTCAGGCTAATACTGCAGTTTTTGCTGCATGTTTGAAACCTGGAGATACTATTTTAGGTTTTGATTTGGCTCATGGTGGACATTTAACTCACGGGTCTCCAGTAAACTTCTCTGGGAAATTATATAACCCAGTATTTTATGGAGTAAATAAAGAAACTGGTTTAATTGATTACGATCATTTAAATGAGCAAGCACAAAAGCATAAACCAAAAATGATTATTGCGGGTGCTTCTGCTTATTCGAGAGATATGGATTTTAAACGCTTCCGCGAAATTGCAGATAGTGTTGGAGCTATTTTATTAGCAGATATTTCTCACCCATCTGGTTTAATTGCTAAAGGAATTTTAAGTGATCCATTACCACACTGTCATATTGTAACTACTACTACCCATAAGACCTTGAGAGGACCAAGAGGTGGTATGATTATGATTGGTAAAGATTTTGAAAATCCATTTGGTTTAAAATTAAAGAGTGGAAAATTAAAGAAAATGTCTACGTTATTAAACGGAGCGGTTTTCCCAGGAAATCAAGGTGGACCATTAGAACACGTTATTGCTGCTAAGGCAGTTGCGTTTGGTGAAGCCTTAACGGATGAGTTTTTAGAATATCAGATTCAAGTAAGAGCAAATGCTCAAGCTATGGCTCAAGCTTTTGTTGATAAAGGGTATAACATTATTTCAGGAGGAACTGATAACCATATGATGTTAATTGATCTTAGAAACAAAAATATTACTGGAAAAGATGCTGAAATCGCTTTAGGTAAGGCAGAAATTACAGTAAACAAGAATATGGTTCCTTTTGATACTGAATCTCCATTCGTAACTTCTGGAATTCGTATTGGAACTCCAGCAATTACAACAAGAGGTTTAGTTGAAGAAGATATGCCAGCTGTTGTAGAACTTATTGATGAAGCAATTCAAAATGCAGAAAATGATGAGAAACTTCATGAAATAGGAGAGAAGGTTTATGATTTAATGCACCAAAGAAGATTATTCGTGATGTAATCACTTTTAAAAATTATATTATAATAGTAAAAAACCGGTAGTTCAAACTACCGGTTTTTTTGGGGATTATAAATAAATAGTAAACGAACTTATTACTGTTTAATAACTTTTATAGGTTTAGCAATAGGCACTTCATTTAAAGTACCGTTAATGATGTAAATTCCTTTAGCTCCAAAATCAGAATTTGATAATTCAATTTTGTGATGTCCAGAACTTTTTTCACCATTGAAAATTACTCTAGTTTGTCCTAATATATTTGATATACTAACTTTTAAAATTCCTCTTGTGCTCGTTGAGATATACAAGTTAGACCTATTTTTTATTGGATTAGGAGCAATTGAGACATTATCTAAAATTGATAATTCCGATGTTGCATTCACTGAAGCTCTAGAAGAAACACAATTAGTAGGACATGTAGCAGACCAAACTCCGGTTGATTTTCCAGAACTACTTCCTGTAATTCTAAACCACCCATCAGTTCCTCTTGTTAAATCTACCGTTTGTTGTCCATTACCATTATTAAAAACTACTCCTATATCATTAGCGGAAACACCATTTGGAACTGTAAATGTATAGTTAGACCAATCTCCTGTGTTACTCATTAGTTGACCAGGCCATCCTGGCGTTCCAGTAAGTGTGGAATTAGTGGCTTTATTGTATACATAAGCATTTGCTGTATTACCCCAAGAAGAAGTTCTTAAAAAGTTAATTGTAGCTGTTGTACTTGAAGGAGGTGTAGTACTGTTACAATCAGAAGGGCAATTGCTTGTCCAAGTTCCATTATCGTACCATCCATCAGTTCCTCTAGCCAAATCATCAGTTTGATTGTTACCATCATTGAATATTATTCTGATATTATTTGATGATGTTCCAGAAGGTACATTTAGTGTGTATTTATACCAAGGAGTTCCAGAAATATTAGTTGTTGTAGCCCCTGGCCAACCTGAAGTTCCAGGAATTGTACTATTTGTTGAGGCATCAAAGAAATACACATTAATATTTGAGTTCCAGCTATTCGGTTTTTTAAATTGCACAGTTAAGTTTCCAGATGGTGGAGGAGGAGGCGGTGGTGTCCCAGTACAATCAGAAGGACAATTATTTGACCAACTTCCATTATCATACCAACCATCAGTACTTCTACTTAAATCATCTGTTTGATTTGTACCATCATTAAAAATCACTCTAATATTTTGCGCAGCAACTCCTGCTGGAGGATTAACTTGAAAAGAATACCAAGGAGTTCCAGAAATATTAGTCATAGATTGTCCTGGCCATCCAGTTGTTCCTGGAATAATAGCGTTTGTTGAAGCATCAAATAAATACACATTTACATTAGAATTCCAAGAATTAGGTTTCTTGAAGTTTACTGTAAACGGATCAACTTGCGCTGGAGGCGGTGGAGGAGTTCCTCCTTGTGTCCAAATAGCATAATCAGTTCCTGAAGTTCTTAAAACCCATCCACTTCCATTTGGAGCCCAATTCCCGCTACCTAATTTCATAGCAATTGTCCCATTTCTTCCGTCGATATATGCCGCGTATAAATCATTTCTTGCTTCAGCGATATTGATTGACGACCCAGCAAAAATTCTTGCATCTTTACGAATAGCAATCATGTCTTTAATTGCATTTCTTACACCTGTTCCAGTGTCAAAATAATGTGTCCAGAAAATCATTGGATTTCCAGGATGTGTTAAAATGTAAGCATATCCTTTTCTTAAATTAGTTTCTCCACCTGGAAAAACATAACCTGGTCCGCAACATTGTTGAGCAGCTCCAGTATCGTGATTATCTAAAAACGTAACAGATTTTGTAGGATTGATTCCAATCATTCCAGAAGGATTTCCGCCACCATCTCTTAAATAAGAAAGATTATTATCTCTAAAGGCATTTTGAAGTGTAACTTTTGTATTAAAATCAAAAGCTGAAGATGATTGTTGTGTAAAGTTTACCCAATTGTTAGTTTGAACTCTGCTACTTTCTAATAATTCTCCAACAGCGAAATACGGATTTGTAGCATCATTATATTCTTTGTTGAAAATAGGATCATATCCATGAACAAAATCATATCTCCATCCATCAAAACCTAAATCGTTTTTTAAGAAATTCATCCAGTTTTTTATTTCTTGACGAACAGCAGGATTGAAATGATCTAAATCTCTTGCTGGACCATATGTTCCATTAGAACCATCCGCTTTTAATGCTGTACCAGGGAAATAATCTCCATTGATACTGAATTCTACAGGAAAGTTTACAAAATTCCTTCCTTCGTCATCAGCAGTAATAAATGTAGTAGGCCAAGCTGGGTTTGTAAAGGTAACCGCATCATTTGTTCCCACACGGTGATTAATTACAATGTCTCCAATAATTTTAATACCTAAGTTATGATAGGTATTAATTAGGTTTCTTAATTGTACTTCTGATCCATAAGCACTATTGAAGTTATATAATTCTCTTGGTAAATATCCTTGAGGAGCTCCAGAATCACTAACTGGTGGCAGCCAAATCATATCAATTCCAGCACTATTGATTTCACTGCTGTTTTGAGTAACAACATCGAACCAAGTTTGTCCGGCTGGTTGATTTTGTACATTCCAGTCGAATGCCTGGAAGAGTACGTCTTCGTCTTGTGCTAGAACATTTAGGGAAAAAATGAACAGCAAAACTAATTGAAAGTTTTTTAGGGTTTGTTTCATTGTGTTAAAGTTATTTGGTTTGAAAGGTCAAAAAGAATTATAAGAATTAACACTTGAAAAAGCTGGTTGAAGACTTTGATTTAATAGTGTTAAAAATTGAATAATAATTCATTTGTTAACGAATTTATTGTGAAATATTCAATTTAAAAAAGTAGAGAATCAACTAAATCGATTTCGTGTTGATAACTAAATCGATTTCATGATTTTTTAATGAGAAATAATAAAAAAATAAAGTAATAAAGTGGTTTTTATGTATTTCGAAACCGTTGTCGTTTTTCAATTTTACAATAAAACTTGGTTATTATAAACTTGATAATTCTTCTTTTAGTATTTGTAGTTTATTATTATTACAACTGCTTATTTGTAGATAGGTTTTTTCTTGGTCTGGAAACGTATGAATTGCAAGATGACTTTCTGCTAAAAGCCAAACTGCTGTATAACCTTTTACAGGAAAATGATGTTCGATAAAATTTACAATGGTAAACTTACTTTTTTCTAACATTAAAGCAATTTCACTTTTCAATTCTTCAGGATTTGATTGATTAATCCATAGATCAAAATGAAACATTTGAGCATCCAAGGCTATATATTCTTCTTTTCTTTTCATAACTAATAAATATCCCAGTTTCCTTTGTTATAATAATGATACAATACAGGATTACTGATTTGATTCGTTTCAAGTGAATCTAATTTGGTTTTACTGTAAAAATCCTTTCCAAATGATGTAATTAAACTCATACTTGAAGCATTCAACCATTTGGTAGGAATTATAGCTTCATCAAAGTTTCCTAATCGATTAATCATTTCATCTTTTGAAAGCGATGCTTTTGTTCCTAAAATCCAACCCCATTCTCCCATAGATAATACTTGATTATGAATCGGCAAAACGCTAAAGTTAGCCTGATTCATAGTTTGTTCTATACATTTATAAGCATATGGTGTATAATACGGACTTCCTGCTTGTGTAATTAAACCACCATTTGGAGTTAATTTTAATCTACATAACTCATAAAATTCTTTAGAATATAAGCGTGCTAGTTCTACATTTCTTGGGTCAGGTAGATCAATAATTATCAAATCAAAAAAATCTTGAGTTTCACTTACATATTTGAAACCATCTGTATTTATGATTTGTACTTTCGAATTCGTTAATGAATTATTGTTAATTTTAGTTAGTTCTGGTTCATTGATAAATAGATCAGTTAGTTTCTTGTCTAAATCAACCAAAGTAATCTTGTTGATAGATGGATATTTCAAAAGTTCTCTTGCGGCACAACCGTCACCACCACCAAGAATAAGTATGTTCCTAGGTTTGTTTAGGATTTGCATTATTGGGTGAACTAACACTTCATGATATAAGGGTTCATCAAAGGTTGAAAATTGTAAATTATCATTCAAATACAGCCAGTAATCCTTTTTCCATTTGGTAACTACTATTTTTTGATATATGGATTGTTCTTGAAAAACAATTTTGTCTTTATATTTTGTTTGTTCTCCGTAAAGAATGATTTTATTAGAAAATATAGTACCGATAATTAAAAGAACAACTATAAATCCAGCTGCACTATATAAAGTATTTTTCTCCTTCTTTTTGAGTTTATTTTTAAAGATAAAGAGTAGTAAAATGGCAACCATTAAATTTATGAAACCAAGTATAAATGGAGTATGAGATAATCCTAAATACGGTAAACCAATAAAAACAAAAAATAACCCGCCAATTAAACTTCCGTAGTAATCTTTTTCCAAGATATTAGCTACGTTTAATTTTAAAGACTGAAAATCTTCATTAAGCCGCATAGCTAGAGGTAATTCCATTCCTATGAGCATTCCCGTTAGAATAGCCATTGAATAAATGTAAATCGAAATATACTCCACCTGAGTAGCTAAATAATAAGTCGTAACCGCCGAAAACGAAACCAAAATAGATAATGCAAATTCGGTATAAATGAACAATTTAAATACATTACCATCGAACGATTTAGTAATTCTACTACCTAATCCCATGCTAAAAAGCATAAATGAAATTATTATTGACCATTGCTTTACAGAATCGCCAATAAAATAGGTAGATAATGTAGCAAAACAATATTCAGCCACAATACCAGATAATCCGGTTGCAAAAAGAGCGAGGAATAAAATTCGTTTTTTAAGCTTGGTTGATGCCATTTTACATACAGAAACTAATGATTATTGCACTTCCGATATAGGCAAAGGCTTCAATTAAAGCAGCTCCTTTATTTGGGATTTCTTGATTTACAATTTCATCTGTAAGATTACTTTTTGGAAGTATAACCTTTTCAACAAAAAGTCTTGATAACGGTAAAAGAATTATGGCTAAACCAAGGTGATAAGCAATATCTTCAAGAGCCGTTTCCCATGAATCTATATCTCCTTTTGAGGCAAATGAATATAAAAAAGCTACAGAAATTAGAATACTAGCATATACAATTCCTATGGCATTATTATCTTTTTGAATTTCTTTGATAAAATCATAAGAAACAACTTTTTTGTACACTTTTAGGAATATAAAGATGATGATTTGTCCTAAAGCCCAGAAAAACAAAAGGCTTAAAAAATCTGATGCATAATGACCTAATTCTCCATGTTCTGGAAATAGATTTATATTCCTTCCAGAAATGGCTCCGAAAATAATTAATCCAGATCCTATAAAGTTTGCAGCTTCAATAAATCCTGTTCCAACGTTTTCATCACGAATAACTTCACGGTAAAATTTGAACTTCTTTCCAAAGACAATTTTTTCATTGATTATAGATGATAAAATCAATAAGAAATTACCAAAAACGCTATAGAATAATATAAGAATAACATCTGTGAGTAAACCATGAGATTCTCCATGTAAAACACCTAAAAATATAATAGTAGTTCCAATAAAATAGCCTGTAGCTGTTACGGCAAAAGCTACATTATCCTTTATGGTAAGTTCGTTTTCAATATTAATTTTTCTATTCTTAAGCTTGAAGAATAATTTGGCAATTACAAACGAAATATAAAATAGTGTAACGTAAGTAACTGTATGTGTTAACCAAGTAATTGTATTTTCTTCCATAATCTTTTATTTTCCGAATCCTCTTGAGCTTCTTCCTCTATAATAATTATTACTATTTCTGTAAACCTTTGTGGAATCATTAGGATCTCTGTTACCATCCCAAGAATTACTAGAACATTTGTTCAGCAAAAAGGTCATTAACATGAATAAAGTAAATATTATACCAACAAAATATTTACTTATAAAGTCCCAAACAGAATCACTAGATATGAAGGTAGTTCGTTCTTGAATATTGGAGATTTGAGATTTTAAAATACTTATTCCTGTAGAAATTTCTATTTCGTCATCCCATAACTGAATAGCAAAGAATTTACTATCGTCGTCATTTGTATAATCTAAAGAATTTACACGTTCAGTTTCATAATCATAATGACATGTACCATCACATCTTTCATCGAAAGTATACGTTACATTCTTGTACTGAAATTGTTTTGGGAATTTTGCATTTCCAATAGAAACAAAGTCAGATTCTGTTTTAGAAATTGTTTTTAGAAATTGATTGATATCTGCAATTTTTTCCCAAAATGTAAAGCTCGTTTTCTGTTTACGAACAAACTCTAACATTAGGTAACGTACTTCACCTTTTTTATTTTTTGCTTGATATTCAGTAGTTTGAGAGCCGTCATCCCACTTTATCTTATAGATATCAGTAACTTTCCAAGTCTGTTTTTTATAATCAAATAAATAACCTCTTTTTAACTTTTGCATTTCATTTCAATTTTAGTTTATGAATCGTCACTAGCTCTTTCAATAATACTTTCTGGCAACGCTTTTTTGGCTTTGGCACCCATTTTCTTCAACTTTTCTACGCTAGTAATCAAGTTTCCTCTTCCTTCTACTAATTTGTTCATAGCTAAACTATAATCATTTTTAGTAGCATCTATTTTTTTTCCAATATTAATTAGATCTTTTAATAACCCTTCAAACTTATCATATAAAGCTCCAGCTTGTCTTGCAATTTCAATTGCATTACGTTGTTGCTTTTCATTGTTCCACATCGTATCAATGGTACGTAATGTAGCTAATAGAGTAGTAGGAGTAACGATTACGATATTCTTTTCGAACGCTTTGTTGTAAAGTGAATTATCTTCATTTAAAGCCACAGCGAAGGCTGGTTCAATAGGAACAAATAACAAAACAAAATCTGGTGATTCGATTTTATAAATATCTTCATACTTCTTTTCAGAAAGTTGATCTACGTGTCGTTTTAAAGAATTTGTGTGTTCTTTTAATAAACGTTCTTTTTCGCTATCGTCTTCAGAATTGACTAATTGCTCATAAGCAGTTAAAGAAACCTTACTATCAACAATCATTTTTTTGTTGTCTGGTAAATGAATAACAACATCAGGTAGAATTCGTTTTCCTTCATCATTAGTAAAAGATTGCTGAACAAAATACTCACGATCTTTTTCTAAGCCTGATTTTTCAAGAACACGTTCTAAAACTAATTCTCCCCAGTTCCCTTGAGTTTTACTATCTCCTTTTAATGCTTTCGTAAGATTTAATGTTTCCTTACTCATTTGAGCATTTAACTCTTTTAAACCAAGTATTTGTTGACGCAGTGCAGAATGGTAATCAATACTTTCTTTGTGAGTTTTGTCTACTTTTTCCTCGAAGTCTTTTATTTTCTTTTCTAAAGGATCAAGAATATTCTTAATATTCTCTTTATTCTGAGCCGTAAACTTGTTCGACTTCTCATCTAATATTTTATTCGCAAGGTTTTCAAATTCTTTAGTAAACTTCTCTTGAAGACCTTCAATTTCTTTTTTATTATCCTCAAGTTTGGCGTTAAGATTTTTCAACTTTACATCTTGTTCCGTATTTACTTTAATTAAGCTTTCTTTTTCACTTTGAATAAACTTTAGTTCATCTTTAAGCTCGCTAATTGCATTTTCACTTTCCTTTTTACTTTCTTGTAATAAGTTATTTCTTTCTGATAAGCTTGAATTGTTCTTTTCTAAAAAACTTGCTTTGTTTTTTTGAATAATATACCCCACAAGAAAACCTAGTATAACTCCTAGTAAACCAGTAAGTAAGATGTATAGCAATTGATCTGACATTCGATAAAAAATTAAAACGCTAAATTTACCGTTTTAAAGTCAATTTATGATACAACGCTTATCTAAATTTATATTCCATACGCTACTCGGTTGGAAATTAGTTGGAAATTTTCCTAAAGATCTTAAAAAGTATATTGTAATTGGAGCACCACATACCAGTTGGAAGGATTTTCCTATTGCTATTTTGGCAAGAACGGTTACAAAAATAGAGATCAACTATATAGGAAAAGCAGCTTTATTTAAACCACCTTTTGGTTTCATTTTTAGAAAACTTGGGGGAACACCTGTAGATAGAAGTAAGAGCACGAATTTGGTAGATGCAATTGTATCAATTTTCAATGAAAAGGAACAGTTTCGTTTAGCTTTATCTCCTGAAGGAACTAGACAATATACAGATAAATGGAAAACAGGTTTTTATTATATAGCAAAGGGTGCGAATGTGCCGATTGTTATGTTTGCTTTTGATTTTAAGAACAAACAAATTGTGGTTGCTGATCCATATGATTTAACAGATGATATGGAAAAAGATTTTGATCATTTTTTAGACTTTTATAAAGATATTGTACCTGCTAAACCAGAATTATTTAATAATAAAAACCTACTTTAAAAAGTAGGTTTTCTATTTTATTAATATGTAGTTTATTTTTACTATCCTTTATAAAAAGGCAACTTAACTACTTTAGCAGCTACTTGCTTCTTACGGATTTGAATTTTAATTTCAGAATCAACTTTAGAATTTTCTAAAGTAACATATCCTAAACCAATTCCTTTACTTAAACTAGGACTCATTGTACCAGAAGTAACATTACCAATAACAGATCCTTCAGTATCCACTATTTCATAATCCTTTCTAGGAATTCCTCTTTCTGTCATTTCAAAAGCGACAAGTTTGCGAGAAACACCTTCTTCTTTTTGTTGTTTTAAAGCTTCCGCATTAACAAAATCCTTAGTGAATTTTGTAATCCAACTTAAACCAGCTTCAATAGGAGAAGTAGTATCGTCAATATCATTTCCATATAAACAATATCCCATTTCTAAACGTAATGTATCACGTGCAGCTAAACCAATTGGTTTAATTCCCCAATCAGCTCCAGCTTCAAAAACATTTTTCCAAAGTTGTTCCACATCTTCATTTTTTACATAAACTTCAAATCCACCAGAACCGGTATATCCAGTTGCAGATACCACAACATTAGGAATTCCTGCAAAGTCTGTAATTTCGAAAGTATAAAACTTGATTGCAGATAAATCTACAGCAGTTAACGATTGCATTGCTTCCGCTGCTTTTGGTCCTTGAATTGCTAATAAAGACCAATCTTCAGAACGATTTTCCATTTCAACGTTCAAGTCGTTATGTTTTGAAATCCAATTCCAATCTTTTTCAATATTAGATGCATTTACAACTAACATATACTCGTTCTCAGAAATCATATAAATGATTAAATCATCTACAATTCCTCCTTCAGCATTCGGCATACAAGTATATTGAGCTTTTCCAGGAACTAATTTAGAAGCATCGTTAGTTGTAACTTTTTGAATTAAAGCCAAAGCATTTTCTCCTTTTAAGAAGAATTCTCCCATATGACTTACATCAAATACACCAACTCCATTTCTTACTGTTTCGTGTTCTATGTTTACTCCTTCGTATTGAACAGGCATATTATATCCAGCGAAAGGAACCATTTTTGCTCCTAAAGCTTCATGAACGTGCGTTAAAGCAGTGTTTTTCATTTGATTTGTTTGTTTAATGATACGTCAAAAATATTGAATCATTTTGTAAACACCTATAATCTTTTCAAGTATTCTGAAACAGAAAATTATAATGAGGATATATTGGATAAAATTAAGTTAGTATAGTAGATTATCTATTTTATCAAAAGAGTTATCTTAGATTTAAATTTCAATCAAAAATAACAATGAATAGATCAAGTTTTACAGTACTTTTTTGCACTTTATTCAGCCTGTTTTCATTTGGGCAAAATGGACTTTTTCAACATACTGAAACCTTTACTCGTCAAGACTCTTTAAGAGGAAGTATAACACCTGAAAGAGTTTGGTGGGATTTAACCTATTATCATCTTGATATTTCAGTAGATCCTGATAAGAAATTCATAAAAGGGAATAATGAAATTAAATATAAAGTATTAAACCCTTCTACAACGCTTCAGGTTGATCTACAAGAACCAATGAAGATAACTAAGGTAACGCAAAATGGGAAAGAATTAACTGTAAGATCAGAGGGAAATGCTCATTTTGTTAAGCTTAAAGAAAAACAAATAAAGGATAAAGAATATTCCATTGTTGTGTATTATGAAGGATTTCCTAGAGTAGCTAAAAATGCTCCTTGGGATGGTGGTTTTTCCTGGAGAAAAGATGGAAATGGAAACCACTTTGTGGCAACTTCTTGTCAAGGATTAGGAGCTAGTGTTTGGTGGCCTAATAAGGACCACATGTATGATGAAGTAGAAAGTATGGATATTAGTGTTCGAGTTCCAAGTAATTTGATGAATATTTCTAACGGTAGATTGCAGAAAGTTGATAAACATGATGATAATACAACTACATACCACTGGGGAGTTAAGAATCCAATTAATAATTACGGAGTAAATGTGAATATTGGTGATTATGTACATTTCGGTGAAAAATATAATGGAGAAGGAGGAGAATTAGATTTAGATTATTATGTTTTAAGAGATAACTTGGAAAAGGCAAAAGTTCATTTTAAAGATGCGCCTAAGATGATGAAAGCTTTTGAACACTGGTTTGGTAAATATCCGTTTTATGAAGATAGTTTCAAGCTCGTTGAAGTTCCTTATTTAGGAATGGAACACCAAAGTTCTGTTACCTATGGGAATAAATATATGAAGGGATATTTAGGAAGAGACTTATCTCGAACTGGTTGGGGATTAAAGTTTGATTTTATCATTATTCACGAAGCAGGTCATGAATGGTTTGCAAATAATATTACGAATAAAGATATAGCCGATATGTGGATTCATGAGAGTTTTACAGCATATTCGGAGAATTTGTTTTTAGATTATTATTACGGAAAGGAAGCTTCGGCTGATTATGTTATCGGAACAAGAGGATCAATAGCGAACGACAAGCCAATAATAGGTCAGTATGATGTAAATAGTGAAGGTTCTGGAGATATGTATTATAAAGGAGCGAATATGCTTCATATCATCCGTCAATTAGTAAATGATGACGAAAAATGGAGAAGTATTTTAAGAGGTTTAAATAAAGATTTTTACCATACAACTGTCAGCACTAAAGAAATTGAAGATTATATGATTAAAAAGTCTAAAATTGATTTAACTAAGGTGTTTGACCAATATTTAAGAACGATTAAAATTCCAGTTTTTGAATATAAAATAGAAGGTAAAAAACTTAAATATCGCTGGAATAATGTAGTGGAAGGATTTAATATGCCTGTAACTATTATAGCTAATAATAAAGAGATTTGTTTGAAACCAACAGAGAATTGGAAAACAAAGAAAATAGGTTCAAAAGAAATTGAAGTTGATAGAAACTTTTACGTGAAATCTAAAAAGATGTAAACAGAATAAATTTTAGAGTAATAAAAAAGCAGATGGATTTCCATCTGCTTTTTTATTTGTTGTATTTATCTTTTAAGCTCTGTCGTACATTTTTTCGTACAAATCAGTATAAATCTCTTTGATAATTTTACGTTTCATTTTCATAGTAGGAGTAAGGTGTCCACTATCAATAGTCCACTCTTCAGGAGTTAACTCAAAACGTTTAATCTGTTCCCACTTTCCGAAATTACAGTTACAATCATCAACTTCTTCTTGAAGTCTAGCGATAACCTTTTCGTTACTTACTAATTTTTTAGCATCAGAGAAGTCAATATCATTTCTTCGAGCCCATTCTGCAATGAAATCAAAACTTGGCTGAATAAGTGCTGTAGGCATTTTTTCACCTTCACCAACAACCATAACTTGCTCAATGAAACGAGATTGCTTTAATTTATCCTCTAATAAAGTTGGAATAACATATTTTCCACCAGATGTCTTAAACATTTCTTTAATACGTCCAGTAATACTTAAGAATCCATTTTCAACTTTACCCTTATCACCAGTGTGGAAATATCCATCTTTAATTACTTGGGCAGTTTTTTCAGGATCTTTGTAATATCCCATCATTACGTTTGGTCCTTTAACTAAAACTTCATCTTGTTCAGAAATTTTAACTTCAACACCATCAATAATTCGTCCAACAGTTCCGATATTAAAACCACCTTCACGCACATCATTTACAGATACTACAGGAGAAGTTTCTGTTAATCCATATCCTTCCATAACAGGCATTCCAGCTGCAGCAAATACTCTAGCTAAACGAGGTTGTAAAGCAGCACTACCTGAAACCATAATTTTTAATTCTCCTCCTAAAGCAGCTTGCCATTTCGAGAATATAAGTTTTCGTGCTAAACCTAATTGCTTTTCATACCACCATCCGTTTGCTCCGTATGGCTTATAATTTAATCCAAGTTCAATAGCCCAGAAGAATAATTTCTTTTTAATACCAGATAATTCAGTACCCTTAGCATAAATTTTATCATAAATTTTCTCATAAAGCCTAGGAACTGCAGTCATAACATTAGGCTTAATTTCTTGAGCGTTTTCACTTAGTTTTTCAATAGATTCTGCAAAATAAATTGAAATACCACAGTACTGATATAAGTATAAAATCATGCGTTCAAAAATGTGGCAAACAGGCAAGAAACTTAAACTTTTTCCTTGACCATGATCTACAGGAACTCTTTTTGAACTAGAAAGTACGTTAGATACAATGTTGTTGTGAGAAAGCATAACACCTTTGGGTCTTCCAGTAGTACCAGATGTATAAATTAGTGTTGCTAAATCTTCAGGTTTTACAGCATCCTTTCTGCTGTCAACTTCATTTTGATTACTTTCATCTTTTCCAAGTTCTAAAACTTCATTCCAGTTTTTCTCACCTTCAATTTCATCGAAAGTAAAAACTTCTTTCAGCTTAGTGTTCCCCTTAATTTGGTTTAACTTTTCAAGTATTGTAGTATCTGACACAAAACAATACGTAGCTTCTGAATGATTTAAAACATATTCGTAATCTTCTTTTGATATCGTAGGGTAAATTGGAACGTTTTGTGCTCCTGTTTGTAGAATACCGATATCACAAATATTCCACTCTGTACAGTTGTTTGTAGATATTACTGCTATTTTATCATTAGGCTGTACTCCTAATCTTAATAGTCCTCTACTAACGGCATTGGCTTTATCAATGTATTCTTTTGTTGAAATTGACTTCCAATTTCCGTTGTAATTTGTAGTTAGTGCTTTTTGGAGATTATACTTTTCCAACTGATAATAGGGAAAATCAAAAAGCCGCGTGATTTCAATCGACATATGTACCTTAATTTGTGACAAGCAAATTAAAAAAAATACCTTGGTTGTACAAAAATTGTTTTCTGCTGAATTACTGCTTTTTAGGTGCGTTTTTTAACAGTTTTATGATAGAGTTGTTCTGAAAAAGGAAAGTTCATAATAAAAACTATAAAAAGATGAGATTATCATTATGAAAAAAAAACACCCTGAAAAAACTCATTTTCAGGGTGATTATTGTGATTGTAGTAGTTATTGTTTTTTATCAAACTCTCGAATTAAAGCTTGAATTTTTTTGTTTTGTGCCGCGAATAATGCTTCATCAAAAGTTTGGTATGGATCAGGACGAATTACTGGCTTACCAGCACCGCTATCTAATAAGAAACTGAAATCCGTTCCGAATGTTGTTTGTCCCTGTCCGTGGCATCCCATACAACCTCCCATATTGAACTGTTTTCCATCAGAAATTACATTTTTGATTTTAGTATCGAAAGGATCTCCAAAAGAACCGTGAAAGTTTGTAAGTTTTAAGTCAGATTCAATTACAAAGTTTGCCATGAAGTAATTGTTGTCTGAAGTTCTATCTTTATAATCAATAGGGGTACCTTGAACACCAATCAATTGATAATATTGCCATTTAGATTTGCTGCTATTTGCTGCAATCATCTTTTGTACTTGAGTATTTACTTTTTGTAATGTTTCAGGAATAACTCTTTCAATTACAGGATTTAATCTGTGAGGATCAACATCGCTATATTGTTCACCATTAACAGTAACCGTATCAATTCCAATAGTTTGAACATCATTATTTCTTTCATCAACTTGTTCCCAAGAAGCGAATACGAAAGTTGGATGGTTTTGTGTTTTTCTGATAATGTGCATTCCAATTAAAGCAAATTGTTTTACATAAGCATTAGAGTATGTTTTATTACCAGCTACAGAATCCTTAAAGTAAACAGCTTCCTTTACCATATATCTTGAAGCATCATCTTTTTTAGGGTCTAATTCTCTGAAAGCCAATTTAATCTCTATAGCTCCTTCGTTATTAGCATCAGTAGAACAAGGCAAGCATACATAGCCATCGCTGGTATTTCCTTCTGAATCACACATTTGTTGTTTTGATAAACCTCTTAATCGAGATCTAAAAGAAGTACTGTCGTTACTTTTATCAATTGCTTTGTAAAGTTTTTTATCAGTTTGAAAGTTGTTCTTTAAGTAGTTATACTCAACTAAATTCGTTTTAGCTGCATATAATACTTCAAATTCATTTTTATGAGCAAAAACATATGCAGAACCAATTTCATTATCCTCATCAAGTACATTGAAATAATTATCTAATTGAACTGGATTCGTAACATTTACTGAAGTTGAATCCACAAATGTGTAATATGGAGATCCACTGCTTAAATCCTTTGTTCTTTTTCCGTTAGCAGGTCTTAATTCTGATCTATGAATATAAGTTTCCCATACACTTAAAAAATCAGCACCAGTATCATTAGTATACGTCCAAGTAGTATCTGGAGTTGTTCTTAAAGAATTTGTTTTCCAGCTTGATTTCCAATTTAATGCAAAAAATTCTTCCCAAGCGAACTTAGCAAGTTCTTCTTGACTAGCATTTACGGGTACATCAACAGGTAAATTGTATGAAATATTTATTTCTTGAATAGGTTCAAAAACAACTGCAGTTCCTTTATTAGTTGGTTTACAACTCATAAGAAGAATCACTGTCAATAACATATACAATGTTATTTTAAATTCTAAGTTTTGATTTTTTAAAGTCATGATCGAGTAGATTTTGTAGTTTATGAAGCTAAAATTAGATGATAAACCAATTGTTTACAGAGTCTTTTCCATAAGAGCATGGAATTAAATCATGAATGTAGTTTTGAAGGGAACAAAATAAATTGAGTGTAGTAAAAAAGAAAATCGGTTAGAAAAGATTATCTAACCGATTTCAATAGTCAATAATAAAATCCCCAATCAACTATATAAGTATAATTAGAACGCGTATTAGAGACTGATATTGTTTAAAATATTTGTTAAAGTTTCACAACCTTTTCTTAATTCTTCGTCAGAAATAGTAAGGGGTGGAGTGATGCGTACTGCACGTTTTTCATATAATAACCAGAATAAGATTAAACCTTGGTCTAATGCATTTAAAACAACATGATCTGCAATTTCAGAAGACTCCATTATTAACGCTAACATTAATCCTTTTCCTCTAATTTCTTTAATTCTAGGATGCTTTAAATATTTTCGAATTAATTGTTCTTTTCGTAAAGCTTCTTTATGTAAGTTTGAGTTTAAAATTTCATCAATTGTAGCATTCGCCGCAGCAGCAATAACAGGATGTCCACCAAAAGTCGTAATATGTCCTAGTTTAGGATTGTCCTTTAATGAATCCATTATTTCTTGAGATGAAATAAAAGCTCCAATTGGCATTCCGCCTCCTAAACCTTTACCAGTAATAAATATATCTGGAGTTACATTATAATTTTCAAATCCCCAAAAAGTACCTGTTCTTCCAACTCCAGATTGAATTTCATCCAATATTAAAAGTGCTCCAACCTCATCACATCTCTTTTTAACTTTATGTAAAAAGTCATTTTGTGGTTCAACAAAACCTGCGCCACCTTGAATAGTTTCTAAGATTACACCAGCTGTTTTCGTGGTGATTTTTTGCAGGTCATCTTCATTATTAAATTGTATAAATCTTGTTCCAGGAACTAACGGACGAAAAGCACTATTTTGTTGTTCTGCTCCGCATACACTCATGGCACCTGCTGTATTTCCATGATATGCATTATTAGCAGCAATAATCTCTGATCTTTTGGTAAATCTTTTAGCTAACTTTAATGCTCCTTCTGTTGCTTCGGTTCCAGAATTTACTAGATAAACAGAAGATAAAGATTCTGGTAGGGTAGAAGCCAGTTTCTTGCATAAATCTAATTGTGGTTCTTGAATAAATTCTCCATAAACCATTACATGAGTATATGTTTGAATCTGCTTTGTAATAGCATTGTTCACATTCTCATTGCAATGTCCAACACTATTTGCAGAAACACCTGCAACAAAATCCAAATGAGCTTTATTGTTTTTATCAAAAATGTAACTTCCTTTGGCATGTGAAATCTCAATAGCTAAAGGATGTGGTGTCGTTTGAGCCTGATATTTTAAAAAATCCTCTTTCACTATTCTTCTTCTAAATTCAGTTTACGTTTCTTTTTTCTTTTCTTTTTAAACTCGGTATTCAGAATAGCTTTCGCATTTTCAACCTCTGGTAGTTTTTTCTTAGGTTTTCGGGCTACTTTTTTGTCTTTTATAAAGATGTCTTCCATTTTTTTAGGTTGTTCATCTTCTCGCCATATAAAGCCTCTAAATTTTCTGTCTTCTTCTGGGAATTGTGAAGGAGGAAAGGTATTTCCTTCGGTTTTAGTAAAATATTTTGTTTGAACAACTTCATTGTTTTCAAGTAAAAACTCAATATCACTCGCTATTTCTTTAGTGATTGTTTCTAATTTTTGAGTTTCTTCATTTCTATTATAATATAAAGACTCTGCGTTTCCTTTAACAAGCATTAATCGTAAGTCGTTATCTTCAAACTTTCCAAAAATATTCCTTCCTTTTATTTGATTAAAATTATTAGAATCGAGTGAATCTTTTTGAATGATGAAAGAGTTTCTCAATACAAACAAAGAATCTAATTGATTTGTAGTTTGACTCGTTTTAAAGTGAATACTATCTCCTGTAATTTGACTTTTACCTGACCATAAAATAGGATCTACAAACATTTTTGTTAGTCCTGTTTCTTGATTCGTATGAATAGAATCACATTTACCTTGCAAATTCTCTTTAAAGATTTTGACGTTGTGATAGGTTCTAATAATTCGTTTTTCTGGTTTTCCTGTGACTAGAATTGTATCTCCATGAATATACAGAGAATCTTTTTCCATTATAGATATAGCAACGGGTTTCTTTATGATGAATAAAGAATCTTGTAGTTCAAATATTTCAGCATAGTTTCCTTTAACTACCATATTTTGAATAGTATCTATAACTTTAATTCTATTGGTAGCAGAAGCAAAACCTCTTTTTTTATCATAGTATAAACTATCAGCTTCTACGGTTTTATCTTTAGAAAAAAGTTTAGCATTTTTCACGAAATAAGAGATATCAGAATCAGTATCAAAGAATCCTCTCTCTGCATAAATTTTTGTGCTATCTTTTCTATTGAATACTGTTGATGGTCCGTATATATAGGCAAGATTGGTATTCGTATAATAATCTAAATGATCTGAATCAAGAATATTATCTGGATTCACAACATTCACTTTAGTTTTGGCAGTGAATTTCTTGTCTTCTAAATAATAGGTTCCTTTATTACTAGTAAGCGTATTTATTTTGTCTTTAATGATTCCTTTAGTTGGATAAAATAGAATTTGGTCAGTTCTATTAAAGTATAAGGTATCTGTAGACAACTTCATCTCTTTATCATTTACCTCAACATTTCCCCAAGACTTAGCAATTTTAGTATTCGCATCATAGTTGGCAAAGTCTGAATATTGTATTATACTATCTCCTTGTTCAATTACAACTTCTCCTAGTGCTTGGAATACATTTTTTTCTCTATATAAAAGTGCTCTTTTACAATCTAGTGTTGCACCTTCATGTGCTACCTTAACATTACCAATTAATATAGTAGCTCCAGGAAATCTACTTTCATCAACGGTTGAGATTTCAGAAGATAAAATCTGAATTTTTTTAGTTTGTGAATTAAGGTTGAAGGTTATGACAACCAGTAAAAAAAGAAGTATTCTTTTCAAGTTTTTAAATTTTGTTACGCAAAAATAACGAAAAGACTATGCCAAATTCTTAAATTATTATGAAAAAAGATTTTTTTGAAATAATTGATTAACTACACTTTTGTATAGTGGCTCGAGATATTTATAAATGTATTTTTGAAAAAAAACTTTTTGATGGAAGCCAGATACATTAGAAATAGAATTTATTTATCAGCAGAAGAACAGCAAAGAATTAAGAATGTTCCTATACTTTTAGGAGGATCAGGAATAGGAAGTGTCATAGCAGAATGTGCTCTCAGACTCGGTTTTGAGAATATTACAATTATAGATGGAGATCAAGTTGAACTATCAAATTTGAATCGACAGAATTATACAATTAATGATGTTGATAAAGATAAGGTCCAAGCATTACAAGAAAGATTACAATCTATAAATCCTGATGCTACGATTAACGTACATAATGAATTCTTAGATTCTGATAATGTAGAGTCGTTTATACAGAATTATGAAATAGCTATTAATGCATTAGATTTTACTTCTGACATTCCTTTAGAATTTGATAAGCTTTGTCAAAAGAATAACATTACTGTTTTACATCCGTATAATTTAGGATGGGGTGGAGTAGTTGCTGTTATAACTCCAGATGGCTTAACCTTAGAATCTATAGCTAAACCAAATGAAAAGTTTAACGAAATTCAAATGGTAAAATACATTACGAATTACATGAAATTTTGGGGCGAACCTCAGGAATGGATTGAAAATGTATTAGATCAATATTTAAATGAGAAGGAGACATTATCTCCTCCTCAATTATCAATAGGTTCTTGGGTTGTTGCAAGTATGTGTGTACATTTAATGTACAATGTGGCTACTCAAAAAGAAATCAAGAAGTTTCCTGAGTTCTATTTCTCTTCAATACATATGGATTAGATAAGCTTATTATTTGTAGCAAATACTATTGCTTCAGATATATTAGCAACTTCTAATTTATCGAAGAGTTTTTTACGATGAAATTTTACTGTATCTGGCGAAACGAAAATTGCTTTGGCAATATCGTTTATAGTAAATCCTCGTACCGAGTATCTCAACACTTCTTTTTCTCGTGTTGTTAAACTAATCTTTTCTTCCTCTTTCCAAAACTCCTCTTCAAGATTATACTTAAAGATTTTATTCTCTCCTTTTTTATACACTTTTATATTTCCAGAGTTTTGCTCATTAGATAAGGAAATAATACAGATAGCCTTCCAAAGCTTACCAGTTCTTGTTAAAAATAAAGGAGTAAGTTTCTGATTTATTAAAATCTTCTTTCCTTCTTTATTCTTTAAATGAAAGTCATAGGAAATTGTATAGTCTAATCGTTCTTCAACAGGAAGCTGTTCATAGAAGTCAAATCCAACAGTGTTTATCTTTAATAATAAATCAAGATCTTCTTCTATTACATATTTAAAATAGAAAGCATATCCCATTTCTTCAACTTCTTCTGGTGTATGACCGGATAAAAATAAAGGATTCTCAGAAACGTATTCAAATCCTTTCTTTTCATAATCTATAATGTATATGCTTTTATACGTAGTTCTGGCAAATGCTCTAATTGGCGCCAGATAATTTTTAGTTTGATTTATATCCTCTTCAGAAATAGCATTAATACTATTTTTCAAGGAAAAGAAATCATTCACATTCTTATCCATTTCGGCTTTTAAATTTCGGGTGACAATCAAATTTAATGAAACTTCTCAATAAAACAATTAAAAACTACACAAAAGGGTAGAATTGCCTTGTAAAATGCAGGACTACCCTTTTGTGTAACGCTAAGGCTTTGATTCATAAGTAGCTTTGAAAGTGTAAAAAATATCAACCATGCTACTAGAAAACAATTTTATTAACAAAGAAAGAAACAAAATAATGGATTTAGCTGAATTCGTTGTTTTGGAAAACTACAAACATCATTCAAACGGAAGTTTACCGATTAACTATTATGAAAGCATTGAAGCTTTATATAATGAAGAAGTGAATTACATGGATAATTCAGAGGTATTCATCTCAAGAAATGCTTACGGAGAAATTCTTGGAACAATTAGAGTTTTAAAATGGAACTATAAAACGAAGTTACCATTAGAGAAAATCTTTGGAATTAGTCCTTTAGATATTACAGGAAACACAGTGTTAAAGTCAATTTGGCACATTGGACGTTTCGCAATTAAAAAGGATGTTAGAAATATCAATTTATTAAAAAAATTAATGGTTCAAGCGATTGCACCAATATGTAAAAATAAGAACTCAATTGCTTTTGCAGAATGCGATAGTAAATTATTAAGGATTATGCTGGCTATGGGGATTAAAGCCACTGTAATTGGAGAATCTGTAAACTATTTAGGGTCTGAAACTATTCCTGTATGTATGACTTATGAAGGATTAATCGATTTCTACAACGATAATAAGAAATTATTACTTCATACAGCTGAAATCAAAACTCATCAGTTCAATTTAGCTCAAAAGAATTTAGCTTAAAAACATACCCCGAAAATCTCATACCTAAAGAATTTAAATTATGAAAATCATACACTTTATATCAGTTTTATTGTTATGCCTAAATGTTGCTTTCGCACAAACTATTGAAGGAAAAGTAGTGGATTCAAAGAATGAACCTATAAGTTTTGCCAATGTAGTTGCACAGCAAGTATCCGATAATAAAATTGTAGGAGGTGTTGTGACTGATGAAGAAGGTAATTTTAGTCTGAAAGTTAAATCTGGTAATGAATATTATGTAATTATAAGTTTCATAGGATTTGAAAAGAAAACTATTGATTATTCCACGCTCCAAGATAAATCCAATCTCGGTATAATTGTCCTCAAAGAGTTAGATAATAAGTTAGATGAAGTTGTTATTGAAGCGAGGAAACGCTTAATAACCAGAAAAAGTGATCGACTTGTATTTAACGTAGCACAATCCTTGTCTTCAAGTGGAGGAGATATGCTTGATGCACTTCGTGTAACACCTGGAATAAAAGTACAGAATGATGAACTTTTTATGATAGGAAAAGACAACTTACGTGTTATGATTAATGGGCGTTTGCTTAAAATTCCACAGCAAGAAGTATCTAACTTTTTAAGTTCCATCTCAGCCGATGATATTAAAAGTATTGAGGTAATAACAAATCCTCCTGCTAAATATGAATCAGAAGGTAATAGCGGATTAATCAATATTATCTACAAAAAAGGAAGAAGAAACTCATGGCGAAGTAGAATACGTGGAGTATATACTCAAGCTACTTATGGTAGAGGAAGTTTAAGTGGAAACTTTAATTATCAAAAAGATAAGTTTGCTTTATCAAGTAACTTATACTATACCAATGGATCGAAACTTATCACAGATACAAACAGATTTTTCTTTCCAACAGAAACTTGGGAAGGAACTTATCCAAGAAGATATTTTAGCGAGCCATCAATTAGTGCGAGATTATCTCTAGACTATAACTTTACTAAGGACTTCCTGATTGGTGCTCAATACCTAACAACATACGGAAGATTTAGAACTGTAAATCGAAATGATAGAGTAAATGTGTTCGATAATACTACAAATGCATTATCAAGAACCATAAGAACAACTTCTAATAATTTGGAAGAAACGCCAACACATTCATTGAATCTACATACAGAGTTCAAAGTAGATAGTATAAGCAAAGTTGAAATCAATTTAGATTACTTCAATTATACAAATGATCAAGAGAGAACTTATAACACGTTTAGTGAAGTTAACAATACAGTAACTCCTGGAAGTTTAGATATAGGGAATAATGTTGGAGACCAAGACATCGATAACTACTCACTAAGAATGGATATTGAATCTCCTTTAAAATGGGCGAAATTTAGCTACGGAGGTAAATTATCTTTTACTAAGACGAACAATGCTCTAGCGTTTTTCGATCTAACCTCTGGAACTCCTGTTCAAGATGCGAATAGAACAGATATGTTTACTTATAAAGAGAATACACAAGCGCTTTACTTTTCTCTTGAAAAAATGTTAAGTCAACAGTGGATTATAAACGGAGGATTGCGTTTTGAGAATACACAAACAGAAGGTAACTCAACAAGTTTAAGTCAGATTGATATTAACGATTACAGTAGAATATTTCCAACGTTAAATGTAAACTACATTGCTAATCAGAGTAATATATTCTCTTTAGCCTACAATCAAAGAATCAATAGACCTTCATTTGAGTTTTTAAATCCTTTTGAAAATGTTCAAAATCCATTTACGATTATTAGAGGAAATCCATTCCTACAACCATCATTTTCAGATAATTTATCATTGACTCATATTTACAAACAAAAATTAGTTAGCTCATTATACTTCTCTAAAGTAACTGACGGGTTTCAACAGTTAGCTCAAGTTGATCCAGTAACTAATATTCAGGAAATATCTCCTCAAAACTATTATGAAACTGTAAAAATCGGATTAACTGAATCATACACTTTCTCGAAGTGGAAATGGTGGGAAAGCGTAAACATACTAGATGTTCATTATAGTGATGCTACTTCTTTGGTAGACTTTACAAATGCAGGAGAGAGTGGATTCAATACGTACATAGCTACAAATAACAGTTTCGTATTAGATAGTAAGAAGAGAGTAATGGCTAGTGCAAATTTCTGGTATGCATTTCCAGGAGTGTATGACATCTACACAACTTCAGCAACCTCAAATTTAGATTTAAGCTTAAAGTTCTTTTTCATGAATAAAGACTTGCAACTAGGACTAAACGCTTATGATGTTTTTAGAGGTCAAAGAGTAAGAGTTGAAGGGGTTACTAATGATGTAAACGTATCATTCAGAAATTACTACGATACACAAAGTTTCAGGATATCATTATTGTACAAGTTTGGTAATAAGAAAGTACGTGTAAAGCGTAAAAAATTCGGAAATCAAGACGAAAAAGACAGAACAAAAGATTAGAAAATATTAAAAATATTGTTTGCAAACATAGTCTGATAAGAGTTTAGGACTTTAAATAAATAACTCATAATCAAATACATTAAAATTTAAATAAAATGAAGAAAATTAAATTAACTAAAGGGTTACAGATCAACAAAGAAGCAGTAAGCAAATTACAAGAAGATCAAATGTCAGAAGTAAAAGGAGGTAAAGCAGCTTTATCTTGTTTATGGAGTTCTTGTAACGGAAGTAGCGAAGAGAAATTAGAGCTATAATCAGAGTTTAAACTCATCGGGTAGAGGCTCATTATTAACACATACTTTACCCATTTATCAAATAAATATTCACACTTAAATTTAAACAAAATGAAGAAAATTAAATTAACTAAGGGATTACAAATCAACAAGGAAGCAGTAAGTAAATTACAAGAAGATCAAATGTCAGAAGTAAAAGGAGGTAAAGCAGCTTTATCTTGTTTATGGAGCTCTTGTAACGGAAATAGCGAGGATAAAATCGACATGTAAGATTTTATCAAACTTACTGGGTAAAGATCCCAATTAACAAATCATTCTTTACCCATTTTTTAAAAATTATTCACACTTAAAATTAAAACAAAATGAAGAAAATTAAATTAACTAAGGGATTACAAATCAACAAGGAAGCAGTAAGTAAATTACAAGAAGATCAAATGTCAGAAGTAAAAGGAGGTAAAGCAGCTTTATCTTGTTTATGGAGCTCTTGTAACGGAAGCAGCGAAGACAAGATCGATATGTAATAGAAAGGATAAGGATAGGGATTGGGTGATAATTTTCCTTATCCTTTTCTTTCCCAAAAAATTAGAGATGAAGAAAATTAAATTAAACAACAAGCTAAATCTTCAGAAAGAGGCTTTAGTAAAGCTTCAAGATGAACAACTAAGCTCTGTAAAAGGAGCAAAAGGAAGACCACTTTCATGTTTGTATTTAACATGTAATGGTGGAATAGAGGAATAACAAAATATAATTCTACTTCATAAATTGGAAACACTAGAAAAAATACAAGATTGTCTACAGAAAGATACCCAGCTTAATGGTATTGGTGTGAGTAATGGACTGTTAGGAAAATCCTTATTCTATTACTATAACTACCTGTATACTCAGAAAGAAGAATGGTTAGAAAAATCTATTGGTTTAATAGAGGATTCTCTTGAAATGCTTACTGATAATTATACAAGTATATCACCTCAAAAAGATATTATAGAAGCTGGAATCTACTTAAACATCTTATTCAAAAATAATGTATTAGCAAATGAAGTAGAATTTATTTTAAATGATCTTAATTCTTTAATTGATGAAATATTCACCAATCAATTAAAAGATGAAAATTTAGATAGCATCACAGGAGTTTTTGCTCCAATTCAATATTACTTCGTCTCAGAAAAAATAAGTAATGAAAAACTAAACCAAGTATTAGATTTAGTAATAGATAAAGCTATTGAAAATGAAAATCAAGCGTATTGGTTATTTGACTTAAGATCACCTGAAAATTCATACGTAGAATTAGGATATAATCACGGTGTTGCAGGAGTTATTTCTTTTTTAATTGATTGTTATGCACATAACGTTAGAAAAGAAGAGTGCAAAAACTTAATATCAAAAGGACTTAATTTTCTAGAGAAACACCTAGATAGAGATCATACCTGTTGGTTTCCTCAAACAGCTAATAAAAACAATAAACTTCAGTACCACAATTTGTCTTACGGAGATTTAGGTATTGGTTACACTTTCTACAGAGCAGGAAACGCCTTAAAAAATTCGTATTGGACGGAATTAGGAATAGAGGTTCTAGAGAATGCTGCAGAATATAAAGATGATAATGATAACCATATTAGAGATGCGAATATGATCTACGGAGCGTCAGGCTTATACGCATTTTTCGATATGATGTATCGTTTGACTTCTAAAAATGCATTCAAAGAATCAAAAGAATACTGGTTCCAGAAGATTTTAGACAAAGGAAATAATAATACTGTTTGGGCAGGATACGATACTTACTATAACGGTATTTACGATTTTGCTCAATTAGGAATTTCACAAGGAATATTAGGAATTGGCTTAACGCTGTTATGTAAGGAATTAGACATTAAAAACGAATATCTCAACTTTTTAAACTTCAGAAAATGATAACGGAAGAAAACATAACTATAGATAAAATTATAAACGATTACAATTCAAAGATTTTGTCCTACCCTGTGAATGAATTATCAGGAGGTTTAGTTCAAGGTAAACTGGGAGTTTTATATTACTTGATGTTCGTATACATGGATACTAAAAAGGTAGTTTACTTTGATAAGATTACAGATATTCTAATGGATATTTTTAATTCACTTCAAAACCCAGAAGGTAGTGATTTACTAAACGACTCTTCTTATGCAGAAGGAATTTCAGGATTAGGTTTTGTAATAACCAAATTGATAGAAAATGATTTGTTAGATGAGGAGTATAAAGAGCAAATTCCAGTTTTAAGTCAGATTGCATATGCGTATGCAATTAAGATGATTGATATTGATAATTATGATTTTTTACATGGATCGATAGGTGTATTATTATTCTTATTAAAAGTAAAAAATAAAGAGTTATTTAATGGAATAGTTGATAAGCTTCATCAAAAGTCAAAAGAGTCTGTATTACTTTTTAGTACGATTTCAGACAATCCATATATCAGTGATATTAACTTTGGATTTCCTCATGGTTATTTATCAACTATAAAAATATTAAACGATGCTAAAAAAGCATTCGGAGCACAAAACGTTTATGATGCAATTATAGATAAGTGCATCACTAAAATCATGAAACACATAAATACCAATTACAAAGTTGATGGTATTCATATCATAAAACCCCATAAAGTTTATTTAGATGAAGGTAAGTTAATCGAGCACCAAAATAATCGTTTAGCATGGTGTAATAGCGATTTAAGCTTGATTTTCTTACTTTCTAAAATAGACTTATGCACTAAAAATACTCAGTACAATGAGTTAATAGAACTAATTGGTGAAAATGTAATTAAACGAAAAGAAATGAATGTAACCGGAATCGAAAATCACCATTGGTGTCATGGTTCTTCAGGCGTTGCTCAATTATTTTCAGAATTACACTCACTTTTAGGAGATACAAAATACTTAGAAGCTCACGAATATTGGATCAATAGAACTGTTCAATATTTAAAAGAAGGAATATTGAATGAACTTACAGAAAGAGATATGTCTTTATTCTATGGTAAACTCGGAGCTTTACTAGTACTTCAATCATATCAAAAGGACTTTACTACTGAGTGGAAAGAAGCCTTTTTAATCAACTAAAAAAACAATATAATGGAAAATATTAAGATAGGTCTTATCGATTTAGGTCAAAGAGACGATGCAACAAGTTTAGAAATTATAGAGCAAATGATTGAATATGCTGTTGAAGCAGATTCAGCTGGATTTAACCGATTTTGGTTAGCAGAACATCATTATGCACATGTTAAAAATCATCCCTATACGAATCCAGATATATTGTTACCAATTTTAGCTGGAATGACAGATCAAATCAAAGTTGGTTCAGCAGGAGTGTCATTATCATTATATTCTCCTTATGCAGTTACGTGTAACTACAAGTTGTTATCTAATTTATATCCAAATAGAATTGATTTAGGCTTATCTAAAGGTTTACCAGATAGTAAGAAAATTGCAGAATTAGCTCATCCAGGTTTATCTAGAAAAACGAACCGAGATATTTTCAATAAGAATTTAGAGGTAATCTCTGATCTATTAGAAAATGAAGATGAGAACTTAAATAATAATCAAATTCTAATTCCACCGTTTAAAGGATCTAAGCCAGAGTTATGGTATTTATCTACATCTTTCAATAGTTATAAGGAGGCAATTAAATACGGAACGAATTATTGTGTTTCTCTTTTTCACAATTTCGGTCAATCAAAAGAATTTGATAAAGAACAAATAGCAACATTTAAAGAAGAGTTTTATGCTGCGCACGGACGTTATCCTAAAATTGTGATTTCTATTGCCTTTTTAATGGCTGATACTATAGAAGAAGCGAAGTTCAAAGTAGATGAAATGACAGCATATGCAAGAAGTCTTTCTGCAGAAGCATTTATTATAGAACCTGTAACAGCAGAAAGTTTACAAGAGATTACACAAAGATACTATGATGAATATGGTTTAGATGAATTTGTGTTTTATGATGTGGCTGGAACCCACAAAGAGAAATTAGAAAACCTTCATGCAATTGCAGAGAAATTCCAAATGTTAACACCAGTTTATTAATAGAAAGAATGAAGAACTTCAATCATATCAATCGTTTCATTTTAAGAACACCAATTAAGAGTGTTCATCAGTTCTCAGAAATTCCTACTACTTCTGAAGAAACAATCGAATTTGTAAAAGATTTGTTTAATGATGAAGTTTTCAAAGAATCTATTTTTCTGGCCTCACCAGATTTGTATTATGAATGGGAAAAGTTTGTTTCAAAGGCTGAATTGAGTGTTGAAAAGCAATATAAGTTAGCACTATCTATTGTTAAGTATTACATAAGATCAACTACAAGATGTACTCCTTTTGGATTATTTTCAGGGTACACAGAAATTCAACATAAGCAAGAGAATAAGCAAGTTGAACCACAGCGATTTACAGGATTAGATTTAGATTTTATCTATACGTTATTACATCAACTAAATCAAAAAGATGCTGTAAGAAGTATCGTGAAATTTGCACCAAACTCTTCTATTTATAAGATTGGTAGTAATTTCAGATATGCCGAATATAAAATTCAAAGAAATAAAAGAGCGTATACTTTAGTAGAAGTAGAAGCGGATGAGGTTTTAGAATTAATTTATAAAGTAACTCAAAAGGAAAATCAAACATTAAATGAATTGGTAGAGTTACTGATGTATTCTATCGAGGATATTTCCAAAGAAGACGTAACGACTTATATCAATTCATTAATCGATGCTCAGTTTTTAGTAAGTGATTTAGATATTAGTATTAATGGTGAGTCTCCTTTCGAGCAACTTGTTCAGTATTTTGAGAACGTCATTATAGGTAAAACTCAAAATGAAGAGCTTTTACATTATTATAACCTACTTGCACAATTAAAGAATAAATTAGAATGTCTTGATGCAAAAGTTGTAGGCAATTCAATTTCGGAATATGAAGACATTTTTAGTATAGCAAAACAATTCAATTTTGCATTTGATAAGAAGTTTCTGATCAATTCTAATATGAGGAATAACTTACCTGTGACGCAATACGATTTAACTTCTCAAGAGATTTCTAAAATCAAAAAGGCAGTTAGTACTTTATCAAGATTTAGTATTAAACAAGATAATGTCAATCTAAATGAATTCAAGAAAGCTTTTTATAAAAGATATGAAGACAAAGAAGTACAATTATGTGTAGCTCTTGATAATGAAGTAGGAGTTGGGTATTTACAAGATCATGCAGATGCTAGTAATTTCTCTTCTTTGATTGATGATATTAAATTAAAAGGGAATGAAAGTCCAGAAACGAAGCTTTCATATCATAAAAATATTCATAAGTTTTGGACCAATCAATTAACTACAGCCAAGAGAAATAATAAAAATTTAATAGATCTTAATACAATTGATTTATCTGATTTTCCAGTAAATACCGATCAGTTATCAGATTCGTTTTATACTATGATTAACAAGTATAAAGAGAAAATTTCTATTGAAGTTGTTGGAGGTACTGGTGCTTTAAATTTAATAGGAAGATTTTCAAGTTTAGACAATTCATTAAACGATTTGTTTAATGAAGCTCTGGCTAAAGAACAAAAAGAAGGAGATGAAATCTTGGTAGAACTATTACATGTTCCAGATAATAGATCCGGAAATATTTTATTAAGAAATGTACATCGTACACACGAAATTTCTTTTCTAACTAAAGGAAGTGAAAATGCAAAACAAATAGCGTTAGATGATATTTACATCAGTATAAAGCATAATAAGATTGTTTTACGAAGTAGAAGCCTGAATAAAAGAATTAAGGTTGTAAATACTACTGCTCACAATTTTCAATATAATTCGCTTCCAATTTATCAGTTTTTAGGAGAATTACAAATGCAAGATTGTAATACATACCTAGGTTTGAATTTAGGAAGTGTGAATTACAAGGCGTTTACATCAAGACCAAGAATTGTTTTTGATGATATAATTCTTGCTCCAGCCAAGTGGAATTTCTCTATTGATGAGTTAGCTAGCTGTTATGAAAACGGAGAATTAAGTATTTCGAAACTTCAAATTTTTCTTAAAAATCAAAATGTTCCAAGATATGTATGTTTGAGAGAGCAACAAGATCATACACTTTGGATTGATCTTGAAAATGAGTTCATGTATACTTTTTTACTTGAAGCCATAAAGAAGAAAAAACAATTAGTATTAGAGGAACTTCTAGTGGATTCTATAGATTCAAGAGATGAGGTTTATAATGCTGAGTATATAATTCCTTTTTTTAAAGAAGCTAAAAAATCAAGGAAGATAAATGTTCAAAATATTACTGAAAAAAGAACTTTTATACCAGGAGAGGAGTGGTTGTATTTTAAGCTATATACAGGTACTAAAACAGCAGCAAAACTATTACAGGATGTAATTCACCCTTTGATTCATAATTTAAAAGAAAACGGATTAATTGAGAAGTGGCATTTTATTCGATTTAGAGATCCTGATTTTCACTTAAGACTTCGATTTTTAGTTAGTGATAACAATATAAATCATAGAAAAGTTGTAGAAAAATTAAATAGAGCAATTCATTCTTATGTTTCTAATCATGCTATTTGGAAAGTTGAAATATCTACCTACAACAGAGAATTAGAAAGATATGGGAACGAATTAATAGTTCCATCTGAATCTATATTTCACAGAGATAGTGATTTAATTCTAGAAATATTAAATCTAACTAAAAACACCAATTCTGAGATTTCGTGGTTACCAATATTAAAAACCATAGATAACTTCTACGAATTACATCAATATACTTTACAAGAAAAATCGAATCATATCAATGAATTGTATCAAGCTTTCTTAAAAGAATTCAATGGAGATAAAAATCTTAAGAAACAAATTGAGTCAAAGTTCAGAAAGTACAAGAATGATATTTCGCTACTTATAGAAAATTCAGCAACTAAAATTAATGAAGTAGTTGAAAAGCATAATCAAAAATTATATGAAGATTTAGGAGAAGGCAAGGAAGTAGTTATTCAAAATATGAAATCAAACTTGACGAGCTATATCCATATGCATGTCAATAGATTTTCAATTACCAACCCAAGAAT
The DNA here is from genome assembly GCF_964036595.1 of Tenacibaculum sp. 190524A05c. NCBI lineage: Bacteria > Pseudomonadati > Bacteroidota > Flavobacteriia > Flavobacteriales > Flavobacteriaceae > Tenacibaculum > Tenacibaculum platacis. The sequence continues at coordinate 840,247 of NZ_OZ038523.1, read as the reverse complement.
GCACGAATTAGTATTCTATGGATTGCTATCAAAATATTATAAAATGAGACTAGGAAAAGAAAAGTATGTTCAACCAAAAGCACTAATAATATGAAATTTATACCGCAACACGATCAAATGGATTGTGGTCCTGCTTGTATTGCAATGATCACAAAAATGTATGGTAAAGATTATCCACTACAATATTTAAGAGATATTTCTCACATTTCTAAAGAAGGAGTGAGTTTAATGAGTATTTCTGATGCAGCAGAGGAAATAGGCTTTGAAACATATCCAAGTTTATTGTCTATTGATGTGCTTTTAGAAGAAGGAACATTACCATGTATTCTACATTGGAATAAAAATCATTTTGTGGTATTACATGATGTGAAGAAAAACATTTTTACAGGTAAAAATAGATTTAAAGTTGCAGACCCTTCTCATGGTTTAATTACCTTATCAGAAGAAGAGTTCGCTAAATCTTGGTGTTCTCAAGAAGATAAAGGAATTGTTCTATTTCTTTCGCCAACAGAAAAGTTTGATGAAATCGAGCCACCAAAATCAAATAAACTTACTATTTCATATTTACTGAACTATTTAAAACCGTTTAAAAAGCAGGTTGCTTTTATGTTTGGTATGCTTTTATTAGGAAGTTTGTTAACTCTAGTATTTCCATTTTTAACTCAAAATCTTATCGATAAAGGAGTTACAGCTGGAGATATGAATATGATTACGCTTATTCTCTTAGCTCAATTAGGTTTATTCTTAGGAGCAATCACAATACAAATCATACGAAATTCACTCACATTATATGTGGGTACTAAGCTGAGTATAAATATTATCTCAGATTTTTTAAAGAAAACTCTTCAATTACCCATTAAGTTTTTTGATTCTAAAATGGTAGGAGATTTTAATCAACGAATTAATGATAACGAGCGTATTGAAGAGTTTTTAACGTCTCAAAGTCTAGTTACCGTATTTTCTATCATGACATTCTCAGTGTTCTTTGGAGTTTTATGGTACTACGACTTTACAATTCTTGCAGTGTATTTAGCATTAACTGTATTCTCAGTGGGTTGGTCGTATTATTTTCTAAAAAAGCGTCGAATGCTAGATTATTTTAAATTTCAACAAAGAGCAGAGAACCAAGATTCTATTTTAGAAATTATTAATGGTGTATCTGAAATGAAATTGAATCAGTTTGAGGAGTTTAAGCGTAAAGCCTGGGTAAAAATTCAAAATAAGTTGTTCAAAACGAATTTAAGAATACTAAAAATCGATCAAATTCAAGTTTCTGGATATGAATTCTTAAATCAGTTAAAGAACATTCTGGTAACTTTCTTAGCAGCTATGTATGTAGTTAAAGGACAAATGACATTGGGTGAGTTATTAAGTATCTCATATATCATTGGGCAAATGAATTCTCCGGTAAATCAACTTATAGATTTCTTTAGATCGCTACAAGATGCCAGATTGAGTTTAGAGCGTTTAAATGAGGTGCAACATCATCCAGAAGAAGAAACAACTTTTATTGATGAAAATGGAGAAGAAACTCAAATGAAAACCTTAGAAATAGGGGAGAACATCTTTGTGAATAACGGAATTCAAAAAGGAATAAGATTTAAGAATCTATCTTTTCAATATGAAGGTCCAAAATCTCCATTTATTTTGAAAGATATTAGTATGCTTATTCCTGAAGGAAAAGTCACTGCAATAGTAGGAGCGAGTGGAAGTGGTAAAACAACATTATTAAAATTATTACTTCGTTTTTATGATCCTACGTTAGGAACTATTCATTACAATTACGATGATATATTAAGTTTATCTCCGAAAAGTATTAGAGAGAATTGTGGAGTAGTAATGCAAGATGGTTATATCTTTTCTGATACGATTGAAAGAAACATTGCAACAGGTGATGAGGAGATTGATTATGAAAAGCTTATACAAGCGGTTAGAATAGCAAATATTGAAGATTATATTTTGTCTTTACCATTACAGTTAAAAACTAAAATTGGTGCTGCTGGAAATGGAATCTCAGGTGGTCAAAAACAACGTATTTTAATTGCTAGAGCAGTGTATAAAAATCCACATTACATTTTCTTTGACGAGGCAACAAGTGCTTTAGATGCGGAAAATGAGAAGATAATTCATGATAACTTACAAGAGTTTTTTAAAGATAGAACTGCTGTAGTTATTGCACATCGACTTTCAACAGTGAAAAATGCGGATCAGATCATTGTTCTTAAAAATGGTGAAATTGTTGAGCATGGAAGTCATAAAACATTAGTAGAAAACAAAGCGGACTATTTCAATTTGGTTAAAAACCAATTAGAATTAGGAAACTAACGATAGTAGCAAGGCAAAAAATTCTGAAATTGAAAACGAAGGCGGGACGAAAGTCTCGCTTTTTTTGTTGAGGTAATACAGGAAATAAGTTCGAATTAAGTTTTCTGATTTTTAAAAAGGAGGTAATTTTGTAGCAAATTATAAACTCATGAAAAATAACTTCGATATGTCTCTAGAAGACATGAAGTCTTATGGATATAAAATAGTTGATTTAATTGCTGAGCATTGGGATACAATTCACACTAAAAAGCCTTTTGCTGAACCTAAAACAAGAAACGACTTAGATCAGATTTTCTTACAAGAAGCACCAGAACAACCAATGGATTCAGATAAAGTTTTAGATTTTATCGTGGAAAATGTATTGCCGAATAGTACATATACATCGCATCCAAAGTTTTATTCTTTTGTTCCAGGACCAAGTAATTTTATCAGTACAATGGCCGATACTTTGGCTACTGGTTTTAATATCTTCTCTGGAGGTTGGTTGGTTTCATCTGCAGCTGCGGAATTAGAGATTGTAACCATCAACTGGTTATTAAATATGTATAACTTTCCTGTGAAAAAGGGTGGAGGAATTTTTACAAGTGGAGGTTCAATGGCGAACTTAACAGCTTTAGTTACCGCAAGGCGACTTAAGTGTGGAGATGATTTCTCAAAGGCAGTTATTTACTTGTCAGATCAAGCGCATTCTTCAAATATTAAAGCAATTCGAATTCTAGGATTTAAAAAGGAACAAATTAGAATTATTCCAACAGATTTTGAATTTAGAATTGGAATTAACAAGTTAAAAAATGCAATAGCAAAAGATAAGTTAGAAGGATTGCAACCGTTTTGTTTTATTGCAAATGCTGGAACAACAAATACAGGAACTGTGGATCCTCTTCATGAAATTGCTGACATCTGTGAAGATGAAAACATTTGGTTACACGTGGATGGAGCTTATGGAGGAGCGGCAATTTTATCAAAAAAAGGAGAAAGAATGTTACGTGGAATAGAACGTGCAGATTCTTTAACAGTAGATCCACATAAATGGTTTTTCCAACCGTATGAAATTGGTTGCCTATTAGTAAAAGATGCTTCTTGGTTAAGTGGAACTTTTAGTGAAAAACCTGAGTATTTAAGAGATGTAGAAGGAAATGAATCTGAAATAAACTTTTATGATTACGGAGTGCAGTTAACAAGACGTTTAAGAGCTTTAAAATTCTATACTTCTATCAAAACCTATGGTTTGGAGAGATTCAGAAATGCAGTTACTTATAATATAGATTTAACTGAAGAAGTTGAAGGGTATTTAAGAAAGAGTAAAGTTTGGGAAGTAGTTTCTCCTGCTACTTTAGCTGTAATTAATTTCAGATATCACCCAATCAATGAAAATCTTGATGAAAGTACCATTGATGAGCTAAATCAGCGTATTTCGAAACGTGTAATGGAATCAAGAGAAGCTGTATTTGTAACAACAATTTTAAATAAGCAAATCGTACTAAGAATGTGTTTAATTAATCCTAAAACAACTATGGATGATGTGTTAGAGACATTGAATACTTGTGAGAGGTACGGAGCTGAGATATTAGAAGAGTTAAAAGCTAAATAGAACTTTGTATTAGACATAAAAAAACCTGCTGATCTAGCAGGTTTTTTTATTTTATCTAAGAATTATGATTTACATCATAATTGTTTGTTTTCTATCCGGACCAACAGAAACAATCTTTACAGGAACTTCAGTTTCCTTTTCAATAAATTGAATATAGTCAACTAAGTTTTGAGGTAAAGTTTCCTTCTCAGTCATTCCAGTTAAATCAGCTGCCCATCCTTTAAATTCTGTATAAATAGGTTCGATATTTTCTGGCTCGATATTATAAGGTAAATGCTGAATTGTTTCTCCTTTGTATTTGTATGCTGTACAAACTTTTAAAGTATCAAATCCAGATAAAACATCACCTTTCATCATCATTAATTGCGTTACTCCATTAACTTGAACTGCATATTTTAAAGCAACTAAGTCTAACCATCCACAACGACGAGGACGACCAGTAGTAGCACCAAATTCATGTCCAACTCTTCCCATAGTTTCTCCAACTTCGTCGAATAACTCAGTAGGGAAAGGTCCAGAACCAACTCTTGTAGTATATGCCTTAAAGATTCCAAAAACATCTTTAATTCTGTTTGGAGCAATTCCTAATCCAGTACAAGCACCAGCTGCAGTAGTGTTACTTGAAGTTACGAACGGATATGTTCCAAAATCAATATCTAATAAAGACCCTTGAGCTCCTTCAGCAAGTATAGTTTTACCTTCTTTAATTGCGCTATTTAAGAACTCTTCAGAATCAATAAATTGTAATGTCTTTAACTTGTCAATTCCTCTACAGAATTCAGCTTCTAATTCTTCTAAATCATACTGAATATCTACATCAAAGAAATCTAACATTTTAATATGCTTATCTGTAAGAGCTTTATAACGATCTTTCCAATCATCAAGTTCTAAATCTCCTACACGCATACCGTTCCTACCAGTTTTGTCCATGTAAGTTGGACCAATACCTTTTAATGTAGAACCAATTTTAGCTTTTCCTTTAGAAGTTTCCGAAGCAGCATCTAACAAACGGTGTGTTGGTAAGATTAAGTGTGCTTTTCTAGAAATTAATAGTTTATCAGTATAGTTGATATTGTGTTGATCTAAATTTTCTAATTCTTTTTTGAAAATTACAGGATCAATTACAACTCCGTTACCTACAACATTAAGAGCTGTTTTGTGAAAAATACCTGAAGGAATAGTGTGTAATACGTATTTGTTTCCGTCGAATACTAACGTGTGTCCAGCATTTGGTCCACCTTGAAAACGAGCAATGATGTCGTAATTCTGCGTTAAAACGTCAACAATTTTTCCCTTTCCTTCATCTCCCCATTGCAAGCCGAGTAATAAATCTACCGCCATTATTTAGTGTGTTGTTATGTGTGTGTTTAAAGTTTATTAAGATTTTTTCTTAGTTCCGTAGAAATAAAGTGAATGGTTGTGAATATCGATATCGAATACTTCTTCAATTGTTTTCTTGATGATTTGTATTCTTGGATCACAAAACTCTTTTACTTCTCCAGTATCAGTAAGAATAACGTGATCATGATTTTTATCGAAATAGCTCTTTTCATAACGAGCCATAGATTGTCCATCAAACTGATGTTTACGAACTAATCCACATTCTAGTAATAAATCCATCGTATTATAAAGCGTAGCTCTACTTACACGATAGTTTTTATTTTTCATTTTGATATATAAAGATTCAATATCAAAATGCTCATCGGCATCATATATTTCCTGTAAAATTGCGTAACGTTCTGGAGTTTTACGATGTTTATTTTCTTCTAGGAATGAAGTAAATACTTTTTTTACGATTTCTTGATTTTCAGCCGGGTTACTCATATAAATTGAATTTTACCAAAAAGCAAATTTACGCTTATTTATGAATAAAAAAAGATATGAGCTAAGAATATATTTACAAACTATTAACACGTGTAACTTTTTGGACTCCTTCAACCTTTTTAATGCTGTTCATCATCTTAGTAAGCTGGTTTCTATTCTTTACCGTAAGTGATATTTTTCCTTCGAAAACACCTGCATTTCCTGAGATATTAATACTGTTGATAAATACATCCATATTACTTGAAATAATTCTAGTAATATTATTAACAATTCCTTTATTATCAACTCCACTAACCATTAAAATTGCAGAGAATTCTTGCTTAGTAGAATCTATCCATTTTGCTTTAATAATTCTGTAAGCAAAGTTAGACTGTAAAGAAATTGCATTAGGACAATTATTCTTATGAACCTTAATACCATCATTAATCGTTACAAAACCAAAAACAGCATCACCTGGAATGGGTTTACAACAAACTGATAAAGAATATTCTAATTTTTCTTCTTCTTGACCAAAAACTAATGCATCATATTTGTTGGTTACTTCTTCGTTGTCCGTAATATTTTTATGAGCATTTCTTTTGAAAGGATTCTTTAAGAAATTCATAATTGGACTTGAACGCTGACTAACAAATTCCTTTAAAAGTGTATTGTCAATAGCACCGTTACCAATTCTGTAGAATAGATCAAAACTTGTCTGTAGATTAAAATAACTAGCTATTTCATGGATTAATTTTTCATCGTAATTAATCTTTAAATGACGAAGTTTACGAGCTAAAATTGCTTTTCCTTCCTCGGCAATCTTTTTCTCATCTGCTTTTAATGCTGATTTGATTTTAGTTCTTGCACGGGCGGTCATTACAAAATCTAACCAACGTGAATTTGGCTTGTTTGTGGCAGAAGTTAAAATATCAACTTGATCACCACTTTTTAATTCATGACTTAAAGGAACGAGTTTTCCATTTACTTTAGCTCCTCTTGTTTTTAATCCGACATCCGTATGTATGGCAAAGGCAAAGTCTAAAGCAGAAGCTCCTTTTGGTAATGATTTTAAATCTCCTTTAGGTGTAAATACATAGATTTCTTTTGCATAAAGATTCAATTTAAAATCTTCAACAAAATCAACTGCATTTAACGTGTTATTTTCTAAGGTTTCTTTTAATCTATTCAACCAATCATCTAAACCATTCTCGTTCTCATTTCCTTGCTTGTATTTGAAATGAGCAGCATATCCTTTTTCCGCAATTTCATCCATTCTATCTGAACGAATTTGAACTTCAACCCATTTAGCATCCGGACCAACAACGGTGATGTGTAATGCTTCGTATCCAGTTGATTTAGGTTGTGAAATCCAATCTCTTAAACGAGCTGGGTTAGGTTTGTAGAAATCGGTTACGATAGAATAAATTTTCCAAGCATCAAATTTTTCATCTTTTGATGTTGGTGTGTATATAATTCTAATGGCAAACTTGTCATATACTTCATCGAAGGATACGTTTTGCTTGCGCATTTTTCTTCTAATTGAATAAATAGATTTGAATCTTCCTTTAATTTGATATTTAAATCCAACATCATCAAGAGCCTCGCGAATCTTAGAATTAAAGGTGTCTATATATTTTTGTTGTTCCTCTTTGTTTTCTTTGATTTTTACTAAAATATCATTGTAAACATCGGGTTCAGTATATTTTAGTCCTAAATCTTCAAGTTCGGTTTTAATGTTATATAAACCTAAACGGTGGGCTAGAGGAGCGTAGATGTATAATGTTTCTGAAGCAATTTTCACCTGTTTATGAGGTGGCATCGCATCCATGGTTTGCATGTTGTGTAAACGATCTGCAATTTTTATTAAAATTACACGAACATCATCATGTAATGTTAATAGCATTTTTCTAAAATTCTCTGCTTGAATTGAGTAATCTTGATCCTGTTTTAATCGAGATATTTTAGTAAGTCCGCTTACAATTCTTGCTACTGTTTCACCAAATAACTGTTGCATATCATCAACAGTATAATGTGTGTCTTCAACTACGTCATGTAATAATGCTGCGGCAATAGAAGTTGCTCCTAATCCAATTTCGTCTGCTACAATTTTTGCAACGGCAATAGGATGGAAGATATAAGGTTCTCCTGATTTTCTTCTTTGACTTGAGTGCGCTTCAACAGCTACTTCAAAAGCTTTACGAATTAGTTTTTTATCTTCTTCAGATAATGTTTGATAAGTCCCTTTTAACAAATCTTTGTAGCGATTTGCTATTTCCTTGTTTTCTTCTTCTACAGTTGCAGTATACTCCATCATTACAGGGGATTTGTTAATCTTCTACTCACATTATAAAGTGAAAGTACTATAAAGATTTGTAATGAACAAGTTTTTATTATTTGAAAAAAAAGATGTTAACCTATTACAAGTTAACATCTTTACAAAGAATACTTAAAATTCTAAGGGATTAAAATTTTCCATTATCGTTTTTCCATTCAGATTTTTCTGGAATCGGTTGAATTACATCCCAGTGTTCAACTATTTGTCCATTTTCTAAGCGGAATAAATCATAATATGCTACATGGTCTCCTTTACCAAATTTTCCTTCGCTAATTGTTAGTACAAAGTTACCTTCACCTAAAACTTTATGAACCTTGTCATATTCCATTACTAGTCCGTTTTCAGCAAAGTATTTTAAAGCAGCTCCTAAACCATCTAAACCGTCTGCAACGGCAGAATTATGTTGAATGTATTTTGTTGGATTAATCAATGTTGTAAGATTATCCATTTTACCATTCATTAATACTTCTTCAGCAAACTGTTTTACAATGTTTTTATTGGCTTCAGTTTTACCAGAGTCGGTAATTTCCGTAGTTCCATCAAATTGAGTTCTTCCACTAGGGTTTGGAGGAGTCACTTCAGATAGATTATCCCAGTGCTCTACAATTTTACCATCCTCAAATTTGAATACATCAAAACCAGCTTTTGGACCAAAGAAATCATATTCTGTATGTGTAAATACATAATCTCCATCTTGGAATGCTCTAACTACATTTGCTTTAAATCCTTGTGGTGGAGCAGCTTTCATTACTTCTCCAAATCCAGCTAATCCATCACCAACAGCTAAGTTGTGTTGAATATATTTTTCTGGATTGATATAAGAAATAGGAGTTTTGTCTCCAGTATTAAAGCTATTTAAAAGTGCTACTACTTTCTCTTTGTTTGTTAATTCCATTTTATTGTCTTTTTTTATTTGTTGTTCAGTACTTTGTTCAGAATCAGTTTCCTTGTTAGGAGTTTTACAATTAGTTAATACTAGTGTTAATACAAGTATTGTTGTGATAGTGTTGATTTTCATTGTATTAAAAGAATAATTTATAACTGGTTCAAAATTATGTCTTTAATACAAGTCTGAATATGTAAAAAAAGATGTTTGTACTGTAAAAATGGGAAAATGTTAAATTAACTCGATTTTCTAAATAGTTCAGGTGTAGTTCCTGAATGCAGTTTGAAGTATTTATATAAATTTGAAGGTTCTTCAAAACCAACGGTATAAGCAATCTCTGTTACGCTTAAATTTGTGCTAATTAATAAACGCTTAATCTGTGTAATAACAACTTCATGTATTACTACTTTGGCAGATTTTCCTATGATACTGTTGCAAATATTATTTAAGGTTTTAGATGAACAATTCATCTTACTTGCGTAATCAGCTACTTTTTTAGTTTCTGCATAATGTTGCTCTACAAGTTGTTGAAATTGAACAAATTCATTGAAATATTTTTTATGAAGTAAGTGATCACTATTTTTCGTTTTAATTCGAAATAATTTAGTGATAATCATATGCAATGCACTTCGAATAATTCCTCCAGAGAAGTCATCATACGCTTCAAAATATTCAGTTTTAATTCTATTTACTAATTCCATTAGATCATCGAATTCCTCCGAATTCAATTCTATTTTAGGCATTATTAGTAAATTATTAAATAATTGAATGGATTTTGAAATCTCTATTTGATTGAAATGACTAATTAAAAAATCTTCTGTAAAAATGAGAAGGTAACCATTAGCGTTATAATCTTTTGAAAACTTTTGAAGTTGATTTTTACGTAAGGTAAATAAAGTCCCTTTTTTAAATTCGTAATCTGTGAAATCAATGGTATGTTTCCCTGTACCTTCAATCACAAAGAAGATGTGATAAAATTCAACTCTATGAATTACCGTTAAGTCATGATCTAATTTGGTTCGACTTAATAATTCTCTCAGTTCAATAATATCAAACTGAGAGTTTGGATTTTTAAGGTTGTTAAATTTTATCTCTTTTACTTCTTTCATTTAACCGATTGAATTCCTCAAATCTAAGAATTTAATTACAAGAAATTTCACTTGTTGAAGCACTAATGGCTTCATTTTGAGAATAAGATACTTCTTGATATAATAAGAACTTATCAATTCCATGTCCAGAGGAACGTGCTGAAACCTGCATGGTATAAACTCCAGGATTTTTAAATTCTACATAAATATTGTGCGCATCGTTATCTGAAGTAGAGGCTTGCCATTTGAAATCTAAATCATTTCCACCTCTATATATTTTAAACCAACCATCGGCAGATGATCCATTTGGGTTAGGGGTTTGCCCGCTTCCTTTTGGATATATTTTATTTCCATTTTTTTCTCCGAAATAATCTTCAGCATCCGGAAATTTTAGCCAACTATCATTATGTTCAGTTCCATTGTTACCCGTTGTTACTGCAGTAAACCAAATGAATCGATAAGTTCCAGGATTAGTAATATTCAATTTATATTCAACTAATCCATTACCTGGATTTCCTAAAGATTGATCACCGGTCCAAACATAATATCCTTTTCCAGAAGCGCTACTGCTAGTTTTAAATTCCCATCCCGCAGGAAATTCGTTGTCTTCAAACTCAACTAATATAAGATTGTCTTTTTCATTAAAAACATAATTGGAAAAGTTTGAACAAACCGGATTTGAATTACCTTCTGAATCATTATCTGATGAACAAGACAGAATTAAAATTAAAAGTGATAGAAATAGAGGGGATTGTAGTTTCATTTTTATTTAGTTTATAAAGTTACGTTGTCGTTTAGCTTCAAAGATTACTATGGCGCAAGCAACAGAAACATTCATAGAATCAATTTCTCCTTGCATAGGAATATTAATATTTTGAGTTGCTCCCTGTCGCCAAATTTCAGTTAATCCTGTGGCTTCTGTACCAACGACAATTGCACTAGCTTTAGTATAATCTTCTTTAAAATATTCGTTTGAATTTTGAAGTGTAGCACTGTAAATATTGATATTCTTTTCTTTTAAGAATTTGATAATATTTTCAGAGGAGTCTGTAGCTATCTGATTTGTAAAAATACACCCTACACTAGATCGAATAATGTTTGGATTAAACATATCTGTTTTAGGGTTTGCAATAAGTACGGCATCTACATTTGCTGCATCTGCAGTTCTCAGCATTGCACCGATGTTTCCAGGTTTTTCAATTCCTTCCATTATCACAACTAATGGATTTTCAGTTCTGAATTTTAAATTAGACAAGGAAAAATCTATAGTTTCAACAACAGCAATAATTCCTTCTGTACTTTCTCTGTAAGCTAGCTTATGATATACTTCTTTCGTAATTTCAATTGTATCTACTTCTTTTGATAAAGCAGATAAAATATCTTGATTCGCTTCAATAGATTCATCAACACATAAAACGGTTTTGATTTTATAATTACTTTTTAAGATTAAAGAAATCTCTCTTTTTCCTTCAACAATAAAAAGTTTTTTCTTCTTACGTTCTCTTGACTTTTCTTGAAGCTTGATAAGCTCTTTTATATACGAATTTTGAATGCTAGATATATTCTTCATTATCGCAAAAGTACTTAAAACTTATTTGATTATAAGGAATAAAAAAAGCTCGGTTTAACCGAGCTTTTTAACTAAGAATTATTTTGTTTATTGATTTTTATACTTGTTCGCATAGCGCTTCCAAAGTTTGGTTTGGTGCGTTTCTAAGCTAATTTTTCTTCCTTGTATAAAAGCGTTTAAAATGATATTTGTTCTCATATCTAAGGCATCTCCTTCAGATACGAAAAGCGTTGCATCTTTCCCAACTGATAAGGTTCCTACTTTATCATCAACTCCTAAAATTTTAGCGGCATTAGATGTGATTAATTTAACAGCTTCTTCTTTACCTAATCCATAAGCAGCATAAGTTCCTGCATAAAAAGGAAGATTTCGAGTATTCATTCTTTCCATTTCTCCTTCCATACCTAATGCAACAACAATTCCTTTTTCAGATAGAATTTTTGCCATTCTATACGGCAAATCATAATCATCATCTTCACTATTCGGTAAACGGTGTGATCTTCTAAGAATTACACTAACGTTATTACTTTTAATTAAATCAGTTACTTTTTCTGCGCCTTCAGCATTAACAAGTACTAAGTTTTTTATTCCTAATTTTTTACAGTTATTTATCACATCAGTAATAGGTTTTTCTCCAGTTACGTGAACAAATAGTTTTTGATTTCCGTTTATTAGTTTATCCATTGCTTCAAATGGCAAATCCTTAGGACTTCTATTTCCAAACAAATACTTTTTTGCACGTTCGATATAAGAAGTTATTCTATCAACTGCTTTTGAATAGTTCTTATTTGGTTTCAATGCTGGATCTTCTCCTAACCACCAACGACCTCTAGAAAAACTTGAAGGCCAATTAATGTGTATTCCATCATCTAATTTTAAAATAGCATCTTCCCAATTCCAAGCATCGAATTGAACAATTGTAGATGTTCCTGAAATAGTTCCACCTCTTGGTGCAACTTGCGCCATTAAAACACCATTTGGTCTCATAGATTCTACAACTTTACTTTCTGCATTATAGGCTATAATACTTCGTATATGAGGTAAATATCCTCCAACTTCATCAAAATCTCTCGTAGCCCTTACCGCGTCAATTTCTGCCAATCCTAAAGAAGTATTTGCAGCAATAAAGCCAGGATAAATATGTTTACCATTGTAATTCATAACTTCACCTTCAGGAGTTTTATCCGAAGCTTTTCCTATGAATGTTATTTTACCATTGGAAAATTCAATTAAAGAATTCTCAATTACATTTCCATCTCCTATATGAGCAGTAGCACCAACAATTGCAATCTTTTTAGATTGCTTTGGAGCGGGAGTTTGTTGTGCACTAAGATTTCCTATGAATAAGAAACTTAGCAATATGTATATAAATTGTTTTTTCATTTTGTTTCGTTTAATGTTCTTATTCAGTATCACAATGGAATAAAATCTTATGTTTTTTAGATGGTACTTGCGTTGGAGCTCCACCAATCTTTTCTTTCAACATCATTTCAATTAATTTTGCTTTTTCTGCTTTGATATCTTTACGTTTCTGTAAATCTTTTTCAATATCAAAATAAATCGCTCCATCTATAATTGTCTTTTCAGCTTTACTATATACCGATAAAGGATTTTCACTCCATAATACTAAATCCGCATCTTTACCAACTTTTATGCTACCAGTTCTATCATCTAAGTGTAATAATTTAGCAGGATTAATAGTTACGGTTCTCCAAGCTTCTTGCTCAGTTAATCCACCATATTTAACTGTTTTAGCTGCCTCCTGATTTAATCTTCTAGACATTTCAGCATCATCAGAATTAATAGCAACCGTAACACCTTGTCTGTGCATTATAGCAGAGTTATATGGAATCGCATCATTAACCTCATACTTGTATGCCCACCAATCTGCAAAAGTTGATCCTCCAGCACCATGTTCTTTCATTTTATCAGCAACTTTATATCCTTCTAAAATGTGTGTAAACGTATTTACATTAAAGTTGAATTGCTCAGCAACTTTCATTAACATGTTTATTTCTGATTGTACGTAAGAGTGACAAGAAATAAAACGTTCTTTATTTATGATTTCAGCAATTGCTTCTAATTCAATGTCTTTACGATAAGGTTGACCACTTTTCTTTTTAGCATCATATTCTTTTGCTCTTTGGAAATAGTCAATAAAAACTTGCTCAACTCCCATACGAGTTTGTGGGAAACGAATAGTTTGACGATCTCCCCAATTTGATTGCTTAACATTTTCTCCTAACGCAAACTTTATGAATTTCGGAGAATTATTGTAAATCATGTTTGCTGCATTTTCTCCCCATTTTAATTTGATAATAGCAGATCTACCACCAATTGGGTTTGCAGAACCGTGTAAAACTTGAATCGAAGTAACTCCTCCAGCAATATTTCTGTAAATATTAATATCATCTGGATCAACAACGTCTTCTATAGTAACTTCAGCTGTTGAATTATGTCCAGCTTCGTTTACTGCAGAAGTTGCAATATGTGAGTGTTCATCAATTATACCAGCTGTTAAGTATTTCCCTGTTCCATCAATAACTTTAGCCTTTCCAGCAGATAAATTTTTACCGATTTTACTGATTTTTCCATCTTTTACTAAAACATCTGTGTTGGTAAGTACTTCATCATTTTCACTTGTCCAAACAGTTGCATTTTTGATTAAAATTGTTTGCGATATAGGCTTGAATGAGTTTCCTAAACCTACATTCGGGTAGGTAACTGCAACTAATTTAGGAGATTTATTATCTGCTTTTTTCTTAGCGTCTTTTTTACTTTTCGACTTTTTAATCTGTTTTGAAGCATTCCAAGTAACATCATTTCCATAATGATCTGTTCCAGTTCCGCTCATTCCATTTGAATCATTAACAACAGTTCCAGCTAAACGTAAATATTTACCTTGATCATTAATGGCTAATTGAATCCAATCATTTTTAAAAGAGAAAGTAGATTTTAGTTTTTTATCTCCTAATTTAACTTCACCTTTTTGTTTATTTCCTTTACCTGAGATTTCTAAGTTATATGTTTTTCCATTAACGCTTACCATATAAGTTCCAGCTAAGTTCGGGATGCTCATATCGTTTATTACGTTTTTGTTTCCTTGAACCCAGTTTTCGTATATGGTAGTTTTAGAATCAAATAGATCACCAGAAGTGATTAAAAAGTTAGCATAACTTCCAGTATTTAAATTTCCAATTTTATTGTTATTTAAAATTCCAGCAGGTATAGTAGTTAAAGCTTCTAGAGCTTTAGTTTTATCCAACCCATATTGGATCGCTTTTTGAAGATTTTTATTAAACTCCTTAACTGATTTCAATTTGTGTGTTGTTAATGCGAAATTCACTCCGTTTTTAGCAAGCATTGCTGGGTTAGAAGGCTCTTGATTCCATTTACGCATATCACGTAATGAAATTACTTCAGCTAAAAATTTATTGCTAACATCATATGCTTTTCTAAAGTTTATTGGAATAATAAAAGTAGCATTAGTGTTTTTGATATCTTGAATTCTTTCAAATTCATCACCACCACCTAAGATTGTGTATTGAATTCCAAATTCATCTCCAACTTTATCTGCTCTAAGTGCATTTAAGGCATCACCAGCATTAAAAATTTGAGGTAAGTTTTTGTTTTTATTAATTGCCTCTAAAGATAAATCAGAGTTTTTTGAATAACCTTTTGAGTACCAATCTGCATCCAAATAAGCTTGTCTGATTAATGCCATAGCTCCCATACGAGAAGTCGGGTAGGATTGTCCAGATTTTTTACTTTTTGAAAATGATAAATGATTAGATGTTTCTTGATCTAAAACTCGGTAAGCATTAGAAGCATCAGAATTTAAAGCTACTAATATCCCATTACCTTGCATAATTCCGTCTTCTAAATGAGAGTTTACCACTCCAAATCCAGAATTGATGAGTTCTTTTGCTTTTTTAGGATCAAACGAAAAAGAAGATAAAGGATCTGTTTCAGGTCGAATGTGATCGTTCCAATAATAACCTTTTCTATTTGCATCGTATTGCGGACCTCTGTTTCTACCTGATGCTCTTTTTACCGGAGCAATTCCAAAACTTGAATAAATATCAATAAATGAAGGATAGATAAACTTTCCTTTCGCATCGACTATTTTTGCCTCTTTAGGTATGCTCACTTTTTTACCAACATTTAGAACTTTTCCATCTTTAATTAGTAAAGTACCTTTTTTGATTTTTTTAGTAGGGCTTAAAAAAATAGTTGCATTGGTAAAAGCAACAGTAGTGTTTTTTGTGGTTTTCACTCCTGTATTTGTGGGAAAGTATTCTTGCGAAAAACTAACGGATACACAGAAGAGAAATAGTAGTACTATTTTTTTCATTGTAGTTTATGATTAATTGAAATAACGTTTAAAAATATTCAATTAATTCTACAATGATTTTTCCTTTAACATAAAATTAAGAATTACATAAGCTTTAATCTGGCGATTTTCTCATTTCCAGATAGCCATGCAGTAGTGTTGTTTACAAATTGGATAGAATAAAACGATTCTTTAGATAATTCTTTCCACGTATTTCCACCATCATTTGAATATGAAATTCCAGTTTTCCCTACAGTAACTATTTCTTTTCCTTTTCCACCAGGAATAAATTGAACGCAACTTTTGTAATTAGGATTTTCATTATCCGCAATTACGGTCCAAGTTTTACCACCATCGCTAGTTATAGCTTTGTTCTTGCAATTGTCTTCTGGTTTTGAATAATCGCCTCCAATAACAATTCCAGTATTTTCATCATAAAAGTCAATTGAATAGATTCCTTGTGGTCCATTCCCTTGAATTACAGGTGTTGTGTAAATTTCCCAAGATTTACCTTTATCAGTAGATTTTAAAATTCTTGCTTTTTTTCCTCCTGATCCAATCCAAACAGTATTTCCAAGTATTTCAATATTGGTATTACTTGCAGCGAAAAAGGCTTCACCATCTTCAAATTTTGGTAATTCAGAACAAGGAATTTTAGTCCAGCTATTTCCGCCATCGTTAGTAATTATGATGGAAGGACAGTTTTCTGTAGGATCTCCAACTGCTATACCGTCTTTTTCATTTTCAAAAAAATGCATTGAATCGTAAAAAACTTTTTCATGATTTTCGGTATATACAATCTTTTTAGCATCATTAATCTTATATAGAAGCGCAGGATTAGCAATTGATAAAGCAAAAACTCCATCCTTTGTTTTAGCCATGCTTCTAAAATGAGGTTGAATAGAATCTTGATATGGAATGGTTTCAATACTCCAAGTTTTACCCGCGTCTTTGGTATTTCCTAATGTACCATTAGATCCAGCAAAATATACGGTTTCCTCATCAATACCTACAATTGCTCTAATACTTGAATTTTCAATTTTAAATGTCTCTATTTCTACCTTATTAATTACTCTAGGGGTATACTCAGGCTGACATGAAAAGAAAATTAATGTTAATAAAATAATTGTAAGGTAGCGTTTCATTTTTTGTCTATTTTTATGGAACTAAAAATAGACAAAAACATTTCATATTTATGAAGAAAGCACTAGTAATTTCTGGAGGTGGTAGTAAAGGCGCATTCGCAGGTGGTGTTGTTGAGTTTTTAATGAAGGAAAAAAAGAAAAATTATGATCTGTTTTTAGGAACATCAACAGGTAGTTTAATGGTTTCTCATTTGGCAGTTGGAATGGTTGATGAATTAAAAATGCTGTATACCAATGTGAATCAAAGAAGTATTTTTAGTAACAATCCTTTTAGAATAAGAAATGTACATGGAGTTAAAGTTATTTCTATTCGTCATAGAAATACCTTTTGGAACTTTTTAAATGGAAGAAAAACATTTGGTGAGAGTAAGAATTTAAGAAAACTGATACGTGCTAATATCACACCAAAAATGTACGAGATAATTCGTGAACAACATAAAGAAGTTGTTGTAACTGTATCTAATTTAACAGCAAACGAAATTGAGTACAAATCTATTTTAGATTGCTCATATGAAGACTTCTGTGATTGGATATGGGGATCTTGTAATTATGTTCCGTTCATGAGTTTACTGGAAAAAAATTCTTGTCAATATGCTGATGGAGGATTTGGATGTTTAGTGCCAATTAGAGAGGCAATTCAAAGAGGAGCAAAAGAGGTTGACGCGATTATTTTAGAAACCGAAGTAAATCAAATTAATAGAATGCCTGCTAAAAATCCATTCTCATTAATGCTAGATGTTTTTGGTTTCATGTTAGAACATGTGGAAAAACACAATGTAACTATTGGGAAGTTATCTGCAAGATATCAAGATGTTCAACTTAATTTATATTATACACCAACAGTATTAACTACAAATTCTTTGATTTTTGATAAAGCTCAAATGTCTTCGTGGTGGAGGCAAGGATACGAGTATGCAAAAATGAAAGACTTATCAATTATGAATGATTTTAGACCAGATTTAATTGATAAAAAAACGAAAGATGCATCATGAAGTTTGGAAAAGTAGAACAACCAGAGTTAGTAGATTTTTCATTTCCTAAAACACATAAAGATACAGAGAGAGTATTATCTTCATTAGATAAGAATGAAAAATTATCTGTTTTTGTAGGATGTGCAAAATGGAATAAAGCAGATCTGAAAGGTTTTTACCCCAGAGGTACTAAGGATGAATTGATTTATTATTCTAGTCAATTTAATTCTATAGAATTAAACGCTACATTTTATCGTCAATTTCCACCTGAACAGTTTGAGAAATGGAAAAATAAAACTCCAGAAGGATTTAAATTTTTCCCAAAATTAACCCAAGATATTAGCCATTGGAAACGCCTTCAAGGAGTTGCAGATTTGGTGAATTATTATTTAGATGCAGCTACTAGGTTAGAGGAGAAGCTAGGTACTATTTTTTTGCAACTACATGCTAATTTCGGACCTAAGAATTTTGATCGATTACAGAATTTTGTTGAAAGTTGGCCAACTGAAATTCCTTTAACGGTTGAATGTAGACATACAGATTGGTTTACCGATGAGTCTGTAGCATCAGAGTTTTACGAGTTATTAGAGAAAAATGGTGTTTCAAATACTATTGTGGACACAGCTGGCAGAAGAGATATGATGCATATGCGCTTAACAAATAATGAAGCTTTTATTCGTTATGTAGGTGCTAATCATTCTTCAGATTATCGAAGATTGGATGATTGGGTTTTAAGACTCTCGGAATGGGTAGATTTAGGACTTAGAAATATTCATTTTTTTGTACATCAAAATTTAGAAGTAGAATCTCCATTATTGGCTGCTTATTTTATCAATAAATTAAATGCTACTTTAGGAACAGATTTGAAAATTCCTAATGAAGAGCTACAACAAAGTTTATTTTAATTTAAGTTATTAATTTTTTCAATTAAATCTTCCTTTTGCTCATTTAGATTTTCGAAATTTACTTGATTTCTGTAATTGGTTGCTTCATATTGAATGCTACGAACGTATTTGTTACATCCAGAAAAACGTCTGTCAATATTTTTATTTCTATCAATAGTTTTCTGTTTAACGATACCTAAAGCTGTAACTAAATATAGGAAAGCACCGATAAAAACACAGCTCGGAACTACAATTACTATACAAGCAAATACAATACAGAAATTTGTTATTCGATTATCAAAAACCTCACTAGAATCAATTAAGTAAGATTCATTACAGTGATTTGGTCCGTCAACAGGTTTGAAGGTAAAGTCAATAATTTGTTCTAGTATTTTCCAATATAATGGAACTTGACTTCTGTCAGAAAAATAATGGTTATTGTAATATCCTATTCTTGATGAAATTGTATTATCTGCATAA
This sequence comes from Tenacibaculum sp. 190524A05c, assembly GCF_964036595.1. Lineage (NCBI taxonomy): Bacteria > Pseudomonadati > Bacteroidota > Flavobacteriia > Flavobacteriales > Flavobacteriaceae > Tenacibaculum > Tenacibaculum platacis. The sequence goes on along the minus strand of NZ_OZ038523.1, from coordinate 820,836 downwards.
CCTCCGGCAAGAACATTTCCTAGTTGATCAATTGAAATAAACAGATTCGAAATATATTTCCATACTAAAGATGTATTGGTAATCATGCGTAGCTAATTTTTTTGGTTTGCTCAAATTTATAAATTTAATTCAATAAAAAAGCTACCTAAAATTAGGTAGCTCGATTGGAATATATTTTTGTACCAATATTTACTTAAACGTAATATACATTGTATTGTAATCTGGGTTTCTCATTTGAGAATTCCAAATTGGTTTCTCTTGATTTCTTCTTCCTAAAATAGGGCTAGGTTTTGATCCAGTTGTAATATATTGAATAGCTCTTGCCAATAATGGTTCTGTTGGATCTCCAAGAACTCCTAAGTTTGAATAATCCTCTGATATTTGAACTTCAGCGGTAAATCCATTCGGTTCATTCTGTCCGTCTTTATTTTGAATTTCTAATACAATAGGTTGCATTGCATAGGTGTGGCGTGAATTAAAGTTAGGTCCATTACGAGTGTAATCATCAGAATCATATAACGTAATTGATGCTACCTGCTTTCCAACAGTTTCCGTTCCTATTAAATTAACATCTATATATGGACGTAAACCATTAATAACAAGTTCAGATGCAGATGCCGTTTGCTCACTAACAATAATATAAACTGTGTTTAAGTTTAAGCTGCTAATAGCTTCATCTAAAGTTGTATTACCGTTATTATCTTTTTTAATAATTCTGTTGGTAAACCTATCAATAAAGCTTTCACTACTGAAGCTTGCCATTACTTTTTCATTCCAAATTTTATTTGCAAAAACTTCACCATTAAATTGTCCAGTAATCATGCTCGATAAATAGATAGCAGAATTTACAGAACCACCACCATTATAACGTAAGTCAAGAACTAAATCCGTTACGCCTCCAGTTTGAAAATCAGCAAAAGCTTGATTTAGTTGGGCATCAAAATCAGAAGCAAACTGGTTATACATTAGGTATCCAATTCTATTGGCTCCTTGGTTGATAATTGTTGCTACTTTAATAGGATTTTCGGTAACTTCAGTTTTAGAAATATCGAAAGTAGTTCCATTTGCAACTGGATTACCACCGTTAAAATCTGCAATTCCTATTGTAAAACTATTTGGAACAAATAAGCTGTTTACATTCCCACTTGTAATTTGTGTTCCGTTTACTTCAGAAATAATCATTCCTCTAGTTACTCCTTTTGTAGCAGCATCAGATCCAGCTACAACGTCTGTAACAACAACATATGTATTCCCTGAATTATCTGCATAAGGAACAGCAGTTAATTTCATTCCACTAGTTAAACGTATTCCTTGAAAAGAATTTTCTAAAGCAATATAATCGCTAGTGATCCAAGAAAATACTCGGTCCGGATCTTTCGGAAATTCATTAGGTAAAGAAAGTAAACTACTGAATAATTCTTCTGGTGTACCAGTTCCAGCTAAATAACTATTTAATTGTTCCCTTGTAGAGAATCTGTTGTCAGATAAATCAGGTACAACACCTTGCCATTTATAATAGGCATTCATTCCACCCCAAACAAAGTCGTTAATTTCTATATCTTGTGGTATGTCTTCTGTTTTAGAACAATTAACTAAAGTCAATGTTAAAACAAGTAAAAAAAGATTTTTAAGGCGGGAAATATTCATCATATACACAGGTTTAATCTTAGTGATAACGCAATTTATGTCAAAGTTAGTATTTTTTTTAACTTTCTTTGTAACAAAATTATTTATGCGTCGTCGTAAGGGTGTAAAATTGATAAATAAGACATAAACAAGATCAATTAATTACAACTAACTCAATTACCAAACAATGAAACAGTCAGACTTTTTAAAAGTTGTATTACCATTTAAAGATAAAGTTTTTCGTTTAGCGAAACGTTTGCTTGTTTCTACGGAAGAAGCAGAAGATGCAACTCAAGAGCTTTACTTTAAATTATGGAGAAATAAAGAGAAGTTGGCTGATTATAAAAACGTAGAAGCGTTTGCGATGACCATGACGAAAAATTATTGTTTTGATAGATTAAAATCTAAACAAGCTGGTAATTTAACTTTAGTTCATAGCAATTATAAAGAGAAGGATACTTCTTTAGAAAAGAAGATAGAATATAAGGATAGTGTAAATAATGTTCATAAGCTCATTGAAAATTTACCAGAACAACAAAAGATTATTATTCAATTAAGAGATATTGAGCAATACGATTTTGATGAAATTTGTGAAATGGTAGATATGAAACCAACAGCAGTGAGAGTAGCATTATCAAGAGCGCGTAAAACAATTAGAGAAGCATTAATTAAACAACATAACTATGGAGTTAGCTAACATAGAAAAGTTAATCGAGAAATACCTAGAAGCTGAAACAACATTACAAGAAGAAACTCAATTAAGAGAGTATTTTACTTCAGGAAATGTAGCGGAACACTTGCAAGATTATGCAATAATGTTCGGGTATTTTAAACAGAATCAAAGCGAGACGTATACAAAAGCCATTAAGTTAAAACCTGAGATCAAAAGAAAAAAGAACTTTAAATGGATGACCGTAGCAGCATCTTTAGCTTTGCTAGTAAGTGCTTACGTAGGTAAAATTCAGTACGATGAATACCAACAGCGAATGTATTTTGCTCAAGTAAAGGAAGCACTTCAAAAAGTTTCATTTCATCTAAATAAAGGAAATGACGCATTATATGCAGTTTCTGATAATTTAAACAAAGGAAATGATGCTGTTAAGCAATTGAAAATCTATGAGAACACTGCAAATACAGTACTCAAAAAAGTAAAAAATTAAAAATTTTAAAAGTAAAACCAAGTATTAAGTAAATAAGTAAATCATGAAAAAAGTAATATTAGTATTAGCATTAGCGTTTATGTCAAACATAACTTTTGCTCAGGGAATGTTCGATTCTTTAGAAGATCTTGATGATGTATCAACAGTTGTAGTAACAAAAGCAGCTTTCGATTTATTAAAGAAGTTTCCAGATGCTAAATCTGAAGACATGAAAGTTTTCAATACAGCTAAAGGGCTAGAAGAATTAAAAGTATTTTCAACAGAAAATTCTTCAATAGCATCAAAAATGGAAGCTATGGCAAATGCTGCCATCAAAAAAGGAAACATGACTCAATTGATGCGTGTGAAAGACAAAGGATCTAGAGTTAAAATTTATATTAAGTCTACAAAAAATAAAGATATTGTAAGTGAAGTTTTAATGTTTGTAAAAAGCAAGGATTCAAAAGATGATAAACCAAGTTCTACAATCATATCTTTAATAGGGGAAATTAATATGAATGAATTAGCAGAGATTGCTAACGATTATGATAAAAAGTCTAAAGAATAATTTAGATTTCTAATAAACAAAAATTAACATAGTCTATTAATTTAGACTATGTTTCTTATTCAAAAAATTAAAAAAAGTATACCATGAAAAAACTATTCACATTTGCTATTATTTGTATTTCTTTAGTATTAACTTCTTGTAAAAAGGAAGAAAGCTTGCAGAGCTATTTAATTAAATCTGAGGAAAACGCAGATTATATGCGATTTGATTTTTCAACAAGTATGCTTGCTCCTTATTTCGAAACTACTTCTGAAGAAGATCAGGAAACTTTTAAAAGTGTAAAAAAGGTAAATATTGCTTTTTTACCAGTAAACAAAGCAACAGAAGATCAATTTGATACCGAAAGAAAAAGATTAAAAGGTATCATGAAGAACACCGATTATAAATCTTTAATCCGTGTGAATGATAAGAGAGGTAAGGCTACTATTTATTATGCAGGAGAGGCTGATGCAATTGATGAAATTGTAGCTATTGTTTATGCAAAAGATTTTGGTTTTGGTGTTACTAGAATTTTAGGTAATAATATGAATCCACAGAAAATAATGAGTATGGTTCAGAAAGTAAACAATAAGGATAGAGAAAAAGGATTAGAGAAAATTAAAGATATGTTCGGAGGTCAATTTGAGACCGAAAAAATTTATGCTGAACCTGTTCAGTAATATCTTTCTACAATATATAAATGATAAACCACAATTTTCAAATTGTGGTTTTTTTGTTTTAACTCGCCATTAACAAGTCCAAATGTTAAAATTCTTATTTTTGGCTAAATATCTAATGGTTTATGAGGAAAGTATTATTGTTTTTATTAGTGTCATTTTGTTTACAAAGTAACGCACAGAATGTTTCGGAATATAGAGGAGAGAAGGATAAAGTGCACAATTTGGTACACACAAAATTAAAAGTCGATTTTAATTTTGATAAACAAACAATGAATGGAGAGGCTTGGATTACTGCAAAGCCTCATTTTTATACAACAGATAGGATTGTTTTAGATGCTAAGGCAATGAAAATCCATAAAGTTGAGATGGATGGAAAGAATTTGAATTACAATTACAATGATTTTGAAATTACGATAAATCTTCCGAAGAGTTATGAAAGAGATGAGCAGTTTACTCTATATATTAAGTATACAGCTCAACCTGAAAATGTAAAACAAAAAGGAAGTAAAGCAATAACATCTGCAAAAGGATTATACTTTATTAATCCTAAAGGAATTGATAATACTAAGCCTACTCAGATTTGGACACAAGGAGAAACGGAGGCGAGTAGTTGTTGGTTTCCCACAATTGATTCACCAAATCAAAAAACATCACAGGAAATTTATATTACTGTTCCTAAGAAGTATGTTACTTTATCTAATGGTAAGTTAGAGAATCAGAAAAATAACCCTGACGGAACAAGAACTGATTATTGGAACTTTACTCAAAAGCATGCGCCATATCTGTTCTTTATGGGAATAGGGGAGTATGAAATAGTTAAAGATTCGTATAAAAATATTCCTGTAGATTATTATGTAGAGAAGAAATACGCTCCTTATGCTAAAGAAATTTTTGGAGGAACACCAGAAATGTTAGAGTTCTTCTCTAAAATCACAGGTGTAGAATATCCTTGGAATAAGTATGCTCAAATTGTGGGTAGAGATTATGTAAGTGGAGCAATGGAAAATACAACCGCCGTAATTCATGGAGAACAAGCTTATCAAACTCCTGGAGAACTAATTGATGGTAATTCTCATGAAAATACTATAGCTCATGAAGCTTTTCATCACTGGTTTGGAGATCTTGTAACTACAGAAAGTTGGAGTAACCTAGCTTTAAATGAAAGCTTTGCGAACTACAGCGAATATCTTTGGCAAGAATATAAATATGGGAAAGACTATGCTGATGCTCATATGTTTAAAGATGTTGAAGCATATAAAAATGGACAAAATTTTGATAAACATTTAGTTCGTTTTTATTACGATGACAAGGAAGATATGTTCGACGCTGTAAGTTATAATAAAGGAGGTGCAATTCTACATATGTTACGTTCTTATTTAGGAGATAAGGCGTTTTACGAAGGATTGAATAAATACTTAACGGATTATAAATACAAAGCTGCAGAAGTTCATCAATTGCGTTTAGTGTTTGAAGAAATTACGGGAAAAGATTTGAACTGGTTTTTTAATCAATGGTTTTTTGGAAATGGTCATCCTACTTTAGAAATATCTTACGATTATAACGAGTTAAGAAAAACAGTAACTGTAAATGTATTTCAAACACAAACACAACAGTTTCAATTTCCACTAACAATTGACGTTTTTGAAGGAAGTAAAGCAACAAGACACAAAGTTTTTGTGAATAGAAAAGAAGCGTCATTTACTTTGCCATATACAAGACAACCAGATTTCGTTCAAATAAATGCTGATGGTGTACTGCTTTGCAATGTGAATGAAAATAAAGTTTTAAGTGACTATATTTTTCAATTGGGAAATGCTAAAAGCTATATGCATAAAAGAGAAGCCTTGTTAGAAGTTTCTAAGAAACAAGATGATAATAAAGCTTTTAGAGCTATGTCGAACGCCTTAAATGATTCTTTCTATTTAATCCGAAAATTAGCCTTAGAAAACATTAATTTGATCAATAAAAACTCTAAAAGACAGGTTATTGAAAAGATTAAAGTTATGGCTAATAATGATCCTAAAACTTTAGTTCAAGCTGCAGCTGTTGAAACCTTAGGTAAACTTACAGAACCAGAATTGAAACCTATTTTCGAAAAGAGTTTAGAAAGCAAATCATATGCAGTTATAGGTAAAGCTTTAGTTGCCTTATATTATGTGGACAAAGAATTAGCGGTTCAAAAATCAAAGGCTCTACCAGATGAAGTTAAAAAGATTATTGCTACACCTTTAACCCGAATTTATCTAGAGGAAAATGATGAGGAAGAATTAACCTTTATTGCCGGAAATGTAATATCAGGAATGTATTTAAGTCAAGATAAAAATACGCAACGTTTATATAAAAAAGCGTACGATAAAATCACAAAAGGAAATAACTCTGAAGCCATTCAAAATCTTGTAAATGATATTGTAATTAAAGGAAAACAGTACAAACAATATGGGTTTAATAATGTTGGAATTGAACTAATGCGTCAAATGGTAAAAACTCAGAAATCTGCTAATAAAGCCAACGAAACAAAAAACATTGCAATTATTCAAGATGCAATGTCTAGATTATTGAAATAAATAAATTACAATTAGTAATTTTGGTATTGTATTTGTCATAAAAGATAAAAACCTAATTTATGTATAAAATAATACCCTCTACTTTACTAGTTTTTCTATTTGTATTAGTTTCATGTAGTAGTGTTAAATCTACTCAGAAAGCAATAAACAAAGGTGATTATGATAAAGCTATGTCTATAGCAATTAAAAACCTTGAAAAGAATAAAACAAAAGAAAAAAATCAACCTTATATCACAATGCTTCAGGATGCTTTTAAGAAAGCTACAGAAAGAGATATTGCGAGGGTTGAGTTTTTAGAAAAGGAGAATCAATCTCGAAATCTAAAATCAATATATGATTTGTATAATGGTTTAAAGTATAGACAAGAAAGAATTAAACCGTTATTACCACTTAGAATATTAGCTTCTGGTAAGAATGCAGAATTTGATTTTGTAGATTATGACGATGCAATTATTTCTGTTCAAAAAGAGTATGCCACTTATTTATATGATGAAGCAAAGCTTTCATATGATCAAGGAAGAGTAAACAAAATGAACTACAGAAGAGCGTACGATGATTTTCAAAAAGTTTCTCGTATTTATCCTCACTTTAAAGACATTGATGCTTTAATGGAAGAATGCCATTCTAAAGGAACTGATTTTGTTCATGTAGCTGTTTTTAATGAAACGGATCAAATTATTCCTAGAAGATTAGAGAGTGATTTATTAGCTATTGATACTTACGGATTGAATGATTTCTGGACAGTTTACCATGCTCAGAAGAATAGAAATCAGGATTATGATTTTGATCTAGAACTTAATTTTAGAAGAATTGCTGTTTCTCCAGAACAAATAAGAGAAAAAGAGATAATTAGAGAGAAAGAGATAAAAGACGGCTGGAAATATCTTAGAGATAGGAATGGAAACTATGTTTTAGATAGTTTAGGTAAAAAGAAAAAAGTAGATAATATGATTACTGTGCGTTGTAAATTTTATCGATTTACTCAATTTAAAAGCAGTAACGTAAATGCAGTAGTAAAGTATATTGATAATAAGAATAATCAGCTTATCGATCAATTCCCATTAGAGAGCGAATTTGTTTTTGAACACAGTTATGCTGAGTATGATGGTGATAAAAGAGCCTTAACTGATGGTTATTTAGATTTGATACGATTAGAGGCTGTTCAGTTTCCTACAAATGAACAAATGGTTTATGATACAGGAACGGATATAAAGCAAAAGTTAAAACGAATAATTCGAAGAAATTCATTTAGAAATTAATGGATTTATTTACTCAATTTGATGAAAAAAATAATCTTCTACCAGAAGGAGGAGAGGTAAACTATTATGGATCTGTATTTCCTAGAAAAGAGGCTGATAGTTTATATGATTATTTACTAAATGAGATAGAGTGGAAGAATGACCAAGCAATTATTTTCGGAAAAAAAATAACGACAAAAAGAAAGGTTGCTTGGTACGCAGAAGAAGCTTTTGAATACTCGTATTCAAATATCACTAAAGTTGCCTTAAAGTTTACAGATGAGCTTTTAAAAATAAAGTCTTTTGTTGAAAGTAAAACCAATGAGACATATAATTCATGTTTGTTGAATTTATATCATGATGGTTCCGAGGGAATGGCTTGGCATAGTGATGGAGAAAAAGATTTGAAAAAGAATGGAGCCATCGCTTCTGTTACTTTTGGTGCTGAACGTAAATTTGCCTTTAAAAATAAACGAACCAAGGAAGTAGTTTCATTAGTACTTCAACATGGTTCGTTATTAGTTATGAAAGGAGAAACGCAAACCAATTGGTTACATCGATTACCTCCCACAAAAAAGATTCATCGCCCTAGAATTAATTTAACCTTCAGGACAATTGTTTCTTAATCTCTTTTTCTTACATCTCCAGATCCAACTGAATTTGTATCAATGTATTTAGGATCTCCTTTATAGTAAATACTGCCAGATCCTGCGATACTTGCTTTAATTTTGTTAGAAACAGTTGCTTCTACATCTCCTGATCCAGCAACAGATACTTTTAAATCATTTACTTCTAAACCGTAAGCTCTAATATTTCCAGATCCAGCAACAGAACATTTTAAGTTATCGCTATTTCCCTTTAAGTTAATATTACCAGATCCACCAATTGAAGCCTTTACAGTTTCTGCATCTACAGTAGCTTTAATATTTCCTGATCCTCCAATAGAAACACTTACTTCATTACCAGAAATCGTTTTTTCTGAAATAATACTACCAGATCCACCAAGAGCAACTCCGTTTATTTTTTCAAAAGGAACTGTAACTGTTAATTTTCTTTTAGTTCTGATGTTTGTGTTTTTCTTTACTTTAATTCTTAAAGTTCCTCTTTTAACCTCAGTAATAATGTAAGGTAAAATGTTTTCTTCACCGTCTAATGTAATTTTTCCCTCAGTTCCATTAACTAAAATTACATCAAAAAAACCGCTAAGGCTCACTTCATCAAAAGATCCAACGTTCCTTTTTTCGGTAACAACATTTCCGTTACCTCTAACTTTTTTAGAATTCCACCAACTTTGAGAAAAAATTGCTGTACTGTTAAAAATTAATAGTGCTAATAATAGTTTTTTCATTTTTTATTTTAAATTTAAGATGAATTAATATTTCTTGGCAACCAAAATTGTAAATAATAAGATTCCTCGTTTTCTAAAGTTGCTATACATTGTTACCTCTATTTTAGTAGCTTATGCTTTAGCAATAGAAAATATTAACCTCGAGTTTGCTATAAAACTTGTTGCGTTATTTTCTTTGTCTTTTTTGTACTTAGAAACTACCTTAAAAGTGAATCATTGGTATGTAATGATCCTTTTGTTTTCTATAATTTCTGATTCTCTATTTATTTTTGATGCCTTTTATTATCCGGCCTTAGGCTTCTTAATACTGAATAGATTTCTTTATATCGTAATTATCAGAAGAACAATATTTCCTTATCCGCCGAAAGTATTGTTGTTATATTCTATTCCTTTTCTGTTAACGTTTTTAATGATCTACTTTTTGATTTATGAGTATTTATTAGATATTCAGTTATCTGCATTTATCTTAGGAGTAGTATCTGTATTTCTAGTACTGTTTACGTATTTGAATTTTCTTTACAAAAACAATAAACGTTCTAAATATTTCTTTTTAGGTACTACATTAATGCCTTTTGCAGATGTATTAACAGCAATTGCTAATTACATTGACTCTCATTTATTTTATGTGGTCATTTATCATTTCATGTACTACATTGCTCGTTATTATATTTATAAAGCAATGATTATGAATAAGAATAAATACTAGTCAATTAACTTCAACGAAACTCCTCCGTAATTAGATTTAATTTTAATTTTTGAGTTAGATTTTCCTTTTCCGAAAGAACCTTCGTAATACTTCTTAGTAGTTTTCTTTATTGATTTAAAAGTCTCTACATATTCACTAGGATAGTTGAAACTTGCATAACCTAAGTCAACATTGAAAGTGAAATTATTATCAGAAGAAGTTCCTATTTTGATACCAGCATAGCTACCGTCAATAATAACTTGGTCGAAACCTTTCATTAATTCTCTAACGCGCAACCCACCATAATCCGTGTCAATTCTTAAATAATCTCTTAAAGTACCTATTCTCATTCCAGCGTAGTCAGAATTTCCATCAACAGAGTTGGCGTCATTAATAGTTATGCTACCATAATCACAGTTGAAATCTACTTTGTCAGCATTTCCGATTTTAACTCCACTGTAATCCGCATTTACTCTAACATTATCAGTTTTGTCAATTGTAATTTTAGAATAATCTGCATTCAAACTTCCTGCTTTCATGTAGTGAATGTCAGAGCTTCCACAGTAATCCAATTCAATTGAATTGCTCGGATTTAATAGCTTATCAATTTGAATAGATCCATAATCACAATTAATATTTGCTTTACCTTCTAAAGTATCTAAATCAATATTTCCATACTTATTATTTAAATCCGCATTATTAGTAACAGGCATTTTAACGTAATAGTTAATCTTATAGCTTAACTTATTGTTATTGCTTCCCCACCAGCTCCAGCTAGATTTAATACTTTCAAAAATTGTTCTTGCTTCAACTAAACTTTCAGTAGCTTCAAATTCAATATTAATAGTATTTAGTTTTTCCTGAACTTTATCCTCATTTCTTCCTTTAACGGTGATTTTTACATCAATTTCAACGGTGTTCTTTTCCCAGGTAGTAACATTTACGTTACCGTATTTATTCTTAATGTAAACGGTTGCATTAGAGTTTACGTTAAACTTTTTGCTAATAGTTTTAGTTTTCTCATGTTTCTTTATTTTTATTGGACTAGCCAATAAGAAGAGAGGAGATAATAAAAACGCGATGATTATTTTACTAAATTGTTTCATTGAATTCTATATTTTGATTTGAGGGATTTTTTAATCTTTCTAATAATGTTTGTAGGCTTTGAAGTATTTTCAAGCGTTGTTGGTAGTTTGTAACCATAGCTTGAATAATTTGCTCTTCATTTCCTTTAAACTCTAAATCTTTTACATAATTTTTATAATGTTCTTCTAATTCTTCAATATCATCTAGAGCTTCTTCAATAATAGACTCTGTGTCTAGATTTCTATATTTTTCTATTTCTCTTAACTCGTGATTGATAGCGTTAACAAAAAACGTTTGTGTTTCACCCATTTCTGGAGCGATATCAGAAAAATTAATTTCTTGTTTTGGTTGATACATAGTTCCGAAATAGAAACCAATAAGTAATACAACCGATGCCGCTACTGATAACCACTTAAATGATACACCTTTACTCTGTGGTTTTTCTAACTTTCTTAAAAAACGATCTTCATGACCTGAATGAGGCTCAAAAATATCCAAATCGTTATTTGACAAAAACTCCTTCAACTTATCTTCCATACATACTGATTTTTGGGTTTTCTTTGAGTAATATTTGTTGTAATTTCTTTTTTGCTCTAGAAATAGTAGTTCTTACATTTTCGTTAGTATAACTCAAAATCTCTGCTATTTCTTCATTATCGTAACCTTCTATTAAATGAAGGTTCAAAATTATTCTATAATTGTCTTTTAAACTGTTTATTGTGTTTAAAATATTTCTTACACCTAAAACTTCATAGTTAATTTCAACGTCTACAACAGAATCATTATCTGTAACCACTTCCATTTTTACTTCTGAATATCTATTATTCTTTTTCAGTTGTGTTAAACTTTTATTGATTACTATTCTTTTTAACCATGCTCCAAAAGCAACTTCACCTTTAAAAGTACTCAACTTCGTAAACGCTGTTAAGAATGCTTCTTGCATTAAATCTTCAGCTTCGAATTCGTCTTTTAATATTCGAAACGCTGTATTGTACATAGCCTTGTAATATTGCCTATACAATTGCATTTGAGCTGCTTTGTCTCTTTTTTTACAGCGTTCGATTAGTTGATCTATATTTAGTTTTTCAGCTTTCAAAAAATACTTTTCTATGGTAAAGACATTTCAATTTTCGAGATGTTACACTTTTTATTTTTTTATTTTTAAAATCTTAATAAAATTGTTAGTAAACTGACCTATTGATAATTTAAAAATATTAAAATATCTCCTATATTTGGCATAATGATTGAAGAAGTAAAGTTAATAGAATGCCCAAGAGATGCAATGCAAGGAATAAAAAGTCATTTTATTCCATCAGAGCTAAAAGCAAAGTATATTAATTCCTTGTTAAATGTAGGATTTGATACTATTGATTTTGGAAGTTTTGTATCTCCTAAAGCAATTCCCCAAATGAAAGACACTGATAAAGTTTTAAGTTTACTTGATCTTACTTCTACTAGAAGCAAGTTGTTGGCTATTGTTGCAAATGTAAGAGGAGCTAATGATGCCTGTGCTTTTGAAGAAATAGATTATTTAGGTTATCCTTTTTCTATTTCAGAGAATTTCCAAATGAGGAATACACATAAAACTATCGCAGAATCGGTAGATATATTAAGAGATATATTAAATATTGCGAATAGACATAATAAAGAAGTAGTTGCTTATTTATCAATGGGCTTCGGAAATCCTTATGGAGATCCTTGGAACGTTGAAATTGTGGCAGAATGGACAGAAAAACTTGCAAATTACGGAGTTAAAATTGTATCTTTGTCTGACACCATAGGTAGTTCAACACCTGAGGTGATAGATTATTTGTTCTCAAGTTTGATCCCTAAATACCCAAAAATTGAGTTTGGAGCTCATTTACATACAACTCCAGATAAATGGTTTGAAAAGGTTGATAGTGCCTTTAAAGCTGGGTGTAGAAGGTTCGACGGAGCAATTAAGGGATACGGAGGGTGCCCAATGGCTAAGGATGAGTTAACGGGAAATATGCCAACAGAAAAAATGTTGTCTTATTTTACTACTAACAAAATAAATACGAATACTAAGCCGTTGAGTTTTGAAAGTGCTTATAATAAAGCGTTAGAAGTTTTTAATACTATTGCGTAATGAAAATTAAATTTTTAATATTATTCTTCTTAGGAGCTATAGTCCACCCAGATCCACCGGCGAATACTGATGTTACGCTTGGTTCATGGGAGATTAAGAACGGAATATTTATTGAAAATAACGACGAAGAAACTAACATCGCTCGATATAATTGGAACATTTTCTACAACATGTTTCCAAAAAGAATTACACAACGATATATTAAAAAGTTAGTCTTAATGACTGACGGTGAAGATGAAAAAACTGGAGCATTAGGCGCGCTAAACGATAAGAATAATGAATGGCAATTAGTTCTTGATCCTATTGATGTAGATTTTACAAGTAAGGATGAAACAAGAATTCACCAATCAATTTATACACTAGTTCACGAGTTTGGACATTTATTAACATTAAATCACACCCAAATCAAACCTACTAAGAAAAGAGAGCAGGAAAAGGGTGAACCTTATGTTACAATTGAAGGTGTAGCTGTAAAAAATAGTTACATCAATAAGTTTGTCGAAGAGTTTTGGGGTGGTGGATTATTAAAAGAATGGGATTACATTCAACGTAATTTTTGTGTTACGGAACAAAAAAGTTGTTTAGAGAAGTTATACGGTCTTTACAAAGATAATTATACTGATTTTTTAACTGATTACGCCGCTGAGAGTCCAGAAGAGGATATTGCCGAAAGTTGGACGGCTTTTGTATTAGGAGACAAGATTGAGAATCCTGAAACTATTGCAGAAAAGAAAATCAATTTCTTCTACCAATTTGAAGAATTAGTATACTACAGAAAAGTAATTAGAAAAAATATTCGCAAGTACCAATAGAATTTAGCCTTTGCTATGAATTTCTTCAAAAAAACTGCACTTCTACTTTTAACATTATTATTTATTATTTCTTGTAAGCCTTCTGATGATAAGAATGCTCAAGATATTTCTCCATATCAGTTCGTAAAAGATTCAAATAAGCTATACTTTACAATAATTCAGCTTAATGATGTATATGAGATTTCACCTATTCAAGGAGGGAAATTTGGAGGAATGGCAAGAGTGGAAACAATTCATCAAGAAGTTCTTAAAGAAGATCCGAATACATTATTAGTTCTAGCTGGAGATTTCCTGAATCCATCTTTATTAGGAACCATTAAGGTCAATGGTGAAAGAGTCCGAGGTAAACAAATGGTTGAAGTCATGAACGCCATGAATTTTGATGTAGTTGCCTTTGGAAATCATGAATTTGATTTGAGTTATGAAAACCTACAAAAAAGAATTAATGAAAGTAATTTTGATTGGATTTCGTCTAACGTATACCATAATGTAAATGGTGAGAATGTTCCATTTCATAAAGTAGTCAATGGGAGCAAAAAGTCTCTAAACCCAACCTTTACTAAAAGAATTACAGTGGGAGATCATATTATTAATTTAGGGTTTATAAGTGTTTGTATTCCATCAAATCCTAAAAGTTATGTAACCTATACCGATGTTTTTGAAGAAGCAAAGAAATCTTACAACGAATTAAAAGATAAAACCGATTATGTAATTGGTTTAACACACTTGACCATTGAACAGGATAAGGAAATGGCTAAATTTCTTCCAGAAATCCCTTTAATTATGGGAGGTCATGAGCATACTAATATGTATCATAAGTTGGGGAATTCAATAATTACTAAAGCCGATGCTAACGCTAAAACCATCTATATTCATAGATTTCAATTTGATCCAACTACAAAGAAGTTAGATTTTAAATCGGAATTAAAAACTATAAATGATTCTATTAAAGTAGATGAAAGAGTAGGGGAGATTGTTCAAAAATGGGACAATATTTTAACAACTAAAATAAAAGATGTTGTAGAAAACCCTAATGAAATAGTTTACCATACTACAACTCCGTTAGAAGCCAGAGATACTCCAATTCGATCTGTACAGACTAATATGGGCGAAATTGTAGCAGAAGCAATGAGTAGAAGTTATGATACCGACATTGATTGCGCAATTGTTAATGGAGGATCAATTCGTATCGATGATGTTCTATCAGGAGATGTCTCAGCAATTGATATATTTAGAGTTCTTCCTTATGGTGGGGAAGTTCTGAAAGTAAAACTAAAGGGAAGTTTATTAAATGAAGTTTTGGATTATGGCGAAAATGCTTCCGGGACAGGTGCATATTTACAACGATATAATATCAAAAAATCTGATAAGAATGAGTGGTTAATTCAAAATGAGAAGATTTTAGACGATCAAATTTATATTGTAGCAACTTCAGATTATCTATTAAAAGGATTCGATATCCCATTCTTAAAGCCTTCAAACAAAGAAGTTATAGAGGTTTATACTCCAACGAAAGAAGAAAAAGCTTATGACGTTCGTAAGGCAGTCATAGACTTTTTAAAGTCAAAATGATTTATTTTAAATTATTCTAAATAAACTTTGGTGGTTTCGTATCCTTTTATATTTTTGCATCATTATTTGAAATTAATCTAAATAAAATGAAAAAAGTAATTATAGCTTCATTAGCTTTAACCACATTGTCAATGGTTTCATGTTCTGATGATGATAATGTAGGATCTGGAGTAACAGCACCTCAAACTTATAAATTCGAAAGAAACGGAAGTACTTCAGTAAGTTATTCTGGTCAAACAACACGTATTAAAATGGGAGAGGAGTTTATTGCTGCTCTAAAAGATCCTAGTAAAACTGAAGCTCAATTAGACGCAATGTTCGCTCATGTTGAAGGAAATAATGATTTTTCTGAAGCTGAATTAAATGCATCTGATAAAAGTATAAGAAGTAAAACTGCAGCATCGAGAGATTATTTCTCAACTAATACAGCTGAAGCCAATACTTTAAAAGCAAAATTCGATGGATGGATTGCTGCGCAAGTTTCTGAGGTTTTTCCTAACTGGAATACATTAGCATCAGAAGGAGTTGCTGGTCAAATTCAAGAAGCTGGAGGTGGATCAATTCGTTACGTTAGTGCGAAGGGATTAGAATATAATCAAGCAATTAACAAAGGATTAATTGGTGGTTTAATGGTAGATCAAATGTTAAATAACTATTTAGGAACTGCTGTTTTAGATGAGGCTTCTAATATTTCTGATAATAACTCAGATATTTTAGCAACAGATAAAAACTATACAACAATGGAGCACAAATGGGATGAGGCATTTGGTTATTTATATGGTACAGATGATGCTGAAAATCCACAATATGGTGCAGATAGTTTTTTAAGTAAGTATGTTGCCAGAGTTGAAGGTGATGCAGATTTTGCCGGAATCTCACAAGAAATTTATGACGCATTTAAATTAGGAAGAGCTGCAATCGTTGCAAAGAATTATAATGTAAGAAACCAACAAGCTTCTATTATTAGAAATGCAGTTTCGAAAATTATTGCAATTAGAGCTGTTTACTATTTACAACAAGCAAAGGCTACATTAGCTAATGATAAAGCTTCAGCATTTCATGATTTATCAGAAGGATTTGGATTTATTCAATCATTACGATTTACAAGAAATACTACAACAAATACAACGCATTTACCTGCTGCTGACATCGAAGGTTACTTAACAACTTTAATGGCGGATAATGGTTTCTGGGATGTTACTAACGCAACTTTAGATGATATTTCAACTAAGATTGCAAATGCATATGGATTTACAGTAGCTGAGGCTGCTAATTAAATCTATTCTAAATAAAAATAATTACTTAAAAAGTAGCTATGTTTCATAGCTACTTTTTATATTTGCACAGTTTATTTAGAATAAATAGAAATAATTATGATGAGAAGATATTTCGCAATACTAACAATCTTACTTTTAGCTTATTCGTGCTCTAGTTCAGATACAGATCCTTCTGGAGGAAGTACAGATAATTTTGATAGATCTAGTTTATTAGCTAACGTAGCAGATAATATGGCAAAGCCTGTATTTGCTGATTTAAAAGCTAAACTAGAAGATTTAAAAACAAAATTTGATAGTTTCAATTCAACTCCAAATACAACTACGTTTTCAGCAGTTAAAACATCTTGGTTGAATGCATATAAAGTATGGCAATACGCAGCCATTTTCGAAATAGGAAAGGCCGAAGAATTACAATTTGTAAATCATTTTAACATTTATCCAGTTACTGTTGCTGATGTAGATAATAATATTAGTACTGGAACATATGACTTGAATAGTACAAATAATCATGATGCGCAAGGATTTCCTGCATTAGATTATTTATTCTTTGGAGTTGCTGCTACTGAAACGGATATCATTGCTAAGTATACTACTGATGCTAATGCTTCTAATTATAAGAAGTATGTAAATGATGTTATTGCTAAAATGACTGATATAGCAACAGAAATTTCAGATGATTGGAATGGAAGTTATAGAGGAGATTTTGTTTCTAATTCAGGTAACACTGCTACAAGTGCATTAAATAAGTTTGTTAATGATTTTATTTTCCACTACGAAAAAAGATTAAGAGCAAATAAATTTGGTATTCCAGTAGGTAACTTTTCAGCTACGCCGTTACCGGAAAAGGTTGAAGCTTTTTATGCAAAACAATATTCAAAAGAATTAGCTTTAGATGCATTGGCAGCTGTAAATAATGTGTTTTCTGGTAGAGCTTATGGAAGTAGTGCAACGGGTGCTAGTTTTCAGACTTACCTAAATAGTTTGAGTAAGTCAACTTTATCAACTTCAATTACAAATCAATTTGAATCAGCAAGAACTCAAATCAATACATTGAGTGCTAGTCTATATGAACAAATCAATACAAACAATCAACCAGCTTTAATGGCTTATGATGAATTACAAAAAGCAGTAGTTTTACTAAAGGTAGACATGCTACAAGCTTTTAATGTAAGCGTTGATTTTGTAGATGCTGACGGAGATTAGAAGTTAAGAGTAAAAAAATAATGAAACTGTCTGTTTATTCAGACAGTTTTTTTGTGTATTAGGATAATTGTATTTTAAGTGCTACATAAATAAAACAACAAGTGCAGCTCCTTTGGCGTTTTTTAGAATTGCTTTTGGAGTTTTAATGTGCTTAAGTATTATTAGGTTTTGGTATAATGGATGGATTGATAAGCTATACATTGCTCCAAAATTCTTTTTTTCATTCTATGGTTTTGATTGGATAAAACCTTTTGGCAACTACACCTATTTGCTTTTTATTTTTTGTGGTTTATCAGCATTATTTGTAGCTTTTGGATATAAATATAGAATTGCCATAATTTCTTTCTTTTTAAGCTTTACTTACATAGAACTAATGGACAAAACGACTTATCTAAATCATTACTATTTCGTAAGTCTTGTTAGTTTTTTAATGATTTTCTTACCAGCAAATGCAACTTTTTCTATTGATAGTAACAATAAAGGAATTGAATATGCTAAGATTCCAAATTGGACAATTGATAGTATTAAATTTTTACTTGGAATAGTTTATTTCTACGCAGGTCTCGCAAAACTTAATACAGATTGGCTTTTTAGAGCTCAACCATTAAAAATATGGTTACCATCTAAGTACGATTTGCCATTAATTGGGAATAATGTGATGCAGCAAGAATGGTTTCATTTTGCCATGAGTTGGAGTGGTGCGATTTATGATTTGTGTATTCCTTTTTTATTACTTTTTAAAAGAACCAGAACTATAGGTTTCTTTTTCGTTGTAGTTTTTCATGTGTTTACGAGAATATTATTCCCAATAGGAATGTTTCCATACATTATGATTGTGGCAACTATGATTTTCTTTGAACCAAGTTTTCATGAAGGAGTAATTTCTATGTTGAAAAGCAGGATCAGTTTTTTGAATTATAAGGTTCAAGTTAAAGAGGCCTTTCAATATAAAAATCAAGTAATTCCTAAATTAGTAGCTGTTTTTGTTTTAATTCAATTGTTGTTTCCTTGGAGATATTTATTGTATCCAGGCGAATTATTTTGGACTGAACAAGGATATCGTTTTTCATGGAGAGTGATGTTAATGGAAAAAGCTGGTTATTCAAATTTTAAAATAGTCGATGGAAAAACAAAACAGTTTTTCTATGTAGATAATAAAGATTTTTTGACTTCTTTTCAAGAGAAGCAAATGAGTTTTCAACCTGACTTTATATTAGAGTATGCACATTTTTTAGGAGACCATTTCACAAAAGATGGACATCAAAATGTAGAAGTATACGTGGAATCCTATGTAGCATTAAATGGAAGACCAAGTAAGCTATATATTGACCCTAAGGTTGATTTATATAAACAAAAAGAAAGTTTTAAACATAAAGATTGGATTTTACCTTTTAACGATGAGATTGAAATTAAAGGATTATAGTATTGTATTTGTATTGTTTCTATGTATAACTGCCTTAACTGCACAAACAAAGTTTACTGGTGTTGTATCTTCAGAAACTAAGAAAAAGCTTCAAAAAGTACAGTTGTTTGATGTTTCAGGAAACGTATTGTCTACAACGGATTCGAATGGATATTTTGAATTTTCAAGTACTAAGAAAGTGTTTACAGTTGTATTTTATTTAGATGAATACGAACTTTTAGAAACAAAGTTTGATTCAAATGTAAATACTGTTTATAACATCACATTAAATTCCTTTTCAGAAGAATTATCAGAAGTGGAAATTAAAGCTAAAAAACGCAAAGCTTTTGAATTAAAAAGACTAAAGGACGTTGAGGGAACAGCAATTTACGCGGGTAAAAAAACAGAAGTGGTTCTAGTAACAGAATCTACTGCAAATTTAGCAACCAATAATGCTCGTCAACTATATAATCAAGTTGCTGGTTTAAATATTTTTGAAAATGATGACGCAGGTTTACAATTAAATGTTGGAGGTCGCGGTTTAGATCCTAATAGAACTTCTAATTTTAATACACGTCAAAATGGATATGATATTAGTGCCGATGTATTAGGATATCCTGAGAGTTATTATACACCAGCAGCAGAAGGACTTCAGGAAATTCAAGTAATTCGCGGCGCTGCTTCTTTACAATATGGAACTCAATTTGGAGGTTTGATCAACTTTATAATGAAAAAACCAAACTCTAATAAAGCGCTTGAAGTTGTTTCAAGAACTACCTTAGGGAGTTTTAATCTTTTTACAAACTTTACTAGCATAGGTGGAACATCTGGTAAATTGAGTTATTATGGATATTATAACTATAAACAAGGTGATGGGTTTAGACCAAACTCTGGATTTAACTCAAAAAATGCATATGCTTACGTAGGTTATGATTTCAATACAAAAACAAAACTAGAGGCAGAAGCAACATATTTAACGTATTTAGCTCAACAAGCGGGTGGGTTAACCGACGCAATGTTTGCTGATAATCCGTTTCAAAGTAATAGAAGTAGAAATTGGTTTAATGTAGATTGGTTATTATATAATTTAAAATTCACACATGATTTTACTGATAATACAAAGTTTACCTTTAACTTCTTTGGTTTAAATGCCTCAAGAGATGCCGTTGGATTTAGAGATAGAAGAGTTGATTTAGCTGATAATTTAGGAGCTAGAGAATTATTAACTAGTGATTTTAGCAATTTTGGATTCGAAGCTCGTTTTTTAGATAAATACAAGTTATTCGGAAAAGAAGCAACGTACTTAATAGGAGGTAAGTATTATAACGCAAATAACACTTCTTTTCAAGGACCAGGAACAGATGAAAGTGATGCTAATTTTTCTTCAGCTATTGATCAGTTTCCAAATTATACTTTCCAATCAGATTTTGATAATCCCAATGAGAATATTGCAATTTTTGGAGAGAATATATTTTACGTTAGTGATAAGTTTTCTGTAACTCCTGGTTTTAGATTTGAATATATAAATACAGGAAGTAATGGTTTTAGAAAACGAGTAAATACAGATGCTGCTGGTAATCCAATTGGAACAGTAGAAGAATCAGATAATCTCACCAAAGAACGTTCTTTTGTATTATTAGGATTAGGGTTGAGTTATAAACCAAATGATGTTTTAGAAGTATATGGAAACATTTCCCAAAATTATCGTTCTATTACATTTTCAGATGTAAATATTGTTAATCCGTCAAATGCTGTAGATCCAAATTTAGATGATGAAACAGGTTTTACAATAGATGCTGGAATTAGAGGTAATTTAAATAAGTTTATTTCTTATGATTTAAGCGGATTTGCCTTATTCTATAACAATCGAATAGGAGATTTTACAACTACAATTCCTCCACTTAATACTGTCGGTCAATTGAGAACTAATGTTGGAGAAGCTCGTATTATTGGTCTTGAATCTTTAATCGATGTTAACTTAAAACGTGTTTTCGATTTATCAAATGATTATAGTTTAAATACGTTTATCAATACCTCGTTTATTAGTTCTGAATATACAGATTCAAAAGAAAACAATATAAAAGGTAATAGAGTTGAATTCGTACCTGATGTGAACTTAAAGACTGGTTTAAAATTCGGATACAAGGATTTTACAACAAGTCTGCAATATTCTTATTTGTCAGAGCAATTTAATGATGCTAATAATTCTGCGCAACCTGATGCTTCCAATGCGGTAAGAGGTCCAATTCCATCTTATGGAATATTGGATTTTTCAGCCTCTTATTCTTATAAGTTTTTAAAGTTAGAAGTCGGAGTTAATAATTTATTGGATGAAGTCTATTTTACGAGAAGAGCTACAGGTTATCCAGGTCCAGGAATAATTCCATCTGCACCAAGAAATTGGTATACAACGTTGCAGTTTAAGTTTTAGAATAATTCTAAATAAAGGTAGTTGTTCTAACCCTTTTTTACTGTTGTCTTTTTATCGTATTTTTAGGTAAAAGATATTCAGTATGTTAGGTTTAGTTGATCTTCACAAAGAGTTATTAAAAAATAGAAGAAAAGACCTTAATGGAATTGAGGTTTTGAAATGGGTAGATGATGTTCTTAAAAATGTTGATAGTCAGCATGAAATGATTAGAACTAAGCTGAATTCTTCTCAGTCAAATAATTACGTAGCTAATTTTAAAAGAGAAAAACTTGAAGAAGATAAAATCTTTCATATTTCTCAAATTAGAACAATTTGTATTCAGTATCGACTTAAATTCCTAAGCACTTCATTCTTCAAAGGTGACTACCCTGTAGAAACGATTAGCAAAATCAATGAACTCGAAAATAGTCATGATGTAAAAATTGAAGAATTTAAAATAGTTGCGCCTTCAATTCTTTTCAGATTAAAAAAAGCTGATGATCCTTTACTGTTTACTCCATTAGGTAACGATTTATACTATTTAATTGATAAATGGGGAAATGACATCAACTTGTCAAGAAAAATCAAATATTGGCCAGTAAGAAGTTTTGATAATTTCGCTTTCTCATTGCTAATTACAAGTATAGTATTAACAGGTTTATCTCATAGATTATTTTTTGGTGAAGAAGGAACAGTTGCTCAATTTTTTGTTGTTTTCTTATTCTTTTTAAAAGGAGTTATTGGAATGGCATTATTCTACGGAGTAGCAATTGGAAAAAATTTCACGAAATTTTCGTGGAAAAGTGAACATGATAAAATTCAGTAAAATCCCTTATGGTTGTTATAATTGTATCATAAAATTTCTTAATTGTATTACTGATTTTTAATTCTACAAAAATTTTTCTTTCATTTTTTACGAAAGGGTTGTTTGTTTTTATGCTAAATTTTATTGTACATTTAGTTCATCTAACTAAACTAAATTATAAATTATGAGCACCCAAAAATCTATTAATGGGATTAACATTCAAGTAAGTTTTTGTAACCAAATTAATTGTCAACCGATACCATTAGATGAAATTTCTAAAGGCTCACCATTGGCAAATGTTTATGCTAAAGAAGGTGTTGCAAATACATATACTGTAAATATCGTAAGTCATGTTCCAACGCAATTAAATGTGGATACACCACCAGATCCGAATGTAGTGATTTCATTAGATAATAATGCAGGATATTTATATTTGGCATATAATGGGATACAGGCTGTAAATACATCCATTAATCAAGGTGATGTGAATTGTAGAGTATTTTGGTTTGAATATAATTCTCCTGTAGATTTAGATAATCCACCTGCGGGTACAACTTATAATTTATATCATACACAATTTGATTATACTATAGAACAAACTGGAGGAAGTGCTGAAGCAATTTGTGTTCATGAAAGAAATGATGATCCAGAGACGGATAGAGGTACAGTGACTACTCCAGTGAAAGGAAAATAGTTCATTATTTTGAAAATAATATTAACCTTTATATTTATCTTAAATTTCACATATTCCATTTCTCAGAGTATTCGACCAAAGTCTAAATTAAATGATTTATATCGTCTATCTCATGGAATATGTGAAGAAAGTAAGGATGAAAATTTTTGCTTAGCTTTAGAGTATTATAAATCTGATGAGTTAGACTCTTGTTATATTTATAGCTCTAAGGCTTTATTATCTAATAATATACATGAGACTAAAAATGATATTCTAAAATATTTATTAGGCAGTAGTGCGTTACATAAAGAAATTTATCAGAAAGCCTATGAAAATTTAATTTCTATAAGTAAGAACAGTTCTATTGATTTTTTGAGAAATAAACAACTAGGAAGTGTATGTATTAATCTCAAAAAATATAAAGAAGCGATTTTGTACTTAGAAAAGTTATTAACTAAAGTTGATAATTTTGACAGTATAGCTATTCGTGAAGTTTATCATAATTTAGGTTTATGCTATGTTCATACCAAGGAATATGATAAAGCAAAATTATATTTTAATAAAGAATTTACTTTAATTAAAAAAAAAGATACTTCATCAATAATTAGAGCTAAGATGGAATTAGCTAATGTGTATTATAATCAATATCTTGATGACGATGCTATTCCGTTATTTTTAGAGTCTTATAACCTTTCAAAATCTTTTTCAGATGTGGAATTAAAACAAAATTCTGCTTTAAACATGGCTGTTGTAGAACGTAATCGAAAGGGCTATAAAGAAAGTGTAAAATACTATCGTGAATATATAATGTGGAAAGATTCTATATGGAATAGAGATAGAATTATTGAACTTGCTGATAAAGATAAAGAGATTGTAGTTGCTCAAAAAGATAGTGAAATAGCTATTCAAGAAGAGAAATTAAAAACGCAAAAAGTGGTACAAAAAGGTTTAATTTTTGGAACTTCTGGGTTATTAATTTTTCTCGGGTTTTTGGCTTTCTTTTACAAGAAACTCCAAAAGAAAAATTCATTAATTACACAGCAAAAAGAAGATTTAGCAATCGCTAATAAAACTAAAAACTATTTATTTTCTGTAGTTTCTCATGATTTACGTTCTCCAATGAATACCATCAAACATCAGCATTTACAACTAAAAAAACATATAGAGAATAATAATTTAGAAGGAATAAAAGAAGCAAATAATTCAGCCATAACTGTTACCGAAAGTACAAGTCATTTATTAAACAATGTTCTGCATTGGTCTTTGGAACAAAATAATCAAATGGTTTTTGAACAGAAAGAATATCCTTTTAAACCAATTGTTGAACATGTTTTGTACGATTATGAAAATTTGATTGAAGCTAATGATGTAGAAATAGAAACAAATTACACTAAAAACTCATTAATTAAAGCAGATCGTGAATCGTTAAAAATTGTGCTAAGAAATCTTCTAGATAATTCAGTAAAATATATGAATGGTCAAGGAAAAATTACCATTGAAATGGGTGTTGATTCTGAGAATTATGCATATGTTTCAATTCAAGATACTGGAATTGGAATATCAGCTGAGAGATTAGCTAAAATTAATAGTTTGAAAGATGTTAGTATTGATAAAATTAATAGATCAGAAGGAGTTGGTTTAGGATTAATTTTATGTCAAACTTTAGTGAAAAAAAATAAAGGAATTTTATCCTTTGATAGTGAAGAAGGTAAAGGAACTAAAGTTACTATTCAATTACCGAGAAGTGAAGATTAGTAGGCTCGGAACTTTTTTATATCTTTACTTTCAAAACCATTATACATGAAAAACCTCCGATTACTACTCTTAGAAGATCTTGATGAAGAAGCGAAAGATATTGTTGCCTTTCTTGAGGAGAATGATTACGAAGTAATTAGAGTCAAGAATATGAGTGAAGCCGAAGGAGAGATTAAAAATCGATTTTTTGATGCTGTAATCTTGGATATCATGATTGATGGTAAACCAGAAGGAATTACGTTTGCACAACGTATGAATAAAGAAGGGTTAAATGTTCCTTTTTTATTTTTAACGAGTATGCAAAGTAGGGCAATTTTTGATGAAGCAAAATTGACTAATCCACTAGTTTACTTACTTAAACCTTTCAATAAACTAGAGTTGTTATACTCATTAGAATTAGCAATTGAATCTTGTTATGATCAAAATAACAGTATTAGTTTTGATGACGATAATGCCGTTTTAAGTCCAAAGTTTTTATTCATTAAACATAAACGAAGTGTAGTAAAAGTTGATGTAGACTCGATTGATTATGTTGATGTTAAAGAGAAATACTGTAATCTTCAATGTGGAGAAAGTAGATATTTGGTAAAGTTATCTTTAGTAAAGTTAAAAGATATGTTGAATAACGATAATTTCAGGCAAGTACACAGAAATTATTTAGTAAACATGAAGAGTATTAAGGAGATATATCTAGAGGATAATTTGATTATTCTAAACAACTTAGAGAAAATTCCTTTTAGTGAACGTTATAAACACGCGTTTGTAAGAGACAATACAATTTTCAGATAGAAAAAAGGTAGCACTCATTAAAAGAAACTTGTACTACCTTGATTGCTATAATCCCCTAAGTTTATTGTTTTAATTTTCTGATTTTACTGGAACATTTTCGATGTTATGACTTCCATAAGAGAATCCTCCAGTACCGTTCCACTCATTATTAATATCCATATGAGCTTCAAATTTTTGTAAGTAACTTCCAATTGCAGGAGGTGGCACAGATACAACATATTCACCATTTAAGCTTACAATTTTAGTAACTTCTCCGTATCCAGTTGCACGTACATTTCCAGTTACTTTTACTTCGATTGGAGCGCTATCAATAGCTTGTGTAATTTCTACCATTCCAGATACTGTTCCAGATGCAGCATTTACAACTAAAGAAAAATGTGCAATAGGAGCTCCAGGCATTCCAACGTTTCCGATAGTTCCTTTTGTTAAATAAGCTGAGTCGATTAATGTTTTTGGTTCTTTTAAAGTAGCCATAATAGTTTGGTTTTATAGGTTAATTCTTAATTTTCTTACTAATCTTGTATCAAAGATATTTTTAGATTTCAGCTATTTTAGAACTTATTCCTTAAACGTAAGAATATTGACCATAAGCGTTTTGGCTATATATTATTCTCTTAACATAAACATAAACTTAGAATTCCAATAAAAGCAGTATATTTGCATGCAATTAATTAGAAACCTAATATTGATTGCAACATGAACGCCCACTCATCTAAATTCGTAGGAGAAGGTTTAACATACGACGACGTTTTACTTGTCCCAGCTTACTCAGAAGTTCTTCCAAGAGAAGTTAGTATTCAAACAAAATTCACTAAAAACATCACTATTAATGTGCCAATTGTATCAGCTGCAATGGATACAGTAACGGAAAGTGCTATGGCAATTGCTATTGCTAGAGAAGGTGGTATTGGAGTTTTACATAAGAATATGACAATTGAGCAACAAGCTCAGGAGGTTCGTAAAGTTAAGAGAGCTGAAAGTGGGATGATTATAGATCCAATTACACTTCCTTTAGATGCTGTTGTTTTAGATGCAAAAAAGGCAATGCGTGAGCATAAAATTGGAGGTATTCCTGTGGTAAATGAAGAGAAAACTCTTGTAGGAATAGTTACGAATAGAGATTTACGTTTTGAGAAAGATAATGATCGTGCTATCACAGAAGTAATGACTTCAGAGAACTTAATTACAGTAGCTGAGGGAACTTCATTACAAGAAGCAGAAATTATTCTTCAAAGTAATAAGATTGAAAAACTTCCTGTAGTTAATGATCAATACAAATTAGTTGGGTTAATTACATTTAGAGATATTACAAAAACCACTCAAAAACCAATTGCAAATAAAGATCGATTAGGTAGGTTAAGAGTAGCTGCAGCTTTAGGTGTAACGTACGACGCTGTTGAAAGAGCTGAAGCATTAGTAAAAGCTGGTGTTGATGCTGTAATTATTGATACAGCTCATGGGCATACAAAAGGTGTGGTAACAGTTTTAAAAAATGTAAAAGAGAAGTTTCCTGAGTTAGATGTGGTTGTTGGAAATATCGCAACTCCGGAAGCAGCAAAATATTTGGTTGAAGCTGGTGCTGATGCTATTAAAGTAGGAATTGGTCCAGGTTCAATTTGTACAACAAGAGTTGTAGCAGGTGTTGGTTTTCCTCAATTTTCGGCTGTGTTAGAGGTTTCTGCTGCTATTAAAGGAAGCGGAGTTCCAGTTATTGCAGATGGAGGTATTCGTTATACAGGAGATATTCCAAAGGCAATTGCCGCAGGAGCAGATTGTGTAATGTTAGGATCATTATTAGCAGGAACTAAAGAAAGTCCTGGAGAAACAATTATATATGAAGGAAGAAAATTTAAGTCGTACAGAGGAATGGGATCTGTTGAAGCCATGAAAAAAGGTTCTAAAGATCGTTATTTCCAAGATGTAGAAGATGATATTAAAAAATTAGTTCCAGAAGGAATCGTTGGTAGAGTTCCTTACAAAGGTGAATTATATGAGAGTATTCATCAATTTGTTGGAGGATTAAGAGCTGGAATGGGATATTGTGGAGCAAAAGATATTGATACCTTAAAAGAGACTGGAAAATTCGTTAGAATTACGGCAAGTGGTATTAATGAAAGTCATCCTCATGATGTAGCAATTACTAAAGAAGCACCGAACTATAGTAGAAGATAATTTTAGGTTATAAAATATTTTATGGAACTCTGTTAATAACTATGTTGACAGAGTTTTTTATTCATTTAATAATCCTTCAGAATTTATAATTATTCTATTTATAGGTTTTAATTCTTTTTTTGTTTGAGGATGAATACCGCGATGTGTAAAGAACTCACCTTTACCTTTTTCATTTTCTCCATACCAATAATTAGGTCTTCCGTTAGTGAAGAATACTGTGCTAGTATCTACAGCTACTTTTTTAAATAAATCTATATTGACTTTGTGTTTGGTATTATCAATGGCACCTGAGATGAAACATGAAGATTTCTCATAATGGTCAATTTTCCACACAATACATTCATTTGAATTAAATAAAATATCTTTATTTATAATTATAGCAATGTATAATGAAGAAAGTATAGTAATACTTACTAATCCTGTTTTTTTCCAGTTTTTATATTCTTTTGCAATTTGAATATCGGGTTCTTTTATAATTTCTATTCCTTCTGTTTTTCCTCGTTCTACTTCTTGATCGCCGTTACCCTTTTGTGGAGTAACTATTAAAACTTCGTTTTGCTTTTGAAAGTCCTCATAGTCTTTATAACCTAGATATTCAGCTAAAACATTTTTAAGAAAAGAATCATTTATAGCTACATTTTCATCATGTTCCTCTTCAACATATTTTTTATGTAATCTAGAGGCTTTTTGTATGCTTATATAATTAAACTTACCATACTTTTTTTCAAGTAATTCTTCTACTAGAAATTTAGCTTTACCATGTCTTTTAGTAATGCCTTCTCTTTCTTCCACTCGACGAAAAAAATCTACAATAAGTTTTTCAATCATAATTACTCAATTTTTATACAAATGTTACCCAAATGTAATTGAGTTCTCCAAAAATTGATTACGGTTTTCCATAAACTATACAATACCTCTACAATAAATAATTGATTAATTTTTGATAAATGCTAAACCTCAAATAATCAGAATCTTTGCAATGTGATTGATCGGGGAATCAAAATATAAACACAACGATTTTTTCACATTCTATGAGATCTATATCAGCTGACTTTTTAAGAAGGGAAGCTTTTAAACGAAGCTGATTAGACACCTTACTTCCCGCGAAAGAGGCGCGCGACTCTTTTAAAATTTTAGGTTTTTCCAAGCATATTTTGGAACTGAGCACTCTTGCTTGGAAAGAATATTAATGCTCAAATTTTAATAGAGAATTTTATTATGAAACGATTATTTGTAATATTCGCATTGATTATAGGGAACACCACTTTTACATCTTGTACAGATTTAACGGAAGAAAATTTAGTTACAAATGATTTACAACAAGAAATACAAGGAACTGGAGGTGGTTCAAATGGAGGAAATAATGACCCGGATCCAGATCCAGAGCCTGAACCAGATCCAGAATCTGATAATGGATAAAAATACTTGATATATAATCTATAAAAAGGTAAATTAGGAGGATGAAATTGAACAAATTAGTCCTCCTCTTTTTTTTGATTTATTATAATTTTTCGTTTGGTCAAGAAAATAATGATATCAAAAAAATTAAAAAGAAAATATCAATCACTAAAGAAGATAAAGATCTAGCAAGATACTATTATAAATTAGGTTATGTTTATAAAAAGCAAGCACAGATAGACAGTGCATATAAATACATTTTATTGTCTAAAAATTTAAATGTAAAACTAAAAGATACTTTGAAGACAGTAAAAAGATTGTATAGTTTGGGAAACATAGAATATGCAAAAGAATTATATTTTAAAAGTGACTCTACATTTGTTGAAGCCTTAAAACTATTGAAAGATAAAAAGAAAGAGTCTAAAATAACTACCTCTATATACAACTCATTAGGAATTAATGCAAATTCGACGAAAAAATACAAACAAGCTATAGAATGGTATAATAAAGCTCTGTTGTTGACAAAAGACTCCGTAAAAAAGTATCGATATTTAAATAATATTGCTAATAATTTTATTTCATTAGAAAAGTATAATAAAGCTAAAGATATCTTATTCAAGATAAAAACGAGTTCCTACTTTGACAGTTTAAATCTTAATCTACAGTGGAAAGTTATCGATAATTATAACTATGCAAAACTTGAAAATAATGAACCTGTTAAGGAAGAAGATTTCGTAAAAATTGCAGAGGCTAAAAAAGAAAAGAATGAAATAGCAAGTTTATTTTCAAGTTATTCTTTTCTAAGTTATTATAATGAAAAATATAGAAATTTAAAAAGAGCTCAATATTATGCTAATTTAATGTATAAGCTTTCTTTAGATCACAATAGACCTAATGATAGAGTTTTTGCAATTGATCAAATCTTATCTTTACAATCCGAATCATACTTGAAAGAATTAAGTGAAGAAAGAATAATATTATCTGATAGTATAAATAATGCTAAAGAAAAGAAAAGAAATGAATTTGTAACTACCGTTTATAATTATAAAGAAGAGAATAAGAAAAAATTAATAGCAGAAGCAAATTATGCAAAAGAAAAGACAAAGCACTTAGAACAAAAATCCCAAAAGCAACAATGGATTTTTACTGCTATAGCTTTATTACTAACTTCAATTACTTATATCTATTATAGGAGGCAAAAAACAAAAAAAGAAAAAGTAATAGAAGTATACAAAACAGAAACACGTTTAGCCAAAAGAATTCATGATGAATTGGCGAACGATGTGTATTTAACAATGAATAAGTTGCAAAACGGAGAAAGTTATTCTCAAACGTCTTTACTTTCAGATTTGGAACATATCTATACGCAAACTAGAGATATTTCACACGAAAATAGTCCAGTAGTTACGGGAGTAAAGTTTAGAGAGTTTCTACAACAATTATTTACTGACTTTTCAACAGATACACGTAAGGTAATTAGCAAAGGAATTACAGAAGTATTTATTGAAAACCTTACTGAGGAGAAGCAAATTATAGTGTACAGAGTATTACAAGAGTTGTTAATTAATATGCACAAGCATAGTAAAGCAGATATTGTAGTAATCAGTTTTAAAGAAGAGAAAAATAAAATTAAAATTCAATATAAAGATAACGGATTAGGAGCTACATCAATACAATTCAAAGGCGGACTACAAAATATGGAAACCCGTATAAAATCAATAGGAGGAACAATTACATTTGAATCAGAAAATCAAAAAGGATTTCAAGTTAATTTCCAATTTAAAAAGTAGTTATGTTCAAAAAAATACTAATAGCAGAAGATAAAGATCATGAGTCTAATGGTGTGGTGAAATCATTAGAAGAAAGTTTAGAAAATACAAAGTTAGATTATGCACAGTATTGTGATGAGGCGTTCTTGAAATTTAAAAAGGCTTTACAAATAAATGAACCTTTTGATTTAATAATTAGTGATTTGTCATTTATCGATAATCCACATGAACAGCGATTGTATACAGGAGAAGACTTAATTACTGCAGTTAAAGAATTACAACCTGACTTAAAAACAATTATATTTTCAATCGAAGACAGAGCCTATCGAGTAAAACAGTTATGTAAAGATTTAGATTTAAATGGTTATGTGTGGAAATCTACAAATGCACTAAAAGACTTAAAAAAGGCTATCAGAGAAGTTAAAGATGGAAACTTTTTCATTTCTCCACAATTGTCACATGCATTACGCACAAAAGAAACTTTTGAAGTGACCTCTTATGATGTTTTCATTTTAAAACAATTAGCTGAAGGGTTAGATCAAAAAGAAATTAGTGAAGCGTTAAAAAGTCAACAGATAAAACCTGCAAGCATTAGTTCTGTAGAAAAACGATTAAAGCTATTAAAAGAAAACTTTAATGCAAATAATCCTACACAATTAGTAGCCATAACAAAAGATTTTGGATTGATTTAAAGTTGAGATTTTTTTAATTTATGGTTATCCGTAAGGATTAACGATATTCTGAATTTATGTTTGAAGTATTAATAACTTCAATCAATTAATATGGAATATAAAGTAATACCATTTGTGCCAACAATCAATCGAAAAAAAGAAAACTCAAAAGAAGTAGCAAAACAACTCGAGAATATTATCGAAAACTACACAGTTCAAGGATGGCAATATGTACGAGTAGAAAGCGTACAAACATATATTTTACCTGACTTCGGGTGTTTTGGTATTGGTGCTAAACCAGGTTATACAGCTTATAGACAAATGATTGTTTTTAGTAAAAGATAAACTTAATGAAACAATTTTTATTAGTTGGTATTCGACTTTATTGGTTTTTAAAGCCAAGAAATAAAACACCTTGCTGTATATTCAGAAAGTCATGCTCCAATTATGTTTTTGAAATTACAGAGCAAAAAGGTTTTTGGAAAGGAATAAGAGCACTTAAATTCCGATTTAAAAATTGTCGGGGTGGGTTTAAAATATACAGAAACCCCAAAAGTGAACAAATTGAAATGATTTTGCCAGATAAAACGATCATTAATGAAAAAGATATAGCTGAAAGATTATTAAAATGATTTATAACTCTACGGATTACCGTAGAGTTTTGTGTTTTTGTAAAGGTAATTTTGAGCTAGTATTAATTATAAAAATAAAATCGCATGGCGAAATATTATGTAAATAAGAATGCACAAGAAAATGGAGATCACGAAGTGCATAAATTTGGATGTTTTTGGCTTCCAAAAGTTGAAAATAGGATTTATTTAGGAAATTTTACAAACTGTAAAGATGCGGTTAAAGAAGCAAAAAAACATTACAATAAGGTCAATGGTTGTTACCACTGTTCCAGAGCTTGTCATACAAGTTAATTAGACTTCTATTTTATCCCTATGAGTATTTTCATAGGGTTAATTTTTTTAAATAATTAAAGTCTCTCGCAATAAATGAAAGAACAAATAAAAAAGCATACCAAGCTACTATTGCTTTAGTAATAATTTTAGGACTTACACTTTTATTAAATAGTAAAACTGAAGAATCACCAAAAAGGAACAAAAATACAGCGGCATTGGCTTGTGTTTCCATATCTGAAGCAAGGTGTACAGGTTCTCCTTATTGTAGAGCTTGTAAAAACCGTAGTAGATGTAAGCATTGCAATAGTGGAGGATCTTGTGGAGTATGCGAGAGGAAAGAATTTATTACTAAATCAAAGAAACAGGATATAAAGAGAATAAATTATGATGTTAAGAATAATAAAGAAACTAAACAAAATAATAAAACAAATAAAAAACAACTATTAATTAAAAAAGCTAAAACTCCTCTAAGAAGCGGTCCAGGTGAATCGTATTATATTATTAATAAACTTAATAAATACGAAGAGTTAATTTTATTATCTGTTCACAATGAATGGTTTAAAGTAAAGGTTAAAAGAACAGAGACAATCGGGTTTATATATTACAAAGATGTGTTTACAGAAATTTAAAAATTATGATATAAAACAAAAGCTTACGGATTTCCGTAAGCTTTTGTTTTATAAGGGGATTAGATTTGGAGTAATAGAATCTAATTAAATTTTAAAAAATGAAAACTAATGTAAAACAATACTTGGTATTAACTTTCCTAATAATTTTTTTAATTAACTGTACTTCTAGTAATGAACTAGTAAGTGAAGAAAGAGAATGTGGTACACACAACGGTAAATTATTATTTGTTGGACCAAAAGGGGGTTGCTATTACTATAACAGTAATGGGAATAAAGAGTATGTAGATAGATCTGAGTGTAATTGTTAAAAGTGAAAAATGGAATATTATACTTTTCAAAAAGGATTTAATACTTCTTGCGCTTTAGCCTTATTCATAGGAATAGCCAATCTACCTATTCAATATTATTCTTTTTTAAGAATACTAACTTTTGTAGGGTGCATACTGATATTTTTTCATAAAAAAACCTCCTTAGTTTGGAAACTGCCTTTTATGCCGATAGCTATACTATTCAATCCAATTTTTCCAATGTATTTATATCTAAAATCGTATTGGATTCCAATGGATATTATAGCTGGAATACTGTTTTTATTGATTAGTTATTATGGATATGGTGAAAAACAAAAGAAAAAGAAAAATGAAGCCAAAGAAACACAACAAAAAATAAAGAATAGAAACATGTACAATATAAAATACTAGAAAAATGAACGAAATCACTACCGAACTTAAAAGCCATTTTTTACGATTGTATCAAATGGCATTAGCAGACAATAATTTTGATGTATTAGAAATGAAAATGCTTTACAAATTTGCGTCAGATAGAAATATTTCAAAAGAAGAATTAGATAGCATTCTTCATTCAGAATATCAAGAGAGTACTATCCCAGAAACATTAGAATTAAAAATAGAATATTTATACGATTTAGCAGTAATGATATGGGCAGATAGTGTAGTTACAGAAGATGAAATTATAACGCTAAAAAAGTACTGTATAAAATTTGGATTTCTTAATGAAAACATAGAAGAAATCTCCAGTTTTTTACTAGAGAATGCAAAAAATAAAACTTCAAAAATAGAATTGTTAAATCAATTAAAAGCATAATATATTATGGAAGCTATAAGAAAAATATTTGCGACAAAAGAGGAAGAAACTACTACCGAAGTAACAACGCTTAAAGAAGATACTAAAAAGGTTGAATTAACTTTTTTTGAAAGTGGATATGGATCTTCCAAACAATCATCTGGAAACCATAAAGTATTTAAAGCATGTTTAACAAATGTATATATGGATTATAAATCTAAATGTGCAGAAGATGAGCAATTACAAAACAAATTAAAAGAACCACATATTCAAGAGAGAGGAAGAAAAGAGATAGAATTAAAAAAGAGACAAATTGTAAAAGGAATTTTAGGTGATACTATTTCATCGGATAAAGAAAAAATTAAAGAATGTGAATTTGAAATTATAGATATTCGAGAAAACTCAACAAAGTATGTAGATTCAGATCGAAAACCTAAAGCACAATTTTATTTAGGGTTAACAGTACTCATTCCAATTACATTTTACTTACTGGTATTTTATATTTCAGCGTCCTTTTCAGCCTTTTTCAAAAACTTTGAAAACGATGTGTTATCTACTGCAATTTTCGATGGAAATGCATTTTCAAAAGCATTAAGTCATGGAGTTTTAGAAGCAATATTTGTAATAACAATTCCTTTTGCATTTATGGGACTTGGATACTTAATTCACATGTTTCAAAAACACAAAGGATGGTTGTCTTATGTGAAGATAGGTGCGTTATTTATTATCACATTTATTTTCGATGCAATTTTAGCGTATCAAATTGAAATGAAGATTTATGATTTTAATAAAACACCAGGATCACCAGATTTTAACATGTCTATTGCATTTAATAAAGTAGAATTTTGGGGAATTATTTTTGCTGGTTTTGTTGTTTACATAATTTGGGGATTGGTATTTGATTTTATCATGAAAGAATATGAAAGTATAGATAAGATTAAAGTATTTATTAGAGGGAAAAGAGAAACTATAGAAAACTTTAAAAGATCAATTTCAGAAGGAACTAAAAAGCTAAATGATGTAAAGAAAGAAATAGGTGAATTGGAGGCAAGAATATTCGATATTCAACAAACTATAGATGGGTATATTTTTCCCAATAAACGCTACTTAACATATCACGCAGAATATGTGAAAGGTTGGTATTTAGCTATAAGCGACAACTTTGAAAACCTCAAAAAACGTAATGATTTACTTACAAATTGCGAAGCAATAGAAAAAGAACATTTACAACATTATGATTTAACTAATGAGAATACTGAAGGAATCATTTATAAATCACAACTAAACTAAAAACATTATGAGACCTAATTATATTCAATTATTGGTATTCCTACTCTTAATAGTAGGATGTAAAGAAGAAACAAAAAATACTTCACAAGATGCAAAAGCATTACAAGTAGTTAGTAAAAAGAAAACTACAGATAACCTAAACATTAGTATTTTATTAGATTTATCTGATCGGATAAATCCAGTAAAAAACTCAAATGGGACAATGGAGTATTATCAAAGAGATTTGGGTTATATAGCGGCTATCACAAAAGCTTTTGAAAACCATATTATGCATAAGAAAATTCAAAAAATAAAGGATCAAATACAAGTATTTATAGATCCAGAACCATCAGATATTACTCTAAATGAAAAAATAGCAGCTTTAAAATTAGAATTCAATAGGCATAATGCTACAAAAGAGTATATTAATAAAATACAAGAAACATATCAATTTAATTGTAAAGATATCTATGAAACAGCTATAAAAGATGGTAAATATATAGGATCAGATTTGTTTAATTTTTTTAAAAATAAAGTTTCAAATTATTGTATTAAAAAGAATCAAAGAAATATCTTAATTATACTAACAGATGGTTATATGTATCATAAAGACTCTAGAATAAAAGATAAAAATGAAACAACATATCTAACTTCTAAATTAATAAGAGGGTTTAAATTGAATACAACAAATTGGAAAAAACGTTTTGAAAAAAACAACTATGGTTTTCTATCTGTTGAGCAAAACTTAAAGGAATTAGAAATCTTAGTTTTAGGGATAAACCCATTAAAACATAATCCTTTTGAAAAAGATGTTATTAAATCGTATTGGTCAAAATGGTTCAATGAAATGAATGTCAAAAAACACCAAATTAAAAGCGCAGATCTACCAATATATTTAGAGGATGTTATTGAGGATTTTATAAATAATTAATTATGAAAAAAACTATTTTAATTATTTGTATTGGAATAATCTCACTATCCTTTCAGGAAAAAATGAAGAAAAAGGAGGAACAAAACGTGTATATCTGTAAAAGTGTAAAAAGTACTAGGTATCACTATGATAAAGATTGTAGAGGACTATCGAAATGTAAATCGAAAATAAAAGCAACCAGAAGAATAAAAGCAGAAAGATTTGGGAGAACTTTATGCGAAATAGAGAAGAAACAAAAGAAAAAGAAATGAAAAATAAAAACTCTGTTAATAACTATGTTGATAGAGTTTTTTATTTTATGTAGGTAAATCTTATTTTAGCGAACACTTCATTATTTACTGACTTTTATGGCGCAAGAAACAAAATATACCGAAGATAATATACGATCACTCGACTGGAAGGAGCATATCCGTATGCGACCGGGGATGTATATCGGTAAATTAGGAGATGGATCATCTCCAGATGATGGTATTTATATCTTAGTAAAAGAGGTACTCGATAATTCCATAGATGAATTTGTAATGGGTACTGGTAAAACCATCGAAGTTTCTATTCAAGGAAATAAAGTTATTGTTAGAGATTACGGACGTGGTATTCCATTAGGTAAAGTTGTAGATGTGGTATCTAAAATGAATACTGGTGGTAAATACGATTCTAGAGCTTTTAAAAAATCAGTTGGATTAAATGGTGTTGGTACTAAAGCAGTAAATGCGTTATCTACGTATTTTAGAGTAGAAAGTACACGTGATGGAAAATCAGCTTCTGCAGAATTTGAAAAAGGAAATTTAACCAATCAGGATTTTCTAGAAGAAACAACAAGAAGAAGAGGAACAAAGGTTACATTTATTGCTGATGATGCCATCTTCAAGAATTACAAGTATCGTCCAGAATATGTCATAAAATTATTAAAGAACTATGTGTACTTAAACCCAGGTTTAACCATAGTTTTTAATGGAGAGAAATTTCATTCAGAAAATGGATTAAAAGATTTACTTGAGGATAACAACAATCAAGAAGATATGATGTATCCTATTATCCATTTGAAAGGAGACGATATTGAAGTTGCTATGACACATAGTAAAACTCAATATTCAGAGGAATATCATTCATTTGTTAACGGTCAGAATACAACTCAAGGAGGAACGCATCAAGCTGCCTTTAGAGAAGCTGTAGTAAAAACTATTCGTGAGTTCTATGGTAAGAATTTTGATGCTTCTGATGTACGTAAATCTATAATTGCAGCCATTTCTATTAAAGTAATGGAACCTGTTTTTGAAAGTCAAACCAAAACGAAACTAGGTTCTACTGAAATGGGAGGAGATTTACCTACGGTAAGAACCTATATTAATGATTTTATAAAAACGAAACTTGATAATTTCTTACATAAAAACCAAGAAATTGCTGAGATTCTTCAAAAGAAGATTTTACAAGCAGAGAAGGAGCGTAAGGAGTTATCTGGAATTAGAAAGTTAGCTCGTGATCGTGCTAAAAAAGCGAGTTTACATAATAAGAAATTAAGAGATTGTAGAATCCATTTTGGAGATACAAAAAAAGAAGATTATTTAAATACGACCTTATTCATTACCGAGGGAGATTCTGCATCGGGATCAATAACAAAGTCTAGAAATGTAAACACACAGGCTGTATTTAGTTTAAAAGGAAAGCCTTTAAATTCATATGGATTAACAAAGAAAATTGTATATGAAAATGAAGAGTTTAACTTATTACAAGCCGCATTAAATATCGAAGATGGTTTAGAAGGATTACGCTATAACAATATTGTAATTGCAACGGATGCCGATGTCGATGGAATGCACATTCGATTACTATTGATTACATTCTTCTTACAATTCTTCCCAGAAGTAATTAAAGAAGGTCACCTATATATCTTAGAAACTCCATTATTTAGAGTTCGAAACAAAAAGGAAACGCATTACTGTTACTCGGAAACAGAAAAGCAAGAAGCGATTCAAAAATTAAGAGGTAAACCAGAGATTACACGATTTAAAGGATTAGGGGAAATTTCACCTAACGAGTTTGTTTACTTTATTGGAGAGGATATGCGTTTAGATCCTGTAATGTTAGATAAGGATATGTCTATAGATCAGATGCTACAATTCTACATGGGGAAAAATACACCAGACCGACAAAAATTTATTATCGAAAACTTAAAAGTAGAACAAGATTTAGTGACTACAGAGGAATAAATATGCCAAGTAAGAAATTCATTAAAATTGTGCTGATAGCTTCATTAGCTTTAGTTTTGATAAATCTATTCTTAATAGATTTAGATAATTTAACTGATTTAAAGATAAATCTATCAAAATATCTAGGAGTCTTGTCAATGTCTTTAAATGCATTAGCAATGTTGATAACATTAAGAAAAATGAATAAAGAGGAGCAGAATTAAGGAATAAAAGCTTTTAATTAATGAAAAGTATAGCAAAAGTATTTAGAGCATTATCCATCATATTTATTATCATTTTAATTTTTTGGATTGTTATGATCGATTATAAAGATTTGTCTTTTAAGAATAACATTTCACCGTATTTCGGAATATTTTCAATGGTGTTAATGTTAATCGCTATGGAATTCATTAAAAGAGGTATTAAAAAGAAATAGTTTAAATATTGAATAAAGAGGAAAAGGAACTTTGGAAAAAAGTTAAAGCATTTAAATTAGATTCTCCCAAAGAAGATTATGGTTTTTCTATAAAACTATCACATGAGAATAAATGGACAATACAATTTACAGAAGATGCTATTTTAGAGTATAAGAAATTCATGTTTTTAGCAGCTATATCTAAATCTATGGTATCTCCATCTCATATTATAGATATAGTTTGGCATCAGCATCTTACGTTTTCACATTCTTATAAATCATTTTGCGAGTTATTAGGAAAATCTATTAATCATATTCCTTCTACAGGGAAGGTAGGAGAAAGGGAAGTACTTAAGAATGCAGTAAATTTTACTAAAGAAAAATATGAGAAGTATTTCGATAAGCAAAATGCAATTATTTGGTCGGTTAAATCTTTTGAAGATTCAATAAAACTTCAACAAGCAAGTAAAAATTGGAACCTATCGAATAGTCAATTGATTTTGGTAGGTGTACTATTATTAATACCAACATTTTTTCTTTGGAAACCAATTTTGTTAAAAATAGGGAACCCTGAATTTATTCAGATTGCTATAATGGGGTTGATTTTTAGTATTGTATTCATTGAGTACTTTACTAGAGAAGGATTTAATAATGCGTATAGCAGTCTAGTTTATGATAACGAATATATTCGAAAATTAAAGCCAGAAGAATCAATAGTTATAGCAACTAGAAATACCGAACAATTGGCTCTATATAAGTTGAATAACTTATTTGAAAATAAATTAATTGAAACTAAGAGAGATAGTACAAACTTAAAAAAAGTAAATAGCACCAAGAAAAGCGAAGATGTTGTAGAGAACTCTATTTTAAATTATGTAAAAGAGAATTCTAAGAATGATTTAAGAGTTGTATTAAATGAAGCAAGTAATAAGCCTTTTTTGACAAGGTTTTTAGATACTGGTGAAATGATTCAAAATAAAATAATGAATTCAAAAGCCATTATTGAACATAAAATAATCATATCATTCATTCTTTTTTTGCTTTATTCCTTTCTTTTTTCAAGATTCATACTAGGAACACTGAGAGATAAACCAGTATTAATATTAATGATATTCATAGTTCTTTCTTTGGTTATATTCTATGTGTATTTAATGGACAGGTATAAAGTTTTATATAAAAGAAAGTTTTTATCTGCGATAGATACGCATGTAGATACAGATCAATATTTAGATGGAATTTTGTTAAATCAAAATGTAGTATTAGCTGGAGCTTTAACAGCTTTAATTATAGCTAGTGGATACGGACCCAAAAAAAAGGAAACAAGTTGGTTTGATTCTACCTGGAGTTCGTGCAGTAGTTGTAGTTCATGCAGTAGCTGCAGTTCATGTAGTTCTTGCAGTAGCTGTAGTAGTTGCAGTTCTTGTGGCGGATGTGGAGGAGATTAAGTATATTAGTCAAGTGAAACAATAAATAAACTCAAAACGGTTAAACGTTTATAATACATGAGCGAAGAAAACAATAATTACGAACACGACGAGGAGTTAACAAACGAAAATCAAGCTGAAAATACAGAATCCATAACTAAGGTTACGGGTATGTATAAGGATTGGTTTTTAGATTATGCTTCGTATGTAATTTTAGAACGTGCTGTTCCATCTATTGAAGACGGTTTTAAACCTGTACAACGCAGAATTATGCATTCTATGAAAGATTTAGATGATGGACGATACAATAAAGTAGCAAATATTGTTGGTCATACCATGCAGTATCACCCGCATGGTGATGCTTCTATTGCAGATGCAATGGTTCAAATGGGACAAAAAGAGTTACTTATTGATATGCAGGGAAACTGGGGTAATATCTTAACTGGAGATAGAGCTGCAGCCTCGCGTTATATTGAAGCACGTTTATCTAAGTTTGCTTTAGATGTTGTTTTCAATCCCAAAACTACAGAATGGCAATTATCTTATGATGGAAGAAAGAATGAACCCGTAAACTTACCCGTTAAGTTTCCTTTACTATTAGCACAGGGAGCTGAAGGTATTGCCGTTGGTTTATCTACTAAAATCTTACCTCATAATTTTAATGAGTTAATTGACGCTTCAATTAAATACTTGAAGGGAAGAAGTTTTACCTTAGTTCCTGATTTCCTTACAGGAGGAATTGCAGATGTTTCTAATTATAATGATGGAAAACGAGGAGGAAAAGTTCGTGTAAGAGCAAAGATTTCTCAATTAGATAAAAAGACTTTAGTAATTACTGAAGTACCTTATGGAACAACTACTTCTTCGTTAATCGATAGTATTTTAAAGGCAAATGATAAAGGTAAAATCAAGATTAAAAAAATCGAAGATAATACCGCAGCGAATGTTGAAATTTTAGTGCATTTACCGCCAAATACATCTCCTGATAAGATGATTGATGCTTTGTATGCTTTTACTAGCTGTGAAAGCTCAATATCTCCTTTATCGTGTATTATTGAAGATAATAAACCAATTTTTATTGGAGTTTCTGAAGTATTAAAGAAATCTACTGATTTTACAGTTGAGTTGCTGAAACGTGAATTAGAGATTCAATTAAATGAATTAGAAGAACAATGGCATTTTTCTTCTTTAGAGCGTATTTTCATTGAAAACAGAATTTATCGAGATATCGAGGAACAAGAAACTTGGGAAGGTGTTATTGAAGCCATCGATTTAGGTTTAAAGCCTCATACAAAACATTTAAAAAGAGCCGTAACGGAGGAAGACATTGTAAGACTTACAGAAATTCGAATTAAGAAAATTTCAAAATTCGATATTGACAAGGCGAAGCAATTCATTGAGAGTTTAGAAGAGAAAATAGCAGATGTTAAGCATCATTTAGATCATTTAATTGAGTTTGCTATTGATTATTTTAAAGAATTAAAATCTAAATACGGTAAAGGAAAAGAACGTAAAACTGAAATCAGAATCTTCGATGACATTGTAGCTACAAAAGTAGTTATGCGAAACGCGAAGTTATACGTGAATAGAGAAGAAGGATTTATCGGAACTTCATTACGTAAAGATGAGTTTGTATCGGATTGTTCTGATATTGATGATATCATAGTGTTTAGAGAAGATGGAACAATGCTGGTTACCAAAGTAGGGAGTAAAACCTTTGTTGGTAAAGGGATTATTCACATTGCCGTATTCAAGAAAAAAGACAAAAGAACCGTTTATAACTTAATTTATAAAGATGGTACTCGTGGTCCGAGCTATATGAAACGTTTTAATGTAACGTCAGTTACTCGTGATAAGGAGTATGACCTAACAAACAAAAGTAAAGGTTCTAAAATTTTATATTTCTCGGCAAATCCGAATGGTGAAGCAGAAGTAGTTACGATTTTACTTAGAGCAGTTGGTAGCATTAAGAAATTGAAGTGGGATTTAGATTTCGCTGATTTAGCTATAAAAGGTAGAGGAGTACGTGGAAATTTAGTAACAAAACATAGCGTAAAAAAGGTTGAGTTTAAAGAAGCCGGAGTTTCTACATTAAAGCCTCGAAAAATCTGGTTTGATGATACGGTTCAGCGTTTAAATGTTGATGAAAGGGGAGAGTTACTTGGTGAATTTAGAGCTGAAGATAAAATCTTAGTGATTTCACAATCTGGAAAAGCAAAGGCTGTTACACCAGATTTAGCAATGCATTTTGATAATAATATGATTGTATTAGAGAAATGGAAACCAAATAAACCTATCTCTGCAATTTATTATGACGGACATAAAGAACGCTATTTCGTTAAACGTTTCTTACTAGAAAGTGCAGATAAAGAAGAAGTGTTCATTACAGATCATGAAAAATCACAGTTACAAATTGTAGCAACAGATTATCGTCCAGTAGCTGAAATTACATTCTCAAAACGTAGTCTACCAAAAATGGAAGTCAACTTTGAAGAGTTTATATCAGTTAAAGGAATAAAAGCAATTGGAAATCAGCTAACTCAAGCTAAAATTAGAACCGTTAATTTATTAGAGTCGCTTCCATATGAAGAACCTGAGGAAGAGAAGGTTGAGGATATAGAAGTTAACGATGAGGAATTAATGAATAATACAGAAGACGAGTCTGATAAGTTCAAAGAGACCAAGGCAAATAAAGCCTTACGAGCAGCAATTAAAAGAAAGAAAGAAGCTAGCGACGATGATGAAAATCAAACAGCATTGTTTTAAATGAAATTAAAGCATCTATATTTGGCATTGGCCGTTTTAGGTATATGTTATACTTGGTATTATAATATCCAGTATTTTCAGCATGCAGTTGATCCATCTTTTGCTAATTTTTTCGCAGATGCTAAAGTGAATTTTGCTGGTAAATCACTCAGTGCTGATTTATTAGTTGTTGTAATTACCTTTTTTGCTTTTTATATTCCTGATGCAATTAAACTAAAAATCAAATATTGGTGGGTTTTAATACCATTAACTTTTATAATCGCAGTTGCTTTTACATTTCCGTTGTACTTATATTTAAGAGCTAATGCGATTGAAAAACAAGGAAGAATTGGATAAAATCATTTCATAT
The DNA here is from genome assembly GCF_964036595.1 of Tenacibaculum sp. 190524A05c. Classification (NCBI taxonomy): domain Bacteria; kingdom Pseudomonadati; phylum Bacteroidota; class Flavobacteriia; order Flavobacteriales; family Flavobacteriaceae; genus Tenacibaculum; species Tenacibaculum platacis. Next base: position 777,151 of record NZ_OZ038523.1, on the reverse strand, counting down.
CAGTTTGATTTAAATAATCCGTTTGGAATAATTGCATATATCGCTTTAGTTCTTTTCGTTGCGTGGCTATTATCAAGATGTATTCGGTATGTGATTGTATTAATTATCAATTCAAAGCAAACGGATCGTTTTGGTAGAACCAGTATTCAGTTCTTAAGGAATTCCGTAAAGTTTTTTGTTGGAATATTTGCATTAGTATTCATTGTAATGTCAATTCCTTCATTACGAAGTAAAGCTACTTTAATCTTCTCTGGAGCCGGTATTATTGCTGCTATTATCGGTTTCGCTGCTCAAGCGGCATTATCGAATTTAATTGCAGGAGCCTTCATCGTTATTTTTAAGCCATTTCGTGTTGGTGATTATATAAAATTAGATGATACAAGAGTTGGTATTGTAGAGGACATTACATTGCGTCATACGGTAATTAATAACTTCGAGAATAAACGACTAATTATACCGAATTCTGTCATTAGTACAGATTCTGTATTAAATCATACCATTCAAGACTCTAATGTATTAAGCTTTAACAATTTTAAAATTGGTTTACGGGCAGATATAGATTTGGCAAGAGCTATAATTCAAGAAGAAGCCATAAAACTACCAATGGTGATGGAAACGGATGTTTCTACGATTGATGTTAGAGTTATTGACATTCATGAAAGCTATATTCACATAAGAGCTTATGTTTGGATGAATGAACCCTTTCAAGAATTTAGAGGAAAATGTGCGCTAAAAGAAGCAGTTCATAAACGATTTATTCAAGAGGGAGTTGATTTACCAATTCCAATTAATAAAGTGGAAAGAATAGAGTAGAATTTTATTAATTTTGTTTCGAAGTAAATATTAAAAATCTAATTATTTGATATTTATCCCAATAATAATCCCAAACATATGAAGCAAAATTATTTTAAAATTTCTACACGACTCAAAAGTGTATACTTCTTATTTCTTTCTATATTTTTTATTGCAGTTTCTAATGCTCAAATTTCTCAATTTACCTTTGAAGATGATATAAATGATCAAGTTGGTAGTTTTGATGGAAGCTATCTATTAGATGGAGTTGAAACCACAATAAATTCTACGTTATTCACTTCTGGATTAAATGGAAAAGCATTAAGTCTAAAGCCAAATGAAGGATTAAGTCTTCCTAATACTTTAGGACAATCAATACTTAATGAGAATTCTTTTCAAGTTGAATTAGATTTTAACGTCACTGAAGCGGGTACAGGAGATGCAAGAAAACCTATTTTTAATTATAAGGTTAGTGATTCTGAAACAAGCGCAGGATTTAATTTATACACAGAGTTTGATGGAACAAATATCAAGCTCATATTTTTATATGCTGATGGAAGACAAGGTACACAAGGTGCAGATTTTGCATACTCTTCTCCAGTTGGTCAACTTACAGAGGGTGAGTGGGTAAAAGTTAATCTTATTATTGATTTTGTAAGTAGAACTTGGACAATCAGAGTCAATGATAGTTTTACTGTCCAAAACTTTGATCCAAAATTTGACTTAGATTATGTAAAAAGTGAATTAAGTACACTTCATCCTTATGTTGGATGGAGGTTTGAATTAGAAACTGCAGTTGCGGCATTTCCGAGTACATTTTCGAGTACAGTTAAATTTGATAACTTAAATATATATGCTCCTAAAAAAGCGAGTTCTGTGAGTACACTTACAAATGCTATTGATGAAATGACCAAGAGTATTTTAGGTACCGTTACTCTAACACAATCTCAAAAAGATTTATACACCATAGATATTTTATTAAACTATTCAAATAATTACGCTTCTGCTAAAACTTCTATTGATGCTTATTTAAAAGCTTATGAAGATAATTATGCACCACTTTTCCAAAGTGGAAGTTTAGTGAACATTTCAGATTTATCAAATGAATCAAGAATTACTTTTTATCTTCAACAAGATATTCATGACAATGAATTTGTTTTAGGAAACATAGATAATGTTTCAGGAATTAAATTTGAGGCCGCAGATGTTTTTCCAGGATCTATTGATAATAGTGCTCCTAGGCTCGTAAGTCAAGTTGTAGAAATAAATGGAACATACATTACCGATAGAGGTTACCAAAGAGGAGGAGATACTGCAATTAGACCAACGGGTTACTATGCAGCTCCTGGAGAAATAATCGAGATAAATGTACCAAGTCAGGCTATAAATAGTGGTTTAAGTATTCAAGTTGGATCACACGCTTTTGATCTAACAGCTAAACTAGGTGAAACTAATCGTTTTCCTAGAATATCAAAAGAGTTTGATGTAACTCAAAGTCAGGTTAAAGTTGCAAATCCTTTTGGAGGTGCTATATACATTTTAGTCCCAGATGGAACTAACTTGGGATGGTTAGATATTACAATAAGTAACGCCATAAAATCTCCATTTTATAGAAGTATAAGCGGGCATGAATTATCTATTTCTTCTTTTCAAACAGATTTAGCAAACAACTATACTTCTTGGATAGATATTGAATCAGAAATGATGCTATTTACTTTACCTAAAGGAATGATAGGATCTCATGATATTTCTGGAGCTATGAATAAATGGGATGAAATGTGGGAAGCAGTTCAAATTGCTGGAGGTAGACCTTTGAAGAAAACAAGATCTGAATATTTATTAATTGATAGGAGATTACCTTTTGGTGCGATAGGAGCGGGTTATCCAATGATTTTAAGTTTTTCAGATGCTCCTTTTGGTAATTATAGCGATTCAGGTGAAAATCCATTACGAGTGCTTGAAACAAACTATATTCAAACTGCTTCTAACGGTGTTCTTGTTCACGAATTTGGACATAATATGAATTTTCCAACTCCTCCAGGGGAAATTGAAACTACAGTACAATTAGTTGGATTACCCGCATATAATGTTGGTTTAGGACTTCCTATTGATACTGTTACACAGTATTTAGAGAATGAAATGCATACTAGAGATATGGCGGCAATAAATTGGATGATTAGTCAAAATTTTAGAACTAATAATCCGATGGGATGTGATCCTACAATGCCTAATGATGTTTGTGATGAAAAACGATATCAAATTAGAGGAGGAATGAAGTTTGTTGATATAGCTATGCTTTTTGGTTGGGATAAATTAGGAAAGATAAATGAAGTGTATTACAACAGATTTAAAAGTGCAAATTGGTTGGCAGAAGATATTCCTAATATTAGTAGTGAAGATTATATCAAAACTTGTACAGAAGCTTTAGATATAAACATAACACCTTTATTGCATTTTTGGGGATATATACCTTCACAATCACTAAAGGATAATTTGGATTCTTATACTGAAAGTACTGAGATTCTTGATAGACTAAATTATTATAAATCTATAATACCTGCGGATAAAAACGCTTTTCAAACATGGTATGATTTAATTAAACCAACAGTAGATCCTGTTCATCATGATCGTTTTGATTGGACATTAGCAAATTATGATACAGAGAACATTGCGAAACAAATCTCTGATCAAATTGACTTTATAATAGGATATTATTTCAATAATTTATCTACTGATGATGAGAATGAAAAAGATTTAAAAATATATCCAAACCCAGCTAATCAAATCATAAAGGTAATAGCAAAAAACCAATCAGAGCTTGAGCTAACTTTATATGATATCCATGGTAGGGTAGTAGCTTATAATGATAAATCAGCAGAGCTTGATGTTAAGCAAATTTCGAATGGTACATATTTTTTAAGGATAACTAACTTAGAAGGAAATTCTATTATAAAAAAGGTGTTAATTAAGTAATTACAAAGTAAAAATCCCACTATTTTGAATTTAAAAAGTACCATATCAATATGGTGCTTTTTTTTGTTTTTTAATTTAATGTGTTAATGTATATTTTTTGATTTAAATAAAGTGGAAAGAATAGAGTAGAGTGATAATTTTTCAATCATCACTCTAGTATTATTTGATTTGGGTTTAATTTTTTATGAATGGATCTGACCATTTTTCATTCGTATACACATCACTTCCTGTTAATGTAGATAGAAATGCATTAATTTGTTGTCTTTCTTGAACCGTGGAATTCATTAAGAGAGCAATATTTTCTCCCGTACTTGGACTAACTCGTCTTAATCTAGGATCAAGATTTGGATTATCCGCTTCGTCTAACCTTCTAAATTCATAATGTCCGAATATATCTTGTAAAAAATGAGCTTGACCAGAATGAAACATTCCTCCATTCAAACTTTCTTTATCTGCTTTTATCAAATCTCTTAGTGATGGAGACCTTGTATTATGAATGTCTGACGGTGCATTTGGATTATTCGAAGCGGGTCTTACAAAAGCGTTATTCAAAGAATTCGGATCAATATTAAATTCTGGAGGTTGATGGCAAGTAGCACAATTGAATCCTCCTACTGTTCGTTTTGCAACATTAAAAGTTCCTCCTGGATCTCCAGGAACATCAGTTACAGTATGAGAATCTTCAACCCATTCAAAGTCTTGAATAAACAAACGCTTACCAGCATTTTCATCATCCGTAAAATTTGGAAAATCAGTTAAATCATCGTTTACCTGAGCTCTACCAATATCATATTTAGAATCGAAAGATTGGATACTTCTTACAAATTGAGCTAATGCTTTTTGAATTCTATCTTCGGTAATAGTATCATCTCCAAATGCACTAATAAATAAACTTGAATAATATTCGGTTGCTTTCATTTTTATAATCAAATCATCAAAACTAGGCATACCATTTTCTCCACTAAAGCCCATTTCTTTTTCATCCTTTATAGGAAGTGTCATTTGATCTTCAATAGTGTTCGCTGATTTATCCCATCTAACTCGTCCGTCATTGCTAAATCGAATATTGACTAATCGCATAGAATGTTTTGGAGTAAGATTATCATTAATTCCTTTGCTTACATTCTCTAAATCAGAGAACGCATGCTCTTGAATATGACAAGAAGCACAAGAAATAGAATTATCTACGGATAATTTTGTATCGTAGAATAATACTCTACCTAACGTAGCACCCGCATTAGTAATTGGGTTAGAGCCTAATGTATTGTCTTTAGAAATATAGGAAGGAATACTTTGATTTTCATAATTGAAAGGTTGGTCAGGTAAATTCAATTCGGCAAAAGAATCGGTTGGAATAACAGGTTCATAACTATTTTCTTCAGAACAGCATGATGTTAAAAAGAGAATAGTTGAGAAACCGAAAATTAAGTTTTTCATGTAAGGGGTATTTAGTTGATTTAACTACTTAGACTTTTTAATTAAACAATGGTTTAATTTATAAGTGAACTAATTTTTTAACCTAGAGTAAATCTTCGTTCTTACTAATTGGAATTATCATTTAGCTTATAAATTCTTTCCTCATGTAATTTTACATTGGTTAAATGATCAAATACTTTCATTGTATTTGTGTTTAGAACAATATGTTCTCCAAATTGAGAATTTCCTAACCAGGAAAGAAAGTAAATCCCATCAGAAATTTTGGTAATATTTGTTTGATATTGTTTAGCTTCTTTATTGTTTAAACTTACCCAGGTAATATTCTCATCAACTTTTATTGAAGTTAGACCTTCTTCACTGTCGTAGATAAAGGTTTTTCCAGAAAGTTCTTTTCTAGCAGTTAAATGCTCTTCTATTAGAGGTTTTTTAGACTCAAAAATTGTAGGTAATTCATACTTTTTAGTATTACTATTCAATTTTAAAATCATTCGAAGCATAGATATTGGTTTTCCTTCAGGAAACTCGCAATGAATTGAAGGACCACATTTAACGGTTCCGTGAATCATTTCAAAATCAGAAGGACTATTTTCACTAGCATTACCACTGCGAAGATGGGCATATACTTTTTTAGTTTTAAAGTTTACAACAACATTGTCTCCGCCACTATCTCCGAAAACCCATGACAAGAAGTAAATGTGCTCAGAAATTTTTGAAATTTGAGGTTCTACTTCAGAAGTTATTCCATCAAAATAGCCTCCATAACCTCGCCATTTAATTCTATTATCATAAATAGCTAATCGAAAACTTCCAAAATCTACATATTCATATTCAATAAACTTACCTTCTAATTCTCTATATCCAGATCCCGAAGTATTTACTTCTGAAACAGTATTAATTATATCGGTTCTATTCAAGGATTTACTTTCACTTTTGCATGAAATCAAAATAAATAATAGTGCTGAAAAAAATATGAAATATGCTCTCATGTTGATTATTTAATTAGAATTTATGACCATTATCAAAACCAGTTATTGTTGCACCGGTATTATGATTTAAATTTTGGTCAAAAATCTTATAATCAAATGTGTAGACTTATATTAAAAAGAGAATAATTAATGTAAAAATGGGAAAACAAGGATACAGAGATTATTTATTTCATATCATAATTACCATTTGCCCATTCAATGGTTGGTTGAATCCATTCTTGTAAAGGTTGAAATAAAAAACCGTGTCTTAATCCTGTATTTAACCGTATTTCTTTGAAATTTTGGATGTTACAAGTTGAACTATTTTTTCGTTTGATGGCAGAAACACCAAATGGATCAGATTTCTCATAAATGGTAAGAATATTTCCACAATAATTTATTTCTGGAATATTTTCAATATCTGATTCTTGAAAACTAGCGACAAAAACAAAATTAAGATTTGGATTATTAGCTAACGTAGATACATATTGGGCAATATATCCACCTTTAGATGTTCCAACTACAGTTATATTTTGAGCTTGGATTCCAGATTGCATCAAGATATCTATTTTATTAACTATTAGACGGGCGTAGGCTCTAGCATTTACATTACCTTTTCTTTTTTCACTGATAACGTTGAATCCTGCATTTTGAAACTTAGATAAGATTTCTTTGTACTGTGTTCTACCATATTCGGGATGAATATCATTCAATTCATGAGTTTCTAAAAATCGGTTATGAAGAAAGAATAGATATTTGGATTGTTCAGTTTTATCACATCCTGATAAACCCATTAATAAGAAAAGTCCAATAACAAATTTAAAGTTCATTTTATATATGCTATTTCCGAAAGTAATTTTTAAAACTGTTAATGATTACTCAGTGCAATTTTCATTCATCAAATCCATTTTAGATGGGTTATAGCCATTATTAACTACCTGATAAAGTCCTGAGGGTTCAGAATTTTTAAATAATGTAGTCAAAGCACATAAATCCTTCAGTTTTGAATTATTTTCAATTATTAAATCATTATTTATTGTCAATATAGATTCTAAACCGTTTAAATTAGTTAATTCGTTATTATTGTATATAATTAGACTTCCACCAATTGAATTAACTTTAGACAGTGCACTAATATCCTTTAATTGAGAATTTCCTCCTTCAGAATTTTGACCGACTCCAATAAATAAATCGTCATGAATAATTTCAAGATTTGAAATTCCATCTAAGTTTTCAAGTAAATCATTATTATTCACTACTAATTTAATAACCTCTTTTAATTTGATTAAAGGCGCTAAATTTTTAATATTAGTAGATTCTGGTAATATCTGATTAATTCCAACAAAATCTCCAATAATAAGAGTTCCCATTATTTTAGTGTAATTATTACTTCCTAAAAGTTCAATATCTTCCTGAGTTCTTATTATAAAAGTATTACTTGTTGTAAAACTCCAAATTGGTGAACTGGCCAAAACTTGTCCATTACTACTTATGGTCTCAACTCTCCAATAATAAGTATGGTTAATATTTAAATTAGTGTATTTTTTTTCTGGAATTGCTAAATCAAAAACTGTTTGAGGATCTTCTGAGGAATCAAAATACATTCTGTAGGTTGCATCTTCTGGCGTATTCGCACCAGGTAAAAAAGAAATTGTTCCATTCATGGTAGGAATTGGAGCAGGATTATTATAAATAATACGTTCTACAGGTAAAACTAAAACTTCATTTTCTATATTATTTTGACAAGATAATAGAACAATAAGAATAGAAATTATTATTGAGATTGAAATTATTTGTTTCATACTTTTTCTTAAATAGTAATTTATTATAAAGGTATTCTAAGTAACTAGATAGAATTACGTTTTGAACCTTTATGTTATTTCTTTTTATTTTTTGTGTATTGGTAAGTTTTATAAATACCTTTCAGTCCGAAATAGAAAATAAAAAAACTAAAAGCGAATAAAACATAAGGACTCATAAAACTTTGTTGAAAGGATACAAAAATCATTAAGTATAGACCTATAATCAGAAAAATTGTAAAGATTACATAGAGTTTCTTTGGTTCGTTAAAAGATACGGATGCTTTCATAGTTTGTAATTTGATTTTTCCACAAAAATATTAATTTCAATATTGTTATATTTCCTGTTCTTATTGATTAAATTCTTTTAACTCAAAATAACATTCTTCACATACTAGTTGTATCTCTGCATACGATTCTGAAACATCATTCCATTCTTCTTCTTTGTCTCTAACTAGTTCACATTCATTACACCATGCGCCAAAGTCATCATCATTGTCTAAATCCATTCCTCTAAATGTATCAAATGATTCATGGAATCCCTTTCGTTCCGTTAAATTTAAGTGTTGACAAACAAAAGCAGGTCTTCGTTTTCCATGAATACCGCAATCAACAGTTCTTTGCTTTAATTTAACAACTTCCTTAGAGTTTTTATTTCCATGTACTTTAATAACTAATTTAAAGCTCAATAAATCATTAGAATTAACACAATAAACACCTAATGATTGTATATAATTTTTAGTAATAGCAGCGAAGTCCCAACATTCTTCTTTATCACATTCAAAAAGTCCATCGTTTAATTGTGAATAAGAATTTTTCTCTCCAAGTTCCTTAATTACTAATGTTTTTGTTTTATTTTTTTCAATTGAATGTTCATTTGCCCAACTCCATAACCAAGTATTCGACTTTAAAGAATACGAACCAATTGGTATATATTCGAAATAGATTTCATCGTTATCATTATTATATATTCTCAATAGTTCACTCTCTTGATCATAGAACCAATGTGAGTACGAGTCTAAGTTATATTGAGAATAAAATTCGATTTGCTCATCATAAAATTTGTCATATTCTTGAATGCAAAATTCACTAAAATTCATAGTTGTTTTGGATCTAATATTTAATTGAATAAATATATTGATATCTCTTGAGTAAGAAAAATAATTAAAGTTATACGAATAGTGGAGGAGTTCCTAAATTTTAATTTTATTGAGGCTCTAATGAACTTCTTTCTAATTTTTCTAATCTAGAATATAAGATTTGCTCATTCACTTCTAATAAATTTATAAGATTCAAAGCAACAAAAATAGCAACACCTATAGTTCCTTTGTGATCATCACTAAACTCTATTTGTAAAGCAATGTTACTTACTTGATCATCATTTGATATGCCTTCAGGATCATTCCAAGTTCCAGAAACTTTAGTTTCCGTCATTGCTTTTAAAAAAGAAAAAGTATCTACTTTATTTTCCGGTAAAATGATCGTTAGAATTTCTTCACGCTCACGTTTTAGATCAATATTTATTGTCGAATCTCCATATAGAGCTATGTAGAGTACATCTTTCGCTTCTTCGAGTAATTTCTCTCCGAGAGTTGTTCGTTGAAAGGATTCAATGCTATTTAGGCCTAAATGTGATGGATGTATAAGGAAACCAGATTCTTCTAAATAAACTCTATCTATATTTTTATAATTATCAATAAAGTCAAATAACATTTTAGTGTTGAAATTCTTTGCTTTGATACGATGCAATCGTTTTTTTAAAGCATTAAATTTATCTCTTTGCTCATGTAAGCTATGTCTCTCGCAGGTTAAATAAATTATCTGATCTATAAGCCAATCTTTATCTTTTTTGTAGAGTTCGGCTCGAATTTTAGCTTCTAATTCAGGAAATAAATCGTCTTGAGCTTTTTTAACAATTCTATGTATAGAATCCATTTTATCTTAATCTTGGTTGGTTAGAGCTAATTAACGAAAGAAATCTAAAAATAAGATTATAGATTTTGAATAATTAATTCTCATTTAACCATTGTTGAGCTTCATTTGTATACCAATTTTTAGAAAAATTCCTAGCATTAACAATACGCTCAAAATAGTATTTTGCTAATTCCTTGTTTCCTTTTCTAGCATAGAAGGTCCCCAAATATAAATTGGCATAAGGATTATGAGGTTCTTTTTCAAGAAGCATTTTTCCAATGTTTTGAATTTGGATATCAAAATCATTGAATTCATCAAGTTCCCTATAAAATGCCACGTCTTTTAAAAATGTAAGATTATGAAGCAAGGTTAAATCTGCATATTCCAAATAATCGGGATTTTCATAAAAAACAGATTTTAAAAGTTGTGCACTCGATTGTATTTTTTTCGCATCAAACCTAGCCATGTAAGATTCCGCTAAAGCTTGAGCCAATAGTTTTTTATAATAAAAGGTTTTATGAGAATTTTGATTCCGTGAGATAGAATCTGGTTTTTCAAATAAGTTCATTTTATCAAGTTTGAAGATATAGTTTTTTAAAAAACTCATTGCAAATAGGGAAGTAGTAACATCTCCATAAATTAAACGAGCAGGATCGCTTAAAAGGTTATTATTGGCTAAAATGGTAAGAGAGATATTTTGAGCTGGAATTTTCACTAATAAACTTGAATAGCAATCATATTGTCCGTATGCCCAAACAATATCTAAGTTTTCAAATTGTTGATTAAAAATCCCATATCCGTACGGTAAAGCTTTCTCAAAAGATGAAAACATGAGATTTTTTGATTCTTTAGTTATAATGGTGTTCTTGTCTAAAGCATTATTAAAAACAGATAAATCATCCAGATTAGAAACTATACCGGCTGAAGAAGAATATCCATAATCTATAAATCCATTTGCTACATCATTATCTAACATATATGGTTTGGCAATTCTTTCAATTTGAGTTGAATCTTTTAATAAAAAAGTGTTCTTAAGTTGTAATGGAAGGAAGATTTCTTTTTTCATTAATTCCGCAAAAGAAGTACCCGAAGCTTGTTCAATTACTTTAGTTAATAATCCAAATCGTGAACTATAGTAGAATTCCTTTCCAATGTTTCCCTGAGAAGTATGCGATAAGACATGTTTTACTTTTATGGAATCATTTAATATTGATTTCGATAAGTATGTATTAATAGAATCATCCAATGAAAGTTTTCCTTGTTCTACTAATTTCATTATCAATATAGCAGAATAAACCTTAGTGATTGAAGCAATTGGAAATAGGGTAGAAGCTTCAAGTTTTGTTACGTTTTTATATCAGATACTCCAAAGTGTTTTTTATAAATCGGTTGTCCGTTTTCTTCAATAGAGACAGCAAGACCAGGAATTTTAAAATATTCCTTTAATTCCAAAAGCTCTGAAGTAAATCGTTCTTCTGTTTTATCTAGTTTTTGTTCTTTCTGAGAACAGGAAATAGATATTATAAGTATTGCTAAAACAATATTAAACGATAGTTTCATTGGGGTTTATTAATTGGTTTTACATAGTATCTTGTGCTACTTGTTTTTCTTAACATTAATGAAACCTCTTTATCAATTATTTCCATTTTGGAAGAGTTTTTTTATCCTTTTTATTTTTTAAAACCTCTTTTTTGGGTATATATGGTAACTCTTCAATCATCCATTTTTTCGGTTTCTCTCCTTTTAAATAGTGATCAAAATACTCTTTTAACCTTCTTTGAATATCCAATCTATTTTCTTCTTTCCTTAGTCCATGTCCTTCTCCTTTGTATGAAAGAAAAACCACAGGCTTTTTCAAAAATCGCAATATACTGTAAAACCCAAATGAATGCTCCCATTGCACTACATTATCCGCTGTCCCATGAAATAACATGAGAGGTGTATTCATGTTCTGCGCTTGAAAAACAGCAGATTCTCTAAGATACATTTCTGTATTAGATGTAGGGTCTGTTCCTAAACGACCTTGACCAGTCATATAATAATCTTGTTCGTTACTACCATTCCAGACAATATCTATATTGAATCCTTGTACGAGATTACTAACACCAGCACCAGCAGCAATAGCGGCAAATTTATTTTTTTGTGTAGAAATATACATTCCACAATGCCCACCAAAACTAAATCCTTCATAACCAATTCTTTTATCATCTACATATCCTAGTTCTATAACTTTTTCAATTGCAGCATTTATACATTCATGCATATCAGAGTGTGGAGTTCCAACATTAAAATGAATATCAGGTTTTAAATATAGATATCCATTAGATACATAAAGCATTTCGGTTGTATTAGCACCACTTATATAGGGTGTTGAATAATGATATAATCTATCGGAAACTTTTTCATATGACCAAACAATCATAGGGAGCTTCTTTCCTTTTTTATAATTTTCTGGTATACTTAGAGTGGCTTGTAGAGGAATGCCATCTTCATTCGTATAATCAATTAATATTCGTTTACCCCAATTAAAAAGTTTTTGTTGAGGGTTTGTATTTGTTATTTTCTTTGATTTTTTAAAATCAGATGAACTTAAATATGATTCTGGATAATTTTGATAATCTCCTTTAGTATAAATTATAGTATTAGAACTTTTACTTTTGATAATATCATTCCTTCTCCAAGTCTGAGAAAAATTTGAAGGCTCAAAAATTAGTTTTGTTAGTTGATTATTATTCAAATTATAATAACCCGAATACTTTGTTTGAGGGTTAAATGCATATAGATAAATAGGCGAAGAAAGGTCAATATAGCGATCTTCAATATTTGATTCCTCTTTGAAATTATAATTTTCAAGTCTGTAGCGAATTGAAGTGTTTTTAGCAACCGATCCTGTAAGATTCTTGGCTGTTGATAATTTGTCTAAAGGCAGTTCCCATAAATCATACTTATGATTTACTACTATTGTATTCTTATTTTTAACCCAACCTACAAATCCATAGCTAGGAACATAACCAAATTGATCATAATCTTTATTTATAAAAGAAATGTTAAGTTCTTTCGTTATATTAACCTTTACGTTAGTATTAAAATCATAAACCCAAAAGTGACTACCGTCCCAGAGTAACAGCTTTTTCCCATCAGGTGATATTTCATAATTAGGACTAGTATAAGATCTACTGAGCTTCTTATGTATTAGTTTTTTTTCTCCAGTTTTAAGATTGATGCTATATAAATCATGTTTTTTAACATCCCAATCTGAAATGTATTTTTGATTATCTAAACCAACTGCCCATTGGTCAGTTCCCTTACTATAATTTAATTCCTGAATATTATCATCGGTTAGTTGAGTAATTGTATTAGACTTTCGAAAAAAAATAGCGTCAAATGTTTGATCTGCCTTTTTATCATATTCCATCATTCGTTCAGATAGTAGTTTTTTATCTTTACTATGCCAAACTTGAACAGTTGATTTTTTTTCTACTTTGGTTTTACCTTTTTTTTGCTTTTTCTTTTTAACGTATTTCTTAATTTTCACAAAGAATCTTTCCCCATCATTACTCCATGTTATTTTATTCGAGTTTGTCCCTTTTTTAATGGCAAAGCTAAAATTATTCTTAAAGCCTTTTATATCCTTTGAACAATACTCAATTATGTTACTCCCTGAATTATTTACTTGATTAACTGTAACGAGATTTATATTAGAATAATCGACCTCATTATCCACATTTTTATATCTGTAAAATGCAATAGAAGTTTTATCCTTATTCCAAGAAAGATTACTGAATAAAGAATTACCAGTTTGTAATGCCCGTGTTGTCTTTTTTTCTAAAGAATATACATATACACCATTACCTCGTTTATCATCAGAAGCAATTGTATATGCAACATAATCTGATTTTTCATCAATAATATACTCTCCAATGTTTCCTACATAATGCTCTATTCGTTTCTCCAAATCATAAATTAATAAACTGTTTTTGTCAGAAGTAATAAAGTAATTTTTATGTTCTAAAAATTGATAACTAGCGTTAGATTCATATTTGATAGAAAAACCTGATTCTAGATGTTTCAGTTCGATATAATTTTTCGTCTGGACTTTTTTATTATTCTTCTTTTTTTTCGACTCCGGTTTAATCTGATAAGCAATCCATTCCGAAGAATAAGAAAAAACAGGATTATTGGCATATGGAATTTGATATTTCAATCCAGTTTCTGTATTGAAAACATAAAGAATATCTGTTTGATTGTCTTCTCCATAAGACAATTTTACTTTTTTTTCAATGATAGAGTCTTTAATGAATTCGGACTTGTCTAATAATTTGTAGTTTGTTGTATACCATTTTCCGTTATCAGATAAAGTAGTTGAATGTGTTCTCCATTGTCTGATGTCCTTAAAAGTAAGGGATTGATTTTTTTGAGCAAATAGATGTTGAGCTAAAAAAATTACAATAATAGTGGTTAATAAGTTGATTCTTTTTTTCATATTATATATCAGATCATCCAATTTTTGATCAATGTATTTAAGAGTTTTATTTAAAAGAAGAAGAAAACCTTTTTCTATTTTAACGAAAGATAATTAATAAGTTTGAATTATAGATTTATCCTTTAATTCGAAAGTAATGTTGTGTTACTTAATGAGAATACACATTCTTATTATGTAATTCCATCCAGTTTGTTGAATCCGCTAAGTCTGTCCAACCGTATTTTCTATATAGTTCATGAGCATCACCTGTGAGTAAAATCCATCTGCGTAATCCTTGAAGTTCAGGAAAACTCATAATAGTTTCCATTAACCATTTTGAAAGACCTTTTCCACGGTGTTCTTCTAATATGTAAACATCTCCTAAGTAAGCTATTGTTGAGAAATCTGAGATTACTCTTGCAAATCCTATTTGTTTACTATTCTTATACAGTCCGAAACAAAGTGAATTCTTAATAGAAACTTCTACTTTTTCCTTAGGAATGTTTAAAGACCAATATGCTTTAGTTGATAAAAAATTATGAATAGCATCAATATCTAATTGAGATTGATCATTAGAAATAGAATACTCGTCTTTTTGTAGTAAAATTGTTTTCATAGAGTTTTTGAGTGAAAGTTATCATGAAGTCGTTCTCATTTTGAGAATTTATAAAAGACTTTTAAAACTTAATTTTTAATGTGTTTCCTCCTAAAAACTTACCTTTTGATTCCGATATTTTTAGTTTTTGTTCTGCAGATAAACCAATAGTTTCACCGTCTCTTAACGTCACATTATAAGCAATTACATAGTGAGTAATGTTAAACATCATTTCATTGATTTCTTGAATGGATTTATTTGAATCTATAATCTCCATTTCCATTTTTCCAAAATCAGATAGGCCATAGGTGTAAACAGATTGTTTTCCGTTTAATTGCTTTATTCCAAAGTAAATCCAATTGTATAAAGGAAGATCTTCTTCCGTCATCATTTCCACATTTGCGAGGTAAAAATCTTTTTTCAGAACTAAAGTTCTTCCTCCAATATAAATACCTAATGATGAACTGTTGTTCATAACTGCTGAAGCTATTTTACTGTATAATACATTTTCTTGTACAGGATTTTTGCCTGCATTCATAATTGAAACAACAATATGACCTTTATGTTTAGATGCTTCCTGAGCTCCATTTTTCCAGAAATAATTGAATTCTGCGGCGTTTTCAACTTCTTTTCCTGGAATAGGAGCGGCAATATTTGCTATTACAATTCTGTAATCATTTATTAATAATACGGCAGCTTTATCATCAGATTCACTCTCATCAACTTTTAATTTCCATTTCGTTCGTAATTCATTTATAGTTTTTTTCAAGTCAAATGAGTTAGGATCTTCTAAAAGAACCATCCCTAGAATTACCGAACTTGAATTGGTAGTTTTCTTTTTATCTTTCTTTATGAAGCTAAATAAGCCTAATGATAGCATACCTAGTAAAATTAAAGTAATTGTCTTTTTCATGAAATGTTTTAAATAGTGATTAATGTAGTCTTTCCATTGTTAGTGAAAGATATGTAATAAGATCGAGTTTTGTTATTAGAGTTTACAGGTTTTTATAAGTTAGCATGTATTTCACAGTTAAAGTCAAAAACTTCTTTAATATTATTCATTGAAATAGTAATTTTCGAATACTTACCGGTTATATTGGTTTTACAATCTTTATAAGTTAAAATTAAATCACTGATTTTATTAATAATAGAGATATATTCTTCGTTACTTATTCTTGTTTTATTATCAGATTTAAAAACTTTATTAAAATTATTTTTAAGCCAATTCTCTTCTGAATTTGATAAAACTGATGTTTTATCATACTTTAAAACAAGCTCAGTAACATTATCAATTTTAATTAATTGTAGTTTTTCTTTTTCTCTTATGATTACTAATCTTTGCCAGACATTATGAAAAGCACCTCCTTTTTTTAAATCAATAATCAAAGAATCCTTTTGTTTGAGATTTTTAGGATTCTTTAATCTTTTGAAATGAATATTTTGACTATTCAGTTCAAAAATATTCCCTAATAAAAGTAGCGTAAGAATTATTGTTAACTTTTTCATTGCTAAGTTAGAAAGTTTGGAAAAAATGAAATTACCGAATCTTATTTTATTACTTACATATGATCCCGTTTTGAGAAATTTTTTGCCCATCTTTGGTAGTCATTGTTGCTCTATAAGACATACAGTTATTTTCAATTTTTGTTTTTGTAACAACAATTCCATTATTGTCATTAACCCATTTCTTTTCATCATTTAATTTCGATTTTGTAGCGTCATAAGTTAATCGATACGTACAGTCATCTAACCATTCAATTATTTCATATTCTGGTTTTCCATTTCCTATTCCATTAGTCCATTCAATTTGAGTGTTTTTATCTCGAACGACAATCCATTTTTTGATGGATAAGTCGCGTTTTTGAATCATTTCCGCAATACTATCATTTGCTTCAATTCTATATTTATTAATTTCTTCTGTAGTTGGAATATAGAATGTTCCAATCTTAAAGTCATCACAAGTTAGTTTTTGAGTCCAAGAGTTAATACCAATTAATAGTACTATTAAGAATAAGACTTTTTTCATTTCCATAATTTTAACTTAATACATTAATTATATGATGTATTCTACCAATCTCTCCATTGTTCAGTGATATCCTCATTTTTATTGTTATAACCTTTAAGACTACCAGCTATAATTATTATTTCAGCTAGTTGTTCTCTTTGGTCTGTTTCTATTATTTCATACTCACATTCTTCATTTAGCTTATTTAATTCAATAACCACTTTTTTAACACTTTGCATTCCAATTTCGCGTGAATCTGAATTGGATATTTCTGAAAGGAAATTGTTCATTATAGATATACACTTTTCAACATCAGATTCGGTGTATTCTGTTTCTCCTGGTTCAATGTAATCAATCATTCCAATTTTTACATTCTCCAAAATCTCTTTAATCTCTTTGTTTTCTTTTAAGTTCATTTTATCTTTTTTGTTTATTTCTTTTTAAGCTTGGTTTTGTTAAATTCTATTTACAGTATTTCGGAAAAGATAATTAATAATAATGAGTTCTCAGAGGGAATTAATTATACATTTTGGCATATAATGTATATTCTATACTAATTCCATTTTACCATTAATAATTCTAGTTTGCAAGGGATTTCCCATATTTGAAGGATTCCATCCTAAATCATAAGCCTGCAATATCCAATTAGAAATGTCAGATGGTTTTATCGGATTTACTGATTTTGTTTCTATATCATTAGGATGATTACGATCCGAAATAATGAACAAGCTAGCTCCTGGGTTCTCTTCTAATTCAATAGCAATATGTAATTTACCATTTCCAAAAACCGTTTGAGAATATGTTCCCTTTTTTCGAATAAGCCATTTATACTTCTCGTTATTTACAATTATTTTTCTTGATCCTTTTTTAGGTATAGCCATTACATCTTATTCTATAATATATTTGAACATAGTTTATACAGGACTAGGAGGGAAGTCATTTTTCTTTTTCACCGAAAGATAACTAATAGGATTAAGTTTCCGTTGAGTTTCTTAGTCGTATTTTTCTGATTTAAGAAATTCAGCTCGATTATTCAGATTATCTGTCATTTTAATCTCAATAGGTTTGTTATTACTAATAATCCATGCTTTATTTCCTATATCACTGCTTTGAAGAACGATTGTATCTCCTATTTTAGTCCAACCGACTGACCATTTACTAAAATCGCCAACTCCAGTATTCAATTGAGTTACCTTATTACTTTTTATATCGAAAATATGAATAATTACATCAGCGTAATTGTCTGCATTTTTATCAGTTCTATTTACGGTTGTTTTAATTTCAAAATTGCCAGTAGGTGATTTAATCAATTCACTTTCATAGTTCCTTTTAAAACAACTTGTTAAAGTCAAAATAGATATTATTAAAGCTACATAGTTTTTCATTTTAAGATATTTCATAATTTATTGCATAGTATTTAAATTACTGCGGAAAAGATAATTAATAAGATTTAAATTTAGCTATGGTATCTAAGCTTTGATATAGTTGTAATTAAATGGAGCATTTGTTTTTATATGTTAAACAATGCAAGCCATTACATTCCAAAAAACATGAAATAGGATAGAAGGACCAATCGATTTAGATTTTAAGTATAGAGTTCCAGATATTAAGCCTCCAAAAAATGTTAAATAGAACAAATGCCAATTTTCATTTGATGATCCTAATATTAAATTCATATAAGGAGAATGAATTGAAGCAAACATCAAAGAAGCAAACAAAATTGCAATTACTTCATTCGTTGTCTTCTGTAAATAATTTTGGATATATTCTCTAAAAATCAATTCTTCTCCAATGGGTATCATTAGTATCACAGGAATAATATTGATATTCTTAAATTTTGGTAAACCATCAAATCTATAAGCTATATGGTATTCTGTTTCAAAGAATAAATTGTAAATCCAATTTAGAGGTGTTTGAATAAAGACAAATGAAATTCCAATTATTACCCCAAATACATACCATTTTAGTTGAGTATCCACAATCAAATTTTTGAAAGTCATCTTTCTAATGAAATACATAAAAATCAAAACACTTATTAGCTGAAGTGTTCCTTGGATTAAAAGATAATACTCGTAATAGTTCTCAATACCAAGTATTTTAGCTAAAAAAATCCAAGAACCAAAAAGTTCAATTCCTATGAGATAGAGAATAGTTGCCAATATGGCATTTAGAATGCTTATTAATCCGTTTTTCAATATCATTCTTTTAGTGCTATGTATACATCGGCTTTTTTATTCATTCTTCTTTCAACTCTTTATATATTAGTCTTAGCGCTGTGTAGTATTCAATTTTATTAAAAATATTCGATTTCATATGTTTTAATTCTTCAAGAACCAATTTATTATCTAAACATTTTTGTTTCAAACAATCACTGAAAAAATTAAAGTCCATTGAATTTCTTTATATAGCTAATTTACCAAGTTCATAATGATATGTAATAGGTAATTCAATTTTTTCAGGACTTAATTCTGATGCTTCAACAAATTCTATTTTGAAAATAGTTTTTTCAGCTTCAGTTTTACTTCTTGGAGATTGAGGTTCGAACAATTCCTTTACATACTCTTTGATTTCTTTCAATCCTGTTTTTAGATCTCTATAAAATCGATCAATAAAGTTTTGATATCTTAGATGATCATTTTTTTTTGAATATATTATTAATAAGGAATCTTTATCATAAATATAGTCAGATTCAAATATTGATTCAAAAAACACTTCTGAAATATTTAATATTTCATTAAAACTTTTATTTTCTATTAAACTTTCTAAAGTGTCAATTTTTTTAATGAATTTTGAAAGAATCCGTTTAAGTTTATTTAATATTTTGTCAAAATAATAGTTAAGAAATTCTTTATGTCTTGAAATTATTTCTGAAATCAAAAATTCCATAGATTCAAATTTGAAATTATTCTCTCTATGATATTTTAAATAAGTTATTTTACTATCTCCTCCATTGTAACCAAATAGACATGAGCTAATTAGTTCTCCATTTCCATTCTCTCTTCTAATTGGATGTCCTACCAATTCATTCCTAATATTTCTATTTATAGTGTAGTTTGGATCTTTTTTTAAATCTCCTTTGTTGATTCTTAATTTAAAAAGTCTTAATAATTCTTCGATAAAATCTTGTTGAACATATATACTTTGTAAAAGACTTATTTGATTTGAAAACCGGATACTATTTGATTCTGAATTAGAATATTGGAGTATTATGACGTTAGTGTCAAGAAAATATCCGAATATATCTCCGAAATAATTAGTTCTTGCTTCGAAATCAAATTTTATTTCTTTTTTGCAGAAATCATATTCCCAAATGAATTGATTCCAAACATTTTTTATTTGCTCGAGTTTATATTCAAAGTCCTCTTTCATATTTTTTGATTTCAAATAACGGATTTATTTATAAGATTCACGGGAAAAGGAGGGAAGTCATTTTCCTTTTTCGCCGAAAGATAATTAATAAGATTGAATATTAGATGTGGAGATTAATCAATATTGATATACTAAAGAAACCAATAATAAAAGTTAACAAATACCCCAAAAGTGACTATAATGACGAATGCGGTATAGCTTTTTCTAATTGTAATTTTACTATTCATTAACTTGAGTCCATAATAAAGATTAATAAAACTCAAAACTATATTTGTAAATAAAACCCAATCAGGATATCTAAGAGCAAAAAGTATGTTTGTATAGTGATAGTAATAATAGAACATAGACATTTCCCGAATCCAGAGGAGTGAAAGTAAAATTTGTAGTAATCCAAAAAATATATTTTTTCTATTATTCATTTTCATTTATTTGAATGTTGGTGATAGATTATTCCTTAAGTAATCTATAGTTTTAAAATTAAACTAATATACAAACACCTATTTTTTCAGTATATCATTAATAATCCATTGCATCATATTATCGATTCCATTTGAGTAACTTTTCCAATCATATGGTATCTGGACATCTGGTTGTACTCCTTGAGTTACCTGTTCTTGGAATCGGAATAATCGCTTTGAATATGTAACAATTCTCCCAGAATTTTGAAGCGTAAATTCTCCCATATCTTGATAACCTGTTGGATTAGAACCGGTAGGTTCTCCAATAATTTTTGCATTTAACATCTGTCTGAATTGAGAAGCATTACTCGTGGCTGCAGAAAAAGTAACTTTATCCGTTAGCACGTATACTCCAGATTTCCAATCAATGCTATTAGCCAGATTAAGATAATAAGCCAAAAAAGTACCAATAAAAAAATCTCCACCACCATTATTTCTTAAATCAATAACCACTTGCTTAATTTGATTCTTGTTGATGTAATACAAAAGGGAACCTCCAAAGGCTTCCATATCTTGAAAAGAGGGGTAGCTCTCAAATTTGATATAAATCGCTGAAGTGTTTTTAATAGGACTAAACCAAAGATAATCTAGTTTTGAATCTGAAGGTTTTTGTATTTCTGGAACATTTATAGTGAAAGATTCAAATTCGGTTTTTTTATGGTAATCGGTTTTCGCAATTGCTTCTAAAGAAACATTGGTTTTCTCTCCTGTATCGTCTAAAAAAATAAAATCTGCCTTACGTTGATTCTTTGTTAGCTTCAAACCAAAGAGTACTTCAGATTTCATTAAATATTGTCCGGTTCTAATAATCTCTGATTGTTTGTTTTCAATATATTGAGCAACTTTACTTACTTCTTGGGAGACTTTATCAATTGATTCGTTATCAATTTGTATCAAAATTTTACCTAGAAGGTTTTTGTGCTCTTTAGTTGTTTTGATCACTCTCCATTGTCCATTGACATTATAAATTTCAATCGGGAAATTATGGGTTTCAAATCCTCTTAACGAAAATGCTGTATGTCCGTCACCTATTTTTCGAGTCAATCGCATAAGGTCAATGATAACCTCCAGGTCGGTTTTGTTATTAAGGTTTGATTTTATCTGCTGTAATTCCTTTTCAAAATCTGCTTTATTAATTTTATGATAAAGATCGATATGATATTTTTCCAAGTTGCTCTTATAAGTATCAAGATCTTGAGTCCAGCTATCAACATCAATTGATTGCGAATAGGTAATAGAAATCATTAAAAAAGATAGACACGCGATTAAAAATTTAGTCATATTATAATTATTTAGATTTACCGCAAATCTACATTCTGTTTGGGTTAGCGTAGTTCGGAAATCTATACTTATGACAATTTAGAACCTATTTGTTCTTATACTGGTTCGGTGTTAAACCTGTCTCTTTTTTAAAATTGGTATAAAAGGACGTTTTAGAATTGAACCCACATTCCAAACCAATAGAAAGTAAACTATAGTTATCAAATCTCGGATCCTTGATCAATGCTTTGATATCTTTTACCCGATGATAATTGATAAAGTCTGAAAAACTACCAGAAGTATTTTCTTTTATAATTTGAGAAAGATATCCACTACTAATTTCGAGTTGTTCTGCAACATGGTCTCTACTTAGATTTGGATCATGATGAATTTTTTCTTTTTCTATTAAAAGTAGTAGTTTATTAAAGTGGGTGTTTTTAGTATTTCTGTTGCTTGCTAATTGGTTTTTCTCTTTTTTAGCAATTGTTCTAATTTCATATCTATCATTAGATAATTTAAACTGATAAAACCCTTTATAAACTAACCAATAAAGGAAGATAGAAGCAAAGGTCCATAAATATGTAAAAGGTAGTTTTTCCGAATACAAAAATCTATGCAATTCAAATGCAACACCAAATAGCATAAGGATAGAAAAATAAATCCAAAGCTGTCTTAACCATTTTTTACTTGGATTGTCCTTGTGGTGAAGAACTAGCCTGTAGGATAGGATAATTGTATACATCGGAAAGATAACAGACAAAAAACTGATTCCTTTATAAAACTGATCAACATGAGTACAAATAGTTTGAGGTAAACTATATAAATTGAATATGGTACTTAAAGATATGACACTATTAAAAGCACTTAATACAATAAAAAGGAGGTATAGATATTTGATTCCTACTATTTTTTTGGTTTCATCCTCCGATGTTTTGTGAAAAAAATGCAGCAGAGTTACTGGATATAGAAATTGCCAAAGAAATAGATCTAATAAACTAATAATTGTTGGGTTTGAGCCTCTATCCCAAAACCAATTGTTAATACCAACAATAGCAATAATCAATAAAGTATATCCTAAGTAGTTATTATGTTTACTTCTAAAAAATTTTGAGAAAAGAATGACCAAGCTTAAGACTAAACAATGAAGGACGGATAGAAGTGCTATAATTTCTAAAAAAGGGATTTGAATAGATTGCAAGATTTTTTGTTCGTTGGTTTTTAGTTATTCATTATCATATTTTATATAATATTTTTCAAATGATCTATATTTAGATAAGTTAATGGTGTCGAATTCGTCTGACTTTTTACCCCTTTTCACTCCAATATATTTCAGTGCAATATTTATACTAGTTCCTTTAAATAGCGGCTCTTGATCATTATATCCATCCAGGAATATTTCATTTCCGTTTTCAAATATCCGACCGGCTTGAGTACCCAAGCCACCAAAATAATCAGTCGCAACTAATGCAAACTTCTTGATCCCAATATCTTCAGTCATTTTTAAAGTTATATTTATAAAAACACCATCAGGATATCCAAAGAAATCACTGTAATCATCATAAATGTTTAATTTTTTTGCCCAATATTCTGAATGCGATCCGCTTAACCCAATTACTGTAAAGTTATTTTCTGAGAAGAGAATTAAATCATAATATTCAGCTCTTTCTTTATCAATTTTATCTTTTGTTATAATAGCAACTATAGAATGTGGCATTTTCTATTAATTAAACCAAATTTATTTGTTTAACGATTGATTCGGCTTAAAGTTACATTTTTTGTGTAAGAGTTTGTATTAGTAACTAGCGAATTTATTCGGGCGTAGTCGAATCCGCTATAATTGTGGTTGTATATTGTTAGCCACCGAAATATTTAATAAACACTAAAGTATTCAATTTTCCAATTATATTTTCTTTAGTATGATTATACTTATTTGAAAATACCCAAAATTCATATTTCTTTTCGGAATCTTGCCTAACTACTAGTGTCATAGAATCTTCTTCAGATGATATTTTTAATTCAATTTCATCTGTAGGGTGCGAATGATGTGCTGTTAAATTTTCAATTTTTTTTAATTCACTAATAACTCTTGTTAAGTATTCAGGAACTAGTTTCTCACCATTAATTTCAATTTCGATATTAGGTTGGTTTAAAAAGTTAATTAATTCATTTTTGGCAAGTGTTTCAAGACTCCACGCTAAACTAAAACCAATAAACCAATTAAAAGCAAAGAATATCAGTAAAGAAATTCCAGTTATTTTTGATTTTTTCCTCTTTATGTTTTCATTAGAGACAGAATAAACAAAAAAGAAGAATCCGATAATTCCTAATATAAATGACGGAAGCATTATCCAATTTTTCCAAAATGTAGTTAATAAATCGAGAGTTGTCATTTCTTATGGTAGCTAACGTTCCGTGTATGATGACGTAGTATCCCGAAGGGAACAATCCGCTATACACATTGTTGTACGTTTGTTATTTTGTTAATTCATTTATTGTGTTTTCTAAAGCAGGTACCCAACCATTTTTAATGTCATCTTCATTCGTTTTGGCAACTTCTAAATTTTTATTTAAAAGAGGTATAAAATCTTTGTCTTTAATAGTTAAAATTGCTTCAAATAGAAG